>NZ_BCVQ01000034.1 GCF_001591825.1 Rossellomorea vietnamensis NBRC 101237
ACCGCCAGCCCCGCGGAAAGCGAGCACCTGGAGTGGAAATCAACCAACACCATGCTTATAAAAAAAAAAAAAACGACAAGCCACAGAGACTTGTCGTTTGTGATGTATTTAGTTCACGTGAAGGAATTTTGAGATGGCTTCTTCTTTTAATAGGTTTCCTACGTAGAAGGCACCGAATTCACCGAAGCGGGCGCTTACTTCATCAAAACGCATTTCGTATACAAGCTTTTTGAACTGAAGCACATCATCGGCGAACAGAGTGACACCCCATTCGTAATCATCGAAACCAACAGAACCCGTAATGATCTGTTTCACTTTGCCTGCGTATTGGCGGCCGATCATTCCATGACTTCTCATCATGTCACGACGCTCTTCCATCGGCAGCATGTACCAGTTATCATTCCCCTGGCGACGCTTGTCCATCGGATAGAAGCAGACATGCTTCGCTTTCGGAAGGATCGGGTAAATGCGTTCCTGTACGTACGGATTCTCGTAAGGGTCGCCTTCTGAAGGCATGTAGTTACCAAGTTCCACTACAGAAACATATGAGAATGTCGGGATGGTGAACTCAGCGATTTTCAGCTTGTTGAATTCATTTTCCAGCTCATTTAATTCTTCCATTGTCGGACGAAGGATCATCAGCATGAAGTCTGCTTTCTGCCCAACAATCGTGTAAAGGGCGTGGCTTCCTTCTTTTGCATCCTGAGTGCTGTTCAATCGATCTAAGAAACGGTGGAATTCTGAAATCGCCGAGGCTCTCTCTTCACCCGGAAGCATCTTCCATGAAGTCCAGTCCATTGCGCGAAAATCATGCAGGGAATACCAACCATCTAATGTTTGTGCCGGTTCTGCCAACGTAATCACTCCTTAAAGTACTTTTTCCAACTTTACTATATCATAGTTTCACCTTAGAGTAAGAATACAAAACCCAATGTCGCTAAAATGGCACAAATAGCGGATAGACGGTGGATTTCTGGAACACACTATCCTCGTAGATTGTCATACAGGCTTAGGCTATTCCCGGATTGGGTAAAAATTATTAGAAAACAAAGACTTTTATGTTGAAACCGGTATCATTACTCCTTTTCCTTGAATTCCTCAATGAGAAGAGTATTCTAAGATTGGATATGTATAAATCAAGGAGGTTCCTCTATTGAGCAACTTATTTACAACATTAAAAGATAAAGTAAAAGGCAAAGAGTTAAAGATCGTTTTCCCTGAGGGGACGGACGAACGCATTCTGACAGCAGCATCCCGTTTGTCTGCTGACGGCATCCTGACACCGATCGTAGTCGGAAACGTGGATGAAGTGAACGCCAAAGCGGATCAGCTGGGTGTGAAGCTTGACGGCTGTGACGTCGTCGACCCGGCGTCATTTGCTGGCATGGACGAGCTTGTGAAAGCATTTGTGGAACGTCGCAAAGGTAAAGCTACTGAAGAAGATGCGAAGAAGATCTTACTAGACGGCAACTACTTCGGTACGATGCTGGTTTACACCGGCCAGGCTCATGGACTTGTAAGCGGCGCAGCCCACTCAACAGCTGATACGGTTCGCCCGGCCCTGCAGATCATCAAAACAAAAGAAGGCGTCCGTAAGACATCCGGTGTCTTCATCATGGTACGTGAAGACGAGAAGTATGTATTCGCTGACTGTGCGATCAATATCACACCTGACAGCCAGGATCTAGCTGAAATCGCCATCGAAAGTGCGAAGACGGCTGACATGTTCGACATCGATCCACGCGTTGCGATGCTGAGCTTCTCGACAAAAGGATCGGCTAAGTCACCTGAAACGGAAAAAGTGGTAGAAGCCGTATCTCTTGCTAAAGAAAAAGCACCGGAACTGACTGTCGACGGTGAATTCCAATTTGACGCTGCCTTCGTTCCATCCGTAGCGGAAAAGAAAGCACCGGGTGCAGACATCCAAGGGAATGCCAACGTATTCGTATTCCCAAGTCTTGAAGCAGGAAACATCGGGTACAAAATCGCTCAACGTTTAGGAAACTTCGAAGCAGTAGGCCCGATCCTTCAAGGACTGAATGCCCCTGTGAACGACCTTTCACGTGGCTGTAACGAAGAAGATGTGTATAAGCTTGCATTGATTACGGCAGCTCAGGCGCTGTAAGGGAATCGATGTATCGGGAAACCGGATCCTTTAGGGGGTTCGGTTTTTTTTTTTGCGGTGGTTGCCTGTTAAATAACGCCATTTTTTTGACAGGCAAAAAATGAGGGGAATTCACCTGTCAAACGAGCCTCAAGTTTTAACAGACAATCCGATAAAGATTGTCCAACCCCTTTTTCAGAAACCCCACCATTATGTGATATAATGAGCTCGCATGTTGTAAGTGAAGGAGAAGCGTTATGGATAAGGAAAAAGCATATGCACTGCTTCGTCAAGAGCGATGGAGAGTGATTGATCAATCAAGTTTGGGACCGATGTTCGGGGCCCTGCAGTCGTTTGCCATGGACGATACATTGTGCACGGTGATCGGAGCAGGTCAGTCTGATCCGACGGCACGCTCATGGGTCCATCATCAAACGGTTGTATTAGGTATTCAAGATACAAAGCTGCCGTTTCTTTCGGATGCTTTAAAGGTGCTGGAAGAGGAAGGCTACCGATATATTGTACGAAATTCCGGGGGCCTTGCGGTCGTGTTGGATGAAGGGGTATTGAATCTCTCATTGGTTTTCCCGGATTCTGAAAAAGGCATCGACATTAACCGTGGCTACGACGCTATGTGGCTTTTGGTAAAGGATATGTTCAAGGAATTTGATGTGGAGATCGAAGCGAAGGAGATCACACAGTCTTACTGTCCCGGCAGTTATGATCTCAGCATCAACGATCAGAAGTTCGCAGGGATCTCCCAGCGGAGGATCCGGAACGGGGTAGCCGTTCAGGTGTATCTTTGCGTCAGTGGAAGCGGTTCTGAGCGGGCGAGGCTGATTCAGCGTTTTTATGAGACCGGACTGAAGGGGGGAACGTCGAAGTTCACGTTCCCGACGATTGCCCCTGAGGTGATGGCTTCTTTATCTGAGCTCTTAGGAGTCGAATTATCGATTCAGGACGTGATGCTCCGCTTCCTGCAGTCGTTGAAAGGATTCAGCGGCGAATTTTACAGCAGCGCCCTCCAGGGGGAAGAGTATGGGGTGTACGAGATGTATTATCAACGGGTCGTGGATCGGAATGAGAAGGTGCTGGGATAAGGAAGAGAGCCGGACTTCTATATGGAATAGGGTCCGGCTTTTTATATTCCCACATTCCCGCCCCACCAAAAAACCAGCACGCCCACAGGCGCACTGGTTGGGAATACCATTATTCAGCTACTTTTTCGAGATTTCCGTTTCGATCCATCTTGAAACGGGGTGCTTTCGATTCGTCTTCATCGAATACGACAAGCTTTCTTGCACGGTTCATGATTTGCATGAGTGTTTCGTAGTCTTCCTGCATCGTGACGGAGTTGTTTTCAAGGGCTTTGACTTTCTTTTCAAGCTCCGCGTTCTCTTTGCGGAGGTCGGAAATCTCCTGCTTCAATCTCTGATTCTCAATTTTTACATAATCGGAGTTCATATTGGTTTGGGCCAGGTTCTGGAGGTACGCGATCACCTTTTCAAGTGTGACTTCCCCTTTTAGTCCCGAAGGCTTTACGACGTGGTTGGCAGCAGGTGCCTGTTGCGCCACGTAAGCGTGTTCCTCACTTGCTTCCACTTTAAAGTCCTGTGCTGCTTCTTCGGTTTCTTTCCCCAGTTGCTCCGTTTCCGGTACGTAGTTCTCATACTCGGCAAATTCCATTTCTTCTTCCGCTTCAGACATTGATAGAGACATAGCGTCTAAATCTTCGAAGGAAGGTGTCGGTGGCTGGTATAATAGCTTTTTTTTGCCGCCCTGGTCTTTCCCGAGGATGCGGTGGCGCTGTTTGCGTTGTTTCTTTGCTAGTGAAAGAGCTTTCTCGTACTGGTGGCGCACGACGGCGTTCCAGCGGAATCCACATGCGGCGGATGTGCGGTTCAGTTTGTCCCCGACTTCCTCGAAGGCATTCAGTTGTGTACTGCCTTCACGCACATGACGTAAAACCGTTTCGGCCAATAATAAATCATTTTCTTCCGTCCAGGCATCCTGTCTTGTTTTCATCATCATTTTCATCTCAACTCCCAAAGTTTTCTTAAAGTATTCGTTGATAAAAGGATGGACCATTTCTCAGGTTTTTATACGAATATGTTAAAATTATTTTCTGTCTGCTAGTTTCGTTGTATCAGTGATGAACGCATGTGAGATGGAAACGATGTTCACTTGCAAAACATGACTGAAAACTGTATTCTATAACTCGATGTTTACGACGTATAAAGTCCATTTCAATAGATAGAAAGGGTTGTTGACAGATGGCAAACGAATTCCGTGTTTGCGATGATTGTCAGGCCGTTAACCTAAAGACCTTGATTCCAAAATTAAAGGAGATCGATCCGGACGCACCGATTGACATTGCGTGCCAATCCTATTGTGGTCCAGGACGCAAAAAGACATTCGCTTTCGTGAATAATCGTCCTGTAGCGGCGTTGACTGAAGAAGAATTGATGGAAAAAGTGATCAAGAAAATAAAGAAATAAAGGGAAACTTCCAATGAGGGAGTTTTTTCTTTTCTTCTGATAAAAATAAATAAAGGTTTGCGCCTCTTTGGAAAAGGAAACTACATAAGGGGTAGAGAAATAATAGGAGAGATTTTTTGTCAAGAGTCCAAATTTTTTTGAAGGATTTGGAACGCTTGCGGTGGAACAATCAAAGGACAAATACCTATTTTTTTCGACAAAATTCGAGATGAATGCGATGGAGCAAGTCGCTATAATAGAAATATGCTAGTTTAGGAAGAGGGTAGAAGATGGAGTATGCCAAGCAGAAATTACATGAAGAAAAAGTATTTAAAGACCCTGTTCATCGCTATGTTCATGTAAGGGATCGCGTGATCTGGGATTTGATTGGGACAAAAGAGTTCCAGCGACTCCGCAGAATCAGACAGCTCGGAACCACCTACTTGACCTTTCACGGAGCGGAACACAGCCGGTTCAACCATTCCCTTGGCGTGTATGAGATCATCCGCCGCATCGTGGATGATGTCTTCGTCGGAAGACCGGAGTGGAATCAGGATGAGCGCCTGCTGTCATTGTGCGCTGCGTTACTGCATGATCTTGGGCACGGGCCGTTTTCCCATTCCTTTGAAAAGGTGTTTCACCTCGATCATGAGCATTTTACCCAAGCCATCATCTTAGGGGATACCGAGGTGAATGCGGTTCTCGGTAAAGTAGCTCCGGATTTTCCGAAGCATGTAGCAGAAGTGATCGCGAAGACGTACAGCAATAAGCTGGTCGTCAGCCTCATTTCAAGCCAGATTGATGCCGATCGCATGGATTATCTGCAGCGTGACGCCTATTTTACAGGGGTGAGCTACGGGCATTTCGATATGGAGCGGATCCTACGCGTGATGAGACCCCGTGAAGATCAGGTCGTGATCAAGCAGAGTGGGATGCATGCAGTCGAAGATTACATCATGAGCCGCTATCAGATGTACTGGCAGGTATATTTCCATCCGGTGACGAGAAGTGCCGAAGTGATCCTGACGAAGATTTTACATAGGGCGAAGGAGCTTCATGAAGAGTTCTATTCCTTTAAGCAAAGCCCGATCCACTTTTATTCCCTGTTTGAGGGGGAAGTGGCCCTTGAGGATTATTTAAAGCTCGATGAAGCGGTCATCATGTATTATTTTCAGATCTGGCAGGAAGAAGAAGACCCGATTTTAAGGGACCTGTGCGAGCGGTTCATGAACCGGAACTTATTCAAGTACGTGGAGTTCGATCCTGCGAAGGAATACAAAAAGCACAGTGAACTGGAAGCCCTCTTTAAAAAGGCGGGAATCGATCCCGATTATTACTTGGTGGTGGACTCATCTTCAGACCTTCCATACGATTTCTACAGGCCGGGCGAGGAAGAGGAACGGCTCCCGATCCATCTGTTGATGAAGAATGAGGAGCTGCGCGAATTATCCAGGCAGTCGGATATCGTCGATTCCATCTCCGGAAAGCGCCGGACCGATCATAAATTATACTATCCAGTGGATTTACTATATGACGAATCAACAAAGAAGAATATTAAGCGCCAGATCCGAAAGATTCTGGAGCTGTAGACGAGGACCTGACAAATGCAATACTAGGAGTAGGAGATGACGTACATTGTTGAAAGATCATGCAAAACTGATGAGTGCCTTCTTAGCCTCGGGTGAAGTGGTGGGAAGGAAGAAGCTTCAGAAGATGATATTCATCGCCAAGAAGCTTGAATTCCCGTTTCAGGAAAAATTTCAATTTCATTTTTATGGTCCGTATTCGGAAGAATTGACGCTTCGGGTGGAGGAGCTATGCAATATGGGGTTCATCTCCGAGGTGAAAGAGAAAAAGGGCGGCTACTATCAATACCGCTATACGGTCACGAAAGAAGGGGAGGACTTCCTGGAGATCTACGAAAAGGATATGCCTTGCCTGAAGGATTGCCTTACGGATATGAACGTTCAATCAGCACGCTTTTTGGAGCTGGTTTCGACCGTCTTATATTTTGATAACCTTTCAAAAGAAGAAGTCGTGGAAAAAGTGTTCACACTTAAGAGCAAGCAGAAATATACAGAAGAAGAAATTGACGAAGCCTTCGCTTACATCGAAGGACTAAAAACGAAAAAAATCGTTCAGTAGAGAACGTTCTTATAGGATATAAAGGGGGATCACTCGACAAGAGTGATTCCCCTTTATATCGCTACGATTTAGGTGATTGATCCATTTTTTCAATGATTCGATCAAGCTTTTCTTCAACCTGTTTGTCTTGCTCCCGCTGCTGGATCCTTTTGTTTCGAAGACCTTTTGCCACCATAAAAGCGACAAAGACAATGGCTAGTAGAAAAGCCATCATGAACAATTGTAAAAACACATCGCCAATCGTCATGTCCATTCATTTCACCCTTTCCGTCGAGTGTATGGTATATCGTATTCGTCAGATGCAAATGTTGCCCGTGTGGAATTCCGGATTTGAAAAAAGTCGGAATCATAAGACAAGCCCGCTGAAAGGAATGCCTTCGCAGCGGGCTTGTCTTATGACTTGCTTTTATTGGTCACTGAGTCTTTTGCCGCCGACGGCATAGTGCCCTTTCGTCATTTCTTCAATGAAGACGACGATTTTTTCTTCAGGGGCACCGGTGGTCTCGCTGACGGCTTCGGTCACTTTTTCGACGAGGGCACGCTTCTGTTCTTCTGAACGGCCTTCGAGCATTTTTACGGTGATATAAGGCATAATGATTCGCTCCTTGCTTTCGGATTTGGTACAATCTGTGGTAGGCTCTTACTCTATAAATGTAATGGCTGGGGAATGAGAGAGCAAGTTTGATATGATATGTCATGAATGCAGGAATTTTTCTGTATACTATGGAATAAGAAAGTAAAACATTTTTTAAAGGAGTACATACTTTGGATACCATTAGCTCACTTTTTGAGTCGATTTCCGTCTTTCGGTTGGAAGAGCTTCCGTTTGTCGTGATCGCCCTCGTCATGGCCTTTACGGTTCATGAGTTCGCCCACGCCTATGTGGCATACAAGTTCGGGGATACGACGGCGAAAGATCAGGGAAGACTCACATTGAATCCGATTCAACATCTGGACCCGTTTGGGACCATTTTAATATTATTTGTGGGATTTGGCTGGGCGCGGCCCGTGCCTGTCATGAGATCCCGTTTTAAGAATCCGCGTTTGGCAGGTGTGCTGGTATCCGTGGCCGGCCCATTGAGTAACTTCCTGCTTGCCTTTATTGCATTCGGGATCTTTTACTTTTTTGTAGGGGTGACGGGTGGCGTCGGTGTGCCGCCGTTTGTCATTGATCTCCTGCAGATGATCGTTTACTTGAACGTATTGCTGTTTGTCTTCAACTTACTGCCGTTCCCTCCACTGGATGGGTACCGGATCATCGAGGACTTGTCACCGAATCATGTCAGGGCCAAACTGACCCAATATGAGCAATATGGCGTTCTATTATTTTTGATCATCGTCATCACGCCTCTGGACGAATATACGATCTGGCCGTTACTACAGGGTGGCATGACGGCGACCAATCAGGCATTCAGTGCGATATTCACGACGATTTTTTCAATCTTTAGCTAGGGAGTGACGTTTCATGGAAAAGAAAAAAAACATTGGATTCAATATCATCAAAAGTGACCCCACTGACGGTCATGGCGGTTACGGGGTAGGATCATTAAGCCTTGATAATGTTTCGCCTGTCATGATTGATGTCGAAGAAGGGGAAGCGACGATTGAAATCGGAGCCATGCACGCAAGGAGCCCGATCGAAAAAGGGATCAAATTCACGAATAACCGTGAGGACTCTTCAGGCGGTAAGCCGTACTGGCTCATCTGGGTGACCATCGACCGGATGGAAGACGGCCCGTACTATGCAGGGGTGACGGCTTGTGAGCTCATCGTGAACCGCGAGAAGCGCAGGGGCTATAAGTCCATGCCGGAACATGTGAACAATATGGATAAGTCCATCAAGCGGAAGATCGTCCTTGACCAACTGGACGACAAATCCAAAGGCATTCTTACGGACTTTTTGAAGAATCATGATGAAGGCATGTGGGAACGCTCAAAGGATGAATTAAAGGAAGCCCTCAAAATAAAATAAATCGATTTGTGAACAAACTGTGACAGTTCTTTGAATATGTCGTTCACATCTTGCTCTATGGAGAGAAAAAAAGTACACTTAAATCACAGTTTGCACATAAACTAGGACATGAAAAACCCCGGGTTCGCACAAGCCCGGGGTTTTTTATTGTACCGAAAAGCGGAGGCGACAAGCATAAGGCGAGCCAACCGGAAAGGCGCCCTTTGCCTTTTGGTTGGCTTGACTTATGACCTCGAGCCTCTAGCCGCCGGAGCTGGACATCTCGAAAACCCCATTTCCAGCTATATAACAATAAAAACTAAAAGATCCAATCCTTCACTTTCTCATACCAAGGCTTCTTCCCTTTTTCTGGTGCCTTTTCTTTCGGTGCTTCTTTTTCACCCAAGTGTTCATGGCAGTATTCGGTCGGTTCGGTGCCTTTTACAAAGTAGGTGAAGCGCTGGACGGGACAGTCTTCTGTGGCGAGCAGTCCATTATGAGGGTTTACGGCCACGCCGACGACGCCCTTGGTCGGTTTGAAGTTTTTGACGGGTTCATCCTTCAATGCTTCTTCCATGAAGTGGACCCAGATTTTCTTGGCATAGTATTTATCGTCGACCAGGGAGACCTCTTTTCCTTTGTCGTATCCGGTCCACACTCCTGCTGTTAATTGAGGGGAGTAGCCGATCATCCAGTTGTCTGTGTTGGTCGTCCCGGATTTCCCTGCGTAGGGACGGGTCGCGTCTCTCTTGATCTGGATCCCCGTTACCGTCGAGTAATCATTGAGCTTAGGGTCGAATATCCCGGTGAGCATATGGGTCATGACGTATGTGAGATCCGGGTCGAGCACCTGCTCTTTTTTCGATTCGCTTTCATAGATGACCTTCCCCGACCAGTCTTCCACTTTTGTAATGAAAACGGGCTTCACTTTATAGCCGCCGTTGGCAAAGATGCTGTAGGCGTTGACCATATCGATGACCCGTGCCCCTGATGTACCGAGTGCCGAGGAAGGGTATTTTTTCACCTTTGTCGTCAATCCGAACTTCTCTTTTGCCGTTTTCGTCAAGGTGTCCTGACCGATGAAGAGATGGGTCTTCACGGCGTACACGTTATCAGATAGAGCGATGGCCTGGGCCAGGGTGATATCACCATCTGCATATTTGTTGTTGTAATTATGAGGGGTGTACTTTTTTCCATCATCGAATGTGAAGGACGTCATTTCGCTCTTCATCGTCGTGGATGGCGTAAACCCCTGTTTTAAAGCAGAGTAGTAGAGTAGCGGTTTGATCGTTGATCCCGGCTGGCGGATTGCCTGCACGGCACGGTTAAACGGACTCTCTTCATAATCCCGTCCCCCGACTAAAGCTGTGACATAACCATTTTTCGGATTCATGGACACAAATCCCAATTGGATTTCCGATTCATCGGGGATCTGTTCCTTCACGACTTTCTCGGCCACCTTTTGATGATCGGGGTTGAGTGTCGTATAGACTTTCAAGCCGCCCATCTCGATGGTACGTTCCTCGATCCCAAGGTCCGAGCGGAGGATGCTTTTCACCATATCTTGAAAATAGGGGGCGGTTTCCGCCTTTTGATGGGCGTGCTCCCCTGTGATGCGGATGGGTGCTGCTTTGGAAACACCCTCTTGCTCCTTTGTTATAAAGCCGTCCCCGGTCATGGACTGAAGAATGAGCTCCTGGCGCTTCTTGGCATTTTCAGGGTGAGTAACGGGTGAATAATAGGACGGTGCTTTCGGAATCCCGGCGAGCATGGCGGCTTCTGCGACGGTCAATTGATTGGCATCCTTGCCGAAGTAATATTGACTCGCTGCCTGGACACCGTATGCGCCGTGGCCGTAGTAGATGGTATTTAGATAGCCTTCTAGAATGTCCTTCTTGGAGTAGTTCATTTCGATCCTGATCGTGTAGAGGGCTTCTGAGATCTTTCTCTTCCATGTTTTATCATGAGAAAGAAATAGATTGCGAGCATACTGCTGTGAAATGGTGCTGGCCCCCTGCACCTTTGACATCGCTTTGAGGTCGGCAAGGGCTGCCCCTGCCATCCGCTTCAGGTCAAACCCGTAATGCTGGTAGAAGCTTTTGTCTTCAATGGAGATCGTCGCTTCAATGAGGGCCGGGGAAATTTCCTTCAGACCCACCCAGTAGCGCTTCTCGCCGGTATTTGTTTCTCCTATGACCGAACCATCCTCACCATAGATCAAAGTGGATTGGGGGACGGCAAGGGGTGGCGGTCCCTGAACCTTGGCATAAATCAAAACCCCCATGATCCCCACCAAAAAGAGGACCAAGCCCGCGAGAGCCCCGACCACTGCAAATCTCGAATATTTCTTTGTCTTCTCCATTCGAGCCATCACTTCCATACCTCTCCCTACTTTCCCTGCACAGGCCCGCAGTTTAAGAGGGACGGACCTTGGATTTTTTATATTGGTCATCTCGTTTATACTGATTACTGTGTAGTATCAGTATGAAAAGTTTTACGAGATTTTAAACGTCAAAGGTTTAGAAAAAATTTCACTTGAAATTTTGCTAGATTCCACTATACTTTTCCTCATGTTTGTATTTATCATGATAGGGAAGGATAAAAATGACGTCCGATGCGGATGTTTTTATAAATAGGAGATAAGCCCGTTATGTCAGGGTTTCGCTTCACTTTGTCCTAAAGATGAACGTGTGAAGGATCAAACTAGTGGTATATGATTTTGACAGAAACAGCAATAAACCATTAAAACAAGAAGGGAAGTTGAAACAATGAGTGGACTTTGGTACACAGAGAAACAAACAGAAAACTTCGGGATCACGATGAAAATCAAGAAGACTTTACATACAGAGCAAACGGATTTTCAATATCTTGAAATGGCTGAAACAGAAGAATGGGGCAATATGCTGTTCCTTGACGGCATGGTCATGACGAGCCAGAAGGATGAGTTCGTCTATCATGAAATGGTTGCACATGTTCCTTTATTTACGCACCCGAACCCTGAGAACGTATTGGTTGTGGGCGGAGGAGACGGAGGCGTCATCCGTGAAGTGTTGAAGCACCCAAGCGTGAAAAAGGCCGTTCTTGTTGAAATCGACGGAAAAGTGATCGAGTACTCCAAGAAATATCTTCCGGAGATTGCGGGAGAACTGGAAAACGAGCGCGTGGACGTACAAGTCGACGACGGCTTCATGCACATCGCGAAGAGTGAGAACGAATATGACGTGATCATGGTCGATTCCACTGAGCCAGTCGGTCCGGCTGTTAACTTATTCACAAAAGGATTCTACGCAGGGATCTCGAAAGCATTGAAAGAAGACGGAATCTTCGTTGCTCAATGTGATAACCCTTGGTTCAAAGCAGACCTTATCCGTCAGGTACAAAGCGACGTGAAGGAAATCTTCCCGATCACCCGCTTATACACAGCGAATATCCCGACATACCCAAGCGGACTATGGGCATTCACCATCGGTTCCAAAAAGCACGACCCGATCGAAGTACCGGAAGAGCGTTTCCACGACATCGAAACCAAATACTACACACCGGAACTGCACAACGCAGCATTCGCCCTTCCGAAATTCGTAAAAGACCTGACAAAATAAGTTTGAGGGACGGACCTCAAATTTCAAGGTGAAATCCTATATTATCAAGGAGGGACGGACCAAAACCAAGGTCCGTCCCTCTCTAAAAGAGAGGTTGAAGAATATGCATTTTGATGAGGCTTATTCAGGTAATGTGTTTATTAAGAGTCATCCTTCTTATGAGGATAGCCAGGTGGTCCTTTATGGGATGCCGATGGATTGGACAGTGAGCTATCGTCCGGGTTCCCGGTTCGGTCCTGCCCGTATCCGCGAGGTGTCTATCGGGTTGGAAGAGTATAGTGCGTATCTTGACCGGGAGCTTGAAGAAGTGAAATATTATGACGCCGGTGATATCCCACTTCCATTCGGTAACCCGCAGCGAAGCATCGATATGATTGAAGATTATATCGACGGTCTTCTTGGCGATGGGAAGATCCCATTCGGAATGGGTGGCGAGCACCTGGTTTCATGGCCGGTGATGAAAGCCATCGCGAAGAAATACCCGGATCTTGCTATCATCCATATGGACGCTCACACTGATCTGCGTGAAGAGTACGAAGGGGAGCCATTATCCCACTCGACTCCGATCCGCAAGATCGCCGAGCATATCGGACCGAAGAACGTCTATTCATTCGGGATCCGTTCCGGAATGAAAGAAGAGTTCCAATGGGCGAAAGAAAATGGCATGCACATTTCCAAATTTGAAGTGCTCGAGCCGTTGAAGGAAATCCTTCCACAGCTTGCAGGACGCCCTGTGTATGTGACGATCGATATTGACGTCCTAGACCCTGCCCACGCTCCTGGAACTGGAACAGTGGACTGCGGCGGCATCACATCCAAGGAATTACTCGCATCCATCCATGCCATCGCTCACTCTGACGTGAACGTCGTGGGAGCGGATCTTGTGGAAGTGGCGCCCATCTATGATCCATCCGAGCAGACAGCGAATACGGCAAGCAAGCTGATCCGTGAAATGCTTCTTGGCTGGGTAAAATAAACCATCAAAGCCTCTTCTCATCGACAGAAGAGGCTTTTCTTCTGTCGATAATCCGCTTACATCCCTCCAATAAATGAAAACTCACCGTGTTCCATTGCAATTTCCCACAATACTTCTTATACTTAATTAGTTAGAAGGAAGGGACGTCCATTTGAGGGACGGACCCATCACTTGATCGGACCCTAAAAAGAAAAGGATGTGAGTGGTTTGACGGCAAAAGCGGATTCTACCCCTGTCAAAGTTCACTTGAAAACCAAAATCACAATAGGAGAGGAAAGTGACTCTTTTGAATTGGTATCATTTGGTCGATACTATGAAAAAGGAGATGCCTTTTTTCTAAAGTACGATGAAGTACAAGAGGAAGGGACCACTCATACGATCGTCAAAGTCACAGATCGACAGGCCCTCATCCTCAGGAGCGGGGCAGTCAAAATGAGAATGGCCTTCAACGAACTCGAGGAACAGAACGGTTCTTACGAGAGCCAGCTCGGTACCCTCTTATTGACAACGAAAACCAAAACACTTTCACATACACAGAGTGACTCGAAGCTTGAAGGGAATTTCAATCTTTCATACGAGTTAAAGATGCAGGACAGCCCGGTTGGGGATTATGTTATGTCCATTCACTATAAGGAGGAAGCATAGGGATATGAATATCGTCGAAAAAGTACAAGAAAACCTGAAATCCGAAATCAAAGCAGCGGTCCTGAAAGCCGGACTTGCAACAGAGGATCAAATCCCGGATGTCATCCTTGAGATCCCGAAAGAAAAGTCACACGGGGATTATTCAACGAATATGGCCATGCAGCTTGCAAGAGTCGCAAAAAAAGCGCCGCGCATGATCGCAGACGACATCGTCGCTAACTTCGACCAGTCCAAAGCGTCCATTGAAAAAATGGAGATTGCAGGACCTGGATTCATCAATTTCTATATGAACAACGAATACTTAACAGACTTGATTCCGTTGATTCTCGATCAAGATCAGGAATATGGTCAATCAGATGCCGGAAATGGCGAGAGAGTGAACGTCGAGTTCGTATCTGCCAATCCGACAGGGGACCTTCATCTTGGTCATGCACGTGGAGCAGCCGTCGGTGATTCCCTATGTAACGTCCTTGAAAAAGCGGGCTATAACGTAACCCGTGAATACTACATCAATGACGCCGGAAACCAGATCCATAACCTGGCGATCTCCGTTGAAGCACGTTACTTCCAGGCGCTTGGACAAGACAAGGCGATGCCTGAAGACGGATATCACGGTCAGGACATCATCGAAATCGGAAAGAAATTGGCTGAAGAATTCGGCTCGAAATATGCAGAAGTAAGCGATGAAGAACGCTACAGGTTTTTCCGTGAGTACGGCTTGAAGATCGAAATGGCCAAGCTTCAAAAGGACCTTGAAATGTTCCGTGTACCATTCAACGTATGGTACTCCGAGACGTCCCTTTATGAAAATGGGAAAATCGATGCGGCATTGAAGACGCTGCGAGACAACGGTCACGTATACGAAGAGGACGGCGCGACATGGTTCCGCTCGACTGAACTTGGCGATGACAAGAACCGTGTCCTTATCAAGAACGACGGCACATACACATACCTGACGCCGGATATATCGTATCACCAGGATAAATTCGAGCGCGGGCATGATGTGCTGATCAACATCTGGGGAGCGGACCATCACGGATATATCCCGCGTATGAAAGCGGCCATCGAAGCACTCGGCTTTGACCGAGACAAACTGGAAGTGGAAGTCATCCAACTCGTTCACCTCTATAAAGATGGGGAAAAGATGAAGATGAGTAAGCGTACAGGAAAAGCCGTCACGTTACGTGAGCTAGTAGAAGAGGTCGGCCTTGATGCGGTACGTTATTTCTTCGCCATGAGAAGTGCCGATACGCATATGGATTTTGACCTGGACTTAGCTGTATCCCAGTCCAACGAAAACCCTGTCTACTATGCTCAATATGCCCACGCGCGTATTTGCAGCATCCTTCGTCAGGCAGAAGAGCAGGGACTTGCTTCAGAAGACAAGATCGACCTAAAGCTGATCGGTACGGAAAAAGAAGTCGACTTACTGAAAAAGCTGGGTGAATTCCCGCAAATGATCGCGGATGCGGCGGAGAAACGCACGCCTCACCGCATAGCGAATTATATCAACGACCTGGCTTCTGCTTTCCATAGCTTCTACAATGCCAATAAGGTCCTTGATGAAGAAAATCGTGAATTGACGACAGCACGTCTGGCTTTAGTGAAAGTAGTACGTGTCACGTTACAAAACGCTCTTGCCTTGATCGGTGTAGCAGCTCCGGAAAAAATGTAAATAGGCGCATACCTAAGGTCCGTCCCTCATCAGGATGGACCTTTTTTTTCTTATATTTCAGCCGCTTTAACGTATAATAATGAGAGATGGATGAAGGAGGAGAAGGGTATGAAAACGGTCGTATTGGCTATCGTAACCGGATTTTTAGTCGGGTTTATCTTTGCTTTATTTAAGTTACCGATCCCTGCCCCGCCAGCACTGGCAGGAATTGCAGGAATCGTGGGTATTTATCTTGGGTTCAAAGCCTTCATGGCGATCCAGCCCTGGATTGAATCTGTACTTAAATAATATGTACATAAAAAAGATGAACACCCAGGTGTCCATCTTTTCTTCTTTACCACTCAAGGGTCCCGCCATCGATCCTTTTCACCCCGCGAATGGAGGACAAATCTTCAATCAGCTTCAGCATGGCAAGATCTTTATGTTTGGCTTCGATCATAAAATCCACGTCCTGGTCCAACGTTTTCAGGGTTTTGAAGAAACCCTCCACAAATCCCGGATCGACCAGGTCAGCATGGGAGCGGAAGGCCTTTTCGGATTTTGGGGAGGAAATATGTATTTTCGGCACTAAATCTCTCCTGTCCCAGGTGGCAAAAATATCTTCAAGATACCCATCTAGAGGTTTCTCACCCGGATTTGCCTCGTGGTGATGAATGTCCAGGACCATGGGGATATTCTCTTTTTGACAAGCGGTGAGCGTTTCCTCGACGGTATAGGTCTTGTCGTCATTCTCGAGGGTCATGATGTCTTTTACATCCGGAGGGAGGTCCTTCAGGTTTTCATGAAAACGGACCAGGGTTTCTTCCTTATCCCCGTAGCTCCCGCCGATATGGATATTGATGACGGAATCCTTCTCGATCCCCATATATTCAAGCATCCGGTAGTGATACACCATATCCTTCACGGCATTGTCCGTCACATGCTGCTTAGGACTCGTGAATAAGGTGAACTGGTTCGGGTGAAAGCTCGCCCTGATCCCGAGCTTGTTGATCAGATCGCCAAGTTCTTTCCATTCGTGCCGAAAAGGGGAATGGAAATCCCATTCCACCTCAGGATGGGTGGCAAGGGGAACGAGGGAGCTGGATAATCTGTACACCTTGATTTCGTGAGCGGCACAAAGATATAGGATGCGTTTCGTATGCTCCAGGTTTAATCTCGTCACTTCCTTCAGGCGGTCCATCCGCTCGGCTTTAGGTAACTCTGTGTATCGCTTGTATGTCATGGTTTTGGCCGGGCTTGCATCCCATAAAGAGAGGGAGTTCGCCACGAATCCCAGTCGGACTTTCATGTGTCATCCCCCTAAAGTAAGATTGAAATGGCTGAAGCGACGCGTTCCTTTAACCGGGTGAGCATGGAAACGGAAGAGAGGTCGCTTTCGCTTAACATGTCGGATGCCGCCATGTCTTTTTCCATTTCCTTTTTCACCATCTGGATAAATCCTTTATCGTAAATCAGGTTATTGATTTCAAAATTGATAAAGAAGCTCCGCTTATCAAAATTGGCCGTGCCGATATCACAGAAATGGTCATCCACGACCATCACCTTCGCATGATAAAAGCC
The DNA here is from genome assembly GCF_001591825.1 of Rossellomorea vietnamensis NBRC 101237. GTDB lineage: Bacteria > Bacillota > Bacilli > Bacillales > Bacillaceae_B > Rossellomorea > Rossellomorea vietnamensis. The sequence continues at coordinate 17,133 of NZ_BCVQ01000034.1, forward strand.
GTCCATGAATTGATACACTTTAGCACCACTAGCGAGCAGCGGTCTGAAATAAGGGAAGGCCGCTTCCTTCACAAGCATATGATCCGCATTATTCGGAATGATGATCTTGACAATAATCCCTCTGTCCAGTGCTCCCAGAAGCGCGTCCATCAAGATCGGAGTAGCAATGAAGTAAGGTGTACCGATAATGATTTCGCTTTGCGCTTCGTCAATGAATTTCCCAAAGAAGTCTTCGATATTAACCCCCTCGGTCGGAAAAATTTGATGCTGGATGCTTCCTTTTTCAGCTGGAGGGAAATACGTTGCTTCGTTCTTCAAATCCTTCTGTGTCGCACGGTACCAGTCAATGCAGAATTCAGTCTGAAGATCGTGGACACCTTCACCATCCAGCCGGAGATGATAATCCCTCCAGGGGGAAAGCTCAGGTTTATCATTTTCATCGATATATTCCTTCCCGATATTGTAACCACCCAAATAACCGATCGTACCATCGATGACGGTGATCTTCCGGTGATTCCGCTGCTGGGAAGAGAAAAACAGGTAGGGAAGCTTGACCCTCCGGCAGAAATCGACTTCCACACCTGCGTCCCTAAGATCCTTCACTTTCGACTTCGGGACGTTATGACTGCCGATCTGATCCATCAGAAGACGGACTTCAACCCCTTCCTGTGCTTTACCCTTCAGTAATTCCAGGAACCGGAGGGCAAAGTGATCATCCTGGACAATATAAAATAATACATGAATAGAGGAACTTGCTTCTCTCATATCTTTAAACATTTGATCGAAAAGCTCAGGTCCCCGTGAAAACAATTGAATATCACTCATTCGTGTCTCATAATCTCTTCTTGTCCGCGTCCGGATGAAATGACTTCTTCCCAATCTGAAATCGAGCATCAGCCATCCGATGATTGCGGCAAGGATCACCAATAGGATTAACCACCACATAGAATCACTCTCTCATTTGCATTGTCTTTAGTATGTCCTGAATTTTATGTAGATTGCATGCTTTCTTCTTTTCCCATTAATGAGTCCTTTTGAAACCTGTGGGGGGTACAGAAAGTCCCGTTTCTTAATTGAAAGGGAATCGCCAATTATGAAAAGGTTTTCATTTTTATTCGGAAAAACCATTGACTGAATGCTCATTCATAATATAATGGAGATAAGGACTATTCAGAATATTAATTTGGTTTGTAAAAGTTTGAACAAAGGGGAAGTTCATCGGACCAAAGAAGGGGGAGTGTTTGTCTATGAATGGGTTACTCATTCTCAATTGGGTCGCATTTATCCTTGTGACCGTTTATGCACTGAGTCTGTTTGTGTATGTAGTAAAGACGAGAATTGAATATATTAAGCTCGGGAAAAAAGTGGAGTTCGACAAACGATTCAAAGAACGATTCCAGAAAATCCTGGTCAATGTCTTCGGACAGAAGAAGCTCTTGAAGGATAAGAAAAGTGGAGCCATCCACGTCATGTTCTTCTACGGCTTCATCCTCGTACAGTTCGGGGCCATCGACTTCATATGGAAAGGACTGGCACCGGGGAGTCACTTGCCGCTTGGACCTTTATATCCTGGCTTCACGTTCTTCCAGGAAATTGTCACACTGACGATCCTTGTCGCGGTTGTCTGGGCATTCCACCGCCGCTATGTGGAAAAACTGGTCCGCCTCAAGAGAGGATTCAAATCAGGACTGGTCTTATTATTCATCGGTGGATTGATGCTTTCCGTCCTGGTCGGGAATGGAATGGGTATCATCTGGCATGGGGAAGAACTTGCCTGGACTGAGCCTATAGCGTCTCTGATTGCAGGCGCACTTGGAGGCATAGGGGAAACGGCTTCCATCGCCATTTTCTATGTAGCCTGGTGGATTCACTTACTATTCTTACTGGCATTCCTTGTGTATGTGCCGCAATCCAAGCACGCGCATTTAATCGCAGGACCTGCCAATGTTTATTTCAATCGTTTAGACAATCCTGGAAAGCTTAAGCCGATCGATTTCGAAGATGAATCAGCTGAAAGCTTCGGGGTAGGGAAAATAGAAGAATTTACACAGCACCAAATGATCGATTTCTACGCATGTGTGGAATGTGGTCGTTGTACGAATATGTGTCCGGCAACCGGGACAGGGAAAATGCTTTCCCCGATGGACCTGATCGTAAAATTACGTGATAACCTGACGAATCACGGTGCTGTCGTGACACAGAAGAAGCCTTGGGTACCGACATTCGCTTTCAACGGCACAAAAGGGAACCAATTAGCTATGGCAAGTGCCACTCAAGCGGCTGAAGAAGCGGCTGCAGGAGCTACGTACAGCCCTAGCCTGATCGGGGATGTCATCACAGAAGAAGAGATTTGGGCATGTACAACGTGCCGTAACTGTGAAGACCAATGTCCGGTCATGAACGAACACGTAGATAAAATCATCGACCTTCGCCGTTACCTCGTTCTGACGGAAGGGAAGATGGATGCTGACGCACAGCGCGCCATGCAAAACATCGAGCGCCAGGGGAATCCTTGGGGTCTGAACCGTAAAGAGCGTGAGAACTGGCGCGAAGCAAGAGAAGACGTTACGATTCCTACAGTAAAAGAAATGAAAAAAGCAGGAGAAGACTTCGAATTCCTATTCTGGGTCGGATCCATGGGTTCATTTGATAACCGTAGCCAAAAGATTGCCTTATCCTTCGCCAAGCTAATGAATGAAGCGGGCGTGAAGTTCGCGATCCTTGGGAATAAAGAAAAGAACTCCGGGGACACACCGCGCCGCCTTGGAAATGAATTCTTATTCCAGGAGCTTGCCGGACAAAACATCGCCGAATTCGAAAAGCATGAAATCAAGAAAATTGTCACGATCGATCCGCATGCTTACAACATTTTCAAAAATGAGTATCCGGACTTCGGTCTGGAAGCAGAGGTCTACCACCATACAGAACTTCTGCATCAGCTCGTGCAAGAAGGTCGCTTGAAGCCGCAATATGAAGTGAATGAAACGATTACTTTCCATGACTCTTGTTATCTTGGTCGGTACAACGAAGTGTATGATCCACCGCGTGAAATCCTGAAATCCATTTCCGGTGTGAAATTGGTCGAGATCGAACGTAACCGTGAAAAAGGCATGTGCTGTGGAGCGGGTGGAGGACTCATGTGGATGGAGGAAGACGCAGGTCACCGCGTCAACGTCTCCCGTACCGAGCAGGCACTGGCTGTTAGTCCATCGGTCATCAGCTCTGGCTGTCCATACTGCCTGACGATGCTGTCGGATGGTACGAAAGCAAAGGAAGTGGAAGAAACGGTTTCTACTCTCGACGTAGCCGAAATCCTTGAAAAAGCCGTATGTGGCGATCTGAAGGACGAACCGGCTGCATCTTAAAAAGAATATTATCCTTTAGATAATGAATGAAACACGAGTTCATGAAACAAACAGGAGTGAAACAAAATAGTCTCTATTGCGTTTCGCTCCTATTGTTTTTCCACAATAATATATTTGATGGAAAAATAAAAACTTTCTAAAAAATCAATGCGTTTGCACTCGAAATGAAGTACAATAAAGGTATATTGGGGACAAAATTTGTCCCTTCTCTTGTGAGGATTAGTTGAGCGAGCGTTCAGTCGAAAGTCGATCAAATTTTTTTAAGGTGAATTGAAAGCGGATACAAACACGGATAAATCCATATAAAGGAGAGCGATGAAGATGGGGAAAACGGTTATTCTAGACGGAGCAAGAACGCCTTTTGGTAAATTCGGGGGAAGCCTCAGCAGTTTTACTGCTTCAGAGCTTGGTGGTTTCGCGGTGAAGGAAGCCTTGAAACGGGCCGGTGTAAACGGGGAAGAAGTCGAAGAAGTCATCCTCGGATCTGTATTACAAGGGGGACAGGGGCAAATCCCTTCCCGTCAGGCATCGCGCCACGCGGGCTTACCTTGGAATGTCAAAACGGAAACGATCAATAAGGTCTGTGCATCAGGGATGCGCAGCGTCACACTGGGAGACCAGATCATCCGTGCAGGCGACGGCGAAGTGATCGTGGCTGGTGGAATGGAATCCATGTCGAATGCCCCTTACATCCTGCCGAAAGCACGCTGGGGATTCAAGATGGGCGATTCACAGGTGAAAGATCTGATGGTTCACGACGGATTGACGTGCAGCTTCAACAACGTCCACATGGGAACGTACGGAAATGAAACAGCGAAGGAATTTGAACTATCAAGAGAAGAGCAGGACGAATGGGCACTCAGAAGCCATCAACGGGCAGTGAAAGCAACGGAAGAAGGCGTGCTAGGTGAAGAAATCGTTGCTATTGAAGTTCCTCAACGCAAAGGAAATCCGATCGTCGTCGCAAAAGATGAAGCGCCACGTAAAGAAACATCCATCGAGGCGCTGGCTAAACTAGGGCCGGTGTTCGGATCAGAAGGAACGATCACAGCCGGGAACGCTCCAGGGGTCAACGACGGAGCGGCTGCTATGGTTCTCATGAGTGAAGAAAGAGCCTCAAAGGAAGGGAAACAGCCGTTAGCGACCATCCTTGGCCACACGGCCATCGCTGTTGAAGCAAAGGACTTCCCTCAAACACCGGGGCTTGTGATCAACGAGCTCCTCAAGAAAACAGGGAAATCCCTTGAAGAGATCGATCTGTTTGAAATTAACGAAGCGTTTGCCGCCGTGGCATTAACGAGCGGGAAAATCGCCGGTCTTGATCATGAGAAAGTCAATGTGAACGGTGGAGCCGTTGCCCTCGGGCATCCGATTGGAGCAAGCGGGGCACGCATCATCCTGACACTTGCTTACGAATTGAAACGCCGCGGAGGCGGAATCGGGATTGCCTCGATCTGCAGCGGAGGCGGTCAAGGGGATGCGATTATGATTGAGGTGGCGAAGCAGTAGGGTGAGTTGTTGTACCAGGTACATAATGGGTGGATTGTACCAGGTACACCCGTGAGTTCAGCTGCTGAATTTTTGATGAAAATCATCAGGTGAATAACACCAAATAATCAGCTGCTGAAATAGCGAGTATATTCAGCAGCTGAATCAACCAACCAAACCAACTAGATTACTAGTCTCATATAACAAAGGGGAGAACATAATGAACATCAAAAACGTAATGGTCATCGGCGCGGGGCAAATGGGCTCGGGGATCGCCCAGGTCTGTGCCCAGGCAGGATTCAAAGTATACTTGAACGATTTGAAAGAAGAGTTTGTCCAAAAGGGAATGGGTGTCATCGCGAAGAATCTGACGCGTTCCGTTGAAAAAGGAAGAATGTCTGAAGAAGATAAAACAGCGACAGTGAATCGTTTGACGGCTTCAACGGATATCGGGGACGCCAAGAAGGTGGACCTTGTCATCGAAGCGGCAGTGGAAAATATGGACATCAAAACGAAGATCTTTGCTCAGCTGGATGAGATCACACCAGAGCATACTATCCTGGCTTCGAACACATCTTCTCTTCCCATCACGGAAATTGCGGCAGCGACGAAGCGTCCCCAGCAAGTGATCGGTATGCACTTCATGAATCCGGTACCAGTGATGAAATTGGTGGAAATCATCCGTGGACTTGCGACGACGGATGAAGTATACCAAGTGATTGAAGATATGACGAAGTCTCTTAACAAAGTGCCGGTAGAGGTAGAGGATTTCCCGGGATTCGTTTCCAACCGGATCCTGATGCCGATGATCAATGAAGCGATCTACACCCTTTATGAAGGAGTGGCGAGCAAAGAGGCGATCGATGAAGTGATGAAGCTCGGTATGAATCACCCGATGGGACCTCTGACTTTGGCTGACTTCATCGGACTCGATACATGCCTCTACATCATGGAAACCCTGCACGAAGGCTTCGGTGACGATAAATACCGTCCATGCCCGCTGCTCAGGAAGTATGTGAAAGCAGGCTGGCTGGGGCGCAAAACGGGCCGCGGCTTCTATTCGTACGAGTGATCACAACGAACATCAGGGAGGAAACAGTCATGGAGTTACGATTCACGGAAGAGCAGCAGATGATGAGAAAGATGGTCCGGGATTTTGCTGAAACAGAAATCCAGCCGTTCATCGAGAAGATGGAAGCGGGGGAGTTTCCGAGAGATATTTTAAAAAAGATGGCTGAGCTTGGTTTGATGGGGATTACGATCCCTGAGAAGTACGGCGGATCTGAGATGGATTTCACTTCTTATATCATTGCGATCCACGAGCTGTCTAAAGTAAGCGCCACCATCGGGGTCATCCTATCGGTTCATACTTCTGTAGGAACCAATCCGGTCCTTTACTTTGGAAACGAAGAACAAAAACAAAAGTATCTTCCTAAGCTTGCAACGGGTGAGTATTTAGGGGCCTTCTGCCTGACGGAGCCGAGTGCGGGATCCGATGCGAAGAGTCTAAAATCCCGCGCCGAAAAGCGTGGTGACCACTATGTGGTGAACGGATCGAAGGTCTTTATCACCAATGGTGGCGAAGCCGATACGTATATTGTATTTGCGACGACGGATTCGACGAAGGGGAGCCGCGGGGTATCGGCTTTCATCGTTGAGAAGGATACACCTGGTCTTGTGATCGGGAAAGATGAACATAAAATGGGGCTGCACGGTTCCCGGACCGTCCAGCTGACGTTTGAAGATATGAAAGTCCCGGCTGAAAACCTTCTCGGTGAAGAAGGGGAAGGATTTAAAATCGCCATGGCGAACCTGGACGTCGGCAGGATCGGGATTGCCGCCCAGGCACTCGGAATTGCGGAAGCGGCTTTTGATTACTCTACGGCTTATGCAAAAGAACGGGTGCAATTCGGCAAACCGATCGCCGCACAGCAGGGAATCGGCTTTAAGCTTGCCGATATGGCGACGGCCGTTGAAGGCTCCAAGCTTCTGGTTTACCGGGCAGCGAATCTCCGTTCGAACAATATTTCCTGTGGGAAAGAAGCCAGTATGGCAAAGTTGTTTGCATCGAAAACAGCCGTCGAAGTGTCGACCGAAGCGATTCAGGTTTATGGCGGATATGGCTACACGAAGGAATATCCGGTGGAGCGCTTGTTCCGTGATGCGAAGGTGACGGAGATTTATGAGGGTACGAGTGAGATTCAGCGGATGGTGATTGGGAAGCATTTGTTGGTGTAATAGGATGGGTGAGTTTGAACTCTTGGAAGAGTGTCTTGGGGCACATATTCTTAGCGTGTCAGGCACCCGATATATAATTTGATGTTTTGTGGCGTAAATGGGTTTGTAGCTTAGCTTGTCTCTTGAGGGGGCCAGACCCGGTATGTAGATGATAGGAGGAAAATGAGATGAATTTTAAATTGTCGGAAGAGCATGAAATGATACGTAAGATGGTGCGTGATTTTGCGCGGAATGAGGTGGCTCCTACTGCCGCTGAGCGTGATGAGGAAGAGCGCTTTGATATGGATTTATTCAAGAAGATGGCTGAGCTTGGGTTGACGGGGATTCCTTGGCCGGAAGAGTACGGTGGGATCGGCAGTGACTATCTGGCGTATTGTATCGCGGTTGAAGAACTATCAAGAGTGTGTGCGTCTACAGGCGTTACTCTGTCTGCCCATACTTCGTTAGCCGGTTGGCCTGTATATAAATTTGGTACGGAAGAGCAAAAACAGAAATACCTTCGTCCAATGGCGCAGGGTGAAAAGATCGGGGCTTACGGCTTGACTGAGCCGGGTTCGGGATCTGACGCAGGTGGCATGAAGACGACAGCTCGCCTGGAAGGGGATCACTACGTACTGAACGGCTCTAAAATTTTCATCACAAACGGTGGAATCGCTGATACGTATATCGTGTTTGCTTTGACAGATCCTTCCCAGCGTCAGCGTGGAACCAGTGCCTTCATCGTAGAAGCAGACTTCGAAGGGTTCTCCGTCGGGAAAAAAGAGAAAAAGCTCGGGATCCGTTCTTCACCTACGACTGAAATCGTATTTGAAGACTGCAAGGTACCAAAAGAAAACATGCTGGGCAACGAAGGAGACGGATTCAAGATTGCCATGATGACCCTTGATGGAGGTCGTAACGGAATTGCCGCTCAAGCAGTGGGGATTGCCCAGGGAGCACTTGATGCGTCTGTCGATTATGCAAAAGAGCGTGAGCAGTTCGGTAAGCCGATTGCTGCAAACCAGGGGATTTCATTCAAGATTGCGGATATGGCGACATCCATCGAAGCTTCCCGTCTATTAACCTATCAAGCTGCGTGGCTTGAGTCTGAAGGTCTTCCATACGGAAAAGAATCGGCGATGTCGAAGCTGATGGCCGGTGATACAGCGATGAAGGTGACGACGGAAGCGGTTCAGATCTTCGGTGGGTATGGCTATACGAAGGACTATCCGGTGGAGCGTTATATGCGTGATGCGAAGATCACTCAGATTTATGAGGGGACGCAGGAGATTCAGAGATTGGTTATTTCGCGGATGGTGACGAAGTAGGATAGGGTTGTACGAATTTTTTGAGGGGATCTGGTGGATCTTCCTGACGCGTGTCAGGCACCCGAGGGGTTGCATCATGTTTCGTGGCGTAAAGGGGTTTGTGATGTCGAATGTTGCTCCAGGGTGCCAGACCCGGTATGTAGAATAGCTAGGTTAAGAGAGATAGATAGGCATCTGCTTTGTTGGGGGATGAGGCAGGTGCTATTGAATTAGGGGTCAATGGGAGAATCGGAATATAAAGGCGGTCGGTTGTTTTGAATAAGAAGAGGGAAGTTCATGCTTCGGTTAAGGATGAGCGTTTGGTGGAAAAGCGGCGTGATCAGATGATTCGTGGGGCCGTCTCTCTGTTTAAACAAAAGGGGTTTCATCGCACCACGACCAGAGAGATCGCAAAGGCCGCCGGATTCAGTATCGGAACGCTGTATGAATATATACGAACAAAGGAAGATGTCCTGTATTTAGTGTGTGACAGCATTTATGAGCAGGTTCGATTGGAGCTTGAGGAGCTGGATGTCGGTAAAGGAACGATTGAGAGCTTGAGGCTTGGCATCGCCCATTATTTCAAGGTGATGGACCGGATGCAGGATGAAGTGCTTGTCATGTATCAGGAAGCGAAGTCCCTGTCTAAGGATGCTTTACCCTATGTCCTTCGCAAGGAACTTGAAATGGTCGGGATGGTGGAAGACCTGATCAAAGGCTGCGTAGAAAGCGGAAAGCTTGAGCTTGATGAAAATCAGTGCCATATGCTGGCTCAAAATGTATTTGTCCAGGGACAGATGTGGGGATTCCGTCGCTGGGCCATGCAGAAACGTTTTACACTCGAGGAATACATTGATCTTCAAATCGAATTGCTTTTTGCAGGGATCATCGGATTTGAAAAACAAGGGAGAACAGGGGGAGTAATATGAGCACGGTTGAGATTTATAAACCAAAGCACCATGTTCGTTTTGTCACGGCATCGAGCCTGTTTGACGGACATGACGCGTCGATCAACATAATGCGTCGGATTATCCAGGCAAGTGGGGCAGAAGTCATCCACTTAGGCCATAACCGTTCTGTAGAGGAAGTTGTCAATGCTGCTATTCAGGAAGATGTTCAGGGGATTGCGATTTCATCCTATCAGGGTGGACACGTGGAATACTTTAAATATATGTACGACCTTTTAAACGAAAGAGGGGCTTCCCATATCCGCATATATGGCGGAGGCGGCGGAGTGATCATCCCGCGTGAAATCAAGGAACTTCACGAATACGGGATCGCCCGCATCTTCTCACCTGAAGACGGCCGTACGCAGGGTCTTCAAGGCATGATCAATAAAATGATCGAGGAATGCGATTTCCCTACCATCAAGGGAAGCGTGAATCAGGAAGTCGAGAAGCTTTCAACCGGAGATGTGAATACGGTATCGAAGCTGATCTCCCTTGCGGAATACCAAGTCGGGGCCAATGAAGAAGTGGCAGCGACAGCCCAGACCGTTTTTTCTGAAATCAAGAGCTTGGCGAAGAAAGCGCCTGTTCTTGGGATCACTGGAACCGGTGGAGCAGGGAAGAGTTCATTGACGGATGAACTGATCCGTCGTTTCATCAACGAACTCCCTGAAAAGAAGATTGCGATTCTATCTATCGATCCAACGAAACAAAAAACAGGCGGAGCCCTACTTGGGGACCGGATCCGCATGAATGCGATCTTCAATCCCCGTGTTTACATGCGAAGCCTTGCTACCCGTGGGTCGAAGACGGAACTTTCACTGGCGATCAAGGACGCGATCAATGTCGTGAAAGCGGCAGGATATGACCTGATCGTCGTGGAAACGAGCGGGATCGGGCAGGGGGATGCGGAAATCGCCGAGATCTGTGATATGTCCATGTACGTCATGACGAGTGAGTTCGGTGCGCCGTCCCAGCTGGAAAAGATCGATATGATCGACTATGCCGATTTGATCGTCATCAATAAGTTCGAGCGCAAAGGCTCTGAGGATGCGAGACGCCAGGTACAGAAGCAGTACCAGCGCAGTCATATGCTGTTTGATAAAGATCTGGATGACATGCCGGTATACGGAACGATTGCCAGCCAGTTTAACGATCCCGGCACAAATGCATTATTTGCAGCCATCATTGAAACGGTGAATAAGAAAATGGAGCTGGATTGGAAAACGGGCTTCTCCAAAGACGTGGACGTTGAAAAGCAAAACGTCATCATTCCAAACAATCGCCGTTATTATCTCCGTGAAATTGCGGAAACAGTCCGTAATTATCATAAAAAAGCAGAAGAGCAGGTAAACCTGGCACGCCGTTTGTTCCAGCTTGAAGGGGCAATCGAAGCGGTCAATGAAAAAGAAACGAATGACGGGGTCGTAACATCCCTTCAAACATTGAAAGAAGAAGTCGAAAACAAACTGACATCAGAATCGAAACAGATTTTACAAAAATGGGATGACCTTAAAGAAACGTACAGCAAGGATCAATTCATCACAAAGATCCGTGATAAGGAGATTGTCACTGAATTAAAGACAAAGAGCTTATCCGGACTCGATATCCCGAAAGTGTCCCTTCCGAAATATAAGGACTACGGTCAAATTCTGGATTGGGTGTACAAAGAGAATGTTCCAGGCTCGTTCCCTTATACAGCAGGAGTATTCCCGTTCAAACGTAAAGGAGAGGATCCGAAGCGTCAGTTCGCCGGTGAAGGAACGCCTGAACGGACGAACCGCCGTTTCCACTACCTGTCGAAAGATGATGATGCGAAACGTTTGAGTACAGCATTTGATTCCGTCACCCTATATGGGGAAGATCCGGATCACCGTCCTGACATTTACGGAAAAGTCGGGGAGAGCGGTGTGAGCATCTGTACGCTGGAAGATATGAAGAAGCTGTATGCCGGGTTTGACTTGTGTGCTCCTTCCACATCCGTGTCCATGACGATCAATGGTCCTGCACCGATCATCCTTGCCATGTATATGAACACGGCGATCGATCAGCAGATCCGCATGAAGGAAGAAGAACTCGGCCGCGTGTTGACGGTGGAAGAGTATGTGGAAGTGAAGGAACAGACCCTTCAAGTCGTCCGCGGAACGGTTCAGGCAGATATTTTAAAAGAAGATCAGGGTCAGAATACGTGTATCTTCTCAACTGAATTCGCCCTGCGCATGATGGGGGATATCCAGCAGTATTTCATCGATCACAAAGTACGTAACTATTACTCTGTATCGATTTCCGGCTATCACATCGCGGAAGCGGGAGCGAATCCGATTTCCCAGCTTGCCTTCACGTTGGCGAACGGTTTCACGTACGTGGAATACTATTTAAGCCGTGGGATGGATATCAATGCCTTTGCACCAAACTTATCGTTCTTCTTCTCGAACGGCCTCGACCCTGAGTATACGGTGATCGGACGTGTCGCACGACGCATCTGGTCGACGGTGATGAGGGATAAATACGGGGCGAATGAACGCAGTCAGAAACTGAAGTATCACATCCAGACATCAGGTCGTTCCCTGCATGCCCAGGAAATCGACTTCAATGATATCCGTACGACGCTCCAGGCGTTGATGGCTCTGCAGGACAACTGTAATTCCCTGCATACGAACGCTTATGATGAAGCGATCACGACACCGACGGAGGAATCCGTGCGCCGTGCCATGGCGATCCAGATGATCATCACGAAAGAACACGGATTATCGAAAAATGAAAATCCGCTTCAAGGATCGTTCATCGTAGAAGAGCTGACGGATCTCGTGGAAGAAATGGTCCTCACGGAATTCGACCGCTTAAATGACCGCGGCGGCGTACTCGGATCGATGGAAACCCAGTATCAGCGCGGCAAGATCCAGGAGGAATCCATGTTCTACGAAATGAAGAAGCATTCCGGTGAGCTTCCGATCGTGGGAGTGAACACGTACCTGAATCCGAATCCACCTTCTGAAGAAGACATGGACAGTATGGAACTGGCACGTGCCACTAAAGAAGAAAAAGAAACACAAATCCATAATCTGCGGGACTTCCAATCACAACACAAAGACGAAACCGAAGAAGCCCTCACCCGCCTGAAGCAGGCAGCCGTGGGCGGAGGAAACATCTTTGAACAACTCATGGAAACCGTAAAAGTCGCAAGCCTCGGCCAAATCACACGCGCCCTCTACGAAGTAGGCGGCCAGTACCGACGCAACATGTAACAACGAAAAGAAAAATGAGACTACTGTACACGTGCAGTGGTCTCTTTTTTACAGTAGACCTATATTTGATGATTAGTATGCATAGTTTGAATGATGGTGGTATGAAGCTTTTTTGGTAGCGTTTCAAGTAGATAGGTTGTTTACGGTTGCTTATAAAAAGACTTGATACTAAGTTGATTGAAGCGGAAGGCACTCGACTCCTTCGGGAACAGCGGGAAAGTTAAGACCCCACAGGCGAAGCCGAGGAGGCTCAACTCACGCCCCGAGGAAAGCGAGTGCCTGAAGCGGAAATCAACCACGTCTCTCTCATGAAAAATGAAAAAGAAAGCCCAACAAGTTTAAAATCCCGCCAAACCGTCTATCCTTTATACGAAATCAACCAATTTTTAACATGAACTTAATACTTATAGGGTAAGCTATCCTATATAATAAGAATTATCAGATAAGTAGACAGGGGAAGTACGATACATACGTTTGGATGTGAGAATGTGAAGACCATTTTACGCTGCATACTATTCATCATCACCATATACGCCGCCATTCTTTTATACCAATTTCAACTGGGTGCCATCCCATTTTTCCTGCTCTCTTTTTATCTATTTTATGAAGCGTTCAGGGTGATCAAAAACGGTCAAAAAGAAGAGAAGTTAGGAAATGGCAGACCATCCTGAAATCAGATGCGAAAAAAATGCGGGAAAAACGAGATATGTCTGGCATAAAGTGATTTATATTGTTTATAATGTTGAATATGGTTAAAATTGATAATGGAGAATTTTTGCCCTTTTTTACTCTACTTAGTAGAGTGTGAAATAGAGAAAGGAAGTGCGTAAAGTGAGTCTTAAGCAATTATCCAAAGAAGAATTGCGTCAAACATCATTCATTGAATTGGCACATGAAATTTTAGTAGAGAAAAAGCAAGCGATGGCATTCGAAGAGATCGTAAGCGAAATCAAAGGTTTGCTTGAAATCTCTGATAAAGAGGTAAAGAGCCGTTTACTTCAATTCTACACGGACTTGAACATCGACGGACGATACATTGCCATGGGAGATAACCGTTGGGGATTAAGAGAATGGTACCCGGTTGATCAAATCGAGGAAGAGACCGTTCCAACGATGAAATCCAGCAAAAAGAAAAAAGCGAAGAAGAAAGACGAAGATCTGGATCTGGATGATTTCGATGATCTGGATGATGAAGATCTCGATTATGATGATCTTGATGATGCAGACGACGATGATGATCTGACGGATGACGACGACGATGTCGATGTTGATGATGCAGACGAGGATCTGGATCTTGATGAGGACGAGGAAGAGCTCGAAATCGATGAATTCGACGATGTCGACGATGAAGATGAAGACGAAGAAGATGAATTGGAAGAAGAGGAAGAAGAGGAAGAGAAATAATCTCTCCCGAATCAGTATGGCTCCCGCCAGGCTTTTGGGCCTTCCGGGGGCCTTTTGATTTGCGTGAAATGAGTGAAAATTCTATCCCTTATTCTATGCTTGACTTCTACCTCTTAGGAAGGTAGTATTTTATTTGGGCTCCCTAAAAAGGGACAGATCACGTATATCACGCTCCCCTTACAAGATTGTAAGCGGGGCGTTTTTTGTTTTTATACAGAAGAATGCTTTGACATGACAAGGTTTTAAGTGTGAAGGATCGATTCTTTTAAGACCCCTTACATCTTTACGTATCTTGATAATAAGAGGCTGTCTTTTAGCTGGTTTATGCACTTGGTTTTATTTTGGGAGAATGGACTTGTCCTTCTTTGAACAAGATAAATTCATGACATGACTACATAAGAGACACCCTCTACTTTTTTTGAACCAAACTTACTTTATAAGGGGGACATATACATGACTAAGTATATTTTCGTAACAGGCGGCGTAGTGTCGTCACTAGGGAAAGGGATCACAGCAGCGTCCCTTGGAAGACTATTGAAAAACCGTGGAGTGAGCGTCACCATCCAGAAGTTCGATCCATACATCAACGTGGATCCGGGAACGATGAGTCCTTATCAGCACGGTGAAGTATTCGTAACCGATGATGGTGCTGAGACGGATCTTGACCTTGGTCACTACGAGCGTTTCGTTGACATCAACCTGACGAAATACAGCTCTGTGACAACGGGTAAAATCTATTCTACTGTTCTGAAAAAAGAGCGCCGCGGGGATTATCTTGGCGGGACTGTACAAGTCATCCCGCATATCACAAATGAAATCAAAGAGCGCGTGTACCGTGCCGGCCGCGAAACGAATTCTGATGTCGTGATCACGGAAATCGGTGGAACGGTCGGGGATATCGAATCCCTTCCATTCCTTGAAGCGATCCGCCAGATCAAGAGTGATGTCGGTCGTGACAACGTGATGTACATTCACTGTACGCTGATTCCTTATATCAAAGCGGCGGGTGAAATGAAGACGAAACCGACCCAGCACAGTGTAAAAGAGCTGCGCAGTCTCGGTATTCAGCCAAATGTCATCGTCGTGCGTACCGAAATGCCGATGACCCAGGATATGAAAGACAAGATCGCGTTATTCTGTGATATCGATAAACATGCAGTCATCGAAGCAATGGATGCAGATACGCTTTATTCTGTGCCACTTGCCCTTCAGGATCAAAAACTTGATGAAATCACCTGTCAGCACTTGAAGCTGAACTGCCATGAAGCAGACATGACCGAGTGGAATGAACTGGTTGACCGGGTGAAAAACCTTTCCCGCAAAACAAGGATTGCCCTTGTCGGGAAATATGTTGAATTACAGGATGCCTATATTTCTGTAGTGGAAGCCCTTCGTCATGCAGGTTACCATTTCGACAGCGATATTGAAGTGAGATGGTTGAACTCTGAGCTTGTCGACAACGAAAATGTGGCAGAGAAGCTTGCTGACGTGGATGGAATCCTTGTACCAGGCGGCTTCGGTGACCGCGGTGTCGAAGGAAAGATCGCTTCGACGCAATACGCCCGTGAAAACAAGATTCCTTTCCTTGGAATCTGCCTTGGCATGCAGCTCGCATCCGTTGAATATGCGCGTAATGTCCTTGGACTCCAAGGAGCACACTCTGCTGAGCTGAATCCTGAAACGCCATATCCGGTCATCGACCTTTTACCGGAACAAAAGGATATCGAAGACCTTGGCGGGACCCTTCGTCTCGGACTATACCCATGTAAGCTGACAAAAGGTTCAAAAGCCTATGCAGCCTACGATGGAGAAGTCGTATACGAACGTCACCGTCACCGTTTCGAATTCAACAATCACTACCGTGAGCAAATGGAAAAAGCCGGATTCATCTTCTCAGGCACAAGCCCGGATGGCCGCCTTGTGGAAATCATCGAGCTGAGCGACCACCCATGGTTCGTCGCATCTCAATTCCACCCGGAATTCACATCACGCCCGACACGCCCGCAGCCTCTATTCAGAGACTTCGTGGAAGCGTCCCTTGCGTATGGTGAGAAATAAGATTTGATTGATAGAGCCCTCCCGGTTTGGGAGGGCTTTTTTGTAGTGTTGGGTGATCATTTCCGGAGACCCGCCACAGAATTTTTTTAAAAAGAATATTGACAATATTTCCACATATCGTTAATATAGCGATTATAGCAAAAGCGAACACAACCAAATTTCATATTCTCTTATAAAGAGTTGGCAGAGGGACTGGCCCGATGACGCCCGGCAACCTACCGTTTATGACGGAAAGGTGCTAAGACCTGCAGGATGCATTTCCTGAGTGATAAGAGCACGTTTATTTATACATAAACCTCTTTTCTCTTGGGAAAAGGGGTTTTTTTATTTGAAAAAATAGAGGGGGAGACCCTCGGGAGGAGAAAAGAAAGATGAAAAAAGCGGCATCAATACTCGTATTAATCGCACTACTTTTCAGTTTGGCGGCTTGTCAGCCAAAGGTATCACAGGAGGCGGAAGCAGACGGCGGGGAAGCGACTTCCGATCATCCGTTAGCCAATAAAAAAATCGCCCTTATCATGCAAATCAATCTCGGGACATTTTCCGCTCAATACATTGAAGGGGTCAAGGAACAGGTGGAAAAGTTCGGGGGGAAGGTTCAAGTGTTCACTTCGGAAGGCGATCTCGCCAAAATGTCCTCTAACCTGGACGCGGCCATCAACCAGAAGTTTGATGGGATCCTGATCGACCATGGAACGAAAGAAGCACTGCAATCAGGGGTGGAAAAGGCGAAAGACCAAAATATTCCGGTTGTCGTCTTCGATGCGGACGTGGCATCAAAAGGAGTGACGGTCCTCGAGCAGGGGGACAAACAAATGGCTGAACAAACCTTGACGAAGCTTTCAGATGAGCTTGGCGGCAAAGGTGAAATCGTAAAAATTTGGGTCGCAGGCTTTGCCCCCATGGAAAGACGTCAGGCGGCATACGAAGAATTTTTAAAGGGGAATCCGGATATTAAAGAAGTCGCGGCATTTGGAGCAGCGAGTCAGAATACAGCGCTTGATACACAGGCTCAGATGGAGGCTATCCTGAAACAATATCCAAACAAAGGGGACATCGATGCTGTCTGGGCAGCGTGGGATGAATTTGCGAAAGGTGCCGTCAGGGCAATCGAAGCGGCAGGGAGAGATGAAATCAAGGTATATGGAATCGACATGAGTGACGAGGATCTTCAGATCATTCAAAAAGACGGCAGCCCATGGGTGGCATCGGCAGCGGTAGATCCGAAAGATATCGGCAGGGTCCAGGTCCGCTTCCTTTATCAAAAGCTGAACGGAAAAGAAACGCCTGAAAAAGTGAAATTGGACCCCGTGTTCATTGAAAAAACTGCTTTACCGAAAGAATCGATTACAACGGATCAATTGAGCGAGCATATTGAAGGATGGGGAGCGAGTGAGCAGGGGTATACAGATGAGCTGAAAGAGCTCGAATCTTCGTTCACAAACTAGAAAGGAGCTGGGATCGATGACGTCTCCACTATTGACTATGTCGGGTATTAACAAGAGCTTTTCTGGCGTGAAAGCCTTGAAAAATGCTAGATTCGATGTGCGGGAGGGAGAAGTTCATGCCCTGCTGGGAGCGAACGGGGCAGGGAAAAGCACCCTGATGAAAATTTTATCAGGCGCCTATGTCGGGGACAGTGGAGACATTACCCTTCTCTCTGAGAAAAGAGTCTATGAATCTCCGAAGGAAGCCAAGGAACATGGCATTCACTGTGTCTACCAGGAAGTGGATACTGCTATCGTCCCCGAGCTCTCGGTGGCGGAAAATATCTGCCTGGATCAATTCTCGCAAAAAGGTTCCCTCTTCATCACCCAAAAAAAGCTGAAAAAAGAAGCAGATTCGGCCCTCAAAAAGATCGGGGCCGAATCGATCCCCCTGGATCAGCCCGCCGCTTCGCTAAGTCTGGCTGAAAAGCAGTTGGTCCTTATTGCCCGTAGCCTTCTTCACAAAGCAAAAGTACTGATACTGGATGAACCGACGGCACCACTCAGTTCTTCAGAAACAAAAAGATTATTCCAGGTGATAGACGATTTGAAAGAAGAGGGAGTGGGAATCATCTTCATCTCCCACCGGCTGCCGGAAGTGTTTCAAGTTTCCGACCGCATCACCGTGATGAGAGACGGGGAGACAGTCGGAACGTATGAAACACATCAAACGAACGCCCACGAAATCATAGAGGCCATGCTGGGTGGGGCATTCCAGGCAGATTTCCAGAAGGGCTCCCTTGTGGCAGGTGAAACACTGTATGAGGTGAAGGGGCTGGGCGATGGCCGGAAAGT
This sequence comes from Rossellomorea vietnamensis NBRC 101237, assembly GCF_001591825.1. Classification (GTDB taxonomy): domain Bacteria; phylum Bacillota; class Bacilli; order Bacillales; family Bacillaceae_B; genus Rossellomorea; species Rossellomorea vietnamensis. The sequence goes on from NZ_BCVQ01000034.1 coordinate 35,446, forward strand.
GAAGGATATTCACTTATCGGTCAAAGAAGGAGAAATAGTCGGGGTGGCAGGCCTTGTCGGCGCTGGGAAAACGGAGCTTGCGAAAGCTTTATTCGGCACCTCGCGCCTTGAAGGAGGAGAGTTCTTCCTCAAAGGGAGAAAGCTCAAGATTCACTCTCCCAAGGACGCGGTTCAAAATGGATTGGCACTCGTTCCCGAAGAGAGGCGGAAAGAGGGGCTGTTCATTCATGAATCCGTTCAGCACAATCTCAGCTTTCCTTCCTTGAAGAAAGTATCCAACGGGTTATGGATCAATAAGAGGAAGGAACGAAAGCTTGCTCAGGAAAAAATCCGCTCCCTGGGAATCAAGACCGCCCATGAGAATGTTCAGGCGAACTTTTTAAGTGGGGGAAATCAGCAGAAGGTGTCCATCGGAAAGTGGCTGACGGATGAGGCTTCGGTATTCTTATTTGATGAACCGACCAAAGGGGTGGATGTGGGGGCGAAAAAGGAAATCTTCTCCCTCATTCAATCCCTCGCCGAAAAAAGGAAGGGTATTCTCTACTTTTCCTGTGAGTTACAAGAAATCCTGGCGATCTCGGACCGGATTCTCGTCATGTATGATGGCCGGATCGTCAAAGAACTAACAAAAGAAGAAGCGACGCAGGAAACCATATTGTTTTATGCTTCAGGAGGGACGGATGTGCATGAAAGGCAAGATACTCGACTTACTATTTAAATACGGTGCCATCGTACTGATGGCGGTAATCCTCCTCTTTTTCAGTTTCTACAATCCCTTCTTCTTTACATATGGGAATCTGTCAGATATCCTGCGGTCGATTTCCATCGTCACGCTGGTAGCCATCGGGGTCACCTTAACCCTCATTGTCGACGGCTTCGATTTGTCTGTCGGATCGACGGTTTCCTTATCCACGGTCGTGACGGCATCGTTGATGGTCTGGTATGAAGCCCCGCTGTGGATCGTCCTTCTCGCTCCATTACTGGTGGGGGCAGGGGTGGGGTTGTTCAACTCCTTACTGATCGTGAAATTCGGTATTCCCGACCTCCTCGCAACATTAGGGGCCATGTACATCATTTCAGGTGTTCACCGTACATATACAGAAGGTTATTCGATTTACAATCACATGCCCATGACAACAGGAGGCACTGCGCCGGGGGAATTCTCCGACACGTTCCTGTGGATCGGTCAGGGTAAATGGCTTGGCCTGCCGGTACCGGTATGGATCATGCTCGTACTGGTCGCGATTGTGTATGTGATCATGCATTTCACCACGTGGGGCCGCATCCTGTATATGACGGGAGGAAATGAAGAAGCCTCACGCTTATCCGGGGTCCGTGTGAAGCGGGTGAAGCTGATTGCCTATGTTTTGTCAGGCATATTCGCATCGATCGGCGGAATCCTGTTCACGGCCCGGGTCGGATCCGGCCAGATGGACGCCGGTGCCCCGCTGCTGATGGAAGCCGTCGCAGCCGTATTTGTCGGCTTTTCCGTCCTCGGTGCCGGAAAGCCCAACATACTCGGAACCTTCTTCGGGGCAGCCCTGATCGGGGTCCTGCTGAATGGATTGACCATGATGAACCTTCCATACTATGCATTTGAAATCATCAAAGGGAGTGTACTGGTATTAGCGTTGGCCGTGACGTATATTCATGCGAAAAAGCGCAAGGGTTGAAAAAAATAAGAGAGGCATCCCGGTCGGATGCCTCTCGATTACTTTCAGGAATTAGTCCTCATACTCCTCCAACATCTCACGGATCACAAACCCCAAGGCGAAATAGAGATAAAGGGCAGCCATGCTTGACGGGAAGCTCACGCGCTCACCGATTTCATCGCCGGGGAGCATCCCTTTGATCACTTTTGTATCCAGATGAATGTCGGCAAGGTCCACAAGACTCTCTTCCCCTTCCACCATGCCGGACACCGCTACAAATGGCACACCGTCGGCAGAAAGCTTCTTCGCGAACGCAACGGCCTCTTCATCAGTCGAATAGCGGGTGACGATCAGCACACGATCCGCTTCAGTCAGTTGGGCGGAAGAATCATATCGTTTGGCTGAAGGAAGCGGCTCGGCACCGGACAGGGCTTCAGCGGTGACGGCTTCCATTTCCCGGTAGCCTTTTATATAGATGCTTCCTTGTCCGATGGCGGCCTGGGCAAGGAGGCGTGCACCGTCCTCGATTTCGAATTCCTGTTTATCATAAATCCGTTTGAACAGTCCCGTTAACTGTGTGGTGAACATTTTGATCATAAAGTTCAATCTCCTTCCATATTCATCTTCGACATTTCTCATCATAACCCTTATTATAAAGGGGAAAAAGGTCTCTAGCAAAATCTTGAGAACAAGCAGGATTTTTTTACAGAAAAAGAGAATAAGTAATAAATATACAATTATTTAACGTCGGAATACATAATTTACTAAAATGTAAAGGGGATTGGGGTATATGAATGAGAAGATTCTGATTGTGGACGATCAATTTGGTATTAGGATTCTATTAAATGAAGTGTTGCAAAAGGAAGGCTACCAAACATTTCAAGCTGCGAACGGCATTCAGGCTCTTGAAATCGTAGATAAGCATTCCCCTGATCTGGTTTTGCTCGATATGAAAATTCCTGGAATGGATGGAATTGAAATCCTGAAGCGGATGAAGCAGAAAGATGCGGATATCCGTGTCATTATCATGACTGCATACGGAGAACTCGACATGATTCAGGAGGCAAAGGACTTGGGAGCGCTTACCCATTTTGCGAAGCCATTTGATATTGACGATATCAGACAGGCCGTCAGACAGTATATTCCAGTATAAGGGATTTATTTGAATAGTGAAAATAGTAGTATTTTTTACATTTTGCCTCTGCAGTTGGTAAAATCAATTCTGTTTTGGTATGATACAAGTGAATTTGTTAACTATGTCACAAGGTGTTATACATAACACCGCCATTTATACCAAAATGGTCGACTGACTGAATAAAAGGAGGAAATAACTATGCCTTTAGTTTCAATGAAAGACATGCTTATTCAAGCAAAAGAAAAAAGCTACGCGGTAGGTCAATTCAACCTGAATAACCTTGAGTTCACTCAAGCGATCCTGCAAGCGGCAGAAGAAGAAAAATCACCTGTCATCCTTGGTGTATCTGAAGGTGCTGCCCGTTACATGAGCGGCTTCAAAACAGTGGTGAAAATGGTTGAAGGTCTTATGGAAGACCTGAACATCACAGTTCCTGTTGCGATCCACTTAGATCACGGTTCAAGCTTTGACAAATGTAAAGAAGCGATCGATGCAGGATTCACTTCTGTCATGATCGATGCTTCTCACGGTCCTTTCGAAGAGAATATTGAAACGACTTCTAAAGTGGTTGAATATGCTCACTCTAAAGGTGTTTCTGTTGAAGCCGAGCTTGGAACAGTCGGTGGACAGGAAGATGACGTAGTGGCTGACGGCGTTATCTATGCAGATCCTAAAGAGTGTCAAGAGATGGTTGAACGTACGGGTATCGATACTCTTGCACCAGCTCTTGGTTCTGTTCACGGTCCTTACAAAGGTGAACCAAACCTAGGATTCAAAGAAATGGAAGAAATTGGTGCAGCGACTGGAGTACCTCTAGTCCTTCACGGTGGTACTGGAATCCCTACAAAAGATATCCAAAAAGCGATTTCTTTCGGAACAGCTAAAATCAACGTCAACACTGAAAACCAAATTGCTTCTGCTAAAGCGGTACGTGAAGTACTTGCAGCAGATACAGAAGTATATGATCCACGTAAATACATGGGACCTGCACGCGAAGCGATCAAAGCAACAGTCGCTGGCAAAATGCGCGAATTCGGTTCTTCTAACCAGGCGTAATAGAAGACAGGTAATGTTTGGAAAGTTCTCCGTGATAGATTACGGGCTTTCCTTATGTGGTAGAAAAAGAATGAAGCTGTAGGATGGGACTGGCACCGGGAGAGGTTTGATACCTTTTGGGTCAGTCCCTTCCGTTCATTAAAAGATGATTGAAAATTTTGTCGAAAATGGGGTAGAGAAAATGAAATTTTTCATAGACACAGCAAACATGAGTGAAATCAAGGAAGCATTTGACTGGGGTATTATTTCAGGAGTGACGACGAATCCGTCCCTTGTAGCAAAAGAGAAGGGCGTCACATTTGAAGACCGATTAAAAGAAATCACGGATCTTGTCCCTGGTTCTGTAAGCGCTGAAGTCATCGCATTGGATGCTGAAGGCATGATTAAAGAGGGAAGGGAGCTTGCGAAGATCGCGCCCAATATTACGGTGAAGCTTCCAATGACGCCGGACGGTCTGACGGCTGCATCCACTTTTGCTAAAGAAGGGATCAAGACCAATGTCACGCTGATTTTCAGTGCGAATCAGGCGCTTTTAGCGGCTCGTGCTGGAGCGACGTATGTTTCGCCTTTTTTAGGAAGATTGGATGATATCGGACATGATGGCCTGGAGCTGGTTTCCCAGATTGCCGAGATCTTTGCGATTCACGGACTGGAAACGGAAATCATCGCGGCTTCCACCCGCCATCCGCAGCATATTACGGAAGCAGCGCTCCGAGGGGCACATATCGCGACCGTCCCTCTTAAAGTGTTGAAGCAATTATTCCAGCATCCCCTGACGGACAAAGGAATCGATGCCTTCTTAAATGACTGGAATAATCGCTGATTTTAGGTCAATCGGTCTAAAGGAAAAAAATCCGATTATCCTATACATGTTTTGACGAATTATGTATACACTAGTAGACAATACTTCTTAGAACGTCTTCTATTGGAAAAATAATCCTTTTTGTTTTAGGTATAGGGAAGCATGCCCTAAATCGATGAACAGTGGAAGGGAGTTTAATATGGAAAAGCTAAAAATTGCAGGAGGTTATCCCCTTGAAGGTACCATTAAAGTCAGTGGGGCCAAAAATAGTGCGGTAGCCTTGATCCCGGCAACCATTCTTGCTGATTCTCCGGTCACAATCGAAGGGTTACCAGATATCTCTGATGTAAGAACGCTGAAAGATCTCTTAGAAGAAATCGGCGGTACCGTCTCATTGGAAGATGGGGATATGAGAGTAGATCCAAGTCAAATGGTGTCCATGCCTTTACCAAGCGGGAAGGTGAAAAAGCTTCGTGCTTCCTATTATCTAATGGGTGCGATGCTCGGACGCTTCAAAAAAGCGGTCATCGGATTACCGGGTGGATGCCACCTCGGTCCACGTCCGATCGATCAACATATCAAAGGGTTCGAAGCACTTGGAGCGGAAGTCACCAACGAACAGGGTGCAATCTATCTCCGTGCCGACGAACTAAAGGGTGCCCGCATCTACCTGGATGTCGTGAGTGTCGGTGCAACAATCAACATCATGCTTGCAGCGGTTCGCGCGAAAGGCAGAACGATCATTGAAAATGCGGCAAAAGAACCTGAAATCATTGACGTCGCCACCTTACTGAGCAATATGGGGGCGAAGATCAAAGGAGCAGGAACAGACGTGATCCGGATCGATGGAGTGGACGAGCTTCACGGCTGCCGTCACACCATCATCCCTGACCGTATCGAAGCGGGGACATTCATGATCCTTGCCGCTGCAGTCGGTAAAGGGGTACTCGTCGACAATGTCATCCCGTTACATATGGAATCGGTCATCGCCAAGCTCCGTGAAATGGGAGTGCCGGTCGAAACGAATGACGATCAGATTTTCATCGGCAGGGCAGACAAACTTAAATCCGTCGATGTGAAAACATTGGTTTATCCAGGATTCCCGACGGATCTTCAGCAGCCGTTCACTACGCTGCTGAATCGTGCAGAAGGCTCTGCCGTCGTAACGGATACCATCTACTCAGCCCGCTTCAAGCATATCGATGAGCTGAGAAGAATGAATGCCACAATCAAAGTCGAAGGACGTTCAGCCATCGTCAACGGTCCCGTCCAACTGCAGGGAGCCAAAGTGAAGGCAAGCGACCTCCGGGCAGGAGCCGCCCTCGTCATCGCAGGCTTAATGGCAGAAGGAATCACCGAAGTCACTGGCCTCGAACACATCGACCGCGGCTACAGCGACCTCGTCGCCAAACTCGAAGGCCTCGGCGCCACCATCTGGCGTGAAAAAATGTCCGCTGAGGAATTGGAGCAGATGAAGTCGTAAGGTGAGATTGAGAGAGTTTCATTTACACTAAACATTGTTGTTGATTGGAACGGAAGGGCGCTCGACTCCTTCGGGAATAGCGGGACAGGTGAGACCCCGCAGGCGAAGCCGAGGAGGCTCACCGCCCGCCCCGAGGAAAGCGAGCGCCCTGGAGTGGAAATCAACCAATTGTCGCTAAATGGAGTTACATTTATCCTGCTTTACCAGAAAATCTCTGGTCTATTCCACCATTATGTCCTACTTTTTTCGAAAAAAAGTCTCTCCGACCGTCTTAATGTGTTACAATAAATCTGTCAATATGTTATACAATTTAAGATTATTGTAAAACAAAAGGGATTACGGGAGGCTATATACATGGAAAGAAGTTTATCAATGGAGCTAGTTCGAGTAACAGAGGGGGCTGCCCTTGCATCGGCCCGCTGGATGGGTCGCGGAAAGAAGGATGAAGCGGATGACGCAGCAACTTCTGCTATGCGCGATGTATTCGATACCGTGCCGATGAAAGGAACGGTCGTCATCGGTGAAGGGGAAATGGATGAAGCTCCAATGCTTTATATTGGTGAAAAATTAGGGACAGGCTACGGTCCGCGCGTCGATGTAGCCGTCGATCCGTTGGAAGGAACGAACATCGTTGCTTCCGGAGGCTGGAATGCACTAGCGGTACTGGCGGTGGCGGACCACGGAAACCTACTGAATGCACCAGATATGTATATGGATAAAATCGCAGTCGGACCGGAAGCGGTCGGGGAAATCGACATCAACGCTTCTGTCATCGATAACTTGAAAGCCGTTGCGAAAGCGAAGAATAAAGATATAGAAGACGTGGTGGCGACAGTCTTGAATCGTCCGCGTCATGAACATATCATCCAACAGTTGAGAGAAGCGGGAGCCCGCATCAAACTGATCAATGATGGAGACGTGGCAGGTGCTATGAACACAGCATTCGATCATACGGGCGTAGATATCCTGTTCGGATCTGGTGGTGCTCCAGAAGGAGTTCTTGCGGCCGTCGCGTTGAAGTGCCTTGGAGGAGAAATCCAAGGGAAGCTTCTTCCTCAAAACGATGCGGAACTTCAGCGCTGTATCAGCATGGGGCTGGATGTGGACAAGATCCTTCGGATGGAAGACCTCGTATGCGGAGACGATGCCATCTTTGCAGCAACAGGTGTAACAGACGGGGAACTGCTAAGAGGTGTTCAGCTCAAAGGGACATACGGCCTGACTCATTCAGTCGTTATGCGTGCGAAGTCCGGTACCGTCCGCTTCATCGATGGACGCCACAGTCTCCAGAAAAAGCCGAACCTGGTCATGAGATAATAGAAACAAGCCATACAGAGAGAGAAACCAACTCCTCTTTCATAAGAGTAACGGATGGGCAGAACACCTGCCCATCCACACTCTTATCACTCACTTTTTTTCTTCCTAGGTGAAAAAATGCTGCCTATCTACCAAATCTACCTTCCTTTTTTTACCCAGTCATTGATTCTTAATGAAAAGTATGGTTACAATAGATAAGGTTTTTATCTTCAGCGTTTTTTCTTTATATATGCTTCAACTATTTCTTCATTTTTAGAAAATCTACCCGATTTTGCCTCTTTACTAAAAGAGAGACAATGACTGTGAGAGAGTATTACATAGTTGATTGGAGCGAAAGGTGCTCGACTCCTGCGGGAAATGCGGGAAAGTACGAAAAGCGGAAGCGGCTCGTTCAGCCCCGACAAGCATAAGATGAATGGGCCTAAGAAGGCGTTCTTTTGCCTTCGTGGACCATTTAACTTATGACCTCGAGGGGCTAGCCGCTGTAGCTGGATCTTGAGACCCCA
>NZ_BCVQ01000035.1 GCF_001591825.1 Rossellomorea vietnamensis NBRC 101237
TTTTTGATTTATTTATGAATTAGGATATTGATAATTCGCGATGAGTCACGTATGGATAGTTATTTTGACTTTCGTCAAAAAACTTTGGTCCGGTAGTTCAGTTGGTTAGAATGCCTGCCTGTCACGCAGGAGGTCGCGGGTTCGAGTCCCGTCCGGACCGCCATTTTTGTTCATTCAAACGAAACGTTGTTTCGTTTTTTTTATTGTCTATTTTCAGAACCTTTACTCTCATACCCCAAAAAGGGTAAACTACATATATACATTCTCCCTTAGGGTAACAAACAATCCTAAGGTTTTTTTATACTCTAAATGATGATTGAGGAGATTAACATGAATCAGTTTGAGATTATGACGAACAGTCCGGAGGAAACAGGCCAATTTGCAGAAAAGCTTGCAGGATTATTAAAGCCTGGTGCTGTGTTGACGCTGGAAGGTGATCTTGGGGCAGGGAAGACAACGTTTACGAAAGGACTTGCCAAGGGTCTTGGTGTCACTAAAACCGTGAACAGTCCTACTTTTACCATCATTAAAGAATATAAGGGGCGCCTGCCTCTTTATCATATGGATGTATACAGGCTGGACGATTCCTTTGAAGATTTGGGATTTGATGAATATTTTGAAGGAGAAGGTGTGACCGTCATTGAGTGGGCTCACTTAATAAAGGATCAGCTTCCAAAAGAATTATTAAGCTTGTCGATTTACCGGGAAGGCGACTCCAAGAGAAGGATTGTGTTGAAGCCGCATGGAAATCGTTATAGTGAATTGTGTAAGGAGATTGTTTTATGACGATATTATCGATAGATACCTCCAATTATCCGTTTGGGGTTGCCCTGATTGAAGTGGATAAAGTAATTGGGGAATACATCACGTATATGAAAAAGAACCACTCTGTGAGAGCCATGCCGGCTGTCGAACAGTTATTAAAAGACTGTGGGGTAGAGGCAAAGGAATTAACGAAGATTGTTGTTGCGAATGGTCCCGGTTCCTATACGGGCGTAAGAATCGGGGTCACATTGGCCAAGACTCTGGCATGGTCATTGAATATCCCTCTTGTCCCTGTATCGAGCCTTGCTACTTTGGCTTCATCCGGACGATATTTTCAAGGGTTTATCGTTCCGCTGTTTGATGCCAGAAGAGGGCAGGTATACACAGGACTCTATGAATTTGAGGGAGATCGATTAGTTTGTGTGGAAGAGGACCGCAACATCATGCTCGATGAATGGGCGACAAAGTTAAAAGAGTTAGATAAAGAGTTGTTATTTGTCGGGAATGATGTCTCCATCCATAAGGGTATGATTAAGGAAGTACTTGGAGATCAAGCGAGAATTGCACCATTTGTCAGTCATAATCCCCGCCCTTCTGAACTGGCTTATATTGGACTGGGTTTAAAAGAGATGACGGCACATGAAGTGCTTCCCAACTATATACGGATGGCGGAAGCAGAAGTGAAGTGGCTGGAGGCCCAAAATAAATCTGAATAGATGATAAAGGATCGTTACAAAATGGATATACGATTTATGACAGTCGATGATTTAAACGAGGTAATGGAAATTGAAAATCAATCTTTTAGCATTCCTTGGAGCCGGGACGCTTTCTTGAATGAAATTGAGCATAACCACCTGTCCACCTACCTCGTTGCAGAAGATGGAGAGAAGCTTGCGGGTTACTGCGGCGTGTGGCTGGTCGTGGATGAGGCCCATATCACAAATGTAGCCGTACTACCAGATTACCGGGGACGTGGTTTGGGGGAAGGTCTTATGCGCAAGATCATGGATATAGCGATTGAATTTGGCGCTCGCGTAATGACACTCGAAGTCAGGGTTTCAAACATGCCTGCGCAGCACTTATATCGTAAGCTCGGTTTCAAAGACGGCGGGATTCGTAAGAGGTACTACTCGGACAATCAAGAGGATGCTTTAGTAATGTGGGTGAATTTATGAAAAAAGATATAGTAGTATTGGGAATTGAAACAAGCTGTGATGAGACAGCTGTGGCGATTATACGTAATGGAACAGAGATTGTGACGAATATTGTTTCGTCTCAAATTGAAAGTCATAAGCGATTTGGTGGAGTGGTCCCTGAAATTGCATCGCGTCATCATGTGGAGCAGGTAACGTATGTACTGGAGGAAGCCCTTGATCAAGCAGGGATGACGATGGAGGATATAGATTGTGTCGCTGTGACGGAAGGACCAGGGTTGGTAGGAGCACTATTAATCGGTGTCAACGCGGCCAAGGCTCTCGCTTTTGCCCACGATAAACCGTTGGTGGGAGTCCATCACATTGCAGGGCATATCTATGCGAATCGCTTAGTGAAAGAGATGAGGTTCCCTCTCCTTTCCCTGGTTGTTTCCGGAGGACATACGGAGCTTGTACTCATGAAAGATCACGGGTCCTTTGAGGTCATCGGAGAAACACGCGATGATGCTGCCGGGGAAGCGTACGACAAGGTAGCGCGGACATTGGGCCTTCCATATCCAGGTGGTCCTCATATTGACAAGCTGGCACATGTTGGGGAAGCAAGTCTTGATCTGCCACGTGCATGGCTGGAAGAAGGATCCTATGATTTCAGCTTCAGTGGTTTGAAGTCAGCGGTCATCAACACGCTTCACAATGCCAAACAAAAGGGCATGACTATTCATCCAGAGGATTTGGCCGCGAGCTTTCAAGCAAGTGTCGTTGACGTGTTAGTAACGAAAACGGTTAAGGCTGTAAGGGAGTATGGAGTGGAGCAAGTCTTACTTGCTGGCGGAGTTGCGGCCAATAAAGGCTTGCGTGCTGCCCTTCAAGAAGCATTTGAAGGAATGGAAGCGGAATTGGTCATCCCTCCCCTATCCCTTTGTACAGATAATGCCGCTATGATTGCAGCAGCAGGAACGGTGTTATTCCAACAAGGAAAAAGGGGAAGCATGGATATGAACGCTCATCCAGGACTAGATATCGAGAATTTCTAAAAGGGAAAGCTTGAACGAAACATCGTTCAAGCTTTTTTTTACTGTTTGTTGATATCCTGTGAGTAATGCTTAGAATGGATCAGGGGGAAAGAGAAATTAAAGGAACGAACATACGTTTTATCAACAGGTTGTGGACAAATTGTTAATAACTACTCATTTAGTGTGTATACGTTGTGAAAAACATACGTAATTCATAACCTAAATAATGGTAACTACTGTGGATAACTTGGGTTGTTTTTGTGGATAGTGTGGAAAACTCTTGTGAATAACGTTTTATAAGTGTTTTGACTGTGGATAATAATGTGGAATAAGAAAGGATTGGGGAGTGATCGTTATCCCCAATCCTGTGGATTACTGCTCTTCTTGCAGAAGTTCTTCCAGTTCTGTCCACTCTTCCAGTAAAGAATCAAGCTCTTCTTTCGCTTTTGTGAGTGATTCATTAATCTCCTGTACTCTCTCGTGATCTTGAAAGATGTCAGGATCGCAGAGGAGGTCTTCTTTTTCCTGTATGTTTGTTTCAAGTACTTCCATGAGGCCTTCGATTTCTTCGACTCTGCGCTTTCGCTGACGTTCGAGCTTTTTCGCTTCTTTATCAATCTTGTGAGATCGTTTTTGAGTGGGCTCTTGTAATTGTTCACCCTGTTCTGTGCGTTCAAGAGCCGCCAATTCTTCCTGCTGCTGTAATTTTTCTACATAGTAATCGTAATCGCCAAGATACTCCGTCGAGCCTTTCTTGGATAGTTCAACGACCTTTGTGGCAATTCGGTTGATGAAATACCGGTCGTGTGACACAAAGAGGATGGTTCCGGGATAATCAATCAGGGCATTTTCCAACACTTCTTTGCTATCCAAGTCAAGATGGTTCGTCGGCTCATCCAGGATCAGGACGTTTCCTTTTTCCATCATCAGCTTGGAGAGGGCTAACCGTGCTTTTTCTCCACCGCTTAGGGTAGAAACGGGCTTTAGGACATCTTCCCCTGAAAAGAGGAAGTTACCGAGGACCGTCCGGATTTCTTTCTCCATCTTCATCGGGTATTCGTCCCACAGTTCATTTAATACGGTCTTGTTCGATGATAGTTCGGCTTGTTCCTGGTCATAGTAACTGATGGAAACATTGGATCCGAATTTAAATGTGCCGTCCAGTGGCTGAAGTTTATTCACCAATGTTTTTAAAAGCGTCGATTTCCCGATTCCGTTCGGTCCGACCAGGGCGATACTGTCCCCTTTTTTGACAGAGAAATCGATATGGGAGGAAATCGTCTCGTTTTTCCCGTAGCCAATGGTAAGGTCCTGGACGTGCAGGACGTCATTCCCGCTTGGCCGGTCAATTTGAAACGCGAAGCTGGCAGACTTCTCATCGCCGAGTGGTCGATCCATCCGATCCATGCGCTCCAGCTTCTTTCGCCGGCTCTGTGCCATTTTCGTGGTAGACGCCCTTGCGATATTCCGTTGGATGAAGTCTTCGAGCTTTGCGACTTCCTGCTGTTGACGCTCGAACATTTTGAGATCTTTCTCATAGTCTTCTGCTTTTTGTTCAAGATATCTGCTGTAGTTCCCGGGGTATTTCTTACTCCTGTTCCGGGAAATTTCATACACTTGATTGACGACACTGTCTAAAAAGTAGCGATCATGGGAAACGATCAGGACTGCTCCTTCATAGCTTTGAAGATACGTTTCAAGCCATGATAAAGTTTCAATATCCAAGTGGTTGGTCGGCTCATCCAGGATAAGGATGTCAGGCTTGGTCAGAAGAAGCTTACCAAGGGCAAGACGTGTTTTCTGACCACCGCTCAGTGTGGATATCTTGGTTTCGTAATCAAAATCGGCAAAGTTCAATCCGTGAAGGACGGAACGGATATCCGCTTCATACTGATAGCCGCCGGAGTCCTTGAAGAGAACCTGGAGTTGATCGTATTCCTTCAATACCCGTTGATAGACCTCCTCTTGTTCATATACCGAGGGATCGGCCATTTGCTGCTCCAATAATCGCAATTTTTTTTCCTGCTGTTTCAATTCCTCAAAGACAGTCAGCATCTCAGACCAGATGGAAAGATCCGATTCGAGACCCGTATTTTGGGCAAGATACCCGATGGAGACGCCTTTCGGCTTGGTGATCTCCCCGGAATCGTAGGAAAGGTGTCCTGCTATTATTTTTAGAAGAGTCGACTTCCCTGCACCATTACGGCCGACAAGGGCAACGCGATCTCTAGTCTGTATTTCAAGTTTAATATTTGATAGGATATTATCTGCACCGAAGTTTTTTGTTAATTGATTCACTTGTAAAAGAATCATGACGTTTCACCTCTATTTCATAGTGCTAGTGTACCGTATTTGAGAGGGGAACGGCAATAAAACACCTATTAATCTTCGTACACTTAGGATAAAATATAGTGTATGATGGGTAGGAGAGTTTATTAAATCTGTATGCTTTCTATTTTGGAAGCGGTATCAGAGGTTTTGAATAGATGTGGAGGAATACAATATGAACCAGGATACAACGAAAATTCCACAGGCAACGGCCAAGCGCCTTCCGCTATATTATCGATTTATCAAGAATCTGTACTCATCAGGTAAGCAGAGGGTTTCATCGAAGGAATTAAGTGAAGCGGTGAAAGTTGATTCTGCTACGATCCGCAGGGACTTTTCTTATTTTGGTGCATTGGGTAAAAAGGGATACGGTTATAATGTCAATTATCTGTTATCCTTCTTCCGTAAGACACTGGATCAGGATGCCCTTACGAAGGTTGTGCTGATCGGGGTGGGGAATCTCGGTACGGCGTTTCTTCATTATAATTTCATCAAGAATAATAATACGAAGATCGAAATGGCTTTTGAGGTGGATGAAAAGAAGGTCGGGACTCAAATCAGCGACGTACCCGTTTTTCATTTAGATGATTTAGAAGAGAAGCTTGTGGGGCATGATATTGAAGTAGCGATTCTGACGGTGCCGGCATCTTCTGCTCAGAATATCACAGACCGATTGGTTTCTTCGAATATAAAGGGGATACTGAATTTCACCCCTGCGAGATTGACGGTGCCCGACCATATCCGCGTCCATCATATCGACTTGGCGGTGGAGCTTCAGTCACTCGTATACTTCTTGAAGCATTACTCGGAGGATGACACGGAAATGTCACAAGATGGAATCATAACAGAATAGAAAATTCTTCATATTTGCGTTATGATAGAATGGTAAAAGAGGAGGTGTCTCATTATGCCAGGTCCAGGTAGCCTCGTATTAATAGCAGTCGTTGCTTTACTTATTTTTGGTCCTAAGAAACTTCCGGAATTAGGAAAAGCGGCAGGAAATACATTGCGTGAATTTAAAAATGCAACAAAAGGCTTAGCAGATGATGAAGACGAAAAAAATAATAGTGCTAAGTAGAGTAGGATGAACGCCATGAGTCAAAGAGACATGACAGTTTATGAACATATAGGAGAATTGCAAAAACGACTCATGTTTGTAGTCGTTTTCTTCTTGTTAGCAGTTGTTGTAAGCTTCTTTCTTGCAGAACCGCTGATCAGGTACTTGCAGCATGCCGATGAAGCGAAAGAATTAACCATGAACGCCTTTCGTATCACAGATCCTCTCAAGATCTATATGGAAATGATCATGTTCATTGCTTTGATCATGACATCCCCTATCATTCTCTTTCAAGTCTGGTCTTTTGTGAGCCCTGGTTTATATGAAAGAGAACGAAAAGTGACGCTGAGTTACATTCCAGTTTCCCTTATTCTTTTCTTAGGTGGATTGTCATTTTCTTATTTTATTTTGTTTCCATATATCGTGAAATTCATGATGGGTTTATCAACGAACCTAAATATAGAACAAGTGATAGGGATAAACGAATATTTTCATTTCTTATTCCAGATCACGATTCCTTTCGGTTTTCTTTTTCAGTTACCCGTAGCCATGCTTTTTCTTACACGGTTAGGAATCATCACGCCGATGATGATGGGGAAGATGAGGAAAGCTGCCTACTTTATCTTATTGGTCATCGCGGCCCTTATCACGCCTCCCGATATTGTGTCCCATCTAATGGTGACGGTACCGCTCTTCATACTATATGAAGTCAGCATCTGGATCTCCAAGATCGGATACAAAAAAGTGTTGGAAGCGGAGCAGAAGCTTGAAATGGAACAGTTTGAAGACAAAAATAAGGATTGATCATTTGATCAATCCTTATTTTTTGTGCTTTATTTGTTTTTTGATTTTGAAATGCAGCATGACCATCCGTAACCCGGAACCGAAGTCCAGGGTTGCAAGAAAGATCAGCATATACGTGAAAAATCCCCAACCTTCATCATTCTGTACATTTTGTACAGCAAAGTATGTGAAGAGCACACCGAGAAGGAGATAGATCACTCCCGAGAATAATGGTGATCTCCTCATAGAAATAATCCTCCAATAAATCCTTGTATTTTTTCAGCTTCATTCATCATTTTTTCGATATCGTCCTTATAGATAGATTGCATTAGAACGACCGTTGTATTCATGGCCACGTGAGCAAATATTGGCACAAGGATCCGTTTCGTTTTTACATAAAGAAAGGCAAAGGTGAATCCCATTGCTGAATACAGGATCACATGCTCCGGCTCGAAATGGGCAAGAGCGAAGATGACCGAACTGATGAGAGCGGCAAAGAAGAAATGCATCTTCTCATACAGAACGCCGAAAATGATCTTCCTGAATACAATCTCTTCCAGAATGGGTCCGATGATGGCCGCGACCAGCATGGATAATGGAACCTTCTCAATGATCCCGATGATCATTTGAGTGTTTTCAGAACCCATTTGAATTCCCAGCGCATATTCGACTTGTATCGCAACCGATTGAGCGATGAATGCCATGAAGATCCCGAGCACCGCCCAAACAATCGAACGGCCGGCGCCCATGGGAGCACTCCGTTCAAGCCGGGTGCTTGTTTCGCTTTTCCTTAAGATGCCTCCCACAATGAGAAGGGTCAGCGTAAAGCTGATGACAAGCCAATATCCGGGGACAAGGCCCCGTACCGTCTCATCGGGCTTACCGAGGACGTCGACACCGATCTTATATAAAAGGGGTACCCCGACAATGCTTGAAAGCTGCATGACGATATAGGCAATTAAAATAAATCCGAAATGTTTTTTCAACGTTTGATCTCCTTTAGCACCTGTAAGATAACGGTCATGTTACTCCTGTACAATTCTACTAAGAAATGCGGAACTGTTCAAATCTAAGGGTTTCTTTCATCCTGGAATATATGGCGAAAGAAGGGCATAGGATAGGAGGGTGTGAAAAAAAGAGAAATATGACGAAAAAAATTTTAGGCAGGACTCTTGCAAAATGAAAACGAATTAATTAATATAATAGTTGTGTTAGCACTCACAGTGAGCGAGTGCTAATAAATATCATTTACATAATTCAAGGAGGTTGTTTCACTTGTTAAAACCACTAGGTGATCGCGTCGTTATCGAGCTAGTTGAGTCAGAAGAAAAAACAGCAAGCGGTATTGTGCTACCGGATTCCGCAAAGGAAAAGCCACAAGAAGGTAAAGTGATGGCTGTAGGTACTGGTCGCATTCTTGACAACGGTGAGCGCGTTGCTCTTGAGGTAGCTGTCGGCGATCGGATCATTTTCTCTAAATACGCTGGTACAGAAGTGAAATACCAAGGCACAGAATACCTGATCCTTCGCGATAGCGATATTCTGGCTGTAGTTGGCGAATAATTTAAATTCCGTAATAGTAAACCATACATTATTTAAATAAGAGGAGGACTTTATAATGGCTAAAGATATTAAATTCAGCGAAGAAGCACGCCGTTCCATGCTTCGCGGTGTCGATCAATTAGCAAATGCAGTAAAAGTAACTCTTGGACCAAAAGGACGTAACGTGGTACTTGAGAAGAAATTCGGTTCACCACTTATCACAAATGACGGTGTAACCATTGCGAAAGAAATCGAACTTGAAGATGCATTCGAAAACATGGGTGCGAAACTGGTTGCTGAAGTAGCAAGCAAAACAAACGAAATTGCCGGTGACGGTACAACGACTGCAACGGTCCTTGCTCAAGCGATGATCCGTGAAGGTCTTAAAAACGTTACAGCTGGTGCTAACCCTGTTGGCGTTCGCAAAGGTATCGAAAAAGCGGTTCAAGCTGCTATCGAAGAATTAAAAGTGATCTCAAAGCCGATCGAAGGCAAAGATTCAATCGCTCAAGTTGCGGCCATCTCAGCAGCTGACGAAGAAGTCGGTCAACTGATTGCAGAAGCAATGGAGCGCGTTGGAAACGACGGCGTTATCACAATCGAAGAATCTAAAGGATTCACTACGGAACTTGACGTAGTAGAAGGAATGCAGTTCGACCGCGGATATGCATCTCCATACATGGTCACTGATTCAGATAAAATGGAAGCTGTCTTAGAAAATCCATACATCCTGATCACTGACAAGAAAATCGGTAACATCCAGGAAGTACTTCCTGTTCTTGAGCAAGTTGTACAACAAGGTAAACCACTATTAATGGTAGCTGAAGATGTTGAAGGTGAAGCTCTTGCAACACTTGTTGTGAACAAACTTCGCGGAACATTCAACGCTGTAGCCGTTAAAGCTCCTGGCTTCGGTGACCGTCGTAAAGCAATGCTTGAAGACTTAGCGGTGCTAACTGGTGGAGAAGTGATCACAGAAGATCTAGGCTTAGACCTTAAATCTGCCAACATCACTCAACTTGGCCGCGCGGCGAAAGTAGTCGTAACGAAAGAAAACACGACTGTCGTAGAAGGTTCTGGAGATCCAGAAAAAATCGCAGCTCGCGTAAACCAAATCCGTGCTCAATTAGAAGAGTCCACTTCTGAGTTCGATAAAGAAAAATTACAAGAGCGCCTTGCTAAGCTTGCAGGTGGAGTAGCAGTAGTTAAAGTTGGAGCTGCAACTGAAACTGAGCTTAAAGAACGTAAACTACGCATCGAAGACGCCCTGAACTCTACTCGTGCAGCAGTAGAAGAAGGTATCGTATCCGGTGGTGGTACAGCACTCGTGAACGTATACAACAAAGTAGCATCAATCGAAGCGGATGCCGATGTAGCAACTGGTATCAACATCGTGCTGCGTGCTCTTGAAGAGCCGATCCGTCAAATCGCTCACAACGCTGGACTCGAAGGTTCTATCATCGTAGAACGTCTGAAGAAGGAAGAAGTAGGTGTCGGATTCAACGCAGCTACTGGTGAGTGGGTCAACATGATTGAAAAAGGTATCGTAGATCCAACCAAAGTAACTCGTTCTGCGCTTCAAAACGCAGCGTCTGTTGCAGCAATGTTCCTAACTACTGAAGCAGTAGTAGCGGACATTCCTGAAGAAGGCGGCGGCATGCCGGATATGAGCGGCATGGGCGGCATGGGTGGAATGGGCGGCATGATGTAATCATCATCCCTCATCCTTGGAGCTATCCAGATAAAAGTGGTCATTCCTTATGGAGTGACCACTTTTTTTTACGTCCTAAGAGAGTTAAAGAGTTTACAAAATCACCATATAGGTAAAAAGTATGATAATACAACATTCGTATTGTTACGAATTACGAATGCTCCAAATGACTTCTACTTTCTAACTAAAGTAAAGCAGGTGATAACATGGACTATACAACGATGGATCTCAGGACGCTGGTAGAACGGGTCATTGAAGGGGACGAGCGGGCAAAAGAAGAATTTGAAAGACGATGGGAGATTCCATGGGACCAAGTTGGGACTGTACCGATATCGATCGAGAAGAAGCCAAGGGACTGACGTGGTTCCATCCATCCTTCTTATGATAAAGTATGTGTAGAACAGTTCAGAAAGAGGGTTACCGATGACAGTTAAACAATACTATCAAAATGCCTATATGAGAGAATTCCACACATCTATTCAGGAGCAGAAGCAGGATGAGTCAGGCTGGTACGTCGTATTAGAAGAGACGGCTTTCTACCCGACAGGCGGCGGCCAGCCCTACGATACAGGAACGCTTAAGGATAAGAGAATTATCAATGTTGAAGAGGTGAACGGAGAGATCCGTCATTACATAGAAGAACCGTTTGAGGATATTTCAGAAGTTGTCGAAGGACAGATCGATTGGCAACGCCGATTCGATCATATGCAGCAGCACGCCGGTCAGCATATCCTGTCTGCCGCATTTGCAGAAGCACTCCAATATGAGACGATCAGCTTTCATCTCGGAAAAGAGTTCCTCACCATCGACATAAACGTCAGTGACATCAGCAACTCAGATGCTTCGAAAGCAGAGGAACTGGCCAACCGGATCATAAGGGAAGCTCGTCCGATCGAGACGAAGTGGGTGAAGGAAGCGGACCTGTCCGACTATCCGCTACGAAAGCAACCTTCCGTCACAGGTGAGATCCGTCTTGTCATCATCCCGGACTTCGACTATAACGGTTGCGGCGGAACCCACCCACGTTCCACGAGCGAAGTCGGAGCCATCAAGATCCTTGATTGGGAAAAACACAAGGGCCATATCCGCCTGCAGTTTATCTGTGGTGACAGGGTCCTCCATCAACTGCACCGGAAGCACGGCCTCCTGAAAGAGCTTACAAGTGTCCTGCAGGTACCGGAAGAGACTATGGTATCCACGGCGGTGCAACTGATTTCCAAACAGAAAGAACAGGAGAAAGCACTGGAAGGATTGAAAGAGGTTCTGCTTACATATGAAGCAGAAGGGTTAATTGGAGTCCAGAATGATGACTATACTCTTATCCAAAAAGCTTATAATGACAGGCCGATCCAGGAACTTCAGAAGATTGCACAGTACATCATTTCTAAGAGAGAAGATGCGATTGTGATGCTGGTGGTGCAGAATGATCAAAAGCTTCAGCTTGTAACGGCTAAGGGACCGCTCCCGACGATTAACTTAAGAGAAGTCGGACAAAAAGTATTCCCACTCATAAATGGAAAAGGCGGCGGGAAAGAGTCGTTTGTTCAAGGTGGGGGAGAGGCTGTTATGAGTAAGGAAGAATTGCTTGGAAAGCTGGTGAACGAACTATAAGAATATGAAAAAGCCATCCGGCGAGGCCGGGTGGCTTTTTAAATTAAAGGATGTAATAATCAACATTTGGAAAATTTGCTCAACATAATGTTTCCTTGATTCATTCACACTTCATTCACAAATGATTCCAATTACCTATCAATTTTAATACTTGTAATAAAACACCTAATAATTACCACTATAAATTTCAAAACCTCTGTTGAAAAACCTGAAGTGAATCTTTAGTAGTTATACAAAATACCTATTTTTACCTTTGGGAAAATTTATAAAATAGTCCAATAATAACAGACAAATTTCGACAAAGACTTTGTCGGATTGACGTTCCCGGTTACCAATGATAATTATAATATAGAAAAAAAGTATTAGGATTTTACATTTAAAAGTTTTTAAACATGAGATTCGTGGTAAATAAGGATAGAATTTATTCCATTTTCTTCAAAACTCATACTAAGGGATCATTTTGGGGGAATGTGACATTGTTTTGTCTTTTGGTTCGTAGATACAACTAGAAGTGGAGGGACGTTTTTTCTTAAACTGATAAACCAAATAGAAATCAAAGACATCAGCTTTGGATGGTTAAAAAAATGCCATCTGTCGAGTGAAAGGAAGGAACGCAAAGGATGCTTGAGTCAAAGAGAAAAGCGATTATTTTTATAGTTTTATCCGTGTTATTAGCCGTTACGGCGGGATTTCTTGTTCTTAAGAAAGTACAAGCATTGAATACAAACTTGGGAACAAGCGTCAAGATCTATGTAGCGAGCAAAGAGATTTCATCACGCTCTCTCATTACGCCAGAGAATGTGATGACCGATGAAATCCCAAAAAAGTTCTTAAAAAGCTACCATATTACAAATGTAGATGACCTAGTGAATAAAGTCTCTGTCGTCCCCTTATCTGAAGGAGATGTCATCACAAAGAATATCCTGAAGGAAGCTTCCTCTGTTGTGGATGAAAATAATCGACTGATCACACTAATGCAAAATGAGCGGGTTTTCTTTGATGAACCATTGGAAGCACTGGATCGGGTGGATATCATTGTTTCTCATCGTTTTAATGGGAAAGAAGAGACGACCATATTCATGAAAGACGTGAAGGTTGCAAGGACGGCAAAGAAGGATAATAAATTCAAAGGTGTACAATTGGAAGTGTCTATCGACAAGGCACCTGAATTGATTCATATGCAGAATTACGCAGACAGCTTAAGGGTTATTAAAGCAAATGTCGGTAAGCAAAAAGCAAATGAAAATGCTGCAGAAACAGAAAAGGAAAATCCTCCTGCTGAAGCGAAACCGGCAGAACAAAAGAAACCAGCAGAAGATCCTAAAAAAGAAGAGAACCCAAAAGAAGAACAAAAACCTAAAGAAGAGCAGAAACCTTCAAAGCCTGAAGAGAAACCTAAACAACAATAGTGAGTGATATAGATAACGGAGGGACCTTATGAGTAAGGAATATCAGATCTTCCTCATTGGAGAAGAGAATGAGTTAAGTCAACATTTAATAGAAGGCTTGAATACCACTTATGAAGTGATTCAGATTCCTGAAGATTCCTGGGCTACAGAATTAAGAAAATATGAGCCTGGTGTAGTGATCTTTTATACAGGAGAAAACAGTACAACGGAATCTATGATTAAAGAACTCTATCGGGATTTTCCTAACGCCTCGGCTCTATATGTACATACTAAACAAGATTTTGAGCTACTTAGAGAAATGACAAGAGCAGGCGCTGAGGATTTCATCATTTTACCCGACGAAGAGAAATCACTCGGAGAACGGGTCAGCCATATTTTACAACAGTACCAATCACGATCCGAAACGGCTGTTTCTTCAGGGACCTATAAGCGGGGAAAGGGCCAGATCTTTTCTTTTTACAGCGGAAAGGGCGGAGTGGGAAAAACACTCTTAAGCACCGCCTTTGCTCAAACCCTAAAGCTTGAATCGACTGCACAGGTCATTCACATAGACTTTAATTTGCAGTACGGCGGTTCGGAAACGTACCTGGGAATTGAAAGTAATCGATCGCTGATTGATTTGCAGCCGGTTATCAATGAATTGAACGAACATCACATTAAGAATATTTCTGAAAGTGAGCCATTTTCAAAACTCGAAGTGTTAGTCAGCCCCAGGGATGCAGAAATGGCAGAAAAGATAGATGAAGATTTTGTTATCAGGTTATTGAGAGCCTGCAAACGATGTTATGACTTTATCATCATAGACCTACCTTCAAGCCTTGATGTGAAAACTTACACGGCACTAGAGGAAGCAGATCGAATCTATTACGTCATGACCCTGGATACCCCAGCGATTCGAGTTCTGAAACATGTAGAGGATCTTTTAAAGCGACTCGGACCTCAAACTTTGGAGAACATGGAGCTGATAGTGAATCTTGCAGGCAGGGAAAATGAGTTGACGAAAAAGGATCTGGAGCGATTTGTGGACCTTCCTGTTTCTGCTGAAATCAGGCGTGATATTAAAGGAGTCCAGGCCGCCATTAACCAGGGACAGCCATTACGAAAAGAAATCAAAGAGAAGAAATTAGTAGCACCTGCTAAGGATATTCAGAAGTGGGTTACTTCTATGTTGAAATAAACATTTGAACAGAGGGAGGTGGAACGATGTCACTCTTTCAACGAAACCCCGAAAGAAAAGCGGATAAGAAGTATGAATATGAAGAGAAGGTACCATCAAGCTCATCCAATCCTTATATAGATGAGCTGATTGAACACTATAAAGCAAGATTATTGACTGAAACCAATTTAGATGAATTGACGAGTTTACGAGATGGTGAGAGAAGGCTGTCGATTGAAAGGCTCATTAATCAATTCATGGCGGAAGAAAAGGTTGTTATTCCAAGTCATGAAAAAGAATCGATGCTCTCCCGCTTAATCGATGAAAGTGTAGGATTCGGTCCACTGGAAGCATTGCTAAAGGACGAAACCATCACCGAAATCCTGGTGAATGGCCCATCAGAGGTATTTATAGAAAAAAATGGCCAACTACAGAAGTCGAACATCACATTTAAAGACGAAGAGCATGTACGACACATTATTGACCGTGTTGTTGCTCCACTCGGAAGACGAATTGATGAAAGCTCTCCAATGGTCGATGCCCGCTTACCGGATGGAAGCCGTGTAAATGCCGTCATTCCACCGATTAGTTTGAATGGGACTCTTATCTCTATCCGGAAATTCAAGAAAACGCCATTTGAAATGGAAGACCTCATGAACTACAACACCTTTACGAATGAGATGGCATTCTTCCTTGAGGCAATTGTCCAGGCAAAAATGAATATCCTTGTCTCCGGAGGAACCGGGAGCGGGAAGACAACCCTATTAAACGCCATGGCCAAGTCCATTCCTTTAAAGGAACGCGTGATAACCATAGAGGATTCTGCTGAGTTACGCTTGAATCGGTCTAGTGTGGTCGGTATGGAAGCAAGACCTTCAAACGTTGAGGGTTCAGGAGAGGTCACAATCCGTCAATTAGTGAAGAATGCCCTCCGTATGCGTCCCGACCGAATCATTGTAGGAGAGGTCAGGGGTTCAGAGGCATTCGATATGTTACAAGCGATGAATACTGGTCATGAAGGATCGATTACGACCGTCCACGCCAACTCCCCTTCAGATGCGATCAGCCGTGTAGAAGGAATGGTCGTAATGGCCGGGATGGATCTCCCAACCCATATCATCCGGGAATACATTGTGGGAGCACTCGATTTCATCGTACAAGCGGAAAGATTATCTGATGGATCAAGGAAAATCATGAACATCTCAGAAGTATATGTAAATGATCATAATAAAATCGAAGTACAGGATATTTTCATATTTGAAAGAACCGGAATTGGTAAAAATGGTGAAGTCGTAGGAGAATTCGTCCCAACAGGTATTCGCCCGAGATGCTTGAACCGTCTGAAGATCCATGGTGTTGAAATTGATGACAGCCTGTTTGAGCCGAAGGAGGGAGTAACCCATGCCGCTAATGACGGTATCTATTCTTTATAGTTTAGCTGTCCTCTTCCTGCTCTGGGGACTATACTTCCTTCTGGGCTACCGGAATCAGAAGAAAGAATGGAAGCAGAAGGTCAGTACGTGGTACCCGGAGCAAAAGCGAAAGAGCTCCATCAGTGTGGTAGGAGATAAGTTTGATCAATCTGAGACGGCAAAGCCGTTGGCGCTAAAGCTGCAAAGCTCAAATATCGCCCTCCTCCCATCTGAATATTTAGGGGTTCATATATTAGGTGCCTTAGTGCTCCTAGTCCTGTTATTCAATATTTTTAAATTGCCTTTGAATCTAGTTTTCATACTGATTCCTGGAATTCTTCTCGCTTCCCACTTTCTATTATTCTACTTAAGAAAGAATAAGTATGAAGAACGTTTCAACAGTCAGCTTGCCGACATCTGCCGATTACTCGGTAACGGTGCCAGGTCGGGACTCACAATCAATCAAGGAATTGAAATGGTGGCGCGTGAGGTAAGTGCTCCAGCGGGAGAAGAGTTTAAGAGGCTAGCGAATGAACTCAAACTCGGAGTACCTCTTGAAGTGGCATTAAGGTCCATCCAGCAGCGAAATAAATCCAGGGAGTTTCAACTGTTCATCGCGACCATCCTCATTCAGAAGAAAACGGGAGGAAACTTGGCGACAACACTGGACTCTATGTCCAACACCCTGGAAGACCGTAAAGTGTTGAATCAAACCATAAAAACGATGACCTCCGAACAACGGTATATTTCCATCCTTGTTCCAGCCATGCCGATCTTTATCGTGTTGATGATGAACAATATCATTGAAGGATTTACCGATTCTTTGAGAACAGTTCCGGGCATGATCATCCTGGTCCTCTTTCTTTCAGGAATCGTACTCTCTTTCTTCCTAATCAGAAAAATAACGAATATCAAGGTGTAGCCTATGGATGCCATAATTATTTTATCAATCATTGTTTTCTGGATCACGTTTGTCATAGCGATACGCCATTATTCAGTCTACCTGAAAGAAAAGCGTATGTTACTTGAACATATATCAGATATGACGGAAGTAAGTGCTTTTGAAAAGAAGTCAAAAAAGAAAAACAAAACCAGCATGGTTCAAAAGTTAACCAAATATGCAGATGAATTCTCAGATCTTGGACAACGAATCAATTTCTTCAGTGAAAATCACGATGTCAAAGACTGGCTGCGAAAATCCGGTAATAGATACGGATTAACCGTTGAAAGATTTCAGGGAATGAAAATTGTTTTACTATTAATCGGGTTTATTTCAGGGGTCCTATCCCTAGTGATCGGTCTACCATTCTCTCAATATGCATTGATTCTCAATCCGGTGATTGGCTATTTCCTGCCGATCGTCCTGGTGAGAAATCAGGCAAAAAAGCGACAAGAAGCATTGAGGCATGATTTACCCGATTTTTTAGATACCATCAGCACCAGCCTGCAGGCAGGTGTCAGCTTAGACCAAGCTTTAAGGGAGGTGA
The DNA here is from genome assembly GCF_001591825.1 of Rossellomorea vietnamensis NBRC 101237. Lineage (GTDB taxonomy): Bacteria > Bacillota > Bacilli > Bacillales > Bacillaceae_B > Rossellomorea > Rossellomorea vietnamensis. The sequence continues at coordinate 17,429 of NZ_BCVQ01000035.1, forward strand.
TACGGTTCTTTGACGGTCCTCTCAGGGAAGAGTTCTCACGATTCAATCATGAAATCGACCTGGGGGTACAAAGAGAAACCGCCTATCGCAATTTACTGGAAAGAAACGATAACCCTGAATTCCAAAGTCTCATCAAGGCACTGATGCAGGGATTGAAGCTCGGTGTCCCAATCGCCACGACATTCAAAGTCCAAGCGGAAGACATGAGACAGTTCAGAGAAGAACAAGTAAAAGAACTCGCAGCAAAAGCTTCCCCGAAAGTAACACTCGTCACCACATTCGTAGTGGCGCCGGTATCCATACTTATGATTGCCGGGCTGATGTTACTGAATTTAATATACGGGGAGAACAGCATCATTAAACTATTTAATAACTTTTAAAATGGAGGAAATTAATCATGAAAAAACTAACAGAACTTTACACAAAATGCTCATTTAAATTGGATGGAATGATCCGCAACGAAAGAGGATCTCAAACGTTGGAGTGGATTGGGATTGCAGCAGTCATTGTTATTTTGGTTGGGGTTATTTCACAGGCGTTTGCGGATGACACAAAGATTGGGAACGCTGTAGTTGAAAAAATTGAAGGGATGATTGATTCAATAGGAGGGAATTAATTCCTCTTCAATTGGAATGGGGAAATAAGGTTAACCACCAAGCATAAGAATTTCAATGAATATCCAAAAAAATAGTGATTTTCATCAAGGGGGATATGCATGAGAAAGCACCTCTTTATTCTGCTCGCGTTAGCAGTTGTATTATCAGGGTGTAATAGCGAGAAGCAGAATGAGAAACCTTCCAGCCAAAGTAAAGTAGAGCAAAAGGATAACAAGGAAAAAAAGACATCGAAGAAAGAGAATAACGAAGAAGAGGCTGAAAGTTTTTACAGTAGTATACCTGAAATACCTAATTCTGCAACAGAAATAATTAGCCAAGTACCAGGAAAATTTGTTGGAGAACCCATTAGGAGTGAAGAATTTGAACCTACCTTGTTTAAAGAGGTAAAAAGTGCTCCGTCACTAAGTGAGGATCCGAGTGAGGAAGAGTACGATCAATATTTTAAGTATCTATATTCTTTAGCTGCGGTTGATTTCCCTGACCCTCAAGACCTTGTGAAAAAGTGGGAATACAGCATGTCAGGTACACCCAATACTACCGATGAAAGATACCAATTTAAAGACAATTACAATATTGAAATAATATTGGATTCAAGTGGGAGCATGAAGAATGATGTGGAAGGTAAAACTCAAATGGACCTTGCAAAACAAGCCATTAAGGACTTCCTGTCAACCGTTCCAGAAGAAGCCAATGTATCCCTAAGGGTCTATGGCCATAAAGGATCTGGCTCGGATCAAGACAAAAAAATGAGCTGCTCCAGTGTGGAACAAGTATATGGTTTTGATAAGTATAATAAAGAGCAATTTGATAAAGCATTAAACAGTTTTGAGCCGAGTGGCTGGACTCCTATTGAAGGGGCATTAAAAGCATCCAAAGAATCTTTCAGTAAATATGATTCAAAGGATAATACGAATCTTATTTATCTTGTTAGTGATGGGATCGAGACTTGTGACGGAAATCCTGTTGAATTTGCTAAAACCTTTGCGGACTCTAATATTAAACCAATTGTCAATGTCATCGGATTTAATGTGGATGGCGCTGCCCAAAAGCAGTTGAAATCTCTTGCTGATAACACAAACGGTATTTATACAACAGTGACTAATGCTAAGCAATTAGAAGAAGAATTTGATCGTGCAAAGGATGTTTTAGAGAGTTGGGAAGATTGGAAAGATGATTCACTCAATGATGCTGATGCCAAAAAAGTAGATGCAAACTTTGACATCCTAAGCTATACAAATGATTATTCATTAATGGCAGACATCCAAAATAATAATTTATACGGGATTATTGCTGATCTTTCTTTAGAAGGTGTGATTACTAATGAACAAAAGAAAGAACTTATGGAAAGAAAAAATAAGGCAAAAGAATTAGTTGATGAGTCCGAAAAGAAAATAAAAGAAGATCTTGAAATGAGCAGAGATGAAAATATTGATGATTTGAAAAAAGAAATCAACGAAAAATACAACACGAATACCAATTAGAAATCATACATCGATGAGTAAAGCATAAAACCTTACACATAGAAAGGAAATGGAACGATGATAGAAAGACTGACCAAAAAGGTTTTTGTACTTTTGGCTCTACTCATCGTTCTTTTCCAATCATTTTCCTTGCCTATATACGCAAGTGCTACCATTAAGCCTTGGAACGGGAATCCATGGACAGGTGATTCGTGGGAAGGAAGCCCTTGGGACCCTCAGCAATTCAAGTGGGAAGGGAATCCCTGGGAAGGTAAGTCAACACAGGGAAATGATTGGGAAGGTAACGGTACTGAAGGTCAGGGAACAAATGGCCAAGGAACGAATGGACAATCCTGGGAAGGGTTTGATTGGTCTAACGCGCCCTGGTATATGGATCCTTGGGTAATGAACGGTTGGACGCCAAACGGGTTTCAGGGTAATGGAACAGACGGGAATCCATTTGTTGGGAATGGTACAAGCGGTAGTCCTTTTAACGGTAATCGAACGAATGGAAACCCATTTGTAGGCTATGATACGAACGGAAATCCTTTTGATGGAAATGGCACAATTGGCCGATCATTTGAAGGGGACCCCACAAATCCTCGTGGAGGGGAAACGGCTAGCTCATTTACTGGTGATCCCATGGATATTAAACTTCCGATGGGTTATGAAGTATTTAAATATTTGGGTAATGATGTCGTTGGTGGCCAGGTGAATATGATTGGCGATTTCATGGAAAATCCCAATAGTTACAGACCGAATGGTAGTTTTTTTTCCTCAATACTTCTTAACGGAGTAAAAGTAGGTCTTGGTGATAATAAATGGGTAGCTGGGTTATCAGACACTCACGATTCTGTTCTAAAAACTATTGATGCTGTTGATGCTGCTCATGATTATAGATTAATTAAAGCAGCTTCAAATCTGTCTGATACAGCTGATGGTTTAAGGGGGACAATAACAGCCACAGGTGGAACAAGTTCTGGTATACAAGGGCTTAAAATGATGGGTTCCATTTCTAAATTAAATGCAGTAGCAGCTGCTGTAGGAGCGGGATACTCTGCTTTTGAATTAGGATTCAATGGGGCTAAAGCATATGATGTACTCAATTCGGATGTTGCAGGGAATGTGAAAACTTCTGCAGTTGCTGAAGCCACTGGTAATCTTGGAGAATTATTGATGAATGCTGGAGTAGTGACTGCTGCATTTCCAGGTGGTCAAGCTGCTGGAGCCGTTATGGTTGTAGGAGGTGCAGCAATTTGGGGAGCGTCGAAAGTAACCAAGCTTGTTGCGGATAATTGGAGTGGGATTAAGAAATTTGCTAAACATCCTGTGAAAAACACAGCGAAAGCGATAGGAAAAGGTATAAGTAAGGTTAAGGGCTGGTTTAGTTAGGATGTAAAGGAGTAAGAGGAATTCCTCTTACTCCTTTAAGTAAATAATAAAGGTTTTGGAAGGTTGGTTAAAATGAATACAGAAATTCTCATACCTAAAGCAAATAAACATAAAAAAATCTTCGAAAGTGTCCTCATTAACCCATTTGGTTACATGGTTGATGAAACGTATTATTATTTATCAATCTATAAAAGAAATAATAAAGTTAAGGGGTACTCAGTTATTTCAGAAGAGGATTCTATAAAAAAAGATGCTCTTAAAGCGTTTGAGACACTTGTTCTTTACACAGCATATGCAAACAATTATTTCGCGATTGGAGAAAAAAGAGGCCAATTAAGTACAGATTTTTTCTTTAAACCGATAAATATAATCAATGATTATTTATTAAGTAATGATAATAATATATTGGCAAAAGGGAAAGATGTTTTATTGGAGTATGGTAATCTTCAGGAAGATTTAAAGAAAAGAGTTATTGATTTCTCGAATGATTACGACCATCGTATATTAAAAGAAAATATTATAACAGATCAAGATTATGAAAATTTAATTGAAATTCTCATACACGTTGATAGAGTCCAATATTTCCAATCTAAAACATTACTAGAAAACTTCGAGGACTTAAAACGAATGTTGAATGAGATGAAGAAAACAAATATATTCGGAAAACTTTCAAAAGAAAATAAAGATTTTTTAGAGGAGTTTTTAAAAGGTAAGAAAGAAGTTGAACAATCATTAAAAGAGTTTGAACAAGATAGAAAAGCAGATATTCTGACAGAAAATCACGATATTGATGAAATAAAGAAGACATATTATAAAAATGGATTTGAAAAATTGAACCGCTATAAAAAAGATCTACGCTACCCAAAACCCTGAGGTGAGATAATATGGATAAACCAATAAGACACACTTTCTCATTTATAGGGGAAAGGTTTGAAAAGATTTTAGTAATCATTCTATGTGTGCAATTACCGTTATTGTTATTGCATTCTCTTATTACAAATTATATCTATGCAGTTACTCCCAATGTAGGGACGATCTATTCTGTAGCGGATATTTATTATGCTCTATTTACCATTCTATTTTTTATTTACGCTCAAATTCCGTTTGTGAAATATACGTTCAACGAATTAGAAGGCAGGGAGAATTCTCTGCAAAACGCTTTATATACTTTTGTAGTAAAGGGCTTTCCTATTTTTCTCTTTGCTTGCCTGATTAGCATTCTATCAATAATAGGTTTTGCATTTTTTATTATTCCGGGGATTGTGATTATGGCTGTGTTCATCACGGCTCCAATCATTGCAATAGTAGACAACAAATCGGTATGGAAGTCTATTAAAGAAGCAGGTCTATTGTTTAAAAAGAAGTTCATTAAGATTATTCTGCTTCTATTACTATGGGGAATCATAGAGATGGTCGTAGGAATTGTTCTAAATGGGCTTATTTTAAATATTACTTCTTCATACGCGGCGATAGCAGGCGTGCAAATGATTACCAATATGATATTCTACCCTGTTTTTTTAGTGCTATTAACAACCTACACATTAAAGTGGAGAGCAGGATTACGCAAACTTGTGTAGTGAGGATGTGAGAAGGTTATGTTTAAGCTAAAAGAAAAATTGAAAAGTGAAGAAGGTTCCTCCACTATTGAATTCTTAGGGATCCTACCCTTTATCCTGCTGGTCGTTATGATTGCCTGGCAGCTTATCGTGAGCGTACAAGCCGTCGTGGTTGCTCAATCGGCAGCAAACGAAGCTGCAAAGGTGTATTCGATTACTGAAGATTCGGTTGAGGCGACGGAGGCTGCAAAAAAAATAGTTAATGCCGGGGGATCGTATTTAACCTTTTCAGGGGCATCAGGTATGGCTGATAAGGATTTTACCACGAGTGTTGATGTAGAGATTGATTTAGTATTTCTACCGAAGAATATCTTCCCTGGAGGGACAACTCCGTCTATATCGTTTACTTCTACAGCCTCTGGCAAGGTGATTAAAAATGAGAGCTAGAGTTAAAGTATATCTTCAGGAGGAACGAGGGAATGCAGCGCTCTTTATGATAGGGTTACTAAGTATCATGATGGTCCTGTTTGTTTTTGTTTTTAACCTGTCCAAGATATTTGCGGTGAAGGAAGAAGCGAATACAACTGCGCAGCAGGCAAGCTTAGCGGCTACTTCCGTCCTTTACGATCAATTGGACGAGGCTATTGAAGAATATGAGAAGGGAATTATCGGTACAGTAGATTCATATCCAGAATCTATCGGGCAGAAGATTGAAAAAAAGGAAATACAATTAAGATCTGATGCCGGGTACAATGATTATTCGGAAAATGAGATCAAGCTGGAAGCGATGGACATTGTTTTAACAGAGGAGTTACGTCATGGAATAGGTAAGGATAAGCTGGATGAAATTTTGGGAGAAGAAATTTACCAACAAACCTTACCTGACATGGTGTCTCAAGCTAAATCGACCATCATACAAAATGATGGGAATTTAACAGATGCCACCCTTACCATAAACAATGGACAAGTTTTTGTACATGCTTCAAACACCATGGAAGGAACCGCCTTCAAAGGTTTTTTTCAAGACATCAAGGAAGATCTGTTTCAAACCTCGGCTGGGCCCAAAGTGGACTTTATTGAAGAACTTTCAAACTTTCATAATAAAGAGGTAGAACGATCCCTTGATTATTAAATATGACTGGAGGAATAAAGATGTCCAAAAAAGAAAAGCGCTGGAGAAGGTTCTATTTATTCCTGATGATTTTCTTTTATGCGGTATACGTCCCGGTCTCAGTACTGGAATGGCTACTGGGTGATGGGGGTGTGCCCATTACGGCCGTAGTAGTAGGGATTGCTTTACCGTATATGAGGAAAAATCATCTTCATCAGATTCAGATGAAAGAAGGGACAAATGCTTGAAGGTTAATAATACCTTTCTAAATGAGTTCTTTATTGTTTTTTGATCAAACGTTTGTTTTATCCAATTATAATAAAATGATTTTCTTACCGCTATGTATTATCTATTAGCGGTTTTTTTATGCTCAATTTGATTATAAAAGTATATTTCCACATTCTAATCACCACTTAACGAAATGTGCATAAAATAAAGCATGTCCAACTATTACTTTATTACTATTTTCAGGGAAAGTGAGTAATGGAAACGGGATAAGCAATTGTAAACTTACGAGATATACTAAGGAGGCTGTGTCGATGGCAGTCAACGAATCGGATAATAATGGAAAGATCATCATTAATGACAAGGAAATTGTTGTTTATGATGACAGTGGAATTCAAGCGGAAGTTGATCAACTCAAAACCAGGTTGAACCAACTAGATCAAGAAAAGCATATTCATACAAATAAATCCATCTTAGATAAAATTGAACAAACGGGATCTGAGTCTTCCATAGACCTAAGTGAAATCTCAATCCATGAAACGGCTATTAATGATTTAACCACCTCAAGTCATTCCCATCCTAACAAACCCACTCTTGATCGATTAGGGATCTCCTCGTCCAACAAACTTACCATTGACGGTGAAGAACAAGTTAGTACTGAATATACCCATCCTGAATCACATCCGGCAAGTATGATAACGGAAGATGAAGATCATCGATTTGTGACGGATGATGAGAAGGGTAATTGGGATTCTAAAGCGGATGCTGCTCATAGTCATAGCCTGTCTGATCTACTGGATATCGAACTGTCCCCTAATCAATTAACGGATGGGGATATTTTGGTTTATACCCAGGGTAAGTGGCAAGGCGGTAAACAAAATGTTGGTGGAGGTTCTTTGAGATTAGAAGACTATTCTATAGACGAGCCTATTGGTTACGTCATTCCACTGGACGTCATTGAACTTCAAGCGATTAATAGTACGAAAAATTCTATAACACTCACTTGGAATCCTAACTTCAGGACGAACGATTCTTTAGAATATCTAGTATTTGTAGGGGATACTCTGGTAGGTACTACAACAGAAACATCATTCGAGATTACACAACTAACGAGTTCCACTGTATATTCACTCAGAGTCGTTACGAGAAATGAAATTAACCAGGAATCCAATGGTAGAACAATCGTTTCTAAGACTCAAGGTGATGTAGTTTTATCTCTAAGAGGAGGAAGCGACTATGTGGAAACACCTCAAATCACCTTTGACGCTATGGAAATACAATGCTCCCTCAATCCCAAAGTCAATTCCTGGAGTAACTATTTAATAGAGGGAGCAACATCAGGGGTGCAAATTTACACCCAGCACAATGGTGCAAGCTATCGTCGATCCGGGTGCGATTTATATGTGAATGGGAGATTTGAAGCGAGTACAAGTTATGCAATCATCCCTTCCGGACAATTCGTAACCGTTCGGATTGAAGGTGTAAATGAGGGTGAAATTACTGATCGTTTTAACTTATTCGCAAGTAAGAATAACACGACAACTATGCAGGGGTTATTATATCGCGTGAAACTTTATGCCAGAAACGGGCGGGGAGATTTAATCCTTAAATCTGATTTTGATTTTACGAATGAATCCACCAATCATTATGTAACGGATATACTAAATAATTCTCCTGCTCTAATTATACATGGAAGTTCTTTTATAGAGAATTAAATAGGGGTGATAATGTTGGATGGTAAAATAAAAAAATTGATAGATGAAGAAGGGACACTCACTTTTCCTATAACGGTAGCAGATTCAGTATTCATTAATAAAGATCAGAACCTTGCGGAGAAGTTATTCTCAGAAAGATATGGGCATGGAACGTATGTAATCGATCTAGAGCATTGGGGGATTCAAAAAGGTTTGCCACAGAAACCCTACTCTGAAGAAGATTACCATAAAGCTTATAACAATATTAAAGGCATTAACCGGGCATTAAAATATGCACATGGTAAAGAATATTAGAGAACTGACTCGGATCAGTTCTTTTTTTTGCAAACTAAAACATCTAAAGAAGGAATGACGGTTCTTGTGGTTTCATTCCATGAACTAAAAACAAAGTCCAAAAGACACTTATAGATTGAATTTTTTCCATTAATACGTTTCAAAAACCATTACAGTGGAAAATAAGATATGAAATATTTCCAAAATATTGAATTTTAGTACTTGATTCGTATTTCTGAGTGTCGTGATGGGGTTTACGGAGCAGCAATAGGTTTTTGGAGCGTTCGTTTGAGGATGGACGTATGCCAGATTAAAAGTTCAAGATGAATTCGAACAACATAAAACTAAGGGCAGGAGGGATTGGTCTCCATTTTATTCTCTAATGTGAGGACCAGTGATAAACCAAGTGCTATACCAATAGCGATTTTCCTTTATGTTGGTGCCTTATTCTTCCTGTTTATTGCTCCTATCCTTCTGATCACTCCTGAGAGGATGGAGGAATTAGAGGAGTGATTTAACAGTTGGGAAGCAGGATTCTTCTTTTTACCGTACCAATCATAATCGTAACCTTTTTGTTCAGTGCCCTTCCTGGGTTGGATACTCTACAATTTATTGCCAGTGGTGTTGTTTTATATGCACTAATTGTTATCGTGTTGGTAGCTTAAAGTGAAGGAACTGAAAATAAGGTATTTTTCAATCCAGAGCAATTGTCTGACTTTCAGCTTTACTCTTCTTTATGCACAGCCAATTAAAAACTTTCATGGGAGGATAATTCATGGGTGAATTGAACAGAAAGACAAAAAAAGCAATAAAAGAGAAGAAAAAATGGAATGAGCGTATAGAAGTTTCTCGTCATATTGCAGAATTTAATGGAGAATTATTTTACTATGTTCTATTCTTAAATTTGTTCGGGCTTCCTCAAGGGGCTGTAGCTGTTAGAAATGATGGTGATACGCCTGGAAGAGACATTGCAAAAAAAGTTGTTTTTAAAGTAAGTTCCTATAATAATATTATGCGATTTGCTGGTCAATCTAAAGATGGTATGAAAGATATTGTGAAACGTCCAATAAAAACAATGAAGACAGTTGAGAATCAGGTTAAAGAATATTTTGGTGAGGTAATTCCTGTGGAACACCCACTTCATAAAGAATTAACCTTGTTAATTGACTTGTGTAAAACTATGCAGGAGAACCAACCGAAATTTGTAAAAATGTTTAAAGAAATATGTGCGATTGCAGAGTCTCAAGAAATAAAAAAAGTTTTAACGGCAGAGACATTTGATAGGATACATGAAATCTTTATTGAATGGCATGTGCTTTTATATAAAGAGCAACGTATGCAACTGTTAAATTTCTATGATATTCCTTTAATCAAGAATCATGTAGACAAGAGTAACAAAGGGAAGAAATTAAATAAAACATTAGAAAATATGCATACAGAAAAAAGAAGAGAATCGTTTGTTAAGTTTTTAGAAGGCGTTATTCAAAAAGAAGTAGGGGATATTAATAATTTATCCTACTCTTCTGAAGATGTTGACTCTTTTAGACGCTTGAAGATCAAAGAAGGATATCAAATGTTTGAGTCAAATCTCGCCCCACAAATAAGGAACTAAGAAATTGAATTATGTATGACAAATTAATATTTAATTAATATCCTTTATAACTACCGCCATGGTAAATATGTTACTAACGACTTCTGGAATATTGATTTTTACATTCCTTTATTATATTAAGAGTTTAATGGCTGTACAAATTTGATAAATAGATTCAGATTAGTTATGTGTAGTCATAACTAAATTACCTTCTTCCACAAAGAATGTAAATTAAATAAACGTTCGTTTAAACCCATACCAAAACCAATCATTCGATATCCCACCCAATATTGGTTAAAATAGAAAAGACTCAAACATGCTCAACAATTGGCTATAGCTTAAAGGAGAGAAATAGATGACGAACCATGCAGATGATAGTTTAGCGTTGCATACAGATTTGTATCAGATAAATATGACGAAGGCGTATTGGGATGATGATTTCCATAATCGAAAGGCTGTTTTTGAAGTATTCTTTCGAAAGCTGCCTTTTGGCAATGGATATGCGGTATTTGCCGGTCTTGAACGGATCATTGAATATGTGAAAAAGTTTCATTTTTCGGAGAGTGACATTGAGTACCTTCGGGAGCTTGGGTATGAGGAGGCGTTTCTGGAATATCTGGCAGAGCTTCGCTTTACAGGTACAATCCGCTCCATGCAGGAAGGGGAGGTGGCGTTCGGGAATGTTCCACTTGTCCGTGTTGAGGCGCCTCTTGCTCAGGCGCAGTTACTCGAGACCGCGATCTTGAATATCGTGAACTACCAGACATTGATTGCGACGAAGGCGAACCGGATCAAGCAGGTGGTTCAGGATGAGGTTGTGATGGAGTTCGGGACAAGACGTGCCCATGAGCTGGATGCAGCTATTTGGGGAACCCGTGCTGCGTATATCGGCGGCTTTGATGCGACGAGTAATGTGCGGGCCGGGAAGTTATTTGGCATGCCGGTTTCCGGCACTCACGCCCATGCCATGGTCCAGGCTTACCGAGATGAGTATCAGGCGTTCCATAAGTATGCGGAAAGCCATAAGGATTGCGTGTTCTTAGTTGATACGTATGACACGTTGAAGTCCGGTGTGCCTACGGCGATTAGGGTAGCGAAGGAGCTCGGTGATAAGATTAACTTTAAGGGGATCCGCCTTGATAGCGGAGACATGGCGTATCAATCAAAGATCGCCCGCAAGATGCTGGATGATGCCGGTTTTACGGATACGAAGATCATCGCTTCCAATGACCTGGACGAGTATACGATCTTGAACTTAAAGGCTCAAGGTGCACAGATTGATGTATGGGGTGTCGGGACGAAGCTGATCACAGCGTACGATCAGCCTGCGCTAGGTGCCGTGTATAAGCTTGTGTCCATTGAAAATGAGTCAGGTGAAATGGAAGACACGATCAAGATTTCGAGCAATGCGGAGAAAGTTTCGACTCCTGGGATGAAAAGGGTTTACCGCATCGTCAATACGGTTAATCATAAATCAGAGGGCGAATATATTGCCTTGGATCATGAACACCCCGAAAGTCAGGAGCGGTTGAAGATGTTCCATCCCGTTCATACGTATATCAGTAAGTTCGTCACGAATTTTGAAGCGAGGGAGCTTCATGTGGATGTATACAAGGACGGAGAGCTTGTGTATGATACGCCTCCATTGGAAGACATGAGAAGTTTCGTGAATGAAAACCTTGAATTATTATGGGATGAGTACAAGCGTTCCATGAATCCGGAAGAGTACCCTGTGGATTTGAGTGAAGAGTGCTGGAACAATAAAATGGATCTGATTCATCGTGTAAAAGCCGAAGTGAAAGAAAAACATAGCGGAAATTGGTAAGTTTGCCTGGGATTGGGTATGATAAAAAGATATAATATGATGTAATAAAACCTAACATGGAGTGTGAAAACATGGATTCTCTTCAAAAACAAATCGTAGAAGAAATGATGGTGTCCCCGGAAATCAATCCGCAGGAAGAAATCCGTCGCAGCGTCGACTTTATGAAGGCTTACTTGAAGAAACATTCATTTATGAAAAGTCTGGTCCTTGGCATTTCAGGAGGTCAGGATTCCACTTTATTAGGAAAACTGGCTCAGATGGCCATTGATGAATTGAATCAGGAGTCCGATTCATCGGGTTATGCTTTTTATGCCGTCAGGCTTCCTTACGGGGAACAGGGGGATGCCCAGGATGCCATCGATGCCGTGGAGTTCATCAACCCGACCGTGTCGATGACGGTCAATGTCCGGCCCGCAGTCGATGCAAGCGTCGAAACGTTGAAGAAGAACGGCATCGAGCTTTCCGACTTTGTCAAAGGGAATGAAAAGGCACGTGAACGGATGAAGGTGCAATTTGCCATTGCCGCCATGAAAAATGGCGTGGTGCTCGGTACGGATCACTCTGCTGAAGCAGTCACCGGCTTCTACACCAAATACGGTGATGGAGCGGCAGATCTCGTTCCCCTTTTCCGCCTGAACAAGCGTCAAGGGAGAGCGCTTTTGATCGAGCTCGGCTGTCCGGAACACTTATATAATAAGAAGCCGACAGCGGACCTGGAAGAAGATCGTCCGTCGCTTCCAGACGAAGAAGCCCTTGGCGTCACGTATGATCAGTTGGATGATTACCTGGAAGGGAAAGAAGTACCCGCTGAAGCCAAGAAAACCATTGAAGGTCATTACCTGAAAACACAGCACAAACGTCATCTGCCGGTCACGGTGTTTGATGATTTTTGGAAATAGTCAAGTGGAAAAGCCGATTCTCGTATAATGGAGAATCGGCTTTTTTAATTGGATGGAAACAAGATGATGTCACAAAAAATGGAACTAACCATCCCCTCGAAGGCCTTCATATCCTACCAATGCCCCAAAAATTATCTACTAATTTCCCATTTTATAGAGGATTTTCGACTTTTTAAACGAAAGTAGTAATAGTTAAAGATGAGTTTGAATCATTCAGGAGGGGTACGATGTCACATGAAACGGTGAATCCAAAGTTACAAAGTATCATTGATAATATAGAGAAAGTCATGATTGGAAAGAGAAAAGTAGCGGAACTGAGCATCGTTTCCCTGCTAGCCGGGGGACATGTTTTGCTTGAAGACGTTCCGGGTGTAGGGAAGACGATGATGGTTCGCGCATTGGCTAAATCCGTTGGGGCGAGCTTTAAACGAATTCAGTTCACCCCGGACTTACTGCCGTCTGATGTGATCGGGGTATCGATTTATAACCCGAAAGAGATGGAATTTAATTTCAGACCTGGACCGATCATGGGGAACATCATTCTTGCGGATGAAATCAACCGTACGTCACCGAAGACACAGTCCGCTTTACTTGAAGGTATGGAAGAGAGCAGCGTGACGATTGACGGGATGACGCGAAAGCTCGATAAACCTTTCTTCGTTATGGCGACCCAGAATCCGATTGAATATGAAGGGACCTATCCGCTTCCGGAAGCTCAGCTTGACCGATTCCTTCTGAAAATGAAAATGGGTTATCCGGAACCAGAGGAGGAGATGGAGGTTCTTCACCGTGCCCAGCGGACTCCGCCGATCGATGAATTGGAGCCTGTTATGACCCTTGAGGAATTGAGGTATATCCAGGGGGATGTCAAGGAAGTATTGGTGGACGACACCATTAAGAAATACATTGTGGAGATTGCGAACCGTACGAGGATCCATGCGAATGTGTACCTGGGCGCGAGTCCCCGTGGATCGATTGCCCTGATGAAGGCTTGTCAGGCTTATGCCTATTTACGAGGAAGGGATTATGTAGTTCCCGACGATGTTCAATTCCTGGCGCCTTTCGTATTTTCTCACCGGATCATTATGAAGTCGGAAGCGAGATACGAAGGGATTACACCTGAAGAAGTGGTAGAGAGAGTCATGGCGCGAATACCGGTCCCGGTACAAAGGCTTGTGAGATAGATGAAGACGAAACTTCAATTTCTTAAACCGCTGGGGAAGTTTCTGCTCCTGCTTATTCTGATGGGTGTGACTTTTTCGTATGCGATGTTTCAAGGTGGGTTTGTAAGCTGGTTTCTGTTCTATAGTTTTTTGCCGTTTTCCCTTTATTCGGTTTTTGTGTTCTTATATCCGTTATCAGAGTTTTATGTGGAGCGGAGTTTTGAATCTGCTGAGTACAAGGCCGGGGATGAATTGAAGGTGACCATCACCCTGACGCGAAAGCTGCCATTTCCTCTGTTTTATTTGGTGTTGGAAGATGTGGTGACTGATTCTGTCTTTCATCAGTCCGGTTATCAGAAGGCGAAAGCAATGATTCATCCCGGCTTCAGAAGACGGATCAAGCTGACGTATTACATTGATGAGCTTCCCCGTGGAGAACACATCTTTTCTAATGTCAGGTTCAAAACAGGTGATTTTTTTGGTGTTTTTGAAAAGGAAGCCACTGTGGATTGTGTGGACAGGCTCCTCGTGTACCCGTCGATCGTCGATGTCCCTTATCGACCATTGGAGAATCGATATGACCAGGGGATGACGACTTCAAGTGTGAAGATCCAAAAAGATACGACAATGGCGACGGGTATCCGTGAGTATCAACCGGGAGACCGCTTCTCATGGATTCATTGGAAGACCTTTGCGAGGACCAATGAGCTGATGACGAAGGAGTTTGAGGAGCGCCAGTCCCATGACGTCCTCATTGTCCTCGACAGGGAGTCTTCGCAAGCGTTTGAAGCGATGGTGACCTTTACGGCATCGATAGTCAGGTCCATCGTCAAAAAAGGGGCTCAGGTCGGCCTTGTGTCAATTGGTGGAGATCATGTTTCATTTCCCATCCGTGGTGGCGATGAGCACTTGAGTCAGCTGAATTATCACTTGGCGAAAGTGAGGCAGGACAGCCCGTTTGCTCTGGGGAAAGTCCTGCAGGGGGCGGGATTGAACTATTCTCAATCAGCGGCGGTGCTATTTGTGACCTCGTCCGTCTCAAAAAAAATGATTATGAGCGTGAACGAATATGCGAAGAGGAACAGCTCTGTCGTCATCTTTTTGGTGAAGAGGGCAGGGGATTCGTACACCGCAGAAGAGAAATCGTTGAGAGCCTATGCCTCCTCCCGCGGCATTCGTTTGCAGGTATGCTTTGAAGGCGATTTCTCGTCAGCATTTCTGGAGGTGAAACGGGCATGAGGCAAGAAACAGCAAGCTCCTTTTTCAAGATTGTGACGTATTTCTTTGGATTCCTCCTTTTATGGGAGTGGCTAAAACCACTTAAAGTTGTGACGGACACAGCGAGTCTGACCTATTTCATTGTCTTTATCGCCTTGGCACTAGCCCTCTCATATTTCCGGATTCATTATGCTATCACCGCATGTGTGAAAATTCTTTTTATTCTGTACAGTCTGCATGGGTTGTATTACAGGGGCTCTTTCTTCTCTCCCAAGTGGTTCAGGGAGTTCAGTCATGATTTATGGGAGAATCTCGGGTTGACCCTCGGGCGTGAATGGCCAAGTTTGTCTTTTGAGTATAGAAGCTTGTTATTCTTTGTGCTTCTGTGGCTGATGACGTACTTGATTCATTACTGGATATCTGTCCGGAAAACAATCCTTTTGTTTTATGTAATGACGGTCACTTATGTGTGTTTGATTGATACTTTTACGGTATATGAAGGGGATAGCTCGATTATACGCGTCGTCATTTTCGGCTTTCTTCTCATGGGATTATTGGCCCTTGAAAGGCTGGTGCAAAAAGAAAAGCTCCTTGGTTCCAAGATGAGCCGCCATCGCTGGATCGTTCCTCTGACGGTGATGCTTACGATCAGTTCGGTTGTTGCGTTTGCAGCACCTAAAGCCGACCCGATCTGGCCGGATCCTGTCCCATATCTTCAATCCTTTTCTGAGGGTGCTGGTGGGAGTGGTGTCAACAAGATTGGCTACGATACAGATGATACGAAGCTTGGGGGCCCCTTTGTCGGTGATCCCACGGTCATTTTCAATGCAGAGGTGACGAGGGAGCATTACTGGAAAATTGAATCGAAGGATTTATATACGGGGAAAGGATGGGAGCAGTCCATTCCTGACGATCAAAAGGAACCACTCACGTTTGATTCGGGGAAAAAGGTTCCGATCCCTTCACCGGAATCCGATGAAGAGAGGGACCTGGAAAGTGAGAAGGTCATGGTCGAGCGTACCTATTCCCATGTCGCTTATCCTTACGGGGTCGAAACGATCAACGGGAATGAAAATGGATATTTCAGCTTCAATCCCATAGATGAAAAAGTGACGAGTTATAAAGAATCCGATGAAACCGTTAAGCTTGAAGAGTATGAGTTGTCCTACCGCTCGCCATCCTATTCCCAGAAAAAGATGAAGGCGGCCAATGAAGAACAGGAGATCATGCAGGTGCCTGAGTTTGTCGACCGCTACACCCAGCTGCCTGATACGACTCCTCAGCGCGTCAAGGACCTTGCCGTTGAGATCACCTCGGAAGAAGAGAATTGGTATGACAAAGTAAGGGCGATCGAGCAATATTTTTCAAAGGAAGCGTATGTATACGATCAGTTCGATGTACCGGTTCCTGAAGAGGAACAGGATTACGTGGATCAGTTCCTGTTTGAAACGCAGCGCGGATACTGCGATAACTTCTCTACTTCCATGGTCGTGCTGGTCCGCTCGCTCGGGATTCCGGCGAGATGGGCTAAAGGCTATACAGAAGGGGAATACAGCAGGCAGGTGGATTCGACCTATAAACTTTACGAAGTATCGAACAATAATGCCCATTCATGGGTAGAGGTGTTCTTCCCGGAAGTGGGCTGGGTTCCGTTTGAGCCTACTGTCGGTTTCAGCAACAATGTTTCTTATCAGTATGACCTTGATATACCCGATTCTGATGATAGTGAAGTCCCTGTTCCGGAGAAAAAGGAAGCACCGAAACAACCACTGCAGCCTGATGAAGATACCGCTTCTTCCGGTGATAGTTTTTCATTATCGAAGCTTTGGGATGACATTACGTCGTTCATTGCGGACAATTGGGGCAAGATCGTGATGGGAACCATTCTGCTGATCATCATTGCCATTGCATTATTCCTTGTAAGAAGACGCTGGATGCCGTATGTCCTGATTTTTTACTACCGCAGGAAGTCATCGGATGATGTATTCTCGGAGGCCTATCTGTCCCTCATGAAGCAATTGGAAAGATACGGATTGAAAATGGATGACGGTCAGACATTACGGGGATATTCGAGATACATCGATCAGTTCTTCGGTACCCGTGAAATGACCAGTTTGACCAATAATTATGAACGGATATTATACGGTCAGAGTCCTACATCAGAAGATTGGGCGAAGATGAGGGAATTATGGGAAAATTTAATTAAAAGGACAACCGGTTGACCAGGTTGATCACAAAGTATAAAATGATGTCAAATTCAAATAGCGTTCGTTAGCATCCTTCGTATATCCTCGATAATACGGTTCGAAAGTATCTACCCGGTCACCTTAAATGACTGGACTATGAAGGCAGTGTTCTTAGTTGACATCCGTGTATGCAAAAAACTAGAATTCTGCCTTTTTTTAAGGCGGAGTCTAGTTTTTTTTATATTTTTTTTGGAATGCTAACAACAATAGATGGTAGTAGGTAAATAAATTGAAGAGGTGAACTGAATGCTTGGTAAAGAAGAATTGCACAATCAGGAAATGATCGTCGTTTTGGACTTTGGAAGTCAATATAATCAGTTAATCACGCGAAGAATTCGTGAGTTTGGTGTTTACAGTGAGCTCCATCCGCATACAGTTACCCTTGAGGAAATCCAGGAAATGAATCCGACTGGGATCATCTTCTCCGGCGGTCCGAACAGTGTGTACGGTGAGGATTCATTCCGTTGCGATGAGCGCATCTTTGATCTTGATATTCCGATTCTCGGAATTTGTTACGGTATGCAGTTGATGACGATGCACTTTGGCGGAAAGGTAGAACGCGCGAAGCACCGTGAGTACGGGAAGGCAGCCATCAATATCGAGAAGCAGTCCAAGATATTCTCGAATCTTCCCGAAGAGCAAGTCGTATGGATGAGTCACGGGGATCTTGTTGTCGAAGCTCCTGCAGGATTCGATGTGAACGCAACAAATCCATCTTGCCCGATCGCTTCTATGAGTAATGAGGAAAAAGGGTTATATGCGGTACAATTCCACCCTGAAGTACGACACTCAGAACACGGAAACGAAATGCTGAAAAACTTCGTGTTTGAAGTGTGTGGATGCACAGGCGACTGGTCCATGGAGAACTTCATTGAAATGGAAATGGACAAGATCCGCCAAACAGTCGGTGATAAAAAAGTCCTTTGCGCTCTAAGCGGAGGAGTCGATTCTTCCGTTGTGGCTGTATTGATCCACAAAGCCATCGGCGACCAATTGACATGTATCTTCGTCGATCACGGACTCCTTCGTAAAGGCGAGGCTGACAGTGTCATGAAGACATTCGCTGACGGCTTTAATATGAACGTGATTAAAGTAGATGCCCAGGATCGTTTCTTGAATAAATTAAAAGGTGTATCCGATCCTGAGCAAAAACGTAAAATCATCGGAAATGAATTCATTTACGTATTCGATGATGAAGCGACAAAGCTTAAAGGTATTGAATACCTTGCACAAGGTACGTTATATACCGACATCATTGAGAGTGGTACGGCGACTGCGCAAACCATCAAGTCCCACCACAACGTCGGCGGACTTCCTGAAGATATGCAGTTCACCTTGATCGAGCCATTAAACACATTATTCAAGGATGAGGTGCGTGCATTAGGTTCCGAGCTTGGCATTCCGGATGAAATTGTGTGGCGCCAACCATTCCCGGGACCTGGTCTTGGTATCCGTGTGCTTGGTGAAATTTCTGAACAGAAGCTTGAAATCGTCCGTGAATCTGATTACATTCTTCGTGATGAAATCAAGAAAGCCGGACTTGATCGTGACATCTGGCAATATTTCACGGTCCTTCCCGATATTCGAAGTGTAGGTGTTATGGGAGACGCGAGAACATATGACTTTACAATCGGAATCCGTGCTGTGACTTCCATTGACGGTATGACGTCAGATTGGGCACGTATCCCATGGGACGTTCTCGAGAAAATCTCCACACGCATCGTGAACGAAGTCGATCATATCAACCGCGTGGTGTATGATGTGACGAGTAAGCCACCTGCAACGATTGAGTGGGAATAAATTGAGTATCTAAATCATTGACAGGCACTCTTCTGGGTCGAATCCATTCGACAAACGGAAGAATGCCTGTCGTTTTTTGTATTAAACGAACATTAAGGAGAGAAATATATAATAATGTTCGTATTTTGTATTGACGGACTGAAATCCCGTTGGTACAATAGTACTGTAATCATAAAAAACATAATAAAAGTATTACGTCGTATAATTTCGGGAATAGGGCCCGAGCGTTTCTACCAAGCTACCGTAAATGGCTTGACTACGAGGTGATGGATGAAAAGGACCGTACGCTGGTTCCTTCTTGATCTTGATCTTAACAGTCAAAGCCTTGAACTCTGGTAGTTCGAGGTTTTTTTATTTTCTACGGCGACTCTATAGGAGGAGTACAAGCATGAGGAATTTCTTTCAGTTTGACCAGTTAGGAACGAATTATAAAAGGGAGATCATCGGGGGATTGACCACCTTCCTATCGATGGCTTATATCTTAATCGTCAACCCGCTTACGTTGACCCTTCAATCCGTGCCGGATCTTCCCGACAGCATGAGAATGGATTATGGTGCAGTGTTCGTAGCGACAGCATTGGCCGCGGCCATCGGGTCGTTGATCATGGGGCTCATCGCCAAGTATCCGATTGCATTGGCACCGGGAATGGGCTTGAATGCCTTCTTCGCATACACTGTCGTATTAACAATGGGTGTACCTTGGCAATCGGCTTTGACGGGCGTCTTGATTTCAGGACTTATTTTCATCGCCTTGACACTGTCTGGCATCCGGGAAAAAATCATTAACTCGATTCCAGCAGAATTAAAATACGCTGTTGGAGCCGGAATCGGTTTATTCATTACCTTCATCGGTTTTCAAAATGCAGGCATCATCGTAAATAACGATGCCGTATTAGTCGGTCTGGGTGATTTGACAAAGGGAACTACGTTACTTGCCATCTTCGGAATTGTCATCACGGTCATTTTAATGACAAGAGGCGTCAAAGGCGGAATTTTCATTGGGATGGTCGTAACGGCCATCGTGGGAATGATCGCAGGACTGATTGATACACCGGAAAGAGTAGTGGATGCAGCACCAAGTCTTGCACCGACATTCGGAGCAGCACTTGAGCCTTTATTTAATGATGCAGGCAGTATATTTACCATCCAAATGCTTGTAGTCATCCTGACGTTCCTATTCGTCGATTTCTTTGATACAGCCGGTACACTGGTAGCGGTGGCCAACCAGGCTGGACTTATGAAAGACAATAAATTACCACGAGCCGGTAAAGCGTTGTTCGCGGATTCTTGTGCAACAGTAGTGGGAGCGATCCTGGGAACATCTACAACCACGTCTTACATCGAATCATCTGCAGGGGTTGCTGCGGGAGCAAGAACTGGATTCGCATCAGTTGTAACGGCTATCCTATTCCTGCTTTCGATTTTCTTCTTCCCATTACTGGCGGTCATCACATCGGCGGTGACGGCACCGGCCCTTATCATTGTAGGGGTACTGATGGTATCGTCATTAGGTGAAATCGATTGGAAGAAATTCGAAGTTGCTGTACCGGCATTCCTGACCATCGTTGCCATGCCGCTTACGTACAGTATTGCAACGGGTATCGCCATCGGATTCATTTTCTATCCGATTACGATGATCATGAAAGGTCGCGGAAAAGAAATTCATCCAATCATGTATTTCCTGTTTGTGATCTTTGTACTGTACTTTATCTTCCTGGTATAAAAATAGACAACCATCATCAGAAGCTGATCTCTTGCAGATCAGCTTCTTTTTGGTTTTTATCGGAGAAAGTGTAGAAAATAAATAAAGGGAATAGCAACAATGGTAGAGAAAGTAGTACTAAGGTAAGAAGTATCAATTGAAAAAAGGGTCAGTTTTCGTTAAAATCATGGAATCGGGTAGTGTCGAAAATGGTCGAATATATAGGGAGAATTGAGTATGTCTACTTTAAATGTAAAAAAAGCCTTAAACAATAACGTATTGATTGCCGTTCACGAGAGCTACGGAGAAGTCGTGCTGATCGGGAAGGGGATAGGGTTCAACCGGAAAAATGGTGATCCCATCCAAAATGATATAGCCGAAAAGATGTTTGTCCTAAAAGGGGAAAAAGAACAGGAGCAGTACAAAAACCTTCTTCCTTTTTTAAATGAGGATATGTCAAACGTCATTATCTCTGCCATTGAATTGATCAGGAAAAGAACCAATTCATTCCTTAACGAGCATATCCATATCGCCCTTACAGACCATATTCTATTTGCCATTAACCGATTGATGAGAGGGATGGAGATTCGGAATCCGTTCCTGGTGGAGACAAGAACGCTGTATCCATTTGAATATGAAATCGCGAGAGAAGTCGTCGGCATGATCAATGAAATGACTGATGTTCATCTTCCTGAAGGGGAAGTGGGATTCATCGCCCTTCATATTCACAGTGCCATGATGAACAAGGATCTTTCCGAGGTGAATCAGCATTCCCAGTTGATCAGTCGACTGATAGGGATGATCGAGCAACAGCTGGACGTTGAAATTAATAAAGAAAGCGTCGATTATATGAGGCTCATCCGTCATATTCGCTATACGATCGAGAGGGTTCTCAGGGGAGAAAGAGTAGAAGAACCAGAAAAAATTGCAAAACTGTTGAAAGAAGAATACCCTGTCTGCTATAATCTATCTTGGAAGCTGATTAAGATGATGCAGCAAACATTGCAGAAACCCGTGTACGATGCCGAGGCAGTATACCTCACAATGCATCTGCAGCGGATTCAAAATAAAGTGAATTAACGTACTTATCTTTTCTTACGTGTTACTGATTCGATCAGGCATGAGTAAAGAAGATAATTGAAGCGTGTATTTTGGGGTAGTCTATCCATATACGTTCATTATCCTCTTTTCTCATGCCTTTTTTTGTTTGGTTAGGCGCAATCATCTAATTAGTCGAAAATGAATATAAAGGGAGGAAACTCACATGTTTAAAAAGGCTTTTGGTGTACTACAAAAAGTCGGTAAAGCATTAATGCTTCCAGTTGCGATCTTACCAGCAGCCGGACTTTTACTAGCGTTTGGTAATGCCCTTCAAAATCCAACGCTTCTAGACATTGCTCCATTCCTTAACAACGGCGGCGTTGAAACCGTTGCCAGCGTAATGGAACAAGCGGGCGGAATTATCTTCGGAAACTTGGCACTGCTCTTCGCGGTCGGTGTTGCTATCGGTCTCGCCGGTGGAGAAGGGGTGGCCGGTTTAGCGGCTATCGTTGGTTTCCTCATCATGAACGTAACGATGGGTACGGTAGAAGGATTAGGTATTCCTGATGTTACGGGTGATAACGTAGATCCTGCATTTGCGTTGGTTCTCGGTATCCCAACCTTACAAACAGGTGTATTCGGCGGTATCATCGTCGGGATCCTGGCGGCGTCAATGTACAATCGTTTTTATCAAATCGAACTTCCTTCATACTTAGGATTCTTCGCAGGTAAACGATTTGTTCCAATTGCAACAGCGGCATCTTCCGTTGTACTAGGATTATTAATGCTATTGATTTGGCCACCGATTCAAGATGGTCTTAACACATTCTCTAACTTTATGCTTGGTGAAAACAGAGCACTAGCAGCATTTGTGTTCGGTGTAATCGAACGTTCACTTATTCCATTTGGGTTACACCACATTTTCTATGCTCCATTCTGGTTCGAATTTGGTTCTTACACATCTGCAGCGGGAGACGTTGTACGTGGTGACCAGGCAATCTTTATGAAACAAATTCAAGATGGTGTACAAGACCTGACGGCAGGTACGTTCATGACTGGTAAATTCCCGTTCATGATGTTCGGACTTCCGGCAGCGGCATTAGCGATCTACCATGAAGCGAAGCCTGAGCGTAAAGCGGTTGTAGGTGGAATCATGGCATCAGCAGCATTGACTTCATTCTTGACAGGTATCACAGAACCAATCGAATTCTCATTCTTATTCGTAGCACCAGTGCTATTTGGAATTCACACAATCTTTGCCGGTCTTTCATTCCTGACGATGCATCTATTAGATGTTAAAATCGGTATGACATTCTCCGGTGGTTTAATCGACTACGTCCTATTCGGACTGATCAACCCGCAAACAAATGCGTGGATCGTCATCCCGGTAGGTATCGTGTTTGCATTCATCTACTACTTCGGATTCCGTTTCGCTATCCGTAAGTTCAACCTTATGACTCCTGGTCGTGAGGACGTAGATGAAGATGACGCTCCTGCAAGTTCAGCGGGCGATCTTCCATACAACATCCTTGATGCAATGGGTGGACAAGAAAACATCGCTCATCTAGATGCATGTATCACGCGTCTACGTGTATCTGTCAACGACGTGAAACAAGTAGATAAAAACCGTCTGAAAAAACTGGGTGCTTCAGGTGTACTTGAAGTCGGAGATAACATCCAAGCGATCTTCGGACCAAAATCAGACACAATCAAATCACAAATGCAAGACATCATCCGCGGGAAAGCTCCACGCAGAGTAGAAACAAACGCAAACGAAGAAGTGGAGCAACAAATCGAAGAGGTGAATCCGGAAGCTCTTCAAACAGAACGCGACAACGAAAAATTCGTAGCTCCGATCACAGGTGAGATCAAAGACATCACAGAAGTTCCTGACCAAGTATTCTCAGGTAAGATGATGGGTGACGGTTTCGCGATCGTGCCGACTGAAGGAACAATCGTTTCTCCAATCACAGGTAAAGTCGTGAACGTATTCCCAACGAAGCATGCCATCGGACTTGAGTCCAAAGCAGGCCGTGAAGTCCTGATCCACGTGGGAATCGATACAGTGAAATTGGAAGGTAAAGGATTCGAAGCGCTAGTGAAAGAAGGGGACCAGGTAGAAGCCGGTCAACCATTACTAGAAGTGGATCTTGACTACATCAAGGCAAACGCACCATCCATCATGACACCGATTGTTTTCACAAACCTAAAAGAAGGTCAACAAGTGACAATCGAGAAGTCTGGTAACATTAACCGTAACGACGAAAACATCATTAAGATCGACTAATAGTCAAATGATAAACCGGCTCACCTGCCATCATGGAAGGTGAGCCGGTTTTGTTTTTGTTTATATATAGAAGATAGTGGTTGTTTTAAATAGAAGAATCACGAACTCATAGTAGGAGGGTGTGAAAGTTTTTAAATTAAATCTAGTAAATCTATTGACGAATATCTAATAGCTTGATATACTTTAAAAACCGTCGCAAGAGAGCAGCGGGTTACATAAACAACATTCAACGAGATCATAAAACATTTCAAAAAAGTTGTTGACAAACGCACTGAATTCTTGATATGATGGTCAAGTCGCTTCGAGAGAAGCAACGGAAC
>NZ_BCVQ01000036.1 GCF_001591825.1 Rossellomorea vietnamensis NBRC 101237
TCACGCCCCGCCGGAAAGCAAGTGCCTGCAGCGAAAAGGAACGGTCATTGTTTTTACACCATAGCCAAATCAGATAACCTACCCATCTAAAAAACTTTATAAAAATTTATTGCAAAAGAGTTTTAAACAAAGTATACTATTTTTCGTGAACTTCTTATTAGCAAATGAATACTGATTTAACTACTTAAAGGGTTAGGACCTCTTCGGACTAACTTTCCCCCGTGGTAGTTAAGATTTTGCCAAAGGATTCGTTCATTTTGACGAAAAAAATCATGTCAAAGGGGGAAATACAAAATGGAAACAATGGGACGTCATGTAATCTCTGAATTATGGGGTTGCGATTTTGAAAAATTAAACGATGTAGTAGGAATTGAGAAAACATTCGTAGATGCTGCGCTTAAGTCAGGTGCAGAAGTGCGTGAGGTGGCTTTTCATAAATTTGCTCCTCAAGGTGTGAGTGGAGTCGTGATCATTTCTGAATCACACTTAACTATCCACAGTTTTCCTGAACATGGTTATGCCAGTATTGATGTATATACGTGCGGCGATTTAGATCCTAATATCGCAGCTGAATATATTGCAGATGCTCTTGGTGCTGACACACGCGAAACGATTGAATTGCCGCGTGGAATGGGTCCTGTGCAAGTGAAGAAGTCCCAGGCTCAAGCCCTTTAATCGATAATAACTCAGAAGAGATGCGTGATTCATGCATCTCTTTTTTTATGCGCCCGTTCGTACGTGCACTTATGGGTTTTTCAATCCTGCCTTTTCGTGTAAAATAAGGGTAACTAAAGGGAGGAACTTGATATGAGTGGAATACGTACCCTGTTAAAGCGATTTCAATCGGAGTGTGAAACGTCCGATCAGCATGAAGATAAGGAACTGCAATCACGCTATTATAAATCCATGCATCAAGGTGCATTTAATGCCGTGCTGGGATTATTCTCATCGTCAGAATACGAGGTGATCTCCCAGTCCAAGGACAGAGGGGAAATCACCGTCCGGAAAAACGGAACGCCTCAATTGTTTATCGTTGCCACGGTCATTACCGTGCGGCCGCTTGAAACGGCAGTCGATTTTAAGGTCAGTGCGGATAAAGGGAAGATCTTTGGTACATATACCGTTTTAAAAGCGCAAATAAGTCATTATTATCACCAGCTTGATGGCGAATTGAAAAAAGTGAAATAACGGTAAATCCTATAGAAGCTTGTGTAAGTTGCAGCTTTTTTATATGATGAAGGTAATAGTATGTAATAACGGAGCTGATATTATGAAATGCCCGTCTTGCCAGCATAATGGTACCCGAGTGGTGGACTCACGACCTGCTGATGAAGGACGCTCCATCAGGAGAAGAAGAGAATGTGAAGAATGTACATTTCGCTTCACGACCTTTGAGAAGGTTGAAGAGCTTCCTTTAATTGTGGTGAAAAAAGAAGGGGTAAGAGAAGAGTTTAGTCGAGAAAAGATTTTGAGGGGACTGATCAAGGCCTGTGAGAAGCGCCCGGTACCTCTTGAAAGATTAGAGAAGATCTCAACAGATATCGAGAAGGACCTTCGGAATCAAGGTGCTTCCGAAGTAGAATCTGTGAAGATCGGTGAGATGGTCATGGATCACCTTGCGAAAGTTGATGAAGTGGCATATGTCCGTTTTGCATCCGTATATCGACAATTTAAGGATATTAATGTATTTATAGACGAGTTAAAAGAATTAATAAAAAAAGAGTAGAAGAATGAGCTGAAGATGGGATTCTTTGGCTCTTTTCTCTTTATTTATTGAAAGGTAGAATCCAACTATGATGAAGAAGCATTGGAATGAAATACAGCCAATCGATCACTACACCGTAGGGACACATGGGATGCTTCAGGAATATGACCGGAAAATCATTACGTTTCTGTACCAGCCTTTAATCGGTACCGTTTGCTACAGCCTCTACATGAGCCTGTGGGGGGAAGTGGAAGAGAATCGGCTCTGGTCGACGGATTCCACCCATTATCACTTGATGAACGTCCTGTCCGTCAATCTTCAGGACGTCTACGAAGCAAGGATGAAACTAGAGGGAATCGGATTGCTGAAAGTGTATGAAAAAAGGGATGATGAAGATCGCCGTTTTCTATATGAACTGCAGCCGCCCCTCTCTCCTCAGGAATTCTTTCATGATGGCATGCTGAATGTGTATTTGTACCGTAAGATCGGCCGGACCCACTATTTGCGTCTGAAGAAATTTTTCACGGATGCGTCTGCTGATAAAAATCAGTACACCGAAATCACCCGTTCATTTCAGGATGTCTTCACGTCTGAACCGATTAATTTCCTTCACCATGATGCGAATGTGGATTCCGAAACCAGGTCAGGTGAACAATATATGAAATACGGCAAGAATGATGGACTTGCCCTGGATGAAATCGATTTTGATTTTCAGCTGCTGCTGGCCGGATTATCGGAATCCATGGTCCCTCGTAAAGCCTTTACACCGAAAGTAAAGGAAACGGTATTGAAGCTGAGCTATCTGTACGGGATCGATCCTCTTCAGATGAAGAATATCGTCCTAAGCTCCCTGGATGCGGATGATACGATTGATATCGAATCGCTGCGTAAAACGGCCCGGGACTGGTATGGTATGCAGACGGGTGATCAACTGCCTGATTTGACGACGAGAGTGGAAACGAAGAAAGCTGTAGAGCGGGATCAACCCCTTTCCCAGGAGGAAGAGCTCATCGACTACCTGGAAACCACCTCCCCGAAGGACGTATTATCGGACATCTCGAACGGCGGGTCTCCTTCCAAGGCTGATCTTCAAGCCGTTGAGGAAGTGCTCATGTCCCAGAAGCTGCCGATTGGCGTGATGAATGTACTGATTCAATATGTGCTGTTAAAAACAGACATGAAGCTGACGAAAGGATATATGGAGAAGATCGCTTCCCATTGGTCCAGGAAAAAGGTGACGTCGGCAAGTGAAGCGATGATACTTGCGAAAAGTGAACATAAGCAGTATCTCGAATGGGCAGAAGGTAAAAAGGAAACGAAGTCGAGCAGGCGGAGAAAGCCGATCCGCACCGAGAAGCTTCCGGAATGGTTCAAGGAAGATGAAACGGCGGATGAATCCGAGTCCACTGCAGAAGGATACGACTTCGAAGCAGAAAAGAAAAAACTCGAAGAAGAGCTTAAAAATTTTCGGAAGTAGGTGAACAAAACGATGGAGAAAATCAATAACACCTTAAAAAGGCTGGCGACTTCCGGGTCATTTCAACAGCGATATGAACAAATGAAAAAAGAGATTTTAGAAAATAATGATGTAAAAGATTTTATCCGCAGGAATGAAGGCCGGGTAACGGCTGAAATGGTCAATGAAAGCCTGATGAAACTATATGAATACATCTCTCAAAGCAAGGAATGCCGGTACTGTCCTTCTTTGCAGGAATGCAAGAATATGATGGAAGGGTATGACCCTCACCTGGTGATCAGGGGGAACACCATCGACATCGATTATCATCGCTGCCCGCGGAAAGTCATCCATGATGAAAGGACGAGTGCCCAGCGTCTGATTAAAAGTCTTTACGTACCTAAGGATATCTTGCAGGCATCCTTCCAGACCCTCGATCTTGATTCGAAAAGCCGTCTCGAAGCGGTGCGCCTTGCGAAGAATTTCGTAGAGACGTATACAGAAGGGACGAAAATGAAGGGTCTCTATTTTTACGGGAAGTTCGGTGTGGGTAAATCCTATCTGTTAGGCGCCATGGCCAATGAACTCGCAGAGAAAAAAATCGGATCCCTTATCGTATACGTTCCCGAGTTCTTCAGGGAAATCAAACAATCACTCGGTGATAATACGGTGAATGAAAAGCTTGAGATGGTAAAATCGGCACCGATCCTCATGCTTGACGACATCGGAGCGGAAACCATGTCCAGCTGGGGAAGGGATGAAATCCTCGGTACGATTCTCCAGTACAGAATGCTTGAGAATCTGCCGACATTCTTCACCTCCAACTTCAACTTCAACGAGCTGACCCACCATTTGACGTACAGTCAGCGCGGGGAAGAAGAGAAATTGAAGGCTGCGCGGATCATGGAGCGGATCAAATATTTATCTAAGCCTGTGTTGATCGACGGGCGGAATCGAAGAGAATAGTTTGAAGGAGAGGGAATCGCATGCGGTTCCCTTTCCTTTTTTGTTCACCCAAAAGAATTTCCCTCATCAACTTCTAATTTATACAAGCCTCCCATATATATAAATCAGGGAATTGGGTTTAAGGAGGCGAGAAAGTTTGATTGAATTTATTTTCAAGCAAAAAAGTGATGCGGTAAAGCTTCAAGAATACCTCAATAAAGAGTTCATCCAATCATGGTTTCATGAAACGCTCTTTCAACATACAACTCACTATAATCTGACGATAGAGGTTTCGCCCTTCTTCAAGGAGCGGGAAAAGCTTTTCAACGGGGTTTCCAAATTCGTCATGAATGATAAATGCATGGACTGGTCCGAATCAGCCTTGAGAGAAAATTATTTGTATGAAGATAGTGATGAAATCAATCAAATATTAGAAATCGTGTCAGAGATGAGGATGGGGGAACGTCCGGAATTGATGGAGCTGATCGGCGAATGGGACGAGGCTGAATACGTCCATGAGAGCCTGGAGCTTCTGGTGGAAGGGAAGGCACCCATCTCATTCGACTCGTTCAGCAAGTTCAGGTTGAAAAAGCTTCAGGAGAGGCTCCTGCTGATGCTGGATCTCGCCATAGACGAATATAAGATGGAGCAGGAATATCAGATGTTCGTTCATATGCTGCGGGAGTATCTCTCGTCAAGGGATCAGAAAATGCGCACGGTCCATCTTTACTCAACGGGGTATGGATTTCGTTTCTTTGATGAGGACATGAAAGAAATGACACGGCAGGAGCTGACGAAGGCGATCGATAAACGGCTGCTTACCAATCATCCCTTATATGTAGATTCATTCACCATTGCCCCTTTATTGTCCCTTGCCCCTGAGAAGATACACGTCTATGGAAATGGGGATCATCAATTGATCAGGACGCTGCAGAATATTTTTGAAGAACGAATCGATCTTCTGCCGTTGAGTTATTTTCCCGATACACTTCTTTATCCTTCGTGGGATATTGCGAATGAATAGGCTTGCTTTTCAAAACATAACCGATTATAATACCTACATAATAAGTCAATAAATAAAGGTTATGATGAGGACAACAATATTCCTATTCATTCACAGAGAGGGAAGTCACAAGGCTGCAAGCTTCCTAATTCGGTAGTGATATTTACCACCTCGGAACTTCGATCATGAACGGAACCTTATCCGGTTCACAGTAATGATTGACGGCTAAATGTCGTTATTCGTTTTTCAATGAAGTCATTGTCTTTAAACCAGGACAGTGAGAAGTTGGGTGGAACCACGAGTTTATTTATTAACCTCGTCCCTTCAAATGTGAAGGGGCGGGGTTTTTTATGTTTTATAAAGATATTTCAAGGAGTGAAATCACATGTCAGAAGTAGTGAAAATGCAGTTCCCTGATGGAAATGTTAAGGAGTTTCCCAAGGGTACGACAACAGAAGAGATTGCTGCGTCCATCAGTCCGGGACTGAAGAAGAAGGCGCTCGCTGGAAAAATAAATGGTGAAATGATCGACCTGCGTACAGGAATTCAGGCAGATGGAGCGATTGAAATCGTGACGGCTCCTTCAGCGGATGCCCTCGAAGTCCTCCGTCACAGTACGGCCCATTTAATGGCACAGGCCATCAAACGTTTATATCCTGAAACGAAGCTGGGGATCGGTCCGGTCATTGAAGGCGGATTTTATTACGATATCGATTCAGAGCATACGTTCACGCCGGAAGATCTTCCGGTGATCGAGAAGGAAATGAAGAAGATCACAGGCGAAAACCTGGAAGTGATCCGTAAAGAAGTCAGCCGCGACGAAGCGCAGAAAATGTATGAGGAAATCGGAGACGAGTACAAGCTTGAACTGCTCGAAGCCATTCCTGAAGGGGAGCAGGTTTCCATTTACGAGCAAGGTGAATTCTTCGACCTTTGCCGTGGGGTCCACGTCCCATCAACAAATAAAATCAAAGAATTCAAGCTGTTAAGCATTGCCGGTGCCTACTGGCGTGGAAACAGTGATAATCAAATGCTTCAACGGATTTACGGTACGGCTTTCTTCAAGAAGGAAGACTTAGATGAGCATCTTCGTCTTTTAGAAGAAGCGAAAGAGCGTGATCACCGTAAAATCGGAAAAGAATTGAACTTGTTCATGAACTCACAAAAAGTGGGACAGGGCTTGCCAATGTGGCTGCCTAAAGGTGCGACGATCCGCCGAATCATCGAGCGTTATATCGTCGATAAAGAAGAGCGTCTGGGTTACGACCACGTTTACACTCCTATCATGGGAAGCGTAGAATTGTACAAAACAAGCGGTCACTGGGATCACTATCAGGAAAACATGTTCCCGGTCATGGAAATGGACAATGAAGATCTTGTCCTTCGCCCGATGAACTGTCCGCATCATATGATGATTTATAAAAACGGCATCCACAGCTACCGTGAGCTTCCAATCCGTATCGCCGAGCTTGGTACGATGCACCGTTACGAATTATCCGGTGCCCTGTCAGGACTTCAGCGTGTACGGGGGATGACTCTGAATGATGCCCATATCTTCGTACGTCCGGATCAAATCAAAGAGGAATTCAAGCGCGTCGTACGCCTTGTTCAGGAAGTATACAAAGACTTTGATCTGAATGATTATTCGTTCCGTCTTTCATATCGTGATCCTGAAGATACAGAAAAGTATTTCGATGACGATGAAATGTGGAACCGCGCACAAGGGATGATCAAGGAAGCGATGGATGAACTGGATGTCGAGTACTTCGAAGCAGAAGGGGAAGCGGCATTCTACGGCCCTAAACTGGATGTACAGGTGAAGACGGCACTGGGTAAAGAAGAAACGTTATCCACTGTTCAACTGGACTTCTTATTGCCTGAGCGCTTTGACTTAACATACGTAGGGGAAGACGGGAAGCAGCATCGTCCTGTCGTTATCCACCGTGGAGTCGTATCCACTATGGAACGCTTTGTTGCCTTCCTGATCGAGGAATACAAAGGAGCATTCCCGACATGGCTAGCTCCAACACAGGTTCAGGTGATCCCGGTTTCTCCGGATGTCCACTTCGACTATGCGAAAGAAGTGAAAGAAAAGCTTCAGGCTGAAGGACTTCGTGTAGAGATCGATGACCGTAATGAAAAAATCGGCTACAAGATCCGTGAATCACAGATGAGCAAAGTACCATACATGCTCGTCGTGGGAGACAATGAAATCAAGGAAACGTCCGTCAACGTCCGTAAATACGGAGAGCAGAAATCCGAAACGATTTCCCTTGACGAATTCATCGCTCACATCACAAAAGAAGCGAATCGCTAAAATTGGAAGAGGGACGGACCTCCAAATGGTCATTGTGGTTTACCATAATGTTTCTGTTGGAGGTCCGTCCCTCCCCAATTAATTTCAAAAAACTGTTGCACTCTCCTTAGATGTCTGATATTATGAAATACGTTGTGATATTAAATGATTATTTGACAGCGGTATTGTCATGTGATATAGTATCTAAGGTGAATTGAATACAGTTTGGTACAAGTAGGAGCTACCCGCTTCTCACCTGAATAACGCGTTAAAGCTGTTACCAGGTATGTGATTGACTATTAAAGCCATTTATATATGCTTAATAATCAGGTGCGGGTGTTTCGACACTCGCATCTTTTTTTGTGTCCTGGACATGGAAAAAGGAAGCGGGTGCGTCGGCCAAAGCCGTGTATTCTTTTAATAAACCTTGGAGGTGGCTAATTATTAGCAAAGACATGATCTTAAACGAAACGATTCGTGCCCGTGAAGTACGTCTTATCGATCAAAACGGTGAGCAACTTGGAATCAAATCCAAGAATGAAGCTCTTGAAATTGCTGAACGTGTAAACCTTGATCTTGTTCTTGTTGCTCCAAATGCAAAACCACCCGTTGCTCGTATCATGGACTACGGTAAGTTTAAATTTGAACAACAGAAGAAAGAAAAAGAAGCACGTAAGAATCAGAAGATCATCAATCTTAAAGAGGTGCGTCTAAGCCCGACGATTGATGAGCATGATTTCAACACCAAGCTTCGTAACGCTCGTAAGTTCCTTGAAAAAGGAGACAAAGTTAAAGCGTCAATCCGATTTAAAGGTCGTGCGATTACGCACAAAGAAATTGGTCAACGTGTTCTGGATCGCTTCAGTGATGAGTGTAAAGATGTAGCAACCGTTGAATCAAAACCGAAAATGGATGGTCGCAGTATGTTCTTGGTGCTTGCACCAGTCAACGAAAAATAAAGGACCCGAGGAGGAAAAGCATCATGCCAAAAATGAAAACTCACCGCGGCTCAGCTAAGCGTTTCAAGAAAACAGGTTCTGGTAAACTTAAACGTTCACACGCTTACACAAGCCACTTATTCGCAAACAAATCTACTAAAGCAAAGCGTAAGCTACGTAAAGCGGCTGTTGTCTCTAAAGGAGATTTCAAACGCATTCGTCATATGCTTGACAACCTAAAATAAGAAGTATTAGAAACAGGAGGGAATTATTATGCCACGCGTAAAAGGCGGAACAGTAACACGCAGACGTCGTAAAAAAGTTCTTAAATTAGCCAAAGGTTATTTCGGTTCAAAACATACTTTATATAAAGTAGCAAATCAACAAGTCATGAAATCATACATGTATGCTTATCGTGACCGTCGCCAAAAGAAACGTGACTTCCGTAAACTATGGATCACACGTATCAATGCGGCTGCACGTATGAACGGTCTTTCTTACAGCCGTTTAATGCACGGATTAAAGCTTGCTGGTATCGAAGTAAACCGCAAAATGCTTGCTGAGCTTGCGATTTCTGACGAAAAAGCATTCAACCAATTAGCTGACGCTGCTAAAGCTCAACTAAACAAATAAGTAACTGCTGACGAAATCAGCAGACAAAAAGGACTGGCCCCTGGCCGGTCCTTTCTTATATCAATCACTATAGAAAGCAGGTAGAAATCATGGATGCATTAACAGGGATTCTATATCTATATGCCGTCATCATCAACATCATCGGCTTTACGGTCATGGGGAGAGATAAACGGAAAGCAGAGCGGCATGAATACCGCATCAGCGAGCGGGTGTTGTGGCAGGTCGCCATTGTGGGAGGCAGTGTTGGAGCGTATATGGGGATGAAGGTGTTCAGGCATAAAACGAAGCACAAAGCGTTCGCCGTCGGCTTCCCATTGCTTGTTATCGCCCACTGTGTGCTGTTCATCTGGCTGAACGCGAATCTGTGACGTCAAAGTTTTCATTCTTTAACCCGTCTCTCATACATACGATATAAAGAGGGTTTGTAGAAACAGCTTAGAATAGCAGAAGGAGGTCGCATAAGCCATGGACGAACGGTTGGTTGCTGCATTCGCCCTGATGGAGGCAAGCGGGTATATGGCTCCTGTTCTGTTTATCTTATTTCATATCCTGAGGCAGTTTCTGTTCATCCCCGTCGCCCTTGTCTGTATGGCGGGAGGGGTTCTGTTCGGGAGTCTCTTCGGCACACTGTACTCGTTGATCGGATTAACGCTCTTATCTGTCACTTTTTATTTTGTCATTAAAAGTTTCAAATCGTTTTATGAAAAACTCCTGAGGCTGAAAGAAAAGTGGTTTGGCCGGAATGCCACCCTCACCACGGGTCAGATTGCGGTTCTCAGGTTGATTCCCTTTGTCCATTACCAGCTCTTGAATCTTTGCCTGCTCGAGCGTAAGAAGGAGCTCAAGCCCTTCGTACGCGCCTCCGTCCTTTCCAATATTCCCCTGGCGTTTTTCTATACGGTGTTCGGCCAATACATCAAACAATTTTCCCCACCCATTCTCGTCATGATCTTCATCGCACTCATCGTCCTATTTTACCTCCTGAGAGAAAAAGTCAGAGTCATTCAATGGAGAGAGTTTTTCCCGGGTAAATAAAAATGAAAAACGACCAGCTCTGCTAGTCGTTTTTTTGTTGTGATTTTTGAAGGAATTCGTGGATCGGACTTTTCCAGTCGAGTTTGGCATTCGGGTATCTTTCTTTGATTTCGTTCTGGAGGTATTCGAAATCCTCCCGGGTAAGCCCCTTTAATGAGGAAACATTTTTGGTCCATACGAATATGGAAACCACATCGAATGCCTTCTCGGTTGCACCAAGATATTTTTCCCCTTCAAATCGTACACCCTTGTACGTTATGTGAAAATTCTTCCGGACATTTTCCTGATCATCGAGAAAATAGAAACGTTTCTGCTCCTGGGCAAGCTCCAGTTTTCGCTTTGGGTTGATAATGTATTTCACGCTGCTGTATAGAAGATAAAGAATAAGGATTAAAAGCACTAACCGAATAAGCCAAAGCATAACCATTACCTCCATAGGCATATTTCTTCCACTACTATTTACGGTTAAATCAGAAAAAGGTTTCATATTATTATAAATTTGTTTAAAAATTTGTCATACTAAGAGGGTGTGTAAGAAATAAAGGCATCGAAGGGGAGATATCACAATGAATATTGAAACATTGTTGGACATGCAGAAGAAACTTGATCAGCATATCGAAGAGGAACACGGCCTGGAACAAGAAGACCTGATCGACAAAAAAATCCTGGCCCTCCTGGTTGAGGTAGGGGAACTGGCCAATGAAACGAGAAGCTTCAAGTTCTGGAGTACGAAACCTTCGTCAGCAAAGGATGTGATCCTTGAAGAATTTGTGGACGGGGTCCATTTCATCCTGTCACTGGGAATCGAAATTGGCATTCAACAATTCGATATAGTGGAGACGAATTATGTGAATGAAGATGTGACAAAGCAATTCATGGAGGTATTCAAATATGCCAACCACTTTGCTGAAGAGCGTTCCGTTGAACATTTCCAGGAGTTATTCAGGCACTACGTGTACCTTGGCGAACTGCTTGGATTCACCCATGAAGAAGTGTTCGATGCGTATGTGAAGAAAAATGAAGTGAATTATAATCGTCAAAAAGAAGGATATTAATCCATAATCGTAAAGAAGATTCAGGAAATTTTGATGAATCACACAGGTTTTAGTATAATGAAAAGGTAAAACAATATTTAGGGGGTCGAAACAATGGCAAAATTAGATGAAACATTGACAATGCTCAAAGATTTAACCGATGCCAAGGGTGTACCGGGTAATGAGAGAGAAGTACGGGAAGTCATGAAAAAATACATAGAGCCATTTGCAGATGAAGTGACGACAGATAACCTCGGGAGCCTGATCGCGAAAAAAGTGGGCGATGAAAACGGTCCTAAGATCATGGTGGCGGGACATCTTGATGAAGTCGGATTCATGATCACCCAGATCGACAGCAAAGGGTTCCTGCGCTTTCAAACCGTAGGAGGCTGGTGGTCACAGGTCATGCTTGCCCAGCGTGTGACGATCGTGACGAGCCAAGGGGAAGTGACGGGTGTGATCGGTTCCAAGCCGCCGCATATCCTGCCTCCGGAAGCACGCAAAAAACCGGTGGACATCAAAGATATGTTCATTGATATCGGTGCCTCAAGCCGTGAAGAAGTTCTGGAATGGGGAGTGAAACCGGGAGATATGGTGGTCCCACATTTCGAATTCACGGTGATGAACA
This sequence comes from Rossellomorea vietnamensis NBRC 101237, assembly GCF_001591825.1. Taxonomy (GTDB): domain Bacteria; phylum Bacillota; class Bacilli; order Bacillales; family Bacillaceae_B; genus Rossellomorea; species Rossellomorea vietnamensis. The sequence goes on from NZ_BCVQ01000036.1 coordinate 11,674, forward strand.
ACGAGAAGATGCTACTGGCGAAAGCATGGGATAACCGCATTGGTTGTGCGATTGCCATCGATGTACTAAGAAACCTGAAGGATGCGAGTCACCCGAACGTCGTATATGGAGTCGGTACCGTACAGGAAGAGGTCGGCCTGCGTGGCGCGAGAACGGCTGCTGCCAAGATTCAGCCTGATATCGGCTTCGGTGTGGATGTTGGAATCACCGGGGACACACCTGGGGTTTCTGATAAAGAAGCGTCAAGTAAGATGGGTGAAGGTCCACAGATCATTTTATATGATGCGTCCATGGTTTCCCACAAGGGACTTCGCGACTTCGTGACGGATACTGCGGATGAGCATAACATTCCGTATCAATTCGATGCCATCGCAGGAGGTGGAACGGATTCAGGTGCGATCCATTTGACTGCCAATGGAGTTCCTGCCTTATCGATCACCATTGCGACACGTTATATCCACTCACATGCAGCGATGTTGCATCGTGATGATTACGAGAACGCCGTTAAATTGATTACAGAAGTGATCAAGAAGCTAGACAGCGACACCGTGGCGAAGATTACGTTTGATTGATTGCAATGAAAGAGACCCTGCTGAATCAGGGTCTCTTTATTTTGTCTTTAGTTAAACGTCATTTCTTTCGAAGAGGTCATATCGGCGTCAATCGTCTTCTTGATGATGCGGATCGCGCTTTCATTGTCCTCCTCGGTTTCGGATGCCATGCAGTCCTTTGGTATCGACATGTCATATTCCCTCATATAGGCGTCATTGGCGGTATACAGCACACAGATGTCACCTGCGATCCCCGTTAGAATCAGACGCTTCACATCCAGCTGATGAAGCAGGATATCAAGCTGTGTTCCGAAAAAACAGGAATGTTTCGGTTTGATGATAAAATAATCGTCTGTATCGGGATGGAGTTTTTCGATCACGTCTTTGCCTTTCCCTTTTTTGCATTCTTCAATGATATCATTCATATTGTCCTGCCAAAGGCCGTAATTGTCATTCACATATATGACGGGCAACCCGGCTTCCTTCGCTTTTTTCTTCAAATCGCGGATGTTTCCGACGATGTTCATTGTGTTTTCATGTAATTTTTCTCCACCTTGGAAATCAAACGTATTAATCATGTCGATGATCAATAAGGCGCTTTTCTCCTGACTCATCCCTTTTTCTCCCCCTTCGTTTTCTTATGTATGTTGTATTACCACTGAAGGAGTGAGGCTAAAACCATTCAAAGGAAAAAACATGGGCAACCCCGATTCAGGATTGCCCATGCTTTTATTGCATTTGCTGCTGCTGCAATGATTCCTCTAATGTTTCAAGGACCATTTTCTGTTCCTCTGGATCGGCGTTTTGCCAGAAGACTTCAAGGAGTACACCGAGACCTGGAAGGGTTTTTTCTTCTCCCCCCTGGATGGCATCCACGATGGTGTCTCTCAATTCGTCCTGGTTGTTTCCAGATACATTGTGTATGATCGCTTTTCGTAAGTTAAGATTCATCACGCATTTCTCCTTTTTGCTAGGATGAGGAATTCATTGTTATCTTGTCTCAAATTGAATTTATTATGTATGGAAGTTAAGGTATAATGAGACCTTGAATAGTAATCAAAAGGAGCGGATACGATTGAAGTATATTCAATCCTCGAAAAATCCTGTTGTGAAGCAGTGGAAGAAATTATTGACGAAAAAAGAACGGGATCTCACCCGCACATATATCATTGAAGGATTTCACCTTGTGGAAGAAGCATTAAAGCAGGAGGATACGGTCCTTGAGCTGATCCTTGTGGAAGGAATCGATCTCCCCCCAAAATGGACGGTGGACTCGGTTTCTGTCACCATGGTATCGGATGAAGTCGGGAAAATCCTCGCAGATACCGAGACCTCTCAGGGGATCTTTGCGATTTGCAGGCAAAGAGAAGATGAGCATGACCCTGATCAGGCAGCCACATTCATGATTCTCGACGGTCTTCAGGACCCTGGCAATATTGGCACCATCATCCGTACAGCCGATGCGGCGGGAATCGATATGGTTGTGTTGGGAAAAGGGACGGTGGACCCTTATAATCCCAAAGTGTTGCGTTCGGCACAAGGAAGTCATTTTCATATTCCCATCGTCAGAAAAGAACTGTCTGAAACCATTTCAGCCCTGAAAGAGCGCAGCATCCCCGTGTACGGGACGGCTCTTGAAAACGGAGAGGAGTACACGTCGATCAGCCCGCAATCTTCCTATGCCCTCATTGTAGGGAATGAGGGGAACGGCATGTCGAAGGACCTGTTAAAGGAAACGGACCGGAACCTCTACATCCCTATTTACGGTAAGAGTGAATCCTTGAATGTGGCCATTGCGGCAGGCATTTTATTGTATCATTTTAAAAATGGGCAGTGAATTTCGTGAAAAGGTTTGAATTATGCCGTGAAATTCACTATAATAATGCACATATAACTTAAAAAACGTTGAAAGAGGAAAGTAACACATGACCTTCTTCAAGGGAGAGAATGCCCTGGACTGTAAGCATTCTTAAGAAAACATGATGTGAACATTTCACCTCTCGAGTTGGCATCGGGACCATTCCAATGTGAATGTAAAGATGCTCCGGCATAAGCCGTTATCCGAATGAAGTGAGTAGATCCCCCTGTGGATATGCTTATAAGGGTGGTACCGCGATATAAACCTCGTCCCTTTTTGGGATGGGGTTTTTTTATTTGTTTAAAAACCAATCCAACGAAACATTCGGACGATATACATTAAAGGAGGAAGAACAATGGAGGACAAATTACGATCCCTTCAACAAGAAGCCATCGAAAAAGTGAACGAAGCACAAGACCTGAAAGAACTGAACAACATCCGTGTTGCTTATTTAGGCAAAAAAGGACCTGTCACCGAAGCCTTAAAAGGAATGGGGAAACTCTCAGCAGAAGAGCGTCCTAAAATGGGGGCACTTGCCAATGAAGTCCGTGGAGCGATCACCGAAACCATCGAAGCAAAGCAGGCTGTTCTTGAAAAAGAAGCGGTCGAAAAGAAGCTTCAATCTGAAACGATCGATGTCACGTTACCCGGTCGCCCTGTGAAAAAAGGGAATCACCATCCCCTGACGATGATCGTGGAAGAAATCGAAGACCTCTTCATCGGCATGGGCTATACGGTTGCTGAAGGACCGGAAGTCGAGAAGGACTATTATAACTTCGAAGCCCTGAACCTCCCTAAAGGACATCCGGCACGTGATATGCAGGATTCTTTCTATATTACGGAAGAAACCCTTCTGCGTACCCACACGTCACCGGTTCAGGCAAGGACGATGGAACTGGCCAAAGGAAAGGGACCCATCAAGATCATCTGTCCCGGGAAAGTGTACCGACGTGATACAGATGACGCGACACATTCCCATCAGTTTACCCAGATCGAGGGCCTTGTCATCGACGAAAACATCCGCATGAGTGACCTGAAAGGAACGCTGAATGTATTTGCTAAGAAAATGTTCGGTGAAGACCGTGAAATCCGCTTGCGCCCGAGCTTCTTCCCATTCACAGAGCCATCCGTCGAGATGGATATTTCATGTAAGATCTGTGGAGGAAAAGGCTGCCGCGTATGTAAAGGAACGGGCTGGATTGAAATCCTTGGAGCAGGGATGGTTCATCCGAATGTCCTTGAAATGGCTGGATTCGATTCGAAGAAATATACAGGTTTCGCCTTCGGTATGGGACCGGAGCGTATTGCCATGCTGAAATACGGCATCGATGACATCCGTCATTTCTACACAAACGATACTCGCTTTGTGACACAGTTCGGAACACAAGAGTAAAGAAAACGATAGGGAGGTACTAACACATGTTTGTTTCATATAAATGGTTAGAAAATTATGTAGACTTATCAGGCACAACACCTGAAGAGTTGGCAGAGAAGATTACAAGAAGCGGGATTGAAGTCGAAGGTGTCGAACGGATCGGCGAAGAGATCAAAAATGTGGTCGTCGGGCATGTCCTGCAATGTGAGCCGCACCCCGATGCGGATAAGTTAAATAAATGCCTTGTGGACGTAGGGGAAGAAGAGCCTGTCCAAATCATTTGCGGGGCACCGAACGTGGCAAAGGGTCAAAAAGTGGCTGTCGCGAAAGTAGGGGCGGTCCTTCCTGGTAACTTCAAAATCAAAAAAGCCAAACTTCGCGGCGAAGCATCCCACGGGATGATCTGCTCCCTGCAAGAGCTTGGAGTCGAAGGAAAGCTCGTCCCGAAAGAGCATGCAGAAGGGATCTACGTATTCAGTGATGAGGCCGAAGTCGGTCGCAATGCCGTTGAATTATTGAACCTGGATGATGCAATCCTCGAATTAGGATTGACACCCAATCGTTCTGATTGCTTAAGCATGCTTGGAGTGGCGTATGAAGTCGCAGCCATCCTGGACCGTGACGTAAAGCTTCCGACAGCCGAGGTATCAGAAGGCAACGAAAAAGCTTCGGATTATGTATCGGTAAAAGTAGAAGCAAAAGAAGATAATCCTCTTTACGGGGCTAAAATCATCAAAAATGTCAAAATCGGTCCATCTCCACTTTGGATGCAAAATGCACTGATTTCTGCAGGGATCCGTCCACATAATAACGTAGTCGACATTACGAACTACGTGTTATTGGAATATGGTCAGCCCCTTCACGCTTTTGACTATGACCGTCTCGGTTCGAAGGAAATCCTTGTTCGCCGTGCAAACGACGGCGAAACATTCGTGACCCTGGATGATGCGGAAAGAACGCTATCAAGCAGCCAGCTTGTGATTACGAACGGGACTGAACCCGTTGCCCTTGCCGGAGTGATGGGTGGAGCCAATTCAGAAGTCCAGAACGATACGACGACGGTCCTTCTTGAAGCAGCTTACTTCACCGGTGCCATTGTCAGAGGTGCATCGAAAGACCACGGACTCAGAAGCGAAGCCAGCACCCGTTATGAAAAGGGTGTGGATCCGAATCGTGTCCTGAAAGCCGGGGAAAGAGCGGCTGAACTGATGGCTGAATATGCCGGAGGGGAAGTTCTGGAAGGAACTGTTTTATTTAACGAATTGGATGTTGAACCGGTCAAGGTTGAAATCTCCCTGGAGAAAATCAATTCTTCACTTGGAACAGCCATTTCCGTTGATACAGTGGAAGATATTTTCCGCCGACTTCAATTTGATGCAGAAGTAAACGGCGAAATATTCGTCGTAACGGCTCCTACAAGAAGAGGGGATATCACCATCCCTGAAGATTTACTGGAAGAAGTGGCCCGCCTTTACGGCTATGACAATCTTCCGATGACACTTCCAGAAGGAGAGGCAACACCTGGTGGCCTTTCGAATCACCAGCTGAAGCGCCGTACGGTCCGCCGATACCTGGAAGGAGCGGGACTCCTGCAAGCGATCACGTATTCATTGACAAACGACAAGAAAGCAAGCCAATATGCGTTGGACGTAAGGGAGCCTGTCCGCTTATTGATGCCGATGAGTGAAGAACGAAGCAACCTTCGTTTAAGCATCGTTCCGCAGCTTCTTGAAGTGGTTTCATATAACAAAGCCCGTCAAAATGATTCTCTAGCCTTTTATGAAGTAGGATCCGTATTCTTAACGGAAACAGGCGAAGAGCTTCCACGGGAAGAAGAGCATATAGCAGGAGCGCTGACCGGCCTGTGGCACCAGCACCTTTGGCAAGGCGAGAAAAAGCCAGTCGACTTCTATGTGGCCAAAGGGATCCTGGAGGGCATGTTCGAAGAAATCGGTGTATCAGAAGCCATCTCATTCCGTCAGGCAACCGTAGACGGCATGCACCCTGGACGTACGGCCGAGATCTTACTTGACAACGAAGTGATCGGTTTCGTCGGAGCGATCCATCCGGAAGCGGAAAAAGAACTGGATCTAAACGAAACGTATGTGTTCGAACTGAAGGCATCACCTGTCTTCCATTATGAAAAGCCAGGCCTGAGCTACACGCCGATCCCACGCCATCCATCGATTACAAGGGATATCGCCCTTGTAGTGAACACGGATGTGAAAGCCGGGGACCTGGCATCCATCATCAAAGAAGCAGGAGGAAAACTTCTGAAAGAAGTGTCCGTCTTCGATCTGTATGAAGGCGAGCATATGGAAGCAGGCAAGAAATCACTTGCATTCTCCTTGAAATACTTCGATCCGGCAAAAACATTGACCGATGAAGAAGTGGTGAAGGTGCATGATGGAGTACTTGCAGCCGTAAAAGAAAAAGCAGGAGCTGAATTGAGAGGATAATTCGACTTTTGGAGAGAGGTGTCAGACATTGGTCTGGCATCTTTTTTTTGTGTGGTGGCTCGTAAACAAAAAAACCCCACCAGCAAAACCAGTGGGGCCATCCTCCTCATTTCCTCGCCAACCTCATCGCCTTTTCACTATTCGCAAAATGCCATTTCGTCATCGATTTCAAGTCCTCAATGCCTTTCCGTTTGATGATTTTCGCCGCCGCCACATCGACGTGTTTACCGGCGCCTTTCGGTATTTCCACACCTGCTTTGGCACTCAGCTTGTCCATTTCTTTTAAGAAAGCGTAGCGGGCGATGATCGATGCGGCTGCGACGGCCAGGTGGATGCTTTCGCCTTTTGTGCTGAAGTATACGCGTTCCCGCTGGATTTTCGTTTGGGCAGCGATGTGTTTGAAATATGTATTCTTTTCGACGAACTGATCGATCAAGATGCCTTCGGGTTGTTCCGGTGCCATCTTTTCCAGCAGGTTCAGTATGGCTTTGTTATGAAGGAAGGCCTTCATCTTCCCCTGGGTCATTCCTTTTGCCTGCATCTCATTGTATTTCGGGTTGTGAAGAATGAGCAGTGAATAGGGAATGGTGGAAATCAGATCCCTTGCAATACTGATGATCTGAGGGTCGGATAAGTTTTTGGAATCCTTGACCCCGAGCTCTTTCATGAGTGGGATCTGCTCTTTCTTTACGTAAGCGCTCACCACGGTGATCGGGCCGAAGAAGTCTCCTGTCCCCACTTCATCAGAACCGATGACGGACCAATTTGCGAAATTTTCGGGGAGGCTGGCAGTCCCTTTGGAAGGGGATTTCACCTTTGTTGGTGCGCTGCTTCCCCACCGGCTTGCCTCTCCTTCTCCGTTTGCCCCTTGAAACATTACTTTACCCGATTTATAGGCGGTGATCGTACAGCCTGATGGCTTTGCGACAAAGACTGCCCCCGGCGGCAGTTTTTCGATTAATGCATGTTTGTAATGACTTTTCATTTTCTCGATTGTATCTTTCGTTGTTTGTATGACGGTATTGGCCAAGTTTCTCTCTCCTTATGACAAATATCTTGAATTTAATAAAAAATGTGAGTGTATATGACAAATTCCTTCCATAATCAAAAGATTTCATGGTATGATTATGTGTAGGATTCTTATGAATGGGGGGCTTTCAGGTTGTCTGAAGAACAAAAAAATCGCACCACGGTGGACATATATGGTCAACAGTATACGATTGTTGGGACTGAATCAACAAGTCAAATCCGATACGTTTGTTCTAAAGTGGATGACAAAATGAGAGAAATCAACTCCATGAATCCATCTCTCGACACAAGCAGGCTTGCGGTCTTGACGGCTGTCAATGCTGTAAATGATTATCTCAAACTTCAGGAAAAGTTTGAAGAGCTTGAACGGGAAATTAAACGATTAAAGGATTGAATAAAGATGTTGGACTTAGCTTTGTTGGTCATCCTGGTGATAGGGTTTTTAATAGGTTTAAAACGTGGATTCATCCTGCAGGTCATCCACATTTTCGGATTTATCGTTTCTTTCATTGTAGCATACATATACTATGATCAGCTTGCACCGAAGCTGACTTTATGGATTCCTTATCCTGTATTGGACGAGCAATCCACGTTAAATATGATCTTTGAATCGACCCATCTGGATCAGGCATATTACCGTGTAATCGCGTTTGCGATGATTTTCTTCGCAGTGCGCATCATTCTTCAAATCATCGGATCGATGCTTGACTTTGTCGCCCATCTTCCACTATTGAAGCAGCTGAATGTTCTTGGCGGTGGGATACTCGGTTTTGTTGAATCCTATTTAATGATATTCATACTCTTGTATATTGCGGTATTATTGCCGATCGAGTCGGTTCAAACATTCATCAATAACTCATTCATTGCACAAGCGATGGTGAAACATACTCCTGTTTTCTCCGATATGGTGAAATCCTGGTGGATTGAATATGTAGCCTGAAAAAGGGCTGACTATAAGTATGCAACTTACATTCGTTAGGAAAGCCATTAACGATTTGTTCATCTTATAAGTCAGTCTTTTTTCTTTTTCTACCAGTTTTGCTACTATATAATTGGAGACGTTCGAATTTCCAAATGAACGTGGTTCCTGATCGTTAATTCTATGATTGTAGGTGAATCCCTTGAATAAAAAAGATATTATAAAATTATTAGAAAACATTGCGATATATATGGAATTGAAAGGCGAGAACTCGTTTAAAACATCCGCCTACCGAAAAGCGGCAGCGGCCCTTGAAAATGATGACCGGAGCCTTCAGGAGATCAGCGACTTCACGAAGCTCTCAGGGATCGGCAAAGGCACGGCCTCCGTTATTGAAGAGTACATAAACGAAGGAACCTCTTCTGTTCTTGAAGGGCTGAAGGAAGAAGTGCCGAAGGGGTTGATCCCTCTTTTACAATTGCCGGGTCTTGGAGGGAAGAAAATCGCGAAGCTATACAGTGAACTGGGGGTCGAAAGCATAGAGGACCTGGAAGAAGCGTGTAAAGAGAACAGAGTACAGGCACTTGCAGGATTCGGAAAAAAGACCGAAGAAAAAATCCTTGCTTCCATTGAACAGGTTGGGAAAAGACCGGACCGACTTCCAATCGGCTTTATGATGGGTATCGCGGAAGAAATAGAAGGCTATCTTTCTGAAATTGACAGCATCGGAACGTATTCGAGAGCCGGCAGCTTAAGAAGGATGAGAGAAACCATTAAAGACCTTGATTTCATCATCTCGACCGAGCACCCGGAAAAAGTGAAGGAAGGGCTTCTGAAGTTGCCGAATATCGTTGAGACGATTGCAGCCGGGGACACGAAGGTGTCATTGACCCTCCAGTACCATTGGGATGTGAGCATCGATTTCCGTATCGTGAAGCCTGAAGAATTTGCCACGACCCTGCATCATTTCACGGGATCGAAGGATCATAACGTCCGTATGCGCCAGCTTGCCAAAGAACGCGGAGAGAAGATCAGTGAATATGGCGTTGAGGATAGTGAAACAGGTGAAGTGAAAACATTCGATTCCGAAGAAGCATTTTATCATCACTTCGACCTTCCCTGGATCCCGCCTGAACTCCGGGAAGATGGAAAAGAAGTGGAGGCGTTCAAGGGAGATTACCCGCTCCTTACCCTGAATGATATAAAGGGCGATCTTCACATGCACTCCACATGGTCCGACGGTGCCTATTCCATTGAAGAGATGGTGGAGGCATGCCGTGCCAAGGGGTATCACTATATGGCGATCACAGACCATTCCCAGTATTTACGGGTGGCTAACGGCCTCACTCCCGAGCGGTTGGTGAAGCAGATCGATGAAATAAAGGAACTGAATAAAAAGTATGATGATATAGAAATCCTTTCAGGGATCGAGATGGATATCCTTCCTGACGGTACCCTTGACTATGATGATGACCTTTTGAAGAGAGTGGATCTCGTCATTGCTTCCATTCATTCAAGCTTTTCGCAGCCCCGTGAAAAAATCATGGAGAGATTGAAGACCGCATTGGAAAGTGCCCATGTGGATATCATCGCCCATCCTACTGGCAGGATCATCGGCAGGCGGGAAGGATATGACGTCGATATGGATCTTCTTATCCAATTGGCGAAAGAAACCGGTACGGCTCTTGAACTGAATGCCAATCCGCATCGTCTGGATCTGTCTGCTGAAAACATCCGGAAAGCACAGGAGCAGGGTGTGAAGCTTGTCATCAACACGGACGCCCACAGTATCGATCATCTGGAATTTATGGAAGTGGGTGTCGGTACGGCACGTAAAGGATGGATCAAGAAAGACACGGTCATCAATACATGGGATAAAAATGAGTTCATACAATACATTAAGCGAAACTGATAAAAGGTGGAATACATTCCGTGAATTCTAAAGTATTGAAAACGTTAGAGTTTGATAAAATCAAAGAATTATTAAAGCAATTTGCAGCATCTGCCCTTGGTCATGCAAGGGTTTCTTCCCTCATGCCGTCGGTCGATTATGAAGAGATCACCGCTCTTCATGAAGAGACGGATGAAGCCATGACGATTCTCAGATTGAAAGGTCATGCCCCGCTTGGCGGGATTTTTGATATACGCCCTCATGTGAAGCGTGCCCAAATCGGCGGTATGCTTTCGCCGTCTGAATTCGTCCAGGTGGCAAGTACGATCCGGGCAAGCCGGAAGCTGACCCTTTTTGTAGAAGAGCTACTGGAGGAAGAGGTGGATATTCCCCTCTTACAAGGCAAGATGGGGACGGTCATCCCGCTTCCTCATTTAGAGCAGGATATACGTAAAGTGGTGGATGACAACGGAGAAATATTGGATACAGCGAGTGAAACCCTCCGCACGATCCGGACCCAGCTGCGTGCCAACGAAGGGCGGATACGGGAGAAGCTGGAGCGGATGATCCGTTCATCCAACGCACAGAAGATGCTATCCGATGCGATCATCACCATCCGAAATGACAGGTACGTCATCCCGGTCAAACAGGAGTACAGGGGGCAATATGGCGGGATCATCCATGATCAATCTTCTTCCGGGCAGACGTTATTCATCGAGCCTGAAGCGATTGTTCAGCTGAATAACCAGCTCCGTGAGCTTCGTTTGAAAGAGCAGACGGAAATCGAGAAGATTCTGCAAGAACTGTCTGAAAGTGTACAAGAATCGGGAGAAGAACTGCTTCTGATCGTCAACGTCCTGTCAGACGTGGATTTCATGTTTACCAAGGCGAAGTTCGGACGTTCGATCAAAGGGTCAAAGCCGACGATCAATAATGAACGCCGTGTGAAGCTGAATAAAGCTCGTCATCCACTCTTGCCCATCGATGAGGCAGTGGCGAATGATATTGAACTCGGAAATGAATTTTCTTCCATCGTCATCACCGGACCGAATACCGGGGGTAAAACCGTCACGTTGAAAACCCTGGGCTTAACAAGCTTGATGGCACAGGCCGGTCTTCCAATCCCGGCACTTGATGGTTCCGAGGTCGGTGTATTCCGCACGATTTACGCTGACATAGGGGATGAGCAATCGATTGAACAAAGTTTGAGTACCTTCTCCTCCCATATGGTGAACATCGTCGACATTCTGAAAAAGGTCGATCATGAGAGTCTGGTGCTGTTCGATGAGCTTGGTGCCGGTACCGATCCTCAGGAAGGGGCGGCATTAGCGATTTCCATCCTTGATGAAGTTCATGGAACAGGGGCAAGGGTTGTGGCGACCACTCACTATCCAGAGTTGAAGGCGTATGGGTATAATCGTGATGGAGTCGTGAATGCCAGTGTGGAATTTAATGTAGAGACATTAAGCCCCACGTATAAGCTATTGCTTGGGGTCCCGGGAAGAAGTAATGCCTTTGACATTTCCAAACGTCTTGGATTGTCAGATGGTGTCATTCAACGGGCGAAGTCCCATATCGGTACCGATAGCAAAGAAGTCGAGAATATGATCGCTTCACTTGAAGACAGCAGGCGCCAGGGTGAACGGGAGCTAGAGGAAGCCCATGAGCTGTTGAGACAGGCTGAGAAGATGCATAAAGACATGCAGAAGCAAATGATGGAGTATTACGAGAAGAAGGATACCCTTTACGAAAAAGCACAGCAAAAAGCCAGTGAGGTCGTTGAAAAAGCGAAGGCGGAAGCCGAGCAGGTCATCAAGGATCTTCGGAAAATGCAGCAGGAGAAATCAGCACAGATCAAAGAACATGAATTGATCCAGGCGAAAAAGCAGCTTGAAGATGCGACTCCTAAGCTGAAAACGGGTCAAAAGAAGAAAGCGACTGGATCCCAGCATGAATTGAAGGCCGGAGACGAAGTCAAAGTACTGAGCTTCGATCAAAAGGGTCATTTGGTCGAGCGGGTATCGGCGAAGGAATGGCAGGTCCAGATGGGGATCATGAAGATGAAAGTGAAGGAATCGGATCTTGAATTCATTCAATCCCAGCAAAAGGTCGAAACGAAACCCCTTGCTACGGTGAAAGGGAAAGATTTTCATGTCAGCCTCGAACTTGACTTGCGGGGAGAACGTTTTGAAAATGCCTTATCGAGGGTGGAGAAGTACATTGATGACGCTCTGCTTGCAGGCTACCCACGCGTTTCCATCATCCACGGTAAAGGGACGGGGGCTTTAAGACAGGGAGTGCAGGAGTACTTGAAGAATCACCGGTCGGTCAAGAGTATCCGTTTCGGGGATGCAGGTGAAGGTGGAACGGGTGTAACGGTCGTTCAATTTAAATAACAAGGTAAAGGGAGCTTTACGATGGAGAACTTTTGGGAAAACGAATTTGTTCAGACGGCGGGGAATTACAGTGTGGTCATCCTTTGTCTCGTGTTGTTCTTAGCGGTCTTTGAACTGGTGACGAAATATCGGAACTGGGAAGAAATCAAAAAAGGGAATATGGCCGTGGCCATGGCTACGGGAGGGAAAATATTCGGGATAGCGAATATTTTCCGGCATTCCATCAGTCATAACGATACCGTCCTCACCACGATCGGGTGGGGTGTGTTTGGCTTTTTCCTGCTGTTGATCGGGTATTTCATTTATGAATTCCTGACACCGAAATTCAGGATCGATGAGGAAATTGAAAATGATAACCGGGCGGTAGGCTTCATTTCACTGGTCATTTCAGTCGGATTATCCTATGTCATAGGAGCCGGTATATCGTAAGGAGAGGGAATATGGAAACATTGGCGAAAGTTCTGCTCACCCTGTGCGGCGGCTTTATAGTCGTCGGCATCATCTATATGCTGTTCTTTACTTGACTCAGGGCACTCAGGGGGAAAACACAATCCCAAAATAATAATATTGTACAAACAGACTGTCATATGGTGGAATAGGCAGTCTGTTTTCTTTTGAAAAAAGTTCTGTAAGAAAGGTCAAGCTTCATGGATAGGAAGAAAGTATGGTCAGCAATTTTTTCAAATTGTAACTGAAGTCCCCTTATATTATAATAATGAATAGAATAAATTTTCTAACTATTCAGAAGGAGGGATTACAATGAACCAACCATGGCTTGCTGAATACCCGGCGGAAATACCAAAGGAGCTCAACCTAGTTGAAAAACCTTTGCAGTCCTATTTGACCGAAGCCGCTTCTCTGTACGGAGATAAAGCAGCGATTCATTTCATGGGCAAAGAGATAGGATACAAGGAACTGTACGAATCTGCTCTCAAATTCGCCGGCTACCTTAAAACACTGGGGATCAACAAAGGCGATCGGGTAGCGATCATGCTTCCCAATACTCCCCAATCCGTCATCGCCTATTACGGCATCCTTTATGCAGGCGGAGTGGTGGTACAAACCAATCCATTATATATGGAAAGGGAAATCGAATATCAAATGAAAGACTCCGGAGCCAAGGTGATCCTGACATTGGACATTCTGTATCCAAGAGTATCGAAAGTGATGAATAACACCGACCTTGAGCACATCATTGTAACCGCTATCAAAGACTATCTTCCTTTCCCTAAGAATCTCATTTACCCATTCATCCAGAAGAAACAATATGGTATCGTCGTGAAGGTGGACCATAGAGGTCAGAATCATTTATTCACGGAAATCATGAAAACGGCGGTGGCTGAAGCGATATCCCAGGAAGAATTCGATTTTGAAAATGATCTTGCCCTGCTTCAATACACAGGCGGTACGACAGGTTTCCCTAAAGGTGTCATGCTGACCCACAAGAATCTGGTGGCCAATGCCTCCATGTGCGATGCCTGGCTGTATAAGTGTAGAAAAGGGGAAGAAAAGATGCTTGGGATCCTTCCATTCTTTCATGTGTATGGCATGACTGCCGTGCTAATTCTTTCCGTCATGCAGGGATATAAGATGATCCTGCTTCCTAAGTTTGATGCAGAAACAACATTGAAGACGATTCAGAAACTGAAGCCTACCCTGTTTCCAGGAGCTCCGACAATCTACATCGGACTCTTGAATCACCCGGATTTAAAGAAATATGACTTATCATCCATCGATTCATGTCTCAGTGGAAGTGCGCCATTACCGGTTGAGGTACAGCAGCAATTCGAGGAAGTCACGGGTGGGAAGCTCGTCGAAGGATACGGATTGACCGAATCATCCCCAGTCACCCATTCCAATTTCCTTTGGGATAAAGCGAGGATAAAGGGAAGCATCGGTGTCCCATGGCCGGGTACGGACAGTGCCGTGTTCTCAATGGAAACGGGAGAACCCCTGCCGCCGAATGAGATGGGTGAAATCGTCGTCAAGGGTCCGCAGGTGATGAAAGGATACTGGAACCGGCCTGAGGAAACGGAACAAACGTTAAAGGACGGATGGCTGTTGACGGGAGATATAGGCTATATGGATGAAAAGGGCTATTTTTACGTAGTGGATCGTAAGAAGGATATGATCATTGCCGGCGGCTTTAATATCTATCCCCGGGAAATCGAAGAAGTCCTCTACGAACATCCAGCGATTCAGGAAGTTGTCGCAGCAGGTGTTCCCGATCCGTATAGAGGGGAAACCGTCAAGGCATACGTTGTCCTGAAGGAAGGAGAGTCCCTGACCGAGGAGGAATTGAATGAATATTCCCGTAAATACCTGGCTGCCTATAAAGTGCCGAGGATTTATGAATTCAGGAAGGAACTGCCTAAAACAGCTGTCGGGAAAATCCTGAGGAGGGCCCTGGTGGACGAGGAACGACAAAAGATAGAGGATGAGCAGAAAACAAGTTAGGCTGTCACCCACTTGAGCTTTTTCTTTTTGATTGGAAGTAGGACAAGGATCCCTTCTTGACAATCAATGAGAAACCTTTTATTATTGAAATATGAATGAATGGTCATTCATATTTTGTTAAGGCAGGTCAAAACTTATGAAACGAAATAAACCAAAATACATGCAAATTATCGATGCTGCTGTTATTGTAATAGCAGAAAATGGGTACCATCAGGCACAGGTGTCAAAGATTGCAAAGCAGGCAGGGGTGGCTGATGGAACCATCTATCTTTATTTTAAAAACAAAGAAGATATCCTGATTTCGTTGTTTAAAGAAAAAATGGTTCTCTTTGTCGAAAAAATTGAAGAAGTTATTGCAGGAAAACAGACAGTTTCAGAGAAATTATTAGTGATGATTGAAAATCATTGTAGGATACTGTCGGATGATCATCATCTCGCCATCGTCACACAATTGGAGCTCAGACAATCGAATAAAGATATCCGATTGAAAATCAATGATGTGTTAAAGGGCTATCTGGAATTAGTCGATAAGATCCTGATCAGCGGGATCGAATCCGGCGAGTTCTCAAGTGATCTGAATGTTCGTCTCGCCCGCCAAATGATCTTTGGCACTCTGGATGAAATGGCGACAACATGGGTGATGAACGATCAGAAATACGACTTAGTCGAACAAGTCCCTGCTATTCATAAGCTATTGCTTCATGGATGCAGAGGCAGGAACTAAACTAGTTTAGGGGGATTAGAGATGGAAAGTTTATCATGGGTCTTAGAGGGACAGGTCGCAACCGTCCTGATTCAAAGACCTCCCGCAAATGCACTCGCAAGTGGACTCATCAAGGAAATCGACGCGGTTCTTGATGAACTTGAAACCAATTCGGATGTCCGGGTGATCTTACTGAAAGGTGAGGGACGCTTCTTCTCGGCTGGTGCCGATATCAAGGAATTCACGACGATCGAAAGTGGTGAAGAATTCTCCAAGCTCGCGAAAAAAGGGCAGGACGTCTTTGAACGGATGGAGAACTTCCCGAAACCGATCATTGCAGCCATTCATGGTGCCGCTTTAGGTGGCGGACTGGAACTCGCCATGGGCTGTCATATCCGATTGGTGAGTGAAAATGCCAAACTCGGCTTACCGGAGCTTCAACTCGGGCTGGTTCCAGGATTTGCAGGATCCCAGCGCCTTCCAAAACTGGTTGGAAGGGCGAAAGCGGCAGAAATGCTGTTGACGAGTGACCCGATCAGTGGAACAGAAGCGGTTCAGTGGGGGCTTGCCAATAAGGCATATCCGGAGGACGAGCTTTTCGATAAGGCGAAGGAAATGGCCGATAAGATTGCGAAGAAGAGCCCGGGAGCCATGAAGGCTGCCATCGAACTACTTAGTTATACGAAAGATGACCGGTTCTATGAAGGTGTGATGAGAGAATCGGATCTGTTTGGTGAAGTATTTGTGTCCGCGGATGCCAAAGAGGGTATTTCGGCATTCGTTGAAAAGAGAGAACCACACTTTAAAGGCTAGAATACATTCTAGTAATATAGTAAACTCTTATTGAGGGGCAGTGTTGCATGTCAATGCTGCCCATTCAAAGGGGTTAAATTGTCGAAATCTTTTTAAGGGAAAGAATGTTTACATTATTAGGAGGGACTTACGAATGAACATCTATGTACTTTTGAAAAGAACGTTTGATACTGAGGAGAAAATTTCGATCCAAAACGGTCAAATTGCCGAAGACGGAGCTGAATTTATCATAAATCCTTACGATGAATATGCAGTCGAAGAAGCCATTCAAGTCCGTGATGCACATGGCGGCGAAGTGACAGTCGTAACGGTCGGCGGGGAAGAAAGTGAAAAGCAATTGAGAACGGCTCTGGCAATGGGTGCTGATAAAGCAGTCCTGATCAATACAGAGGATGATCTTGATCATGGAGATCAATTCACAACAGCCAAGATCCTTGCTCACTATTTAAAAGAGCAGGAAGTAGATTTGATCCTTGCAGGTAACGTAGCCATTGACGGTGGATCTGGACAAGTCGGTCCGCGTGTGGCAGAACAGCTGGATATTCCTTACGTAACGACGATCACGAAACTGGAAATCGATGGTGAAACCGTAACGGTCACGCGTGACGTAGAAGGGGATTCAGAAGTCATCGAAACGTCTCTTCCATTATTAGTGACTGCTCAACAAGGATTGAACGAACCTCGTTATCCATCCCTTCCAGGAATCATGAAGGCAAAGAAGAAGCCTTTGGATGAAGTGGAATTGGACGATATCGATTTAGACGAAGATGATGTAGAAGCGAAAACCAAGACAATTGAAATCTACCTTCCACCGAAGAAGGAAGCCGGTAAAGTATTAGAAGGCGAATTAGACGCTCAAGTATCAGAGCTTGTTTCCCTTCTTCGCAATGAAGCGAAAGTTATATAAGCGAGAGGCACAGGAATAACTAACATTCAGGGGGTATTTTAACATGGCGAGAAAAGTATTAGTACTTGGAGAAGTTCGGGACGGATCATTACGTAATGTTTCCTTTGAAGCGATTGCGGCAGGGAAAACAGTATCTGAAGGCGGAGAAGTCGTCGGAGTTCTTATTGGCAAGAGTGTAAGCGCTTTAGGAGAAGAAATGATTCAATATGGTGCGGACAAAGTGGTAGTCGTTGAAAACGATAAACTGGAACAGTATACGTCAGACGGGTATTCACAAGCCATCCTTTCAGTCATTGAGGAAGAAAAGCCTGAAGGCATCATTTTCGGTCATACGGCACTTGGGAAAGACCTGTCCCCTAAAGTGGCAAGCAAGCTCAGCACAGGATTGATTTCCGATGCAACAGATCTTGAGGAAGCAGGCGGTAACCTTGTCTTCACAAGACCGATCTATTCAGGGAAAGCATTTGAAAAGAAAATCGTGACTGACGGTGTGATCTTTGCGACGATCCGTCCAAACAACATCGAGCCGTTGACGAAGGATGAGTCACGTAGTGGAGAGGTTACATCCCTTTCTGTCGATATTAAAGACCTGCGTACCATCATTAAAGAAGTCGTTCGCAAAGCGAGCGAAGGGGTGGATCTTTCTGAAGCGAAAGTCATCATCGCCGGCGGACGCGGAGTGAAGAGTGAAGATGGATTCAATCCTCTTAAGGAACTTGCCGACGTGCTTGGTGGAGCTGTGGGAGCTTCCCGTGGAGCGTGTGACGCTGACTACTGCGATTACTCACTTCAAATTGGTCAAACAGGTAAAGTCGTAACGCCTGATCTGTATATTGCATGTGGTATTTCAGGAGCTATCCAGCATTTAGCAGGTATGTCCAACTCCAAGGTCATCGTTGCGATCAATAAAGATCCTGAAGCGAATATCTTTAACGTAGCGGATTACGGAATTGTTGGAGACCTGTTCGAAGTGGTACCGATGTTAACGGAAGAATTCAAGAAATTAAAAGTATCTTCTTCTTAATCCGTTCATACGTTTACAGGAACGAATAAGGGGTATGAGAATAATATGAATACAAATAAGGACGTAGCTGAATCACGGGCTGCGCCTTATTTTTTCTACCGGGGTATATTCCATATTCAAACGGGAATATTACCTACGAGCAGAAAGATAGCATCCAAAAAAAAACGGTGATATACTTACGTTACATTAAAAGATTTTAGGAGGCGCATATATATGGCTATTACACATGCTACTGATCAATCATTCACAACTGATACAAACTCTGGACTGGTACTTGCGGATTTCTGGGCTCCTTGGTGTGGACCTTGTAAAATGATCGCTCCTGTACTGGAAGAGCTTGATAGCGAAATGGGCGACAAAGTGAAAATCGTCAAAGTCGACGTTGATGAAAACCAGGAAACAGCAGGTAAATACGGAGTAATGAGTATCCCTACTTTGGTTGTCCTTAAAGACGGAGAAGTAGTAGACAAAGTAATCGGTTTCCAACCTAAGGAAGCACTTGCTGAATTATTAAACAAACACGTATAAGAAATATTGATGGGAAACCGGGGCTGAACTTCAGCTCCGGTTTTTTGTTGTGTCCAGAGTTCTCCGCCACAAATTTTAAAAAACTCGTTGACTATGAGAATCGTTCTCGATATAATTTAAATGGAATTGAAAATCATTATCATTTAAACAGTCGGAGGTCTATACATATGAGAAAGAGAGATTTAACGAAGATTTTTGCAGCATTCTTATTAACAGGTTCTGTTTTGGCGGGTTGTGGAACAGATGAGAAGAGCAGTGAAGACAAAACGTCTGCTTCAAATGATTCAAAACAGGTTGAAAAAGAAGATGAAGCTGAACAAGCGGACATTGATTTCTCTGCCTCATTCGAAGAAGCAAAGGCTGAACTTTCAAAAGCGAAAGAAGACAAAGAAGTCGATTATGATAAAGTGACGTCCATTTATAAGGATGACTTACAGGAGCTTGTGCAAAAACGTGACCAGGAAACAGAAGGTAAAGTGGATGAACATATTTCCACAGCCCTTGAAGCAGGTAAGGATGGTTCCCTCGATCAAGTGGTGGTAGCACAGATTTTTGATAAATTAATGCAAAAAGTATTCTATACATCGATGAAGCATGAATTTACGGAAATAGCGGAAAACTGGGGTAATACAGAAGAAGTCAATGAAGAAATAGAAGAAGCGAAAGAGTTCTATGCCATCCTAGAGCCGACTGTTCAAAAGCGTGACCAGGCTTATGACACGAAAATGGTTGATGCGATAAATGGTGGATTCAGTGAAATGGAGAAGGCGGTTGAAGAGGATAATGAGCTCGGCTTCCAATTAGGGAAACAAGTCGTGGATAAGACGCTCATGAAGACATTTTATCTTGCTGCAGGTGCCCTTCCGAACGGGTATGCCATGAAGGCGTCTGAAGAAGCAAAGGAAAATGCCGAAGCTGCAAAAGCCGAGCAGGCAGAAGGTTGGGCATTCTATCAATCTCTTGATAGTTATCTATCAGGGAACGCCCCGGAAGAAGCAGAGATGATCAACAAACAATTCGATCTGCAAACGGATGTGACATCCATTGACCCTGAAGCAGTGAATCATGCATTTGTCCGCGGTTTCTCTAAAATCGCCATACACGAATATGAGGAAAGTGGAGAGAACTGGGGCGAAGATAAGGCGGCAATCACAGCCTTGGAAGGTGCACTGTTCATTGATCTTATCTCATCAGATCTAAAGAGTCTTATGGGTGAAGAAGAATATCAATCTCTATCAAGCGATGCTCAAAGCTACTTAGAAGCTGTTAAGTCACAGGATAAAGAGAAAGCAGAAACGCTCAGAACGAATATTCAGAACGTATTGAATGATGTGGTGGCGAAAGCGAATAAATAGTTTATTGGGTTGACCCTGAATAGTGCGTAAAGTCCATCCTTCAAGTGCTGCTTGGGGGATGGTGCTTTTAAGCACATGGGGGTCAACCCTTTTTCACTTTCTCACTCAGGTGAGGTACAATATAGAAATGATTAAATCGTAATGTACGAGGTGTAAGGAATTGAAGATTATTGTTACAGGAGGGGCCGGGTTCATTGGATCCCATCTATCCAGGAAGCTCATTGAAGAGAAACACGAGCTGTTGATCGTTGACAGCTTTCACCCCTATTATTCACCTGAAAGAAAAAAGAGGCAGTTGTCCTTTGTAAGAGAAATGGGTTCATTCCGCTTCGTCCAAAAGGATTTACTACTGGATGAACAGGAATTACAAGAAGTATTCCATGATTTTAAAGCCGATTGCGTCGTCCACTTGGCGGCGATTCCAGGCGTTTCCCATTCCTTGCGTGTGCCGAATGAATATGTTGATTATGACATCAAAGCGACGATCAACACGCTCCGGATGGCGGGGGAAAGCGGAATAAAGAAATTTGTCTTTGCTTCTTCGTCATCCGTTTATGGAAATACCGATCACAAGCCATCGAAAGAAGATGACGCGACGGGTGAGGTAGTGTCTCCATATGCCGCTGCCAAGTACAGTGCCGAATCGTTTTGTAAAGCCTATGCGTCCATTTATGGAATGGACTTGACGATCCTTCGTTTCTTTACAGTCTATGGGCCATGGGGCAGACCCGACATGGCGATCTATTCATTCATCAAAAAGCTTATGAATGGTGGGGAAATCCCGATTTATGGACTTGAGAATAAGAGGGATTATACGTACATAGATGATATCGTGGATGGTACATATAAGGCGATCAGAAGTGAAGAGTCGGGAACGTTTAATCTCGGGAATGGTTCGCCGATTTCAATGGTGGGACTGATAAGTGAACTGAGAACACATTTCCCTTCCCTCAAGCTCCACGTCACGGATAGAAGAGCAGGGGATGTGACATCAACCTATGCAGATAGTAGGAAGGCAAAAGAGACTTTCGGCTATTCTCCTTCCGTCTCCTTTGAAGAAGGAATAAAAAGAACGGTTCAATGGATGAAGAAACATGAACAAAACGGTCTATAAGTTCGCAAAGAATGCTGTTAGATTCGGATTATTAGGTCTGTTCTTCATCTTGGTGAGCTTCTATTTTGACAAAGAGATTATGAAGGAAGCCATCGGGCAGATGCTAAAGCATCCTTTTATCTTATTCAGTGTGTTAGGAATCTATTTTTTATCCTTTTTACTAAAAGGGATGGCGTGGAAAATCTATCTGAATGAACATGTGAGATTATCAAGCTGTTTAATCGGTTTGTTTTACAGTTTGTTGTTTAATCATCTGTTTCCATTGAAGGCAGGAGACGGGCTGCGGGTCATGGTGATGAATCAGTGTGAAAAGCAAATAAGTGTTGCACGCTCGTTTCATTCTGTATTCGTCTTAAGAGTGATGGACATTTTATTTCTCATGATCCTGACAGGAATCGGCCTGCTATTTATTCCGCTGCCACTAAAGCTGCCGGGTTTATACTCGATTGGATTGGTCGGATGTGCCGTATTGATAGGGTTACTCCTACTCAGGTACGTCGCTTACGACTTTCTCTCAGGGCAGCTCAGACTGCTGAGAACTGCCTTATCAGGCGGCAGGGGGCTCATCGTCATCGCCCTCGTATTCTTAAGCTGGATATTGGAAGGGGCCATTCTTTACGGTGTTTCGATGATCATGCTCGAGCCCCTATCCATGGGGGAAGCGGTTTGGGTCAACAGTGTGACGATCATCGGCCAGTTATTTCAATTTGCCCCTGGAGGAATTGGTACGTATGAATCGGTCATGAGCTATACATTGTTTTTTGCCGGTATCCCACTTGGCATTGGTCTTTCCATGGCGATCGTGAGTCATGGGTTGAAGTTTATATTCTCCTTTATAGCAGGAGGAATCGTAATCGCTGTGTGCCCCGTTTCCATTAAAAATGTGAAACGGTGGAGCAGGATGAAAGGATGAATGAAATTGAAGAGCGCATCAAAATTTGAAAAAACGGCGGCCAGATGCTGGAACCTGCTGAATGAAGGGAAACCATTCACCCCTATTTTCGTCATAGGGACCATGACACTCTTTCATTTACAGGGGTTGATACAAGGGGAATGGTTTCCGTTCCTCATAAGCTTGCTGTTTACCCTACCCTTATTTATTTTGTATTTCTATTATAATTTTCCGTTGTTCCTGAGAAACTATTTGTGGATCCCGGTCATCGGTTATCTGTTATTCTTTGAATCACCCAATTTAGCTCTCTGGGGCTTCGGGATTGGTCTTTATTTCTTTTTCACCGTCTTTTTCTGGGGAACATTTTATTACCATCTCCGAATCGGGACGGATTGGCTGAATTTCACCCGGTTTTGGAAACTGGTGTTGAAGAACAGTGACTCAACGAGCGGTAATGCCCAGGAGCAGCTGCCGAAATTCCTGCTGCTGTTAGCGGTATGGGATGGAATGATGACGAATCTTGCCACCGGAGAGCTGCTTCCAGCCACTCATTATTTCGTATTTTGCGGTGCTGTATTTGCTTTAGCGTTCATTCTGCACCATTTCCTTTTTGACTGGAAGCCGAAGCAGTATGACTCCTTTACAACGGGTGAAGCGATGGATGAGGAGATGACGAATGATAAAGTGGTGGTCATCGTGATCGACGGGATGAGAAAAGAACGTTTCTATGAAGCGAATACGCCGTATCTTGATAGATTGATGGAACAGGGGACCGAGTATTTGAATATGGAAACCGTCTATCCTGCAAGAACGGTTGTCTGCTTTTCGTCCATGTTCACAGGCACGTATCCGAAGGAACACGGCATGAAATCCAATATGGTCTGGAAGCTCGGGATCAAGGTGGAAAGCATCTTTGATTCCCTGCGGAAAGTAGGGAAAAAAGGGAAGATGCTGGGGATTGCCCACCTGGTGGATTCCTTCGGTAAAGATGTCGAAACCGTGACGGCCGTGATGCATAAAGACAAAGCAGATCGAAATATTATTAATAAAGCGAAAGTCATCATGGAAGAACAGGACCCTGATTTATTCATTGTCCAATTGATCGGTACTGATCAAATCGGGCACAGCAGGGGAGTCTTATATGATGAATACATTGAAAAGATTGAAGAGGCAGATCATCTGATACAAGAATACGTCGAGTGGCTGGAAACGGAAGGAAAGATGGAGAACACGACCCTTATGATATGTGCGGATCATGGACAGGCAGATGGAATCGGCGGTCATGGTCATCTCGATGAAGGGGAAAGATACGTTCCATTCTTTATGGTGGGCCCTGGGGTCAAACAGGGAGAGAAAGTCCAGGAGAAACACAGTCTCGTTTCCATGGCCCCGACCATCGCCCATTTATTAGGGGCGCCATTTCCAAGTCACAGCAGGGGACCTGTCCTCAACGAGGCGTTAAAGGAGCGTTGGAAGCAACATGAATAAGCAGAAAGTCATCGTATTTATGCCGGCCCATAATGAAGAAGAGTCGATCGGGGATGTCATTAAGCGGGTGCCCCGCTCCTTCCACCCTTTCGTGGATGTGGAAGTATTGGTCACCAATGATGGTTCAACAGATCGAACGGTTGAAGTGGCTGAAAGGGCAGGTGCCGATCATATCATTACATTTGAGAAAAATCGTGGACTGGGTGCTGCGGTACGAGAAGGACTGCGGGCATCCTTTGACCTCCATGCTCATATCGGGGTCATGATTGATGCGGATGGAGAGTACCCGCCAGAACAAATACCGGAGCTATTGGAGCCGATTTTCAAAGGGGAAGCGGATTATACCATGGGGTCGAGATTCTTGGGAACCATCAATGGCATGAAGCTTCACCGCCGATTGGGGAACTATTGTTTCACCCTTCTTCAATGCGTCCTCCTAAGAAAGTGGATCTACGACGGACAGTCCGGTATGAGGGCGTTCTCGAGGCAGGCAATGGAACATGCCGAAATCATCCATGACTACAACTACGCTCAAGTGCTGACCTTGAACCTTGTCCGTAAAGGATTTCGTGTGAAGGAAATCCCGATTTTGTATTATGTGAGGACGACGGGCCGGTCCTTCATCAAGTTCAAGTCCTATATGTCATCTGTTCTTCCCGCCATTATCCAGGAGATGAAAAAACCGGTGGAGAAAGTATATGTGGAAGAGCAGGCCCATTACATCCCTTCAGATGAAGGAACGAATCATTTTGCAAAATGACAACATAAAACCATATCTTTAACAAAAAATAAGTACTCCGGCTTCTATGCTTGAGTACTTATTTTATATTGACAATACGAATGATAATCATTATCATTGAAAACAGGAGGGAATCATACATGAAAAAATCGTTCATAACCACTGTACTATTGTTTTTATTAGGTAATATCCTGCTGTCTTCACAGGCATCCGCCTATTCATACGGCGATCCGAGTGAGGAGAAAATAGCAGAAGCGTATAAAGAAATCATGATCAAGCTTGATCAAGACCCTCCGAATTATTCAGAGTCCAAAAAGATTTATGAAACGGTTCAAGAAGAAGTCGATCAGCATATGGGTGAAGAACCTTCCAAGATCATCCTTCAGAACCTTGATAAAAAAGAAAAGCAAGAGGCAATTCAAAATCTGGATGAACTTCTTGTCCTCAATATTGCCAGAAGACTTGAAAGCATTGATAAAAACTTCTCGGAATATGATACGAGTAAGCGATTACTCGCAAAAGGATTTGCTACATATAAAACGTTATCCCCGAAAGTAGAAGGGGAAAACCCTGAATTGGATCAAGAGATCAGGACTGAATTCGATCAAGCGCTGGAATCCCTCGGGAACCCGGGACTGTTCGGAGTCGGAACAAAGGAATCCGATCAGGACACGTTTAAAGAAAGTAAAACGTTCATAGTGGATTCGCT
This sequence comes from Rossellomorea vietnamensis NBRC 101237, assembly GCF_001591825.1. Classification (GTDB taxonomy): domain Bacteria; phylum Bacillota; class Bacilli; order Bacillales; family Bacillaceae_B; genus Rossellomorea; species Rossellomorea vietnamensis. The sequence continues at coordinate 36,881 of NZ_BCVQ01000036.1, forward strand.
GCAAAAAGAATTCGACATTAAGAGCCTTGAAGTCGGACACTTTTCTGAAAGTGCCACTGAGGAATCAAGCGGGAAACAGGAGTGGACGGATGTTTCCAACCTGAAGAACTGGATACCCATCATCATTATCGTAGGGGTTCTGGCTGCAGCGATTGTCTATGCCGTCAGAAAACGTAAATAAGGTCACCATAGAAATAGTCTTTAAGCAAGTAAGGGGGAACTATTGTGGAATTACAAGCTTTACTGATCACCTTTCGTGAAGTCCTGGAAGCGTTACTGATCATCGGGATCATCACTACCTATCTGAAGAAAACGAATCACGGCAAGTTTACAAAGTTTGTCTGGCTGGGTGCCGGATTAGCGGTAATCGCCAGTGTCGGCGTAGCGATGCTCTTTCAGGTCGTCTTTACAGGATTTGCCGCCATGGGAAGCGAGATGTATCTGAAGATCGGCATCATGCTGGTCTCCTCCGTCCTTCTTACCCAGATGGTCTTCTGGATGGCGAAACACAGCCGTGACCTTAAAGGAAACATGGAAGGGAAAATGAAGCATTTTATTTCCACAGGTAATATTGTCGGAATGGTGATCCACTCGTTCCTCGTTGTTCTTCGCGAAGGTGTGGAGACCGTATTTTTCTTCGCCGCCATTACGGGCGGGGATATCGGAGCGGCCATGCAGGGCTGGGGAGCGATTACGGGAGTCGTCATCGGTTGTGTCGTAGCTTACTTCTTCTTTAAAGGCACAATGAGAATTTCATTGAAAAGCTTCTTTAAAGTGACCGGCGCATTCATTATCCTCATCTCTGCAGGACTTCTTGTACAGGCAATTTCCATGATGCAGGATATAGGATTGATCGGCAGTGTGATTCCACACCTTTACGACCTGACCTGGCTACTGCCTGAGCATCCGATCGATTACGCCCATTTCCTCCGTGATACGGGAACTGCCCCGTTGTTATCCGGTGATGTAGGCATCTTCCTTAAAGCGTTGTTCGGTTATTCCTCCATGCCGTCCATCGAAGAAGTGATTTCGTATATCGGTTATTTCGTAGCGATTTACTTCCTGACTGCACCGAAGCGGGAGTCGGTGAAAGCAAAGGAAGAGGTCAAAGGCGGAGTGAAGGATTTGAGCCCACAAGCTAAATAAATTGTATCAGTACCAAACCTCATTGCCCTTAAAGATTGAACACCCTTTTCGAAAGGTGTACACTCTTTAAAGGAATGTATGTTTGGTACTTTTTTAATGATTGAGAGTCTAACAAAGTATGAGGGTGACGTCGTTGAGAATGAAGAGTGGGAAGTATATGAGTCGGCTGAACGTGGCGGGTGCATTTGCTGTGGCGGCTGTTTTGGTTCTTCAGCTGATCTGGATCCCTAGCTATGCGGCTACTTGGGATATGGTTGATTTTGCACTGGGTGTCCTGCATTTTGATATGTATCAGATGCAGCCCCACTTTCCCGGTTATCCTTATTTCATCCTGGGAGGGAAAGTCCTTCATCTGATGGTGGGGGACCCCGTCCAAGCCCTGACTCTTTTTAATATACTTCTGTATGGAAGTGCCATCATCCCTCTTTTTCTGTTAATGAACCGAATCGTGCGTCCGACATATGCAGGGATAGCAACAGCCATCGTGTATACGAGCAGCTTTACGATCCTGATGGTGAATCAGCCGATGTCCGAGGGAGCAGCAGTCGGGATGATGTGGTGGTATATATGGAGCTTGGTTTTGGCCAATGAGAGACATCATAAAGGATTCCTCATTCTCCCACTGCTCCTATTCAGTCTGCTTCTTGGAATCAGGTTATCTTATCTGGTCCTTGGGATTGGGATCCTGATGCTACTGTACAGAAAATGGAAGAGTGGCGTGGTAACGCTTCTGGATACGTTCGTTTACCTGCTCATTGCTCTCCTGTTCCAGCTCCTCTGGGTATCGGGGATCAGCATGTCGGAAGGGGGATTTGAAAGCTTTCTCCGACTGGCCCTTTCCTTCACGAACGGACATTTTCAAGAATGGGGGGGAACGATCGGTGCCTCAGATCTCAGTCTCTGGGACAGAGTCGTGAAGCTGATTTTTGTGAACGCGATATGGGTGGGGGGTGTCGCTGAGTTCCTCCCCCTCCTCATTCTATTGGTTGTCGGTTTGGCTGCAGCAAGGAAGGATTCACACGGGAATCGTTCCATGACAAGCTTGATGCTGGTGCTATTGGGCAGTTATTTCCTTTGGGCCCTTTTTGCCCAGAATGTAATGAAGCCCCGTCACGCTTTGCCTTTGATCGGCATCGCCTTGTTCCTTGGAGCGGGAAGACTGCTTTCACAACGACTGTCACGGACAGGTTCCATTCTTGTCCTTTCGTTCCTTCTGCTTCAGGTTTACCATACAAGTGCGTTATTATATAAACATGCATCGGACATTCCGGCCGTTTATCAAATGGCCGATTATCTAGAGAGCGAAGAGGAAGGACAGCCTCTCGTCGTATATACCTGGGAAGAGTCCAGGGTACTCGAGTATCTAAACGTCCCTTTTATTCATAAGAAAGTACAAACGTATGAAGTGTTTACCACTGACGCACGATATTACCCTGAACGGGATATTTTTCTGACGGATAAAGTGGTCGAAGGCTTTAAGAAGCAGGGGATTCAGATGGATGAGTTCATTAAAGTCGAGAAGCATTTCCATTCCAGTGAGCTCATCGACCCGATCTATCATGACCTGACATTATATAAATGGAAGAAACAGAGGGGGGAGGAAAAAGGATGAATCAGAATATCACGAATAAATTAGCGCTGCTTCCCGACCAACCGGGCTGTTATTTAATGAAGGACAGGCAGGGTACGATCATCTATGTGGGAAAGGCCAAAGTATTGAAGAACCGGGTGCGTTCCTATTTCACAGGCTCTCATGATGCAAAAACCCAGCGGCTGGTAGGGGAGATCGAGGACTTCGAATACATCATGACCTCATCTGACCTGGAAGCCCTTGTCCTCGAAATGAATTTGATCAAGAAGTACGACCCTAAATACAATGTCATGCTTAAGGATGATAAAAGCTATCCGTTCATCAAGTTAACGAATGAGCGGCACCCGAGACTCATTACCACACGAAAGGTCCAGCGGGGAAAAGGAAAGTATTTCGGTCCTTATCCGAATGTCGGAGCGGCAAATGAAACGAAAAAACTTCTCGACCGCTTGTATCCCCTAAGGAAGTGCTCGACGCTTCCTGACCGAGCCTGCCTTTACTATCATATGGGGCAATGTCTCGCTCCCTGCATTAAAGAAGTGAGCAAAGACACGTACCGTGACATGACAGATGAAATAGCCAGATTCCTCAATGGGGGATACAAGGAAATCAAGAAACAGCTGACTTTGAAAATGAATGAAGCCTCGGAAAATCTGGAGTTTGAAAGAGCGAAGGAATTCCGGGATCAGATTCTCCATATCGAAGCGACCATGGAAAAACAGAAGATGACGATGACCGATTTCACCGACCGTGATGTATTCGGATATTCCGTTGATAAAGGCTGGATGTGTGTGCAGGTATTCTTCGTCCGGCAAGGGAAGCTCATTGAGCGCGATGTGTCTTTATTCCCTCTCTATAATGAACCAGAGGATGAGTTCCTGACGTTCCTGGGTCAGTTCTACTCCAAATCCAACCACTTTAAGCCGAAGGAGATTTTTTTGCCTGAAGAGATCGATATCGAGCTGGCGGAGAAACTTCTTGAGGTGAAAATGACCCAGCCAAAACGGGGGAAAAAGAAAGAGCTTGTAAAGCTTGCCGAAAAAAATGCCCAACAGGCACTTGGGGAGAAGTTCGCCCTGATTGAAAGAGATGAAGAGCGGACGATCAAAGCCATTGAAAGGCTCGGGGATCATATGGGGATTTATACGCCTTTCCGGATTGAAGCCTTTGATAACTCCAATATTCAAGGTAGTGATCCCGTATCGGCCATGATCGTCTTTTTAGACGGGAAACCGGCAAAGAAAGAATACCGTAAATATAAGATCAAAACCGTCAAGGGCCCCGATGATTATGATTCCATGAGGGAGGTGGTCCGGAGAAGGTATACGAGAGTGCTGAAAGATGGACTTCCTTTACCGGACCTTATCATCATCGACGGAGGAAAAGGTCAGATCGAAGCGGCAAGGGACGTGATCGAGAATGAATTGGGTCTCGACATCCCGATCGGGGGTCTTGCAAAAGACGATAAGCATCAGACATCGGAACTGCTGTACGGAAACCCGCTGCAAATCGTCCCCCTTGAAAAGCGCAGCCAGGAATTCTATCTCCTCCAGCGCATCCAGGATGAAGTCCACCGGTTCGCCATCACCTTCCACCGTCAGCTGAGAGGCAAAAGCGCCTTCCAATCCACCCTCGACGACATCGACGGCATCGGTCCAAAACGGAAGAAACAACTTCTTAAACACTTTGGCTCCATGAAAAAGATGAAAGAAGCGACAGTCGAGGAATTTATAGAGATAGGAATACCTGAAGCCGTTGCGAAAGTATTGGTGGAGAAATTGAAGTAGATAATAATAGATAGAGTGTTAGGTTTATCAGTTATTTTAGAAGTAACTAGTGAATAAGCAGA
>NZ_BCVQ01000037.1 GCF_001591825.1 Rossellomorea vietnamensis NBRC 101237
CGGTATTACAAGAGATCCCAACCACCTTTTTCCGATCATTGAATATCCAAGAATCATAAAATTAGCAAAATGCAGATTTACTTTGTAAAATAATGAGTCAGGAGGGATGCAATATGTTGAAAAACTTACAAAGCACGAAGACACTACATAACGGAATCGAAATTCCTTATGTCGGTTTAGGAGTTTACCAAATGAAAGATCCGTCTGAGACGGTACAGGCCGTCCGTACAGCGATTCAGTCCGGATACCGTTCCATCGATACCGCCGCGATCTACGACAATGAAGAAAGCGTAGGACAAGGGGTGAAAGAAGGTGGCGTAGCGAGAGAAGACCTTTTCATCACTTCAAAAGTATGGAATAGTGATCAAGGCTACGATACGACTTTAAAGGCATTTGAAACGAGCCTGAAGAAGCTGGAGATGGATTACCTGGACATGTATCTCATTCACTGGCCGGTGGAAGGAAAGTACAATGATACATGGAAAGCAATGGAGAGACTTCATGGCGAAGGATTGATCAAATCAATCGGTGTAAGTAACTTCCATCAGCATCATCTTGAAGATTTGATGAAAAATGGCAATGAAAAGCCTGTATTAAATCAAATCGAGTTACATCCCCGTCTGAACCAGGAGAAAATACGAGAATTCTGTGCTTCACACAATATCGCAGTCGAAGCGTGGTCACCAATCGCTCAAGGGCGTGTACTGGATGAACCTACATTAAACCACATTGCAGAAAAGCATGAAAAGTCTGCTGCACAGGTGATTCTGCGCTGGCACCTTCAGAACGATGTCATCATCATTCCGAAGTCAGTTCATGAAAACCGCATCAAAGAAAATGCAGATTTATTCAATTTCGAGCTTTCACTGGAAGAAATGAATCAAATCAACCAACTGAATTTGGACGAACGTTTTGGTCCAGATCCAGACAACTTCGATTTTTAATATCGATCTTTCCAAAGAGGTCCGTCCCTCGTGCAAAGGGACGGACCTCTTTTTTTTCGTCCAACCCATTTCAATAAATGTTGCAAATAGTTGTTGACAGAGAGGAGAAGGATATTATACAATTATCTCGAAATCAAAATAATCATATTCGAGATAACTTGTCTTATTTTTTTAATTATATATCTCACATTCAAGATAATTGACGTAAGAATAATTGAATTTGAAATGTTTAAAGGTAAATCTCGAAGGGAAAACAAGAAGGAGGAAAAATGATGACAGCATTGGCTGCGTTCGGTTTATTGGTTATTCGTTTAGTAGTAGGATTGACATTCGCTGCTCATGGAACACAGAAATTATTTGGGTGGTTCGGAGGTCATGGTGTAGAGGGTACGGGAGGTTTCTTTGAGTCGATTGGAATCAAGCCGGGAAGAACGATGGCGTTACTTGCAGGAATATCCGAAGTAGCGGGTGGATTATTGTTTGCCGCAGGCTTCCTTACGCCATTAGGTGCACTGCTCATCATTGGTACCATGATCGTGGCCATCGTGAAGGTTCATGGTGCAAACGGTTATTGGGCGACACAAAATGGTACAGAATATAATGTGATGCTCATTGTTGTGGCACTGGGGGTAGCCCTTGTCGGTGCAGGGAGCTTTTCAATAGATGCACTATTATTTGCTTAATGGATTTACATGCAACCCTAATCTGTGTTTCACCCATTTATTATAAAAAACATAATCAAAGGAGAGGTTTTATGTCTAACGTAAAATTGGCAATCATGTATTACAGTTCAACAGGAACAAACTATCAGATGGCGAAATGGGCCGAAGAAGCTGCAAAAGAAGCGGGGGCAGAGGTGAAATTACTTCGCTTTGAAGAGACTGCACCAGAAGGAGCGATTGCTTCCAACCCTGCATGGGAAAAGCACTATAATGAAACAAAAGATACGGTTCCGGTAGCGACCCTTGATGACTTGGAGTGGGCAGATGCTTATCTATTCAACGTTCCTACCAGATTCGGTAACGTGCCTTCTCAAGTCAAGGCGTTCCTGGATACAACCGGAGGACTGTGGTTCAATGGGAAACTGGCCAACAAAGTAGTGAGTGCCACATCATCTGCAAGCAACTCACACGGTGGACAGGAGCAAACGGTTCTGGCTCTTTATACAACCATGATGCACTGGGGTGCCATCATCGCAGCACCTGGATACACAGATCAATCAAGCTTTGCAACTGGAGGGAATCCATACGGTACGAGTGTAACGGTCGATGGGGAAGGCAATATGGTCGAATCCGTCGAGCCTGCCGTAAAGCACCAAACCCGCCGTACGATCCAAATCGCTGAAGCAGTGAAAAATGGATTGAAATAATGATAAAAAGACCAGGTCACTCATGATGTTGAGTGATCTGGTCTTTTTGCTGCGTTCAGATTTCCCTTTGAATTCACTCCATTACAACCCAATATCATCACGGCAATCAGCTTCACATTCAATCCGTTCCCCCGTCAGCGGATGAGGGAACGAAATTCGGGCTGCATGCAGTGCCTGCCTGGTGAATACCGGCTTTCCCCCATATAATGTGTCGCCAGCCAGAGGGTGTCCGATGTGGCTCATATGTACACGGATTTGGTGTGTACGGCCGGTATCAAGCTGTACTTCGACGAGTGTATATGGATTCCTGACTTCCATTACGTTATAATGGGTGACTGCATCCTGACCGGATGGCGAAACCCTTCTTCTCGTATTGTGATGACGGTCTCTCCCGATCGGTTCTGAAATGGTGCCTTTTTTTTGCTTCAATCGACCGTGAACGAGGGCATGATAGGTACGCTTGATTTGTCTTTCTGCAAGAAGGCGGTCAAGGATCGCTTTACTTAATGGATGCTTGGCGAAGATGATTGCGCCGGACGTATCGCGATCCAACCGATGGATGTGCAACACGCGGCATCTCTCACCATTTGCCTGATGATGGAAAGCGACAAGGTTGGCCAGGGTATCCGTTTCATCAGGAGTATTCGGATGGGTATCGATCCCGGCAGGTTTATTGACCACAATCAGATGTTCATCCTCAAACAAGACGTCTAACTCCCCGTAGGTCGGGGGAACATCGTATTCGACTTCCTTGAATAGTCGAATCTGTAGAATATCTCCTTGTGAGAGTGGGGAAGTCCATGAAGTCAACTCTCCATTTACTTTTACATCACCGTCCATCCTCATGGAATGAACCAGTTTCTTAGGAGCCTGCCAGTGTTTTCTAAGAATTGTTTCAATCGTTACATTTTTCCAATCATTTGGAATGACTAGGTCGAATCGTTCGCCTATTTTCCGTGTTTTCATCAAAAAACCCCTTTAAATGACAAATATCTTATACTCTTGTGGGTATTTAATCCTACCATAGCACCTATTCAACCCAATTCATGGGTATAATTACCACGCTGTTGGTTCTACTTCTATGTTATCCTTAATATATCTATTACAGAGAGATTACAACCGTTACAAAGGTGGGCTATGATGGTGAAAGTTTTACTAGCATCAACACATGAACAGGAAGATAAAATCCAAGAGCTTATACAGTACATGTATTGTACTATTTTCCCTGATTATTTCACAGATGATGAAATCGAACAATTCGATGATATGCAAGTATTACATACGACGACGAGGAACTTTGAATATTTCGGGACTCTGAAGGAAGCATTTCAAGTGATCTCCAGCCTGCAAACACTGATTTCCATTGTTGAAAGCGGCTCAAAAGAAGAACTATATGAAGATATGTTCTATCATAATGCCGGGATCCTTCAAAGCTTTGGCATGTTCTTCCCTTTATCGTATGATCAATTTACGGAAGAATCGGACTGTAAGCATAATCTGAGCATCTACTCGAGAGCGGATAACCAGCTGCTTGTGTAAGCTGTATCATGCCCTTAATAGTTAGATACTTTAGAAAATTCACATTAGTATGTTTGAAAGGTTCTTGTGAGGGGAAAATAGCAAGTAATAAGTTAATCTTGAAGATACAACGTATCTTCATCTTGAAATTCCTCCTCACTTGAAAGGGGCTGACTCGTGGAAAAGTCAGCCCCTCTTTTTTATTCTGATTTTACGTTCTCTTCGAAAAATGCCTTGAAATCTTCTTTAGGATGTTCTCCTACGATTCTCGCCACTTCTTTTCCATTCTCATAATGAACGAGTGTAGGGGTAGCTTCGATTCCGTATTGATCCCAGCCCTGTTCGAATTCAAGCAGATTGTACTGAACCATGTCGACTCCCATATCTTCTGCAAGAGGTGCGAGGGTAGGTGTCGTTCTTTTACAATGGATACAAGTAGAACTGTAGAAGTATACGGTTGCCTCTTCTTTGTTCTTTAATTTCTCTTCCAGCTCTTCGGGAAGGATGACATTTTGATAGTTTGGATCATCCAGCAGCTCAACGGTAGCCGGGTCGAGTTTCGCTTTTTTAAACTTATTTCCCTCGGCTTTTTGACTGTTCTGGACGCTTGTGACAATGGCGATGGCTGCGAATAGTCCGACGATCGCCACCAGGAATATGATGATTTTTTTCAATCTAGTTTTCCTCCTTTATAGCTTTTAAGACAATCACACTTGAAATGAAGATGATGATGAACCCCAAGAGTGCAAGGAATGGAATCGTGATAAAACCAAACAGGTTGATGTATTCGCCTGTACAAGGAACGCGTCCGCAGGCTGGGGCACTTTCAGTCAAGATCGAAACTTTTTGGATAGAGTAGTGATAAATGGAAATGAGAAGGCCGATGCCGGAAAAAATCGTAGAATATAATGCCGCTTTAAAATCTTTGCGTACATAAGCCACTCCTAATAAAATCACCATCGGATACATTAAAATACGCTGATACCAGCATAATTCACACGGCTCATATTTCATGATTTCTGAGAAATATAAACTCCCCATCGTGGCGACCAGGGAAGAGGCCCAAGCCAGGAATAACAGAGAATCTGCTTTTTTATTCATATAGAATTCCTTTCTACGTATATTCTATCAAATTATAGTATGATATTATTATAAAAGTAAAATGAGAAAACTTTATGAAGAAATGTGATATTTTTTTAACGATTTGTGCAAGCGGTTGCAGAAAGCGCTTGCTTGATACTGACGGAGCAAACAGGAGGAAAACACATATGACAAAAAAATGGTGGAAAGAATCGGTGGTCTATCAAATTTACCCTCGCAGTTTCATGGATAGCAATGGTGATGGCATCGGGGATATCAACGGCATCATCTCTAAATTGGATTATTTGAAAAAATTGGGCATTGATGTGATATGGTTATCCCCTGTCTATGAATCCCCGAATGATGATAATGGATATGATATTAGCGACTATAAAAAAATCATGGATGAGTTCGGTACGATGGGTGATTGGGAAGAAATGCTTGGAGAAATGCATAAGCGTGGCATGAAGCTTGTGATGGATCTTGTGGTGAATCACTCTTCCGATGAGCACGGCTGGTTTGTGGAATCGAGGAAATCAAAGGATAATCCTTATCGTGATTATTATATATGGCGTGAAGGAAAAGACGGTAAAGAGCCGAATAACTGGGAATCTGTATTCAGCGGTTCTGCCTGGGAATATGATGAAGCGACAGAAGAGTATTTCCTACATCTCTTCTCGAAAAAGCAGCCGGATCTCAACTGGGAAAATCCGAAGTTGCGCCGTGAAATCTATGACATGATGACATTCTGGCTGGATAAAGGAATCGACGGTTTCCGTATGGACGTCATCAACTTTATATCGAAAGTGCCAACATTACCGGATGCGCCGAACCCTGAAGGTAAACCGTATGCTTCCGGTCATGAGTACTTTATGAACGGTCCGCGCATTCATGAATTTCTTCAGGAAATGAATCAGGAGGTCCTCTCCCATTATGAAGCAATGACGGTTGGGGAGATGCCGGGTGTGACACCGGAGGAAGCCGTACTTTATACAGGTGAAGACCGCAATGAAGTCAATATGGTATTCCAATTCGAGCATATGGATGTCGATTCGGGACCGGGAGGGAAATGGGACGTCATTCCATTCGACCTTGTAAAATTGAAATCAATCCTGACGAAATGGCAAACGGAACTTCACGGGAAGGGCTGGAACAGTCTGTACTGGAACAACCACGATCAGCCAAGAATCGTATCAAGACTTGGACAAGATGGAGAGTATCGAGTGAAGTCTGCGAAAATGCTTGCGACCCTCCTCCATATGATGCAGGGGACGCCTTACATTTATCAAGGGGAAGAGCTTGGTATGACGAATGTCCGATTCTCTTCCATTGATGAATACAGGGATATCGAAACATTGAACATGTATCGGGAAAAAATAGCCCAGGGTATTGATCCAGAGGAAATCATGGAATCCATTTACGTAAAAGGAAGAGACAATGCAAGGACTCCTATGCAGTGGGACGGCACGGAACACGGTGGATTCACAGAAGGAGAACCATGGATCGCCAGTAACCCGAACTACAGAGAGATCAATGCCGAAAAAGCCTTAAACGATCCGGAATCCATTTTCTACTACTATCAAAAGTTGATCGCCATCCGCAAAAAGCATGACATCATTCCATACGGATCGTTCGAGCTTCACTATGCAGATCACCCTTCCGTATATGCCTATACGAGAACACATGGGGATGAAAAGATCCTCGTTCTTTGCAATGTATCAGGAGAAGAGAAAGTCATCGACAACATCGCTTCCTTTGATATCACTCAAGCGGAAGTCCTCATATCAAACGAAGAGCTGCATGAAAAAGATGCATTTACTTTAAACCCATGGGAAGCGACGGTGTATTATTTTAAAGGATAGTATGAAGGGCAGCATCTTTATGATTGGGTGTTCTTAAATCTGTGGAAAAATGGTAACCAAGTTGATTGAAGCGAGCACCTGGAGCGGAAATCCACCACTACTGGCTTTTCAAAAACATATAAAGGAAAATTCATATTTCTTCAAAAAATCCTCACCCCTTTGCTAAAATAAAAGAAATGGACTGTCATGAACTTCGTTTCAACAGTGCACTATAAGGGTATATAATTCAGGTATTTTATGAAGGAGTAGATCATAGATGGCAGAAAAACTGGACTTATCACAATTTGAAAAGAAAATGATCATTCGTCCAATGGAACATAAGGACATTCAAGATATCATCAATATGCAGTCTGTCTGCTTTCCAGGGATGGACCCATGGAAAGTGGAGCATCTGGAAAGTCACCTGGAAGTGTTTCCGGAAGGTCAGCTCGTAGCAGAATTAGATGGGGAAATCATCGCATCATGCTCGAGTCTGATCATTAACTTTGATGAGTATGACGATCGCCATACATGGGATGATGTAACGGATAATGGTTACATAACGAACCACAATCCCGATGGCTATAACCTGTACGGGATCGAAGTGATGGTGCACCCTGATTACCGGCGCATGAAGGTAGGCCACCGTTTGTATGAAGCCAGAAAGGACCTTGCGAGGCAGTGGAATTTAAAAAGTATAATAATCGGGGGAAGAATCCCGAATTATCATAAACATTCTGATGAAATGTCTCCAAGGGAGTATGTGGATTCGGTGGGGCGTCATAAGATTTACGATCCCGTGCTTTCGTTCCAGCTTCTGAACGGATTCACCCTGATGAGGATCAATCCGAACTACCTGCCGGATGATAAGCGGTCCCATAAATACGCCACACTGATGGAATGGAATAATGTCGACTACCGTCCATCCAGCAAACGTCACTTCAAGACGAGCTATCCGGTCCGGATCTGTGTCGTTCAATATATGATGCGGAAAATCAACTCCTTTGAAGAATTTGCCAATCAGGTGGAGTATTTCACCGATGTGGCTTCCGATGCGAAATCAGATTTCGTGGTGTTCCCTGAGATTTTCACCACCCAGCTCATGTCATTCCTGAATATTCAATCACCAAGCCTTGCAGTAAGAAGACTGACAGACTTCACAGAGGATTATATTGAATTATTCACGGACCTTGCTGTTCGGTACAATGTCAACATCATCGGGGGTTCACACTTCGTCAAGGAAGAAAACGATGAGATCTACAATATTGCTTATCTCTTCCGTCGTGATGGGACGATCGAGAAGCAATACAAAGTTCATATCACACCGAATGAACGGAAATGGTGGGGAATCAGCCCCGGGGATTCTGTCAGGGTCTTCGATACGGATTGCGGGAAGATCGCGATTCAAATATGCTATGATATTGAATTCCCCGAGCTTGCTCGTATCGCAACAGACAAAGGGGCAAAGATCATCTTCACCCCATTCTGTACAGAGGATCGCCAAGGCTATCTTCGTGTGAGATACTGTGCCCAGGCCCGTGCTGTCGAGAATCAGATCTATACAGTCATTTCCGGTACAGTCGGAAATCTTCCACAAACGGAAAATATGGACATCCAATACGCCCAGTCAGGCATCTTTGCCCCGTCCGACTTTGAATTCGCACGTGACGGAATCGTAGGCGAAACCAACCCGAACATCGAAATGGTCATGATCGGAGACGTCGACCTCGAAGTCCTCCGCCGCCAACGCCAATCAGGCACCGTCCGTCAACTCAAAGACCGACGCCATGACGTCTATGGAGTGAATTATAAGAAGTAATGTACATCAAAAGGCCCTGCTGAACTGTTCAGTAGGGCTTTATCTATGGAAGCATAACAATCAACTTCTAAACACACGTTTATAAAGTTGATTGAAACGGAAGATGCTCGACTCCCTCGGGAAATCCGGGAAAGTTGTGACCCCACAGGGCAATCGAAGGTGATTAATATTTCCTTACTAAATTAAAATTAATAATATAAAAACAATGATATATTTGCACATGTTAGTTCGTGAAATATTCTGAAAAAACAATAAAAAACAACGATATTCCTCCAAAAAATATGATCATTATTGTATAATATAGTAAATACTATTATGAAAGTTGGATATGTATGGAATTTATGACGACAAAGGATATCCATGAGAGGGATGGAGAATATCATAATTTAAGAAAATTGCTACATAAGGTCATTATGAAAAAGTTTCTCCATATTAAGATGGATAATGATAGATTAGATAATCCAGTTGCAATCTTACTTGGAGGGGGATCAGGGGCTGGAAAAACCTCAGTTTTAGATGATATCATCGGGGAAGAAGGCTGTGTGATTATAGATGCAGATAAAATAAAGCAGGAAATACCAGAGTTTCAATTGCTAAAGTCTGTTAAAAATAACTTAGCTGCTGATGTAGTCCATGATGAAAGTTCACATACTGTAAGGTTATTATTGAGAGCAACTATAGGGACTTACAGAGATTTTGTTTATGATGGAACAATGATAGACAGTGAAAAATATGTAGGTATTATAAAAGAATTAAAAGAAAATGGATACTCAGTCCATATGGTTATGGTTGATGCTGATGTAGAAGTAGCAGTAAAGAGAGTTGCTTTGAGGAATAGTGAGGGAAGGTTTGTATCTGAGGAATTTGTCAGAAAGTCAAATAGATTAGTCTCTGAATCATTTTCAGTATTAAATGAATATGTAGATTCATTTATTATTTATGATAATAGTATCAATGGAAAACATCCTAGTGAAATAGCCCATAGAGACTCGAAAGAAGCAGAATTTGTTATTGACAATGAGGAACTATATAACAATTTCAAAAGGAAAGGCATATTAATGTAATTATTTATGGTGATTTAGGGTATAATAATATAAGACAGATTTAGGAGGTGTGCATTAAATGAATTTTAACCAAAAATTAAGGGATAAAATGGAAAGAAAAGGCCCTGAGGCTGCAAAAAAATGGCAAAAAAGGTTAGAGGAAAATGCACTCAAATATGATCCACTCAAAAATCAGAGAGATAATGAAGTTGCCCAAGAATTTAATCATAGGAGAAGCCTTTTAGTCTCTAACTAAGTTGGCACAATTCAATACAGAAGCCCTTCACAAAAGTGAGGGGTTTTTTGATTTTAGATTTTTTAAAATAATTTCTCAACCTGCCAATTTAAACTCCGCTTCTCTGAGATAAAGTATTTAATTATTTAGCAAATCTACTGCTATACATCTCTGCCTCAGCAATTACACTTTGAAAACCAAACATCTTTAGTGCTTATATATTTCATGTTATAAGTAGTATCAGGGGTTTCAATTAATCTAATTTGCTTCAGGAAAAGATTCGCAATAGTGCTTATAATAAGAGCATCTCTCTCTATTTTGAATATATGCACAATGATTATCCTCTAATAAATGCTTGGCTCAATTTTCTATGTGTTTTTGATAGTTCTCTTCTGCAAATAAGAAGGAGGAATCAAATCTCCCTTATAGGTCATAGTAATATCCTTTTTTTGTAGCATATTCTTTCTTGTATGCTTAGACTTTGATTATTTAGTGTATCCTCTTTCCTCCACCTGAGTCTTTTTACTTTTTTTACATAAATTTCACATAACTTAGTTAGGTCTGTAGCATTCCATTTATTTACCTGCTTTACTCCTATCCTTAGAAAGTGTTTAAAATCTGTGAAAAGGTTGTACTCTGATTCTTACATCAGGACGACAAAACACACTCATCCCCCCAAAGCGAGCACCTGTAGTGGAAATCAACCAGCACTTTCATTTTTATCAACGCAAACATACTAATTCTTTTGAATAAAATTATGCTAAAATAAGGATTAAACGAATCTTGTCGACATGTGACGGATTGTTTTAGAAGGAATTCTACAATATATGATAGAATTCATTATTATACAGCATTAGGAGGGGATCGTTTTGAGTTGGAAAACATCTTGGGAAAAATGGAGCAGCTACTTACATCTGGACAAAGAAGTCAATGAACTTCTAGAGTCAATGAAAGACGACGAAAAGTCCTTAGAAGACGCATTCTACAAAAACCTTGAATTCGGTACGGGTGGAATGAGGGGAGAAATCGGTCCCGGAACCAATCGGATGAACATCTATACAGTCAGAAAAGCCTCTGAAGGACTGGCGCGATACATAGAAGAGCAAGGTGAAGAGGCTAAAAATCGCGGAGTTGTAATCGCTTACGACTCACGTTATAAATCACCTGAATTTGCCATGGAGTCAGCGAAGACCCTGGCAACCCATGGCATCCAAACATATGTCTTCGATGAATTGAAACCGACACCGGAGCTTTCATTTGCCCTGCGGCAGCTAAAGGCATTCTCCGGCATCGTGGTGACTGCAAGCCATAATCCTCCTGAATACAATGGATATAAAGTGTACGGGGAAGATGGTGCTCAACTTCCTCCACATGTAGCGGATGCAGTGATCGAGAAAGTGAACGCCGTTGAAAATGAATTGGAAATCCACGTTCAGACCGAAGAAGAATTAAAAGCAGCCGGCCTGATTAAAATGATCGGGGAAGAGATCGATCAATCATACCTGGAACATTTGATTTCGATTTCCGAGAAGCCTCAGATCGCCAAGGAAACCGATTTGAAAATCGTCTTCTCACCACTGCATGGCACTGCCTTGAAGATGGCAGAAAAAGGGTTGAAAGCATTAGGGTATGAGCAAGTTCACATTGTAAAGGAACAGGCAGTCCCTGATCCTGAATTTACAACAGTGAAGTCTCCGAACCCTGAAGATAAAGCGGCATTTGAATACAGCATCCGTGACGGAAAGGAAATCGACGCGGATATCCTGATTGCGACGGATCCCGATGCAGACCGTTTAGGTATAGCGGTAAAAGGGGAAACAGGCGAGTATATCCTCCTTACCGGAAACCAGACAGGGGCGATCCTCCTGGACTATATCCTTGCCCGCAAACAGGAGAAGAATATGATCCCTGAGAACGGCCGGGTATTCAAAACCATCGTGACATCCGAATTGGGCCGTAAAGTCGCTGAGCATTATGGAGCTTCAGTCGAGGATGTTCTTACAGGTTTTAAATTCATCGGGGAAAAAATCAAGCAATACGAAGAAACAGGTGCGTATTCATTCCTATTCGGATATGAAGAAAGCTATGGATACTTGATCGGTGACTTTGCCCGTGATAAGGATGCCATTCAAGCAGTATTGATGGCAGCAGAAGCGGCTGCTTATTATAAAAAAGAAGGCAAAACGCTATACAATGTCCTCCATGAATTATTCGAAGTACACGGGTTTTATCAGGAAGGACTGAAGAGTCTGACCCTTAAAGGAAAAGAAGGGGCCGAACAAATTCAAGGGATCCTGAAGGACTTCAGGAACGAACCGTTGAAAGAAGTGGCAGGCTTACGTGTGGTTTCGTCAGAGGACTACAAAACAAGTACGAAAGTGGATTTGGTATCCGGTGAAGAATCCTCCATTCATCTGCCTTCTTCCAATGTGTTGAAATATCATCTTGAAGATGGATCCTGGATTTGCCTCCGTCCATCAGGGACCGAGCCGAAGATCAAGTTCTATTTCAGCGTGATTGGTGAGACCGAAGACGACAGCGGTGAGAAATTACAAGCTCTGCAGGATGCCATCATGGCGAAAGTCGAAACGATGATCCGTTCGTCTGTAGGGAAGGCGTAAACCTTTTCATCATTTTAAAAACAAGAGATGTGCTCCTGCATCTCTTGTTTTTTGGATTGTGATGGGAACGTGTGTTTTCGGTCAAAGGTCGTAGAAGGGTATCCTTCTTTTTGATAATACCGGATTTATGTGAAATCTATATAATAGTAGTATAGGATCGGAGAGGACGATGAACATGAATTCTGAATCCCTTTCAAATATCGGACTTTTGAAAGAGATAGCCGAGTTGCTGAACAACGAAACAGAGCTTGATTCCATGCTTTCAGGTGCCCTGAAGAAGCTGATCAGGGGTTCAAGCTTTACAACAGGGTGGATCTTCTTCATTGAAAAAGAAGGAAGCCACGAACTTGTTTCTTATGAGAATCTGCCGGAATCCCTATCAGACCGTCAATGTGAGCCGATGAAAAAGGGCGGGTGCTGGTGTGTGAATCGATTTCGAAAAGGGAAACTCACCAAAGCGTCCAATATTATTGAATGTCAGCGGATCGAGCAGGCCATCGAAGAGAACAGGGAAGATACAGATGATATTACGCATCATGCGACGGTCCCCCTCCAGTCCGGGGATGAGTCCTTTGGGTTATTGAATGTCGCAGCACCGAACAAGACCCACTTCACAACAGACGAACTGGCGCTTCTTGAATCGGTCGCCTTCCAAATCGGATCCGCCATCAAGCGCATCCTGCTCACGAAAAAAGAGCAGGAAGTCGCGTTGATCGGAGAAAGGAACCGGCTGGCAAGGGATCTTCATGATTCGGTCAATCAATTGTTGTTCTCCCTTACGTTGACGGCAAGGGGAGGGGCAGAAATGACCGGGGATGAAGAAGTAAAGGATACGTTCAGAACGATTCAAGGGTTGGCTCAGGAAGCCTTATCGGAAATGAGGGCCCTCATCTGGCAATTGAGACCCCATGGACTTGAGAACGGAGTCGTAGAAGCGTCCAAAGGATACGCAGAGATGCTCGGATTGACCTTGGAAACGAAAGTTGAAGGAGTCATTTCCTTAAGCTCTAAAATAGAAGAAGTGTTGTGGCGTGTCAGCCAGGAAGCACTGAATAATTGTAAAAAGCATTCCGGGGAAAAACACATCCTCTATACATTGAAAAGTGAGTCGCAATTGATCCATCTGACGATTGAAGATAGAGGATACGGATTTCAATATGACGGAAAGCAGTCTTTGCCTTCAGTCGGGATCCAAAGTATGAAGGAACGTGTGAAAAGCATTGGTGGTACGCTGAAGATCGACAGTCAACTTGGAAGGGGAACGGTCATATCAGTTCGATTACCGTATTAGGAGGTGCCGGGTAAATGATTAGAGTATTGATAGCAGATGATCACCACGTCGTGCGGAGGGGATTGGTTTTCTTTCTGAAAACACAAAAGGACTTTGATATCGTCGGTGAAGCGAAGGATGGGCAAGAAGCCGTTCGGATGGCTGGAGACTTGAAGCCCGACATCATCCTAATGGATCTGATGATGCCGGTCATGGACGGCATCCAGGCGACCAGGGAAATTAAAAAGAAGTATCCAGACATTCAAATTCTGATGCTGACGAGCTTTTCCGACCAGAATCACGTGATTCCCGCTATAGAAGCAGGAGCGGCTGGATATCAGTTAAAGGACATTGAACCCGATGAATTAGTGAGCGGGATCCGAAAACTGCTTTCAGGTGAAAACTCTCTTCACCCGAAAGCAACCAATCATTTACTGACAAGGATCACGAAACGAGAGCCTCCCCATAAAATTCATGAGCTCACCAAACGGGAGAAGGATGTTTTGATTGAGCTGACGAAAGGGAAGAGTAATAAAGAGATTGCTTCAAGCCTCTATATTACGGAAAAAACCGTCAAGACCCATATTTCGAACATTTTTTCCAAGCTGGAAGTGTCAGATCGGACACAGGCGGCACTTTATGCCGTGAAACATCAATTGACAAAAAATTAACCTGGAAAGGATTTTATGACATGAACATCGTAATCATCAATGGAAGCCCGAGAAAATGCGGACGTACTGGAATTGCGTCAAGATTCATTGCAAGGACATATGATTGTGATCTTATTGATTTGAGTGATGGCTCCCTTCCACTCTACACGGGAGAACAGGAGCAATCGGAGGTCGCCCCCGTTCAATCACTTAAGAAAAAAGTGAAAGATGCGGACGCCGTCATTTTAGCTTCCCCGGAATATCACAGCGGTATGAGCGGGGCACTCAAAAACGCACTCGATTTCTTAAGCAGTGAGCAATTCGCCCATAAACCTGTCGCCCTTCTTGCATGCGCAGGCGGAGGGAAAGGCGGTATCAACTGCTTGAATAATCTCCGTATCGTCGGTCGGGGAGTGTATGCAAATGTCATTCCGAAACAGCTTGTTCTTGACCCCCACTGCTTTGCTTATGAAAATGATGGGCTATTAGAAGAACCTGCAAAGTTAGTGGATGACCTGATGAGGGAATTAAAGGTGTATGTAAAAGCAGATGAACTGGTAAAAACTGAAATTTCGTCCCAATGATGAAAAATCGGCATTTTTGCCGGTTTTTTTGTGATCTTACACCTGATGGAAATAAATAAAAGCTGATCCAATCGTGCATACTAATTGGATCAGCCGTAGGTGGAATTCTCTTATTGTTACATCTCTGCAAATGTTTCCTGAAGTGGTTGCTCGACACTATAGGTGAAGTTTGCATGTTCGATATATCGTAAAAGCGTATAGAGATTACGCTCTACAACCGTGTAATCATTTGAAAAATGATACGCATGTAAGAAATGTTCAATTCTTTTTGAAAGAAGGTCATCCTTCGTTCTCACCATTAGGATCAACAGGTTATCCCATTCTGACCGGTGAGTGTAATACAAGGCCCGATCGTAATCGACTTTGTTCACTTGGTTTCCCTCCTTCTGAAGGGGTACTCCTATTTTGCGCGAGAAACCGTATTTTTTTCTCTGTAAAAGTTGGTACTGTTGCAAATGCTCGTTTTCCTTCTATTGGGTGAATAAAAACGCCTGATTAATTCATCCTATGTAATGAAACGTAAACAGAGGTGATGAAAATGAAGAAAGCAATCGTGATGTTATCAACTGTATTTTTTCTAGTATTTTCAAGTCAGGCCCATGCCGAGCAGTCGGACTATAAGAAGTTTGGACGCATTGCAACAGCAGTCATCAAAGAGGACTATCCTGGGCAGCCTGTAAAGGATTATCAGTACCAGGGACGCAAGAAAATGACGGAGAACAAAGTATCCGATGCATTTGAATTTACCGTGCAAGAAAATAATGCAGAGAAAAAGGTCGTTGTCATCGGGGTACACGATCTTGATAATGAAAAGGTACTCAACATCTCGGTAAAGGAATAGCGGGAACAGATGAAGTCTTCTTTGATTAAGGAGGCTTTTTTTGTTATAGGCGAGACTGGCCGTTCCCCTTAAAACCTGCACGTGCATACCCATAAGACGATAAACTAAAGTATTACCTGCAAATTCACCGGCAATTTGCTAAAATGAAATCATACAAAATCGTTTTGATTCTGAAAGGGGATCTTTGTTCCGATGTGATGCTGTTCTTTTCTTACCTATATATAAACTGAATAGAGGGAGGAAGAGACATGCATTCCAATGCATTTAGAAATCTGTGGTTCGGCCAGTCATTGGCCAATATGGGAGATATCTTCTATATCGTAGGGTTGATCTCCCTTGTTTACAACATGACCGGTTCTGCTGTTTACATGACGGCTGTTCCTTTAGTGATCACCTTTTCACGATTTATCAGCAGCATGGCAGCGCCTTTGTTGTTGAATCGTACACAGATGAAGAGCTTGATCGCGTATTCGCAAATGGGGAAGACATTTTTTTTATGCGTGTTCCTCCTGATGATGGTACTGGATTCTCAGAATGTGTGGATTTATCTCAGTTGTGCGAGTATCATTTCTTTTCTGGATGGTTGGGCACTTCCGGCAAGAAATGCATATGTGCCATTTCTTGTTAAGAGAGAGGAACTTATGGGGGCGAATGGCTTCCTCTCAACCGTCGATCAGACGATTCAATTCTCAAGCTGGGCTTTGGGTGGTATTCTTTTAGCGGTCCTGAATGCCACGAATCTTTTCATTGTGGTGACTCTCTTGTTTCTGGCCTCAACCTTTTTTATGCTGAAGCTGCCGGTCATTCCAAGTAGCACCCTGGAAGTTCGCAAGGTTTGGTGGCAGGAGCTTGGGGAGGGATGGTTTCAGGTTAAAAGCCGGAAAGGGCTGGTCCACGTTTTTTGGATATACGGGCTGGAGTCGATTTCAGGGACCGTCTGGATTGCCGCCGTCCTGTATTTGTATGTCGATCTCTCGCTTCAGCGGGGGGAAGAATGGTGGGGATTCATCAATTCAAGCTTCTTTGTGGGATTGGTCCTTGCCTCCTATCTCATATTTAAGCTGCATGGCATCTTTTCAAAACACCGGCATAAGTGGCTCCCCTTCTGCATGATCGTCACTTCAGGTGTCACCCTTGTATTTGCCTGGAACAAAATGGCCGTGATGGCGCTTATCTTGTCGTTTGTTTTCGGGTTATTTGATCAAATAAAGAATGTAGTGCTTCAGACATATTTACAGGAGAGTGCGCCACCGGAAGAGCTCGGGAAGATTTATGCTGCACAAGGGGCGTTAACCACGCTCTTGTTCGGCTTATCGTCAGTGGGGGTTGGACTTCTCCTTGAGGTCATGAGTGTTTCAATGGTTTTCACCTGGTCTGCACTCCTGTTGCTCACTACGCTCATCCCGGTTAAACGATTGCAAAAGAATCTGAATACGTAAGGTTGATAAGAAGGCTGTTCCCTGGATTAGGGAACAGCTTCTTTTTGGTTACTCACCTTATGCTTGTCGCCTCTGCCCAACCCGCCTCCGCTTTTCTAATTGTCCAGCTCCGGCGGGTAGAGGCTCGAGGTCATAAGCTAAATAGTCCAAGAAGGCAAAGAGCCGCCTTCTCGGCCCATTCATCTTATGCTTGTCGCCTCTGGCCAACCCGCCTCCGCTTTTCTTTTCATCAAATCCCCTTTCTCTTCATACATTTAGTTAAGAGAATAAAGAGGGGGATGAAGATGAATTTAGAGGAGCAGAAGAATTTGCAGAATGCGATAGGGGAAATTACTGAGATAGCAGCCGGGTTTGGTCTGGATTTTTATCCGATGCGTTATGAGATTTGTCCTGCTGACATTATATATACTTTTGGGGCCTATGGGATGCCGACACGGTTTTCGCACTGGAGTTTCGGGAAGCAGTTCCATAAGATGAAGCTGCAGTATGATTTGGGGTTGAGTAAGATATATGAGCTTGTAATCAACTCGGATCCTTGTTATGCGTTCTTGCTGGATTCCAATTCCCTCATACAGAATAAATTGATTGTGGCTCACGTTCTGGCCCACTGTGATTTCTTTAAGAACAATGTCCGTTTTCAGAATACGAAGCGGGATATGGTGGAAAGTATGTCGGCTACGGCTGAACGTGTGCGCAGGTATGAGATCGAACATGGGAAGCAGGAAGTCGAGAACTTCCTTGATGCGGTCCTTGCAGTGGATGAACATATCGATCCTTCCCTCATGCGGCCGAAACTGTCATGGACGATGGATGATGTGGAGTGGGAAGAAGAAGAAGTGAGTCATGCAACGCCTTATGATGATTTATGGTCATTGGATGAAAAGCCAAAGAGCAGGGAAAAGAAGAAAGTGAAGAAGAAGTTTCCGCCGCAGCCGGAGAAGGACATCCTCCTGTTCATCGAGCAGTACAGCAGGGAATTGTCGGACTGGCAGCGGGATATATTGACGATGATGAGGGAAGAAATGCTGTATTTCTGGCCTCAGCTTGAAACGAAGATCATGAATGAAGGGTGGGCCTCGTATTGGCATCAGCGGATCATTCGTGAAATGGATCTGACAAGCGGTGAATCGATCGAGTTTGCCAAGCTGAATGCTGGTGTCGTACAGCCGTCCCGCACACAGATCAATCCATATTATCTCGGTCTGAAGATTTTCGAAGATATTGAGGATCGGTTCGACAACCCGACAGAAGAGATGAAAAAACGGGGGGTAAAGCCGAATTCCGGTCGTGAAAAAATGTTTGAAGTGCGTGAGATCGAATCGGATATTTCCTTCTTGCGAAACTATTTAACGAAGGATCTGGTGACGAGAGAGGATATGTATCTGTTCCAAAAGCAGGGGAAGGATTATAAAATTGTCGATAAAGAATGGACCCATGTACGGGATCAGCTCGTGGGCATGAGGGTGAATGGCGGTTTCCCTTACATCACCGTTAATGACGGGGACTACATGAAGAGCGGGGAGCTGTATCTTAAGCACTGGTTTGAGGATGTCGAGCTTGATATTAAATATTTGGAAAAGGTTTTACCTTATTTGCACCGGCTCTGGGGAAGACCGGTCCACATCGAGACCCATGTAGAGAACCGGGATATGCTATTTACGTATGACGGAAGGAGCGTCCAACGGAAATATCTATAATAAATCACGAGTCGCATCACGGAGAAGAATCCTGATGCGGCTCTTTTTTTGTTCTAAACATGATGGACGGGTTTATACATTGTAGAGTAGGCACTTATTGAATGAGGAGGAGATAAGATGGCGGATGTTGAAGTCTTTATAGGTGATTTGACTGACCAGACATTCCATTATGAGGGGGGAGATTGGAATCATAATTATCCGAAGCGGATCAGTCCGTTTTTTCCTAAAGGGTATGACCTGTTTTTTGCCCTGTTGGATGGCATTTACTATAAAAGATTCGAAGGCAGGCAAACAGACTGGGGGAGCCATACCTGCCTGATGTACCCTGATGAAATGCTGTCGGTGCTGGAAGACTACTATAAGAGAGAGGGGGATAATGAGGAGGTGCGGCAATTGTTTCAATTCATCAAGAAGCTTGATCATGGACGGCAATATGGCTTAGTGGCATGCGAAATGTCATGACGTGAAAAGGACAAACTGCGATTCTGGCGGTTTGTCCTTTATTGATTCACCCCCAGTACGAGCCCCTTCCGCTTTTCTTTATGTCCAGCTCCGGCGGGTAGAGGCTCGAGGTCATAAGCTAAATGGTCCAAGAAGGCAAAGAGCCGCCTTCTCGGCCCATTCATCTTATGCTTGTCGCCTCTGCCCAACCCGCCTCCGCTTTTCTAAATTACATACTAATATTGCTTCGATTCGGAAACCGCGTATGGAGTCTTTCGGTAAAGTATAGAAACGATTTTTGGAAGATGGGACTTTGGATGAACGTATAAATAAACGTAAAAACGAAGACGGGACCGGAGAGGAGTAGACCGATCAGTAAGACGGTGCACTCGCATAGGATCCGGACTCTGCTGATGGAAAGATTGGTCAGGTCTGAAATGGTGAGCATAAATCCATCTCTTGGACCGGTTCCAAGATGGGCAGCCGAATACAACCCGCCTCCGACCCCCATGAACAGAATGGCAGACAGGAGAATCAAGGTGTCCATAACGGGGCCCGTTTGTGGAGGAAGCAAATCATAAAATAGAAAAAGATCAACAAGCATGCCGACCATCACTCCATTCAGGATGGTTCCGATTTGAATGTATTTTCCTTTCAAGATAAGCGTGCCTGCTATGAGAGTGGCACCGACAATGATATTCCACGTTCCGATGGTCAGCCCGAACTTGTCGAACAGGGCGATATTTAATACATCCCATGGGTGGATGCCTAAGTATTGGACTTTGATGGACATGCTGATTCCATAGCTGAAAATAAGTAAACCGATTACAAAATAGCTGATTTGCCAATAAATTTTCATCGTTTCTCCTTTTATCCTACCGTCATCTCTACTCTAACATTATTTTACAATGAAACGCTTTATGATGAAATGGTCCTTTTTTCATTCTGTTTATAAGGAGGGATGAGTCAATCTGACAAATTGTGGTTCGTTCTTGTTTATACAGGTTTCTTCAAGGGGTATGGACTAGTATCACAAGAAAAGGGGGAATAAGATGCAAACCGTGAAGTATGCTTGGAAAACGCTATGGGAGTGGCATGCTGATGTATTGGACACGTTCAGGTTTTTTACATCGGGAAGTACTCCAACTGGGGTGAATGGAGGGGTGCAGACGGATCGTTCTCCGGAACCGACTGCAAATCCCGGAAAAAAAATCGGATTTATGTTAGGGCCGGTTTTATTCTTTCTCATCATCCTGTTCTTTTCTCCTGAAGGGTTGTCCAAAGAAGCAGTCGGGGTTCTTGCGGGAACCGTCTGGATTGCGATTTGGTGGATTACGGAAGCGATTCCGATACCGGCTACATCCCTTCTGCCGATCATCCTGTTTCCCGTTACCGGGGCACTGCAGTCAGGGGATGTCACATCTGCTTATGGGGATGGGACCATCTTTTTGTTTATGGGCGGGTTCATCATCGCGATTGCCATGGAAAAATGGAATTTACATAAACGAATCGCCATGAACATCATCCTGCTGATTGGGACGAGTACAGAACGGATTGTCCTTGGGTTCATGCTTGCTACGGGGTTTCTGTCCATGTGGATTTCGAACACGGCAACGGCCATGATGATGCTACCGATCGGAACCGCGGTGATTTACCAGGTGAATGAAAGCTTAAAGAAGGAGGGAGCGAATAGAACAGGGCACTTCAGTAAAGTCATCATGCTGGGGATTGCCTATAGTGCATCGATCGGAGGATTAGGGACATTAATTGGAACGCCACCGAACACCATTTTCGCAGCTGTTGTGAAACAGCTCTATGGTATCGATTTCTCCTTTGCCAAGTGGATGCTGTTCGGAGTCCCTCTTGCAGCCATTCTCCTCATCGTAACGTGGTGGTATCTCATTAAAGTGGCGTTTCCTTTGAAAATAAAAGAACTGCCGGGGGGAAGGGAAATCGTCGAACAGGAAAACCGTTCCCTTGGGCGCATTTCATTTGAGGAAAAGCTCGTTCTTACTGTCTTTACGGCCACTGCCCTTTGCTGGATCACTCGTTCCTTCTTATTGAACCAGTGGATCCCTTCTTTAGATGACACGATCATTGCCATGACGGGGGCACTTGTCCTCTTCCTTCTTCCAGGAAGGAAAGAGGTGAGATTGATCAACTGGGAGGATGCCAAGAAGCTGCCATGGGGTATCCTGCTTCTATTCGGGGGAGGACTCGCCATTGCCAAGGGGTTCAAGGAAACAGGCTTGGCAGAATGGATCGGAAAGCAGTTGACGGTCCTTGATGGGGTCTCTTTCATTATCATCCTTGCAGCTGTGACCACTTTTGTCATTTTTCTGACGGAAATCACGTCCAATACGGCTACAGCCACGATGATGTTTCCAATTATGGCAGCATTGGCTGCTGCTTTGGATGTTCATCCCTACAGCCTGATGGTAGCCGCCGGGCTTGCTGCATCCTGTGCTTTCATGCTGCCGGTTGCCACTCCACCGAACGCCGTTGTTTTCGGGTCTGGCTATATCAAAATGGGGGATATGGTGAAAGCGGGCGTCTGGTTGAATCTGATCAGTATCGTGTTTATCACCCTGTTGATTTATTTTGTGATGCCACTCGTGTGGGGAGTGGACCTTGGTGCATTCCCTGGGCATTTAAAGTAAAAAAATCGGATCAGGTTTCTGATCCGATTTTTGCTATGCAATATTACTGGGCTGTATATCCACCATCCAACACTACAGCTTGTCCGGTTACGCCCTTTGCTTTGTCACTTGCAAGGAAGATGGTGTAGTCCGCAATTTCTTCTACAGATAGCAATCGTTTTTGTGGGACAAGGGGATAAATGACATCCTCCAATACTTTTTCAAGCTCAACACCACGGGTGGTGGAGATATCTTTCAGCTGGTTGCGGACAAGGGGAGTATCCACGTAACCGGGACACATAGCATTGACTGTAATCCCGTGTTCGGCACCTTCTAAGGCCGAGACTTTTGTCAACCCGATGACACCATGCTTCGCGCTATTATATGCAGCTTTTCCGGCAAATCCAATCAAGCCATTGATGGAGGCCATGTTGATAATCCGGCCGAACTTTTGCTTTTTCATATGTGGAAAAGCAAATTTTGTTGCAATGAATGGGGCGGTCAGCATGATTTTGATTAATAGTTCGAACTTTTCAATCGGAAAATCCTCAATGGGTGAAACATGTTGAAGCCCTGCATTATTGATCAGGACATCGATCCGTCCATAGTGTTCTACGGTCTTATCGATTCCGGCCTTCACGTCGTCTTCACTCGTTACGTCGCATTTAATGCCAAGGCATTCAAACCCTCTGCTTTTTAGTTCATCTACTGCTTCATCCAATCCTTCTTGATTGATATCAGACAGAACGACCTTTGCACCATTTTGGGCAAAATGTTCCCCGATTTCAAATCCGATCCCTCTTGCAGCACCTGTAATAAATACCACTTTGTCATTGACCATTTTGATTACCTCCTCGAATTAGTAAATTCCCATATTGGCTAGTATGATTGAAACGATTTCCGCGATTGTCGGAATAAGCAGCCCGACAACGGCAACATCTAGATATGAATCTTTATGAGTGAGTCCCGTTACGGCAAATAGGGTCAGGAGAGCGCCATTATGAGGCAGAATCGATGCGCCCGAAGAGATGGACGCAATCCGGTGGAATGCTTCTGCGCTGATTCCGCTTGTCTGTGAAAGCTCATAATATTTATCTCCCAACGCCTCCAGGGCAATTCCCATCCCTCCGGAAGCAGAACCCGTTATGGCAGCCAATGTTTGCACAGCGATTGCTTCTGAGATCACCGGGTTCCCTTTGATGCCCAGGATGAGTTTCGTTAACGTCTTGAAACCGGGTGCCGCTGTCACGACAGCCCCAAACCCGACGGCGGCACTCGTATTGATCACGGCCATCACCGAACCTTTGGCCCCTCCGTTGACAGCAGGAATGAATTTCTTATAATGTTTGAAATTAATGAGTAATATTGAAAGGATTCCGACAAGAAGGGCAGTCAGGATGTTCCACTTGAACACATTCAATGTAACGACGACGATGACAAGTGGCAGAAAGGAGAGATAGAAGTTCGGAAGCTCCGATTCTTTAATCTCTTTTACATCATTCCCGCCTTTGGGTTCGGTGAAAACATCGCCCTTCGCCGTGAACTGCTTTTGACGCCATCTTAAATAAAAGTACCCGCCAACCGCCATGATTAACCCCCCGGTGATCCCGATGATGGGAGCGGCAGTAGGTGATGTCTTGAAGTAATCGATCGGTATCAGGTTCTGGATCTGTGGTGTACCGGGGATTGCTGTCATGGTAAAGGTGAAAGCACCTAATACAAAGGTTGGCGGCAGTAATTTCCGTGTAATATCCGCCTCTCTGAACATGGCGATCGCCAGTGGATAGATGGCAAACACCACTACGAATAAACTGACACCGCCATATGTCAATACTGCTGCAGCAATCAGTACTCCCAGGATGGCCCGGTCTTTCCCGATAATGTTGGTGATCTTATATGCAACGGATTGAGCGGCACCTACATCTTCCATCAACTTTCCGAAAATGGCCCCAAACAGGAAGACAGGAAACCATTCTTTTGCAAAGTCCACAAATCCGGTCATATACGTTTCTGTATAGGCCGGCAGCAGATCGAGACCACTCATTAACGCTACTAAGCCTGCAACTAATGGAGCGATCCAGATGATCGACCATCCTAAATAGGCTAAAACCATAAGCAGGATTAATCCAACGATGATGCTAGTCATAATTCACCTCTTAACTATCTATTTCCGCTTATTTTTCCATTTAAGAAAAGATTTATTCTTTGCTGACGTCTTGAGGAACATAAAAAAACGAACGGGCTCTTAGTGAGACTCGTTCGTTTCAGACGTGTTCTTTTTCATTTTGGTGACTTCCAGATACTGAATATGGTGGCCGTCGATTTCTTTTACTTTAAAGCAGTAGCCTTGTTCTTCGATCTTATCTTCAGGCTTGACTTCATATTTTTGAGTGAGGAACCAGCCTCCGATTGTGTCGACTTCCTCTTCTTCAATCGAGATGCCGAGAAGGTCATTCACGTCTTCAATGAGCATGACGGCGTCGAAAATATAATGATCTTCTTTTATCTTCTGGACTTCAGGAATTTCATCGATATCAAATTCATCCCGGATCTCACCGACGATTTCTTCGATGATGTCCTCCACCGTAACCAGACCTGCCGTTCCTCCGTATTCATCAAGAAGGACGGCCATCGGGGAGCGTTCCTTTTGCAACTTGAGGAGCAGGGCTTTAATCGGGATGGTTTCAATGACGCGAATGACGGGCTTAATGAAGGAGGTCACGTCTTCGTGCTCGCTTTTATGATTCACGAGGGTCGTTAAGAGTTCCTTCACATTCACGACCCCAAGGATATTGTCCTTATCCCCATCCACGACAGGGTATCTCGTATACCGCTCTTCCTTAATGACCGATAATACTTCATCAATGGTGGATCCAGCGGATAGAGTCACAATGTTTGTACGGGGGACCATGATTTCCTTGGCGATGCGCTCGTCGAATTCAAATATCTTATTCACATACTTGAATTCGGAAGAGTTGATTTCACCGCTCTTATAGCTATCGGAAAGAATGATTCTAAGCTCTTCTTCCGAATGGGCGATTTCATGCTCTGAGGCCGGTTTCAAACCGAACATGCCTGTAAACACACGTGCCGAACTATTCAAGGTCCAAATGAAAGGATACGCAATCCGGTAGAACCAAATGAGCGGCTTGGCAAATAATAAGGTGATTTTTTCAGCTTTTTGGATGGCGAATGTCTTCGGAGCCAATTCCCCTATTACCACATGCAAAAAGGTAATGACCGAAAAAGCCAGTGCAAATGAAATGATGCTTGAAATGGACGGATTCAAATCAAACTTTTCAAATAATGGGTGAAGCAAGGTTTCAATGGTTGGTTCTCCTAACCAGCCAAGTCCAAGGGAGGTGATGGTAATCCCCAGCTGACAGGCAGAAAGGTATTCGTCGAGATGGGAAATGACCCTTTTCGCAGCAACAGCGGTTTGATTTCCTTCAGAGACCAACTGATCGATTCTCGAACCCCTTACTTTCACAATGGCAAATTCAGAAGCGACGAAGAACGCTGTCAATCCGATTAGCAGGGCGACAAGTAGTAAATTAATTAAAATATCCAAGTAGTAGAAGTCAAAAGAACGGGAAGTTGTCCCTTTCTTTCGCTTCAATCACCTCCTGTATAAAATAGTCATGATAACGTAAGAATTGGGGGCCGAATGCCACTTGAAATCCTTATGCATTGAATATATCCTTTTAACGTATTACATTCCTTTCCCATTTCGTTTGTCCGATTGTCATTGAAATGCAACACGCATTGGGTTATTCTGAGATATAACGATTAACCGGAAAGATTCATGATTTCATCATAGTGAATATTTATGAACAATACAATCATTTAGGATTCAAAACACTGGATAATTGGAAAGGAGGACGATCATGGCAGACGTTTTTAATCAAGAGTTTGTTGTATCCCTTATCATTGCCTTTTCGGTTTATGTCCTTTTAAGAGGAGTAGCCATTTTCTTCGGCAAAGCAGGAAAAGGGTATCTTGAAAACCTTCAATCCCAAACAGGACGGTTATACCTGCAATTAATTGGAGGCTACTATATATTATCAGGTGTATTGGGCCTGCTTATTCCCCGATTAGACTGGAAAACAGAAGACATTTACTTCGCCATCGCCATCTTCGCCATTACATCCGTTGTGTTCTGGGTAACACTTGACCTCTTCATGAAGCGGGAGCGTAAAAAGCTGCAACAAAATTAATCCTTCAGCGAAAACCCGGATCCAGTGTCCGGGTTTTTTTATATTCAAAAACCCCTTCCGGAACCGTCCTGGTCATAGGGTGGATGCCATATTTTTGCTTAATGGAAGCGGCGGTACGTATAATAGTGAATAGTATAGACGTACTTAGAAGAGAAAATCGAAAGTGAGGGATATCATATGGGTCACGATCACAGTCATGGCCACAATCAAAATAAAAAAGCATTATTAATCAGCTTTCTTTTCATTTTTTCTTTTATGATTGTTGAAGTGGTGGGGGGAGTGGTGACAAATAGTCTCGCTCTTCTCTCAGATGCAGGGCATATGCTCAGTGATGCAGCGGCACTTGGCTTAAGTCTGGCCGCTTTCTATATAGGGGAGAAGGCGTCGGATATGGGTAAGACCTACGGGTACAAACGTTTTGAAATCGTAGCTGCCTTTTTGAACGGGATCACCCTGATCCTTGTTTCCCTTTATATTTTCTGGGAAGCTTACCGTCGCTTCATCGATACTCCCGCTGTATCACCCGGCATGATGATCATCGCCATAATCGGCTTGATTGTGAACATCATTGTCGCCTGGATCCTGATGAAAGGGGACAACGAACATAATTTGAATGTCCGCAGTGCGTTCCTTCATGTACTGGGGGATATGCTCGGCTCAGTCGGAGCCATCATAGCGGGTCTTCTTATTTACTTCTTTGATTGGAATCTGGCAGACCCGATTGCTTCTGTCATCGTAGCGATTCTTATTGTCATCTCCGGATGGAGGGTGACGAAGGATTCCATTCATATTCTAATGGAAGGTTCTCCGGGAGATGTTGATATGGAAAAGGTGTCGGGGAGCCTGTCACAGGTCCCGGGGGTAAGGGAAGTCCATGATCTTCATGTATGGTCCATCACTTCGGATTTTAAAGCTTTAAGCTGCCATGTCGTCGTAGGGGATGAAGTGAATCGGGATGAAATTTTAGTACAGCTGTCATCCTTTCTTGAACAAGAGTTTGGTATTCATCACTCTACTATCCAAGTGGAAGGGGAAACCGTGCTTGAGGGACATCATCATAGTTGTACATGATCGATTGGGAATATTATGAAGAAGCTCCCTCTCATGATTGCAGTGGCGGGTTTTTAAAAAAGTCGATTCAAGAAAAATGGGAAACGGATGTTTATGTCTCTCCATGATTGGGGTATATCCTCAACTGGAGGGATGAACATGCTACATCAAGAAACGAAATCAGAACAGAACAAAACACCCGAATTTAAAAAAGACTTTTATATACAACAGTTATTGAGGATCGGCGTCTATAAATCGTTCGGTAAGCAGCTCTATGAACTTTCAATGGATGAATTGCAGGATGTGTACCTTGAATATTATGTTGGTGGAGATATAGCTCAATAAAAAGACGACCCTTTAAAGAAAGGATCGTCTTTTTTCATGTACTCATTAAGGAACATCATGTCCCATGGATGTTTGCAGGATTTCAAACCATTGATCATGATCCAATTGGATGGAAAGAGAGTCGATTGCATGCTGGATTCGTTCTTTTTTACCTGATCCGACAATCGGCATGATGTTGGCCGGATGGTTAAGCAGCCACGCGTATAGAATCTGGTCGATCCCCTTCGCTCCTGTTTCCTCCTGGACTTTCTTTAATGTATGTTGAAGGCGGACCGCTTTCTCATCTTCCCCCTTGAAGATCGCCCCTCCTGCCAGTGGTGACCAGGCCATGGGAGCCACACGCTTTTCCTGACAGAGGTTCAACGTGCCGTCTTCAAAATTCTCCAGGTGATAGGCGGATAATTCAATCTGGTTTGTGATCAATGGAAATGGTAAATAAGATTGAAGCATATTCCACTGATGGTCTTTAAAGTTGGATACTCCGAAATGACGGACTTTCCCTTCTTCTTTTAATTGTGTGAAAGCTTCAGCTACCTCTTCCCCGTTCATGAATGGATCTGGTCTGTGAATCAACAATAGATCAATGTAATCCGTCTTTAATTGTTGGAGAGAATGTTCAACCGAGGTGAGAATATGTTTCTTACTCGTGTTGTAGTGATGCGTCTTGTGCTCCGGTCGATTGTCAGAAGGCAGGACGATGCCGCATTTTGTTACAATCTCCATCTTCTCCCGCAAGGATGGTTGGAGGGCTAGCGCCTCACCGAATAAGGTTTCACACGTATAAGAACCATAAATATCGGCATGGTCAAACGTTGTGATTCCGTTTTCAATATTGTGTTGAATCAATGATAACGTATCTTCCTTGGACTGCTTCCAGTCTGATAGTCTCCATAATCCATGAATGATCCTCGAGAATGATAAGTCTTCTGTCATTTGTATTCTTTGCATAGGTGAAACCTCTTTTCGTATGGTATGTGTATATTCTTTCAAAGTCATACTACAAGTATATTACTATGTATGGAAAGGAAATAGAAATGATTGAACCCCTTCAGGATATTGTACGTCATTGGGGAATGGATCCCACTTCCTTCAAAACACTTCTTCTTCATCCGAATGTTACTGAAGTGAAGGCAGGAGGAAAGACCTTCTATTTAAAAAGAAGCGTGTATTCTTCCTTCGAAAATCGGATGGAGGAGCTCTATTTAACCGATTATTTAATGAGTCATCACCTTAACGTTGAATCCCCTCTATTAACTTGCTCCCAACTTCCCTATGTAAAAGAAGGAGAGCAAATCTATTCTCTTTATAAGGCCCTTGAAGGAACGCCATTGAAGGAATGGTCTGCCGACTCCCTGACAAATGCAGGAGCATACCTTGCAACCCTTCATCTTATCCTTAAAGACTATCGGTGTCATTATGAAACGAAGGGCTGGGAGATTGAAAGTCATGTAACAGAATGGTTGAAGGAGCTTGGAACTGAATCGATCGGCATAAGGGGGCAGGTGATCTTATCAAAGATGAAGGGGTGGGAGCACTCCTACCGGTGTTTGCCACATCAATTCGTTCATAGCGACTACAATTCGGGGAATATTTTGATGCAGGGAGAAGAAGTGTGCGGGATCATTGATTTTGAACGAATCCGGACGGCACCCCGGATTACTGACATCGGCTACTTCCTCGCAGGTATGCTCAAAGCAGTCCCGAAAGAGAAAAAAGATGAGTCAATGAAATGGATCCTGGCATTTATGAAAGGATATGAAAGGCATGCCCCTTTAACTTCAGGAGAGAAAAGGATCTTGCCGTCAATAGTCATTCTCTTTCTCCTGCAATATGCCTTTTTAACCTATCATCAGGGATATACAGAATCTGGTACTTCGTGCATGGATTTCATCGAGGAACTGCTTGCATCCGCTCATTTTCATGGAGTCTTTCAATATGAGAAGGAAAAGCTTGAATAACCTTTCATTCTATGGCAAAGTAGGGAGGAAGATAACGTTAAATTTCATATTCCACGTGTAGGGGGACCGGAGTGGCCGGTTGAGATTGTATCCTGTAGATACTGACCCTTTGAACCTGAACTGGCTGATACCAGCGTAGGAAACATTCTCTTAAACGATACATAACCTGTTTAACGATGCGTCCCGCGGCTGAAGCTTGGGGCGTTTTTTGTTGTATCCGGACTTTACGCCTCAAATGCCTTTGGTTTACATTCATTTTCCAGAATAAGCGAAGAATATAGGAATGAGACGTTACGACCCCAAAATACCGAAGGAGGAATCATCATGAAAAAATGGATGTTCCTCATCTGCTCTGTACTTCTTTTATCCGCCTGTAACGGTGGGGAAGATGCAGCCGATGAGAAGAAGGACAATCTTAAAAAAGTAAATGTCGTACTCGACTGGACACCAAATACCAACCACACTGGATTGTATGTAGCGAAAGAAAAAGGCTACTTCAAGGATCAGGGACTGGATGTAGACATCATCCTGCCCGGGGAAGCGGGTGCCGATCAACTCGTTGCATCGGGGAAAGCCGATTTCGGTGTTGGATATCAGGAGGGTGTCACTCAAGCGAGGGTCCAGGATGTACCCATCGTATCCATAGCTGCCATCATTCAGCATAATACGTCGGGGTTTGCTTCCCCGAAGAGTAAGGGTATTACAGAACCAAAGGATTTCGAAGGGAAAAGCTATGGCGGCTGGGGGTCACCCGTGGAAAAAGCCGTTATGGATTCAATCATGAAGCAGGAAAACGCGGATGTGGAAAAAGTGAATTTCATAAACATGGGAGACACTGATTTCTTTACTGCCGTAAAACGCGATGTAGACTTCGCCTGGATTTATTATGGATGGACAGGAATTGAAGCAGAACTCCGCGGTGAAGAGTTGAACATGATGTATGTAAAGGATTATTCCGATAAACTGGATTACTACACTCCAGTACTTACAACAAATGAGAAAATGATCGATTCAGATCCTGAAACGGTCAAGGCATTCACGGCAGCTGCTTCCAAAGGGTATCAATACACAATCGACAACCCGAAAGAAGCGGGAGAGATTTTATTAGATGCAGCTCCAGATCTTGATAAAGAATTGGTCATGAAGAGTCAGGAATGGCTCGCACCCAAATATAAAGATGATGCTGACCGTTGGGGAGAGCAGAAACTGGAAGTCTGGGAAAACTATGCGTCATGGATGTATGAAAATGGTTTATTAGATAAGAAACTCGAAAGCAAGAAAGCATTTACGAACGAATTCTTACCAAAATAAGAGGTGAACAAAATGGGGAACGCACTTGTAAGCATACAAATCATCCCGAAGACAAAGAACGGTGAAGATGTGATTCCGTATGTGGATGAAGCGATCGCAATCATTGAAAAATCGGGAGTACGATATGAAGTCCATCCTTTGGAAACGACGATGGAGGGGAATCTGTCACAATTATTCAAGGTGATTGAACAGATGAATGAACGAATGATTGAAATAGGAAGCAAAAATGTCATTTCCCAGATCAAAGTATTGTACCAGCCGGATGGGATCGAAATGGACGACTTAACGGAGAAATATAAAGGATGAGGACTTGGATTTCAAAAGGATGGAGACCCTTCTTGGTCCTCATCCTTTTATTCATCATTTGGGAAGTGGCCATTAACCTATTTGAGGTGCCAGCCTGGCTGATGCCGTCGCCTTCAGAGATATGGGAAGAAGGAATTGCCTCGTGGTCTGAGTTCAAGGGGCATTTCTCATCAACGGCATTTCTGACGATCACAGGGTTTGCGATCGGCTGTTCAATCGGGCTCGGGACAGCGGTGGTACTGCATCTCCTCCCTAAGGTAAGGGAAGCGGTCTATCCTCTCATGATCCTATCTCAGAATATACCCATCATTGTATTGGCCCCTCTCCTTGTCATTTGGTTCGGATTCGGACTCCTGCCCAAAATCATCGTCATTACCTTGATTTGTTTCTTTCCTGTGGCTGTTTCGGCGATGGATGGATTCAGGCAGACAAATGGAGAGTACATTCTTTATATGAAAATGTCCGGTGCAACCAAAGGACAGATTTTCCGGAAAGTGGAGTGGCCCCATGCATTGCCTTCCATCTTCTCCGGTTTGAAAATTTCCGCGACCTATAGTGTGATGGGAGCGGTCATTTCGGAATGGCTAGGGGCTCAAAAAGGGATTGGCGTCTATATGACTCTTGCATCCTCTTCCTTCAGGACCGACAGGGTGTTTGTCGCCATTTTCATGATCATGCTCCTAAGCCTGCTGTTCTTTGGACTCATCGTACTATTAGAAAGAGTTATGGTGAAGTGGAATCGAAAGGAGGATAAATAACATGACGACGTTATCGATCCAAAATATGTCCAAATCCTTTGATGGTGAATTGATCCTCGATGATCTTTCCATTCAAGTAGGGGAAGGTGAGTTTGTTTCTATCCTTGGGCCTTCCGGAAGTGGTAAAAGTACGTTATTTCACGTGATCGGTGGATTATTCGCACCAGATTCAGGAGATATAAAGCTCGATGGACAGTCGATCAATGGCCGTAGAGGGTCCATCAGCTATATGCCACAAAGTCCGTCCCTCTTACCGTGGAGGACGGTGATCGAGAATGTGATGCTCGGTCAGGAGCTGCATGGAAAGAGGGATAAGGAAATGGCGATGGAGATGATTGAGCGCGCGGGTTTGAAGGGCTATGAGGACGCTTACCCTGAAGATCTTTCAGGAGGGATGAAACAGCGCGTTGCATTTATTCGTGCACTGGTCAGTCCCCAATCCTTTTTATGCCTGGATGAACCATTTTCTGCCCTTGATGAATTTACCCGATTGGACATGCAGAGGTGGCTCCTTTCCATATGGGAAGAAGACTTAAGTTCAGTCCTGTTTGTCACTCATAATATCGACGAAGCACTTTTCTTGTCGGACCGTATCATTGTGTTATCAACCAGACCGGCACGCGTGCAAAAGGAATTCAAGGTGCCTTTCCCGCGACCTCGTGATAAAGAAATCCTTCTAACCGAAGAGTTCCTAAAATGGAAAACGGATATTTTCGAGGAATTATCTCAGTATGTGTAAACCATCGCTTATCGATGCTCATACTCATCTGGACTTATATGAAAAGGAAGAACGTGAAAAAATCCTGAAGGAGCTCGATCTCTACTCAGTAGAGGCTCTCATTTCTGTATCCCTTCACCTCCAATCATCCAAACGAAATCTGGCATTTGCGAAAAAGGACGGGAGGGTAAAGGCAGCTGCCGGTTTTCATCCTGAACAAGAGCTTCCTTCAGAGCAGGAGGTGCAGGAACTTCTGGTGTGGATTCAGCGGCATCATCAAGAGCTTGTGGCAATAGGAGAAGTGGGGCTGCCCTATTACAAAAGGAAAGAAGATCCCTCACTGGTCCTCGCTCCTTACATAGAGCTGTTGGAGCGCTTTATCATTGAATCGAATCGGCTGAATAAACCCATCATCCTTCATGGTGTTTATGAGGATGCACCCATCATCTGCGATTTATTGGAGAAGCATTCCATTTCAAAAGCTCATTTTCATTGGTTTAAGGGAGATAGTAAAACGATCGAAAGGATGATCCGTAATGGTTACCTCGTTTCTGTTACGCCTGATGTCCTGTATGAAAAGGAAATACAACAGCTGGTCAGGGACTACCCGATCGAAGGGCTGATGGTGGAGACAGACGGTCCCTGGAGGTTTGAAGGAGTCTTTCAAGAAAGAATGACTCATCCTGGCATGATGCACCGCTCCATTGAGAAAGTGGCCGAATTAAAAAGCATGTCAGAAGCAGCTGTATATAAACAATTGGTCAAAAATACAACTGAATTTTATGGTTTATAGAACAAACTTCTCCTGCGGTTAGTCAAGCGGGGGGAGTTTTCTTTTTGGGCTGTATGCTAATTAAACATCTTTTACCATCATATTTCTATCTCGATTGACAGAAAATGAAAGTAATGAATGATAGGAAAAGGTGAGAAAAATGGAATTGAATAATCACTATACGCCATATCAAGCTGGCGATGTTGTGTACGTGATCTACCGTAACCCGCATACGCAAAGTGTAGCCAATGTGCAGGAAGCAGCGGTTGTACACGATCCGGAAAACCCAAACGAATTAGCATTATTTCTTTATGAAACCTATTATCCGTTAACACATGAGGTAGCAGTCTATTCTACAGAAGCAGAAGCAGAAGAGGCTTATTCACAATCATTTGGAGACCTTTAGGAGGGAAAGAATATGGTGAAACCGTTTGTGCCTCAATTGGTCTATTTTGAACCAAATGCACTGGATTACCCATTAGGGAAGCAGTTAAAGGAAAAGTTCGAAAAGATGGATGTTGAAATTCGATATACCACTTCCCACAATCAGGTGCGCGATCTGCCTGGGGATAATCATTTTCAAAAATACAGGATCGCCAAATCAACGTTAGTGGTGGGCGTGCGGAAAACGCTGAAATTCGATACCTCCAAACCGTCAGCTGAGTATGCCATCCCGTTTGCGACAGGGTGTATGGGGCACTGCCATTATTGCTATCTTCAAACCACGATGGGCAGTAAACCCTATATTCGCACCTATGTGAATGTTGATGAAATATTTGAGGCGGCGGATCGGTATATAGAGGAAAGGGCACCCGATTTCACGCGTTTTGAAGCAGCGTGTACGTCTGATATCGTCGGTGTGGACCATCTCACGCATACACTAAAGCGCGCGATTGAACATTTTGGTGAATCGGAGTATGGGAAGTTACGTTTCGTAACCAAATTTCATCACGTTGATCATTTGCTGGATGCGAAACATAATGGGAAGACAAGATTTCGCTTCAGCATCAACGCAGACTATGTCATTAAGAATTTTGAACCGGGTACCTCCCCGTTGGATAAAAGGTTGGAAGCAGCCGGTAAGGTAGCCAGGGCAGGGTATCCATTGGGCTTTATCGTAGCTCCCATCTATATACATGAAGGATGGCAGGAAGGATATAAGCAAATGTTCGAACACCTCGAAGCCCACCTTCCTGAAGAAGCAAAGAAGGATTTAACTTTCGAATTTATCCAACACCGTTTCACGAAGCCTGCTAAAAGGGTGATCGAGAAGAATTACCCGATGACGAAACTTGAATTAAATGAAGAAGAACGTCGATACAAATGGGGGAAATACGGAATCGGTAAGTATATATACCAGAAGGATGAAGAGCAGGAAATCAAAGATCATCTGTATGCTTATATGGAGAAGCATTTTCCGAAAGCGAAGCTGGAGTATTTTACGTAAAAAAAAGGGACTGATTACATGTACGTTCTGTTGTAATCAGTCCTCTTAATGTAATTGTGGAAGTAAATGTTCCAAGTCCTTCACCCGCATAGCAATTTCGTCACAAATTTCCTGATAGTGTACCCATTCTTCAATCAATGTCGCAGAACGTTTACGTGGATTCGGTAAATTCCAATAGATGACTTTTTCTTCTATTTCAGAGGGAAGTTCCATCTTGTCATCATACTCTGTATCCTGAATCGCAACGATAACCGAGGCCTCGCCAAGTTCCTTCATCTCAATGCGCGAAAGAGGAAATGAACTGATATCGATACATAATTCTTTCATTGCCAGGACGCTGAATTCTTCACGACTACGACTGTCAGCACCCCATCCGGCACTTTTAAAAGACCAATCCGACACTTCGAGCTTCTCTGCCCAGCCCTCAGCCATCAAGCTGCGCTGTTGACTACTTGAAAGAAAATAGACGGTTTTATTCATAATCGTATGTTCCTTTCTATTTCATGCTGTTATTACTATTTACCCAATCACGTAAAAGATAATCCATGAAATGTGAAAAGAAATTTTTGGTAAGGCTTTCTTAGTAGAATGTATTCATTGAACTACCTGAAATTATGAAATACTACTACATAAAACTAGTAATTTCGATGTGAATCTCCTTCAATCTTCTTTCATTTTATAAAAAATCAGTATAATGGGGAAAGGAGAATGAAATTCTTGAACGCACAAAGCAGCCGGGGGATGACAATAGAGAAATTCATTCATTAAATGTTCTAAAAATTTTTGGTTTTATAAAAATGATAAAAGGGTAATATCTTTATACTATTTGGAAAATTATAGGGAGGTACATCTATGAAATTTAATTTGACAACCAAGATCATTACAGCCTTGATATTAGGGGCTGTAGTAGGATTGATCCTGAACATATTTGCAAAAGATTTATTCGATATATTAGATCCTTATCTTTTCACACCCCTAGGGAAGATTTTCCTCAACCTGATCAGTATGCTTGTCGTGCCGATTGTGTTTCTTTCCATCGTCCTTGGATCGGCAGGATTGGGGGACCCGAAGAAACTCGGAAGAATCGGTTTGAAGACGATTGTTTACTTTTTACTGACAACGTGTATCGCCATTGTGATCGGTTTGACACTGGCATACATCATCGACCCGGGATTGGTGGAAGGAATCGACGCCTCCCAATCAGAGGGCTTTAAAACAGAAAAGGCTCCTCCTGTCGGCGAAACACTTATGAACATCATCCCCAAAAACCCATTAACCGCCATGACCGAAGGCAATATGCTCCAGATCATCGCGTTTGCCATCTTCATCGGATTCGGATTAACGGCACTGGGCGATAAGACAAAAGGAATTCTGAAACTTGTGGAGCAAGGAAACGATCTGATGATGTATCTCGTGACCCTTGTAATGAAATTCGCTCCATACGGAACATTTGGATTGATCGCTTCGGCAATCGGAAGTCAGGGTTCCAGTGCCCTGAAAGCGATGTGGCTTTATTTTGTAGTTGTATTAGCGGCTTTACTTGTTCATGCCATCATTACGTACGGAGGAACGATATTCTTACTCGCAAAGAAAAACCCGATTTGGTTCTTCAAGAATTTCAGTCCTGCCATGAGTGTAGGGTTCAGTACATCCAGCAGTAACGCGACCCTCCCGATTTCAATGGACGTTGCCCAGCAGCGCCTGGGTGTCTCAAAGTCGGTCAGCTCCTTCGTCCAGCCCCTGGGAGCCACGATCAACATGGATGGTACCGCCATCATGCAAGGGGTGGCCACTGTGTTCATCTCTCAGGTATACAATGTGGATTTATCCATGGAACAGCTCATTACCGTCGTCCTCACGGCTGTACTTGCCAGTATCGGTACAGCGGGGGTACCGGGAGTCGGGTTGATCCTCCTGGCCATGGTTTTAAGCAGTGTCAATCTTCCTGTCGAAGGGATCGGGTTGATCCTTGGAATAGACCGTCTGTTGGACATGGCCCGTACATCCATTAACATCTCTGGTGATGCTGCATGTGCCCTGTTTGTATCAGAGTCAGAGAAAAAACGGACCATTAAGATCCAAAGGGGCGAATCATAAACGTCCGCCCAACGTCATGTTGCAAGAAAAAAAGATGAAATCAACTCGATTTCATCTTTTTTTTGTAAAAAGGAGCGGGGCGTATTGGGTATGTATGCTCCCCATGTACATTCGACAAATTAAAGGAGACGGACTTGGTGAGAAATCCGGTATGTTATCCTGAATAGTGAATGCTGCACAGTGATCACTAAAGTCTATTTAAGGAGTTGTTTTTCTTGAAAGTACTGATGATTGTTGCCCATCCGCGGACGAATTCCCTCACATTTTCCATTACAAAGCATATTCAGAAAGGTCTGCATGACAAAGAATATAAGTCATCCATTTTAGATTTGTACAGGGAGGAATTCAATCCCCTGCTTGATGAAAAGGGTGAAGATGAGTGGGATAACCCTGCGAAAGGAAAACCCTCTTATATTGTTGAGAAGGAAAGGAAGAAATTAAAGAGATATGACGCCCTGATCTTTGTGTTCCCGATTTGGTGGTATGGTTTACCAGCCATTATGAAAGGGTATATTGATCGAGTCTTTACATATCCGGCATTCACTCAAGTTAATCCTCAGAAGGTTCTTTGGGTCGGGCTCGCAGGTGAAACGAAGGAGGAATTTATTTCTAATGGT
The DNA here is from genome assembly GCF_001591825.1 of Rossellomorea vietnamensis NBRC 101237. GTDB lineage: Bacteria > Bacillota > Bacilli > Bacillales > Bacillaceae_B > Rossellomorea > Rossellomorea vietnamensis. The sequence continues at coordinate 37,628 of NZ_BCVQ01000037.1, forward strand.
CATGATGAATCGTTGAGACACCAACTAATACAGGGAATTTCAGAAAAGATGGGGGTCATTGACAAAGAAGTGGAGATCTTTTTCGACACAATGGACAGGGATAAAAAATTCGATTATGAAAAAACTATGAATAAAGCGTATCTGCTTGGTACGTTATTTTGATTAGGGTGAGAAAAAAGTACTGTTTTTCAATAAATTTAAATAATTTTTTGTGAATAAATATTGAGTAATAATTGATATAAGACAAAAATATCGAATATTAACGTATATTTATTCATGTATTTATCCCTGTAAGAAGCAGATGACTTTAAAAAATTCTCGTTTATGGTATGATAATTCTTGTGTCTATAACAGCCGGGAAATTAACATTTAAAAAATAAGTGTATAAAAAATACACTTAATTGCATAAGGAGGAGGTACTTGATATGGGTGAAGAATTAACATTGGGAACCTGGTTATGGTTATTAATTCCAATGCCGACATTGATCATTTTATCAATCATTACTTTTTTTACAGAAAAAACAAAGGAGTAGATTATGGATATTAATATTCAAACGTTAACATCGATTATTATTTATTTAATTGGAATGGGTATTATTGGTTACATGGCAGCTAAGTTAACCAGCAATTTATCCGACTACGTGCTTGGAGGCAGGCGATTGACTGCCGGTGTAGCTGCCTTGAGTGCAGGTTCTTCCGACATGAGTGGTTGGTTGATGCTCGGTCTGCCGGGTGCCGTTTATGCCAGTGGTATGGGGTCAATCTGGTTAGCGATTGGTCTATCGGTAGGTGCGTACTTGAATTGGCAATTCGTTGCAAAGCCATTCCGGGTTTATACGGAAGTGGCGAATGATTCAATCACAGTACCTGATTTCTTTGAAAATCGTTTTCACGATTCAAGCAAAATTCTTCGAGTGTTCTCTGCTATCATCATCCTGATCTTCTTTACGTTCTATACTTCATCGAGTTTAGTGGGTGGAGCAATCTTACTTGAAGAATCATTCAATATGGATTACCGATTAGCTTTATGGGTTGGTGCAGGGGTCATCCTGTCTTACACATTCTTTGGTGGATTCCTTGCAGCCAGCTGGACAGACTTCATTCAAGGGATCTTGATGTTCCTTGCTTTGATCATCATTCCGATCGTAGCCATTTCCGAAATTGGCGGTTGGGATGCAACGGTAAGTGCCGTATCAAGCATCGATCCGTCTTACTTGAATGTTTACACGGGAGCGACGTTTGTTTCAGTCGTATCGCTTCTCGCATGGGGCTTGGGTTATTTCGGACAGCCTCATATCATTGTCCGTTTTATGGGTATTAAATCAACGAGAGAAATACCTAAAGCACGCTTGATTGGTATGGTATGGATGATCGTCTCCCTATTCGGAGCCATCTTCATCGGTTTCTCTGGTATTGCGTATTTCGCTGATTCACCGTTGGAAAACTCAGAAACGGTGTTCATCATGTTCTCCCAAGTATTATTTAATCCATGGGTAGCAGGTTTCTTACTTGCGGCCATTCTATCAGCGATCATGAGCACAGTGGATTCACAGCTTCTTGTTTCATCAAGTGCCCTGGCTCAGGATTTCTATAAAGCCATTTTCCGAAAAGAAGCAAGCCAAAAAGAAGAGGTATTGGTTGGTCGTATTTCGGTAGTGGTCATCGCCATCCTTGCCATTTTCCTAGGATATGACCGCGATAGTAAAGTGCTTGAGTTAGTCAGTTATGCATGGGCTGGTTTCGGTGCTGCCTTTGGACCTGTCGTGATCTTGAGCTTATTCTGGAAACGCATGACACGTAACGGTGCCCTTGCAGGTATGATCACAGGTGCAGTGACCGTCATTGTATGGAAGCAGTTGTCTGGAGGACTCTTCGATGTGTATGAGCTCCTGCCTGGATTCATCTTTGCGACCATCGCAATCTTTATCTTCAGTTTTGTTGGTAACCCTCCTGCCAAAGAAGTACAGGAAGAGTTCGAAACTGTTAAGTTGCGTCTAAAAGAATAACCAATTGATCTTAAAAAGGACCCGATACGATCGTATCGGGTCC
>NZ_BCVQ01000038.1 GCF_001591825.1 Rossellomorea vietnamensis NBRC 101237
CTTACATACGACAGACTTTCTCTTTATGAGAAAGTCTTTTTTATTGTGTAAATAATGGCATCTTATTTTCAACTCCTCTTAATCATTTTCAAAACTAACCTCCAAAACTCACAACCATTTCATTTACCCATCACCCATAAAAACAAAACCCATCTAGTCAAAATAGTGCACCTTCTTCGTCAATTGAGTTCCCCTTATTGAGAAAGCGTTACCATTATAATAAAAGAAAGCGATTACACAGATAGGGTGGTGATACGGGTGGAACCAAAGATTCAGACTGGACCAGTAAGCCCAGATGTACAAATGAAGGCAGTGACGAAGAAAAAGTTCAAGTATAAGAGCTTGCTGACGTACGCTGCCTTTGTAGGACCGGCACTTTTATTTTTCTTAGTGATTCAGATTCTTCCGTTCTTGATGGGTGTGTATTATTCCTTCACCTCATGGAATGGTGTCAGCTCGGTTGTCGAGTGGGTTGGATTCGATAATTACAAGAAGATCTTCACGGATGATAAGACGTTTTTTAATTCATTCATGTTCACAACGAAGTTTATGTTTGCGGCCGTGATCATCAGTAACCTGATAGGATTTGGATTTGCCCTGTTACTGAATGCAGCGTTGAAGACGCGAAATATCCTGAGGACGGTATTCTTTATCCCCAATGTCATCGGGGGATTGTTACTCGGGTTCATCTGGCAGTTCATCTTTGTTAAAGGGTTCGCGTCACTTGGGAATATGACGGATATTGGATTCTTTAAAATGCCGTGGCTTGGTGATGAGAAGACGGCTTTCTGGGGGATTGTCATCGTATTTGCCTGGCAGATCAGCGGTTACATGATGGTCATATATGTAGCAGCACTGCAAGGGGTCGACAATTCACTCCTTGAAGCCGCAAAGATGGATGGGGCATCGAATTGGACCCTCCTCACAAAAATCATCATTCCTTTAATATTACCTGCATTCACAATTTGTTTCTTCCTGACGATTTCAATGGCATTCAAAATATTTGATCTTAACATCTCGCTGACAGGCGGTGGGCCATTCAACTCCACGCAATCTGTAGCGATCAATATCTATCAGGAAGCATTCCAGAATAATCGTTATGGTCTCGGGACAGCGAAATCGATTCTGTTCTTTGTGGTAGTGGCCGTGTTTACGACGGTTCAGGTAATGGTGACGAAGAAGAAGGAGGTTGAGGCATAATGGGAAATCGCTATACGAAAAAAACATTTGTATTAGAGATCATCGGGATTGTGATCGGGCTCATTTTCCTTATCCCTTTCTACTTCGTACTGGTCAACTCGGTGAAACCATTTGCTGCCATCTTGATTGATGCGGCAGCATGGCCGGAGGAATTTATGTTTTCCAACTATGCAAAAGTGTGGGAAGTCATCAATTTCCCACGAGCTTTCTGGAACTCCCTTGTCATTACTGTTTTCAGTAATATCGGTTTGGTGATCATCAGTTCAATGGCAGCATGGAAGATGGTTCGTACACCAGGAAAGTTCAGCAAGATCTTATTCGTGATCTTTGTTTCAGCCATGGTGATCCCGTTCCAGACGGTGATGATTCCCTTGATGAAGGTTGGGGGGACACTGGGACTGACCAATAGTATTCCCGGTCTCATTCTCATGTACTTTGGGTTCGGAGTGCCGCTGTCCCTGTTCTTATATCACGGATTTGTGAAAACCGTCCCGATCGAAATCGAGGAATCAGCGATGATAGACGGCTGCAGTCAGTTTGGCGTGTTTTGGAGAATCGTCTTCCCATTACTGAAGCCGATTACGGTGACTGTGATTATTTTGAACACCTTGTGGATCTGGAATGATTACCTGCTTCCCCTCCTTGTGTTACAGGATGCGGAACTGCGTACGATCCCACTCGCAGCCAGCTCGTTCTTTGCACAGTATACGAAGCAGTGGGATATGGGACTTGCAGCGTTGGTTCTCGGGATTACACCGATCATCATTTTCTTCCTGTTTTTACAGAAGCATATCATCAAAGGAATTGCGTCAGGTTCGATCAAGTAGATATAAAGTTTCTGTCGAGATGGTCTATCATTGATACAGAAATTTATATAAAATAATTTATATCAGGGAGGTCAATCCATTTATGAAGCGTATTTTATTACTATGTATGTCTTTGGTTTTAGTATTTGGAATCATTGCAGGTTGTTCTTCTAAAGACAAAACAAGCAGCTCAGGCGGGGATTCCGGTTCAGGTGATGATGTTGTAACATTGAATTTCTTCCAGTTCAAGGTTGAAATTGCCGATCAGCTGCAAGAAATGATCAAAGAATTCGAAGCGGAGCATCCGAACATTAAGATCAAGCTTGAAACCGTTGGTGGAGGTGCCGATTACGGTGCTGCCCTTAAAGCGAAATTCGCTTCAGGTGAAGAGCCGGATATTTTCAACAATGGTGGATTCAAAGAGTTAGAGCTATGGAAAGAGAAGCTTGCGGATCTTTCTGGTGAACCTTGGGTTGAGCATGTCCTTCCGATCGGGAAAGTTCCGATGACGGATGAAGACGGCAAGCTTTATGGTATGCCTGTTAACTTGGAAGGGTATGGGTTTGTTTACAACAAAGATTTATTCAAAAAAGCAGGCATCACTGAGCCTCCTAAAACGATTGATGAGTTGAAAGACGCTGCGAAGAAGCTCGAAGCGAAGAAAATCACTCCATTCTCAGCTGGATACGGCGAGTGGTGGGTAATCGGTCAGCATTTACTGAATATTCCTTTTGCACAACAGGAAGATCCGGATAAGTTCATCGCGGGACTTTATGACGGATCTGAGAAGATTGTAGGGAACGAGAAGTTCAAACAGTTTAAAGAAGTACTGGACACTGAGCTTAAATATGCCAACGATAATCCTTTAACGACGGATTATAATACACAGGTAACGTTGTTTGCTTCTGGTGAAACGGCGATGCTTCAACAAGGGAACTGGACTGAGAACATGATCACGGAGATCAACCCTGATATCAACATGGGCTTCCTTCCGATTCCGATCAGCAATGACGAGAATGCAGATCGCCTTCCTGTCGGTGTACCGAATAACTGGGTATTGAATAAGAACTCGAAGCACCTTGAAGAAGCGAAAACATTCTTGGAGTGGATGGTTTCATCTGAAACAGGTAAGCGTTATATCACAGAAGAATTTGCCTTCATTCCTGCATTTGATAATATCGAGCCGAATGGTCTTGGTGACCTTGGTCAATCCATCCTTGACTACTCTAAAGATGAGAAGACGATTCCTTGGACTTGGTTCAAATGGCCGGATGGAGCGAACAAAGAATTCGCTGCGACCATCCAGGAATATGCAGCCGGAAAAATTGATTATGATACTGTACTTGAGCGATTCCAACAAACGTGGGATAACCTGAAGTAAACAGAATAGTAGAAAGCATGTCTATTGAAGGCATGCTTTCTATTTTATAAGTTTAGTAGGAATATTTCGAAAAAATACTTCCAAGAGTGGGGAATAACACTTTATACTAGTGTATAAGTGAGACCTGGGAGGTCCGTCCCTCATGTTAAAGACAAGCATTCGGAATAAGTTGATTGCGCTGTTGATGATCACGACGATTGTGCCGTTTGGCAGTTCGATCATCATTACATATTTGTATACGAAGGATTCGATTGAGGAGCAGGTGGTGAAGGAAAGCAGTAATCTCCTTTATCAGGGGAAGGTGAACTTGGAGAGCTATATCAATGAGCTTAACGGGTTATCGCTGTCCCTCTATAATAATCCAGATTTCATCAATTTCATGAGGTCACCGGGTAAGGAGAATAACTACCTGACGATCGGCATCGTGAAGAATATTGTGCAAACGATTCTCTACACTGGGGACACAATCAATGGGGTTCGCATTTCCTTTGCCGACGGTGACCGGGTCATTTCGGCAACAAAGCGATCCACCGTTGTGTTCTCAAATAAAATAAAAGATTCACAGTGGGAATACTTCAGAAATGCAGAACGAAGCCCGTACAATATGTACATTGAACCAACCAATAGTCAGGAAGAGGAGAATATTAACCGGTCGAAGGATATCATTACGATTCACAGGGCGTTCCGGAATGTTCCCGGTGACGAGGTGCTGGCGTATATTTCCCTGGACATCTCTCCGGATAAAATCATTGATTTAAGCAGGAACCTCTATAACCCTGATTCTGAGGAATTCTACCTCCTGTCATCAGAAGGGGAAATGATCTATAGCTCGGATAGTGACGTATCGGATGGTGGAAACAATCAGAAATGGATCAGAAAGATCATGGAGTCAAAGGATGTTTCCGGGACACTTGAGTGGAAGGAAGATAGGTTCAACGGGGTGATGATGTACGATCAGCTTCCAGCTTCTTCGGGAGGATGGTTCCTCGTGAAAAGGGTATCTTATGCTAATCTGTATGAAAGTGCCTTTAGTGTGGCGAAGATCAATATCCTGTTCGGCGTTCTTGGCTTGACCCTCGTGGTGCTGGCGACTCTGTTTGTTTCCTTCAAAATTACATCTCCAATCCGGATATTGCTTTCAAATATCCAGGAGGTGGAAAAAGGGAATATGAAAGTACAGGCGAAATCATTCGGTTTTGATGAAATCGGGATCCTTGGGAATCGATTTCAACAGATGATCGAGCGGATCAATCATTTGATCAACAGGGAGTATAAGCTGGAACTTGAAAACAAAACGAATCAATTAAAGGTCCTGCAGTCGCAGATCAATCCCCATTTTCTTTATAATGCCCTGCAGTCCATCGGGACAATTGCGCTTAAGAACAGGGTCCCGCAAATATACTCCCTGATCACCCATTTATCTAAAATAATGAGATACGGAATGAATATGGAGGAGGATGTGGTCCCTTTAAGCAAAGAAATCAATTATACGAATGCGTATCTTCTTTTACAAAAGGAGCGGTTTGGCGAAAACCTGGAGTATAGTGTCGAGGTGGACGATAGGGTAAAGGGTGTTCTCGTTCCCAAAATGATCCTGCAGCCCCTCATAGAAAACTACTTCAAGCACGGGTTCGACATACGAGATGGAGTGGGGAGGATCCATCTGACCTGCTTTCAGGATGGGAAAGAATTGGTGATGGTCGTCCGGGATAATGGAGCTGGGGTAACGAAAGACAGGCTCGGAGAAATAGAAGAGCACTTCAAAGCAGATGCATGGAACAAAACCGGTGATGAAACCAATATAGGGCTGAAGAACGTGTATGTAAGGCTCAAACTTTACTATGACCATCAGGCGGCTCTGCTACTTGAGAATCATGAAGATGGAGGCTTTATGGTCACCATGAGGCTGCCACTCAGAATGGAAGGTGAGGCAAATGAAAGCAATCATCATTGACGACGAAAAGCATGTGCGTGAAGGGTTACTTTTGTTGGCAGAATGGGAAAAGCACGGTATCCATACCATCCTAGAGGCGGAAGATGGGGACGAAGCCATCGAATTGATCACAGAGCACAGGCCCGAGATCATCTTCACGGATATGCGGATGCCGAAGAGGGACGGCATCACCCTGTTAAAATGGCTTCATGCCTCTGATTTGACAAGCAAGACTATTGTTGTGAGCGGATATGATGACTTTGAGTATATGAGAAACGCAATCCATTATAAGAGCTTCGATTACATCCTGAAGCCGATTGAACCGGATGTACTGAATGACACGCTGGATAAAGCGGTGTTGGAATGGAATGAGCAGGCCCGGTCAAGAAGGACCCAAGTCGAGGAAAACAGAGTACTCAATGAGGCCAAGCCTCTATACTGGGATCGATTATTTTCCAGTCTTTGCGCGAAGGAGAGCATTACGGCTGAAATGGTGGATAAGGTTGAGAGGGAGTTCGGTGTTTCACTGCCGAAGCTTGAGAAAACGGTTGCGCTCCTGCCGATCAAGCCGATTGTCATGAAATCTTTTCAGGGAGACAGGGACCTCGCCTTTTTCACCCTCATCAATATTTGCAATGAGCTCTTACGAAAGCAAAATGATGGGGTATGCTTCCGGAACAGCCACAAAGAAGAGGAGCTTGTCATTCTCTTCTGGAATCATAAGCGTGTGACCTATCTGCTGGAGGAAATCTACTCATTAATCTATCAATATAGCAAGGTGTTTACGGTCCTCGCTCTCGGGAAGAAGTCAAAAAAGGTGAATGAAGCCTATGAATCCGCCCTTGAAGTATTTTCAAGGCATGCCCTCCTGGAGCAGAAGAAACTGGTCACACACCGGGATGTAAAGAGAGGGCACCTCCTTCATTTATTGGATTACTCCAATGAATTGAAATGGGCCATCCGTTCTGGAAGCAGGGAGCAGGTGCAGCACCAGCTGGAAGCGATCTTCGCTCAGTTAGAAAACAGGCATACCATCTCCATCGAGCAGATTAAGGGGTGGGAAGATCAATTTGAATTGTTGCGAAACAATTGGTTGAAGGAATATGAGATCAAGGGTCAGGAACCTTTCTACCGGGGAACGGATTATTGGAATGAAGACGGATCGTTTTCGTTCCGGAAGTTTAAAGAAGAAAAGACAAAAGAATTTATCGAACTTATCCAGACACTGACAAACGTTAAATATCAGAAGGAAAAAAACAATATGCAGCATATTGAAGAATATCTGCAGCAGCATTATCAGGAGGATATCAATCTTCAGGACATCGCCGACAGGTTCTTCTTAAGCAGGGAATACATCTCCCGTAAGTTTAAGCAGGATTATGGAGCGACCATCACGGATTATATCACCGGTATCAGAATGGAAAAGGCGAAAAAGCTCCTGGAAAACCCGTATTTGAAAATTTACGAAGTAGCCTACGGAGTAGGATACGGGAATGAGAAATATTTCAGTAAAGTGTTCAAGAAGCACACGGGTGTTACACCAAATGAATACCGTCATGCACAAATATAAACTTGGAGGTTTTACAATGATAAACGTAACCGTATGGAATGAAAATCGTCATGAACAAAAGAATCCGAAAGTGAGAGAAGTGTATCCTGAAGGAATTCATGGTGCCATCGCGTCTTTCCTCGGAGAAGCGTCCTGCAATGTGAAAACCGCTACATTGGATGAAGGTGATCACGGATTGACGGAAGAAGTGCTGGAAGGGACGGATGTATTGGTCTGGTGGGGGCATATCGCCCATGAAGAAGTGAAGGACGAGGTGGTCGAACGGGTGAAACAGCGGGTCCTCGACGGAATGGGCTTGATCGTCCTTCATTCAGGTCACTTCTCTAAGATTTTCAAAACCTTGATGGGGACATCCTGTGATTTGAAGTGGCGGGAAGCGGATGAAAAGGAACGCATCTGGATTGTGGACCCGGGCCATCCGATCACAGCCGGTTTAGGGGAATATTTCGAGCTTGAAAAAGAAGAAATGTATGGAGAGCATTTTGACATTCCGGCACCGGATCAGCTTGTGATGGTCAGCTGGTTCGAAGGTGGGGAAGTGTTCAGAAGCGGGTGTACGTATCAGCGCGGGAACGGAAAAGTATTTTACTTCCGTCCAGGACATGAAACCTATCCGACTTATTACAATGAAAATGTCCAACAGGTCATCGTCAATGCCGTGAAATGGGCAGCACCGGTGGATCATGCAAGACCTGTATATGGGAATGCAAAGCCGCTCGAAGAGATCAAAGGATCAAACTGAAAATAGAGGAGGAAAAATCATGAAAACATTGAAAATCGGGGTCATCGGCTGTGGAAGCATCGCTCAGCACCGCCACCTTCCGGAATACGCAAGTAATAAAAACGTTGAAGTAGTCGCCGTGTGTGACATCGTCGAAGAGCGGGCATGGAAACTCGCCGATGCAGTCGGAGCTAAAGCCTATACCAATTATAAAGAACTGCTGGCCAACGCTGATGTGCAAGCAGTGAGCGTATGTACACCGAACTACCTGCATGCACCGATTTCCATCGATGCCCTGAACGCAGGAAAGCATGTACTTTGTGAAAAGCCGATGGCGACTTCAAGTGAAGAAGCAGAAAGTATGATCGATGCTTCCGAAAAAAGCGGTAAAAAGCTGATGATCGCTCACAATCAGCGTTTTGTCCCTTCTCATCAAAAAGCGAAGCAGCTGATTGAAAACGGGGAAGTGGGCAAAATCTACAGCTTCCGTTCGGCATTCGGTCATGGCGGTCCTGAAGGCTGGAGCGCTGATGGCAAGGATAGCTGGTTCTTCAAAAAGGACGAAGCGTTCATCGGTGCCATGGGAGACCTTGGTGTTCATAAAACAGATCTTCTTCGTTACATCTTAGGGGAAGAATTTGCAGAAGTCGGCGCCTTTGTGGAAACAAGCGCAAAGGAAAATGCCGATGTGGATGATACGGCGGTATGCGTATTGAAAACGGAAAGCGGTACAGTCGGTACCCTTGCAGCAAGCTGGTCTTATGTGTCCAAAGAAGACAACTCCACCATTATATATGGAGAGAAAGCGATTCTCCGTTTAGAAGATGATCCGGTCAACTCCCTTGTCGTGCAATATGCCACGGGGGAAGTAGTGAAGTATGAGCTTGGGGGCATTCAAACGAATGACGAGGGAGGACAATCGAATTCCCGCGTGATCGATCAATTTGTACACAGCATCCTTCATGATGCAGAGCCTCCCGTACCGGGTGAGGAAGGAAAGAAATCACTTGAGGTTGTTTTGGCAGCACTTGAATCAAGTGAAACAAAACGAATTGTAAAGCTATAAAGGGGAATGCGAGCGATGACCAAACTTCGGATGGGAGTGATCGGCGTCGGGGGAATCGCCCAGACGCGTCACATCCCTACTTTTATTAAACTATCAGATTCAGTATCGATTGAAGCGATCAGTGATATCAATCCCGTCACGGCTCAAACCGTGGCAGAAACCTTTAACATCCCGCAGGTGTTCAGTGATTATCGGGACATGTTCGGGCACGTGGATGCGGTAACGATCTGTACTCCGAATAAATTTCATGCGGAAATCACGATTGCCGCCCTCGAAGCGGGTCTGCACGTGTTTTGTGAGAAACCCATGGCCATGACTCCTGAGGAATGTGAAAGAATGATTGGTGCCGCTGAAGAATCAGGGAAGGTTCTGGCCATCGCCTATCATTATCGTTTCATGAAGGACTCACGTGCGGCGAAGCGGGTGATCATGGAAGATGAAATCGGAGAACCGATGGTCGCCAGGGCAAGAGCGATCCGTCGCCGCAAAGTACCGGGCTGGGGAGTGTTTACCAATAAGGAGCTTCAAGGCGGAGGCAGCCTGATCGACTACGGATGTCACTTTCTCGATTTATCCCTGTGGCTTCTCGGAAATCCTACACCTGTCGAAGTGACGGGGACGACCTATAACAAACTTAGTAGAATGCCTGATCAAGTGAATCAATGGGGGGATTTCGATAAAGAGACCTTTGAAGTCGATGACCATGTGACGGCTTATATCAGATTCGATAACGGGGCATCCATGCTTTTTGAAACGTCATGGTCCGCAAACGTGAAGAGTGATGAAGAAAGCATGAGCATCTCAGGGGAAACAGGGGGAGTCGATTTATTCCCATTCCAGATGAACCAGATGAAGCACGGCATGCTTCTGAATAGTGATGCGGATTGGGTTCCCGGTGAAGACGATCCGAGTCTTCCCCAGGCACAGAACTTTATCAATAGCTGTCTTGGTTTAGAGGAATTGGTTGTAAAACCGGAGGAAGCCATGCAGGTGTCCCAAATCATAGATGCCATTTATAAAAGCAGTGAAACCGGACAAAGCATCCCATTGAAATAGGAGGAAGTATAAATGAAACTAGGCGTATTTACCGTATTATTTTCACAAAAAAACCTTGATGAAATGCTGGATTATGTAAAAGAAGCCGGACTTCACGCAGTGGAAATCGGTACGGGAGGATATCCCGGAAATGCCCACTGTGACCTGGACGCCCTTTTAGAAAGTGAAGAAAAGAGAAACGAGTACTTAGAGAAGGTAACGTCACGTGGACTTCAGATCAGTGCGTTCAGCTGTCACGGAAATCCGATTTCACCTGATGCTGTCTTTGCTGAAGAATCCCATGCTGCCCTGCAGAAAACGATCAAGCTAGCCGGATTGATGAATGTACCGGTGGTCAACTGCTTCTCCGGAACAGCTGGGGACCATGAAGGAGCCAAGCATCCAAACTGGCCGGTATCACCTTGGCCGAACGAGTACGGGGACATCCTGAAATGGCAGTGGGAAGAAAAGTTGATTCCGTATTGGAAAGAGATAGGGAAGCTAGCAGAGGATCATAATGTAAAAATCGGTCTCGAGCTCCACGGAGGGTTCCTTGTACATACTCCGCACACGTTATTGAAGCTTCGTGAAGAAACATGCGATGCAATCGGAGCCAATCTGGATCCAAGTCATCTTTGGTGGCAGGGGATCGATCCGGTTGCAGCGATCAAGATCCTTGGAAAAGAAAATGCGATCCACCATTTCCATGCGAAGGATACATACATCGACCAGGACAACGTCAACATGTACGGTCTGACAGATATGCAGCCATACGGCAGCATCCAGACAAGGGCGTGGTCCTTCCGTTCGGTTGGATGCGGGCACAGCTTGCAGGAGTGGTCGGATATGATGAGTGCCCTGCGCACATTCGGGTATGATTATGTCGTAAGCATCGAGCATGAAGATCCGATCATGTCGATTGAAGAAGGATTCGGCCGTGCCGTGAAGAACCTGAAGTCGATCTTGATTGAGGAACAGCCGTCGGATATGTGGTGGGTGTAGGTTTTTTGAAGGGAGAGGGTCCATTGGGGCTCTCTTTTTTTTTGAGAGTAAGTGTGGAGGTGCCTCGCGTTAACATTTATTGTAAATTGGCTGGATTATTTGCTGAAACGGCTGGATTTTCACAAATAATGGCCGGATCCATCGTGATTTCGGCTGGTTTCACGATAAAAACGGCCGGATTATTGTGAATTTCGACCGGATTAACCCCGGCCACTGTCTACATTGGGTTGGAGTGATTCCCAGGAATCCTGGAGAATCCACTATCCACCAACCACTTCAAAGGAACCTTCCCCTCCATGAATCCCGATGAACATATCCATCAATGATTTCGTCAGTTTCCCGCTTTCTTCTTTAGAAAGGGATGGCTTCAAAAATATGATCTGTACGGCATTTTTCGTCCCTTCCCCGACGGGTGTACGATCAGAGTCGACGAATGGACTTCCGAAAGGTCCGTCCCCGTCACAGGCGACGATGAGGTTTTCCAGGGAGTTTTCCCGGCCGTTGAGCCCTGTGTAGGTTTGTCCCGTTTCCCCCACTTTTAACTCGATGTGATTTCCCTTGAGCCCCGAACAGTCGTAGATGCCGATCGGCACTTCGTATTGAAGGGAGAAGAAGTTATTGAGATCGATGGCAGAGTTGATGGTAGTCAGATAGTTTTGTTTTTTGACACGGCGGAAAAGGGCCTCGGCTGAATGACGGTACCGGTTCGGATCTTTTCCAGTCCTCTTGAAGATTTCCCTCCAGGCGGCAATCCCTTCCAGTTCAGTGACACTCTTATCATGAAGGTCAAAGAAGATCGATTCCTGAAACAGTTGAAGTCTGCCCTTCAGCATTTGAGGGGAAGAGCCGACTTCGATATGATGGTATTGAATGAATCCGACTTTGAAATCGGGGATTTTACTCGTAATGGATGAATCTATTGTGATTTCCACTTATTTTCCCTCCACATTTGTTTTAAAATAGTTTATCATAATACACATTGCTATTTCACGAATGCTTATTTAAATAAATTCAGAAAGGAGGCAGGGGCAGTGGATATAAATCAATTAAAACAGGATATCATTGCGTACAGTAAAGAGATTGGAATAGATAAGATCGGGTTTACCACCGCCGATACGTTCTCTGAAATGAAGAACCGGCTCCTTCGTCAGGAGATGCTCGGGTATCAATCCGGATTCGAGGAGAAGGATATTGAGAAGCGGGTCGATCCTTCCTTGATATTTGATCAACCGAAATCGATCATCGCGATTGCCCTTGCTTATCCTTCCAAGATGAAAGATGCGCCTCAAAGCAAGCGTGGAGAGAGACGGGGGATTTTCTGCAGGGCATCATGGGGGACGGATTATCACCATGTGCTCAGGGATCGTCTTTCAAAGCTTGAAGAGTATATTGTCTCCAGAGTCCCACAGGCGCGTTTCAAATCCATGGTGGACACGGGGGAACTTGTGGACCGGGCCGTGGCGGAGCGTGCAGGGATTGGCTGGAGCGGGAAAAATTGTTCCATCATCACACCCGAATTCGGATCATATGTCTATTTAGGGGAAATGGTGACGAACCTTCCTTTTGCACCCGATACACCCATGGAGGACCAATGCGGGACATGCAATAAATGTGTGGACGTTTGCCCGACGGGGGCCCTCATTGAAGGCGGGCAGCTGGATTCCCAGAAATGCATTGCGTTCTTAACCCAAACGAAGGGGTTTCTTGCGGATGAGTACCGGGTGAAGCTCGGAAATCGCCTGTACGGTTGTGACACCTGTCAAACCGTTTGTCCGGAAAATAAAGGGATGGACTTCCATTTTCATGAAGAGATGGAGCCGGATCCTGAAATCGCGAAGCCGCTCTTAAAGCCGCTATTAACCATCAGTAACCGTGAGTTCAAGGAGAAATACGGTCATGTATCAGGTTCTTGGAGAGGGAAGAAGCCCATTCAGCGAAATGCGATCATTGCCCTCGCTCACTTTAAAGATGATACGGCCGTAGATGACCTTATCCATGTGATGGGAAAAGATGTGAGGCCCGTCATGCGGGGAACCTCCGCATGGGCCCTGGGGAAAATCGGAGGAGAAACAGCGGAAAAAGCTCTACTCCAGCAGCAAGCGGTTGAAACCGATGAAGAAGTCATGGATGAAATACAAAAAGGGCTTAACTTAATACGCCACAAAGGATAAACTCATCATTTCTCTCCGAGTTTATCCTTTTTTGTTTTGAACGGTTTGAGTGGAGCATATCAATTAGTGAGGAGGGAAGACGATGATTCGAAAGCTGTTAATGGAAAAAGTCCATCATGTAATCGAAGAATATACTTCTCGCAGTCAATCAGATTACGAGAGTGACAAAGTGAGAAGGAAAAAAGCATCTTGCGAGGAGCGCCACGCAGAAATCGTGAAGGTGGATGCAACCGGAAAGGTCCTCCGCATTACCCAAGAAAGCAACGAGACTCAAACCATTTTATATGATGTTCATTATAAATATCTCATCAAACAGGGGGCCCTGCTCTATTTGGAAGAGGAAGTGGAGAATCGAAGGGCGGTCTTCTACAATGATAAAATGTATGAAGATGGAGAAATCCAGATTCAACGTGAGGAGAGCGTGGAAGAAGAGGTGAGCGTCACTCATGAAGAAGGAGAAAGAGTGACGTACCGGTATGACCGACTCAGTGCCGTTCAATATGCAGAGCGGTGGTGGAACAGCTATAACCCGGCATTCAAGAAGTTCGAAAATGATTGCACGAATTATATTTCGCAATGCCTTCATGCAGGGGATGCTCCCATGCGTGGATATCCCACCAAGGGGAAGGGCTGGTGGATGCGGAATCAGAACTGGAGTTACAGCTGGACGGTGGCGAATTCCTTGAGATGGTATATCCCTAATTCGACGATCGGTCTTCGCGGGAGGCTGGTGGATGATCCAAAAGAATTGAAGCTTGGGGACGTGATCTGCTACGACTTTGAAGGGGATGGACGTTTTGATCATACGACCATTGTCACGGGGAAGGATGCAGCGGGAGATCCCCTCGTGAATGCCCATACCTTCAATAGCCGGATGAGATATTGGAAATACGAGGATTCCACTGCCTATACACCTAATATGAAATATCGTTTTTTTACGATCGTAGATGACCGTTAAGTCTTGTTCTATGGGGGAGAAATGGTATAATGTCACTTAGAGTTTTATGAATGAGGTGACATTGACATGGGAGTACATGTTGTATTATATCAACCAGAAATCCCTGCGAATACAGGGAATATTGCAAGAACGTGTGCAGCAACGGACACAACCCTGCACTTGATCCGTCCCCTCGGATTCTCGACGGACGATAAAATGTTAAAGCGGGCCGGCCTTGATTACTGGCAGTTTGTAAACATTGTCTACTATGATTCCATCGAAGAGTTCTTCGAGAAAAACGATGGCGGTGAATTTTTCTATTTAACAAAGTACGGGAAAATCCCTCACACGAACTTTAACTATAGTGTGGAAGACAAAGAATACTTCTTTATTTTCGGCAGGGAAACATCCGGACTTCCTGATGACATCATCCAGAATAACCTGGACCGGGCCCTCCGCATCCCGATGAATGAAAACGTCCGCTCCTTGAACCTTTCCAACACAGCGGCGATTCTCATCTATGAAGCATTGAGACAGCGGAATTATCCGGGTCTATTATAAAAAGCAGGAATGAAAATCAAATGATTTTCATTCCTTTTTTTATTTAGCTTATACTAAGAGGATAATGAGAAGGGAGAGACTACATAATGAATGAAACCATCGAAACCATCCTGAAACATCGATCCATCCGTGAATTTAAAAATGAAGCATTGACCGGGGAACAGATCCGTACCATTGTCTCCAGTGCACAAGCTGCGAGTACATCAAGTTATATACAGGCGTATTCGATCATTGGCGTGAAGGATCCCGTGAAAAAGAAGAAGCTTGCTGAACTTGCCGGGAATCAAGGTTATGTCGAAGCAAACGGCCATTTCTTCGTATTCTGTGCTGATTTATTCCGTCATGAAAAAATCGGGGATTGGGAAGAAGCAGACGTCATTCCTTCTTTAGAGAGCACGGAAAAATTCATGGTGGCCCTCATTGACGCTTCCCTGGCAGCCCAGAATGCAGCCATTGCAGCTGAATCAATGGGACTTGGGATCTGCTACATCGGCGGGATCAGAAATGATCTGGAGTCAGTAAGTGAACTGCTGGGACTGCCGGAGCGGGTCATCCCTTTATTCGGACTCGCTGTCGGTATCCCGGAACATCATTCGGATGTGAAGCCGAGGCTGCCGTTGGAATCGGTTTATCATGAGGATTCATACAATGTGGATGAGACCTCCATAAAGGAAGGGCTCGACCGCTACGATGAAACAATTTCAGCCTATTATCATGCCCGGACTGCAGGGAAACGATCGGATCGCTGGACCGCGCAAATGGCAAAGATGCTGTCTGGTAAGAAGCGGATGTACATGAAGGAATTCCTGGAGAAGAAAGGCTTTAATAAGAGATGAGAGGTTCAACCGGAGAAATGAAAAAGAACTGGCCATATGGTCAGTTCTTTTTCAGGTTTTTCATTAATTAGTTTGAACCCGGTTTATCATTATATCCAGCAGTGAAAATCGCTACTAAGAATGTTAGAGATACACTTACGATGATTACAGTACCCATGTTTTTGCAACCTCCCAGTTTACTTGTTCCACAGTCTGTCTTTAGTATAGCCTATTTTTAAATTGATGTGAATGAAAGTTGGATTTTTTTTGCTGTTTTGTGAAAGATTGAAGGTCGAAAGAGAAAGCGGTTCATAATTATGCCCTATTCCAATGAATGAAGCGAATATCGACCGTTTGTCTATAATTAAAATATCTTATTAACATGTTCGGGTGAACAAGCGCATAGAGTATATTAATCGTCTCTCATTAAGCGACAGGGGGAGGTCCTTATGGATATTTTAAAAAGAATTGAACATTACCGAGAAGAAGAAGAGAAACTGAAATGGGAAGGGACGTTTGCTCAGTATTTAGACCTGCTGAAAGAGAAGCCTTGGATCGGGCAGTCTGCTCATTCAAGAGTCTTTAATATGATTAAAGATGCCGGTGTCGAGGAGGTCGAGGGGAAACGAAAGTATAAATTCTTCAGCAATCAATTATTTGGCTTAGAAGAGGCGCTGGAAAGACTCGTTGAAGAATACTTTCATCCTGCTGCGAAACGATTAGACGTGAGAAAGAGGATCTTATTATTGATGGGTCCTGTAAGTGGAGGGAAATCGACACTCGTTTCCATGTTGAAACGGGGACTGGAGCAATATTCACGGACTGAAAGAGGAGGAGTATTCTCCATTAAAGGCTGTCCGATGCATGAAGACCCGCTGCATTTGATCCCTCAGCATTTACGTGAAGATTTCTATGAAGAGTATGGAATCCGAATTGAAGGAAATCTCTCTCCGTTGAATACAATGCGTCTGGAGAAAGAATACCAGGGCCGCATTGAAGACGTCCAAGTGGAAAGAGTCTTCTTCTCTGAAGATAAACGTGTTGGAATTGGTACATTCAGTCCGTCTGATCCAAAGTCACAGGATATCGCCGATTTAACAGGAAGCATCGATTTCTCGACGATTGCAGAATTCGGTTCAGAATCCGATCCGCGTGCCTACCGGTTCGATGGGGAATTAAATAAAGCGAACCGTGGTTTGATGGAATTTCAGGAAATGCTTAAATGTGATGAAAAGTTCTTATGGCACTTATTATCTCTTACCCAGGAAGGGAACTTCAAAGCAGGACGGTTTGCCCTGATTTCTGCCGACGAGCTGATTGTGGCTCACACGAATGAAACCGAGTACCGGTCCTTCATTTCGAATAAAAAGAATGAAGCCCTGCATTCACGTATCATCGTCATGCCGGTCCCGTATAATTTGAAGGTCACCCAGGAAGAGAAGATATATGAAAAAATGATCAACGAAAGCGATGTTTCGAACGTCCATGTGGCTCCTCATACATTAAGGGTCGCAGCGATGTTCACGATCCTCACACGACTCAAGGAACCGAAGCGCGGTGACATCGATTTGATCAAAAAGATGCGCCTGTATGATGGAGAAAATGTAGAAGGCTTCAATTCTGCCGATGTGGATGAAATGAAGAAGGAATACCAGGATGAAGGAATGAGCGGTATCGATCCGCGTTATGTGATTAACCGTATCTCTTCTACCATCATTCGAAAAGAAGTACCGACCATTAACGCGTTGGATGTCCTTCGTGCTTTGAAGGAAGGTCTGGACCAACATCCATCGATCACCAATGAGCTTCGGGAAAAATATTTAAACTTTATCTCCCTTGCCCGGAAAGAGTATGATGATATCGCCAAGAAAGAAGTGCAGAAAGCCTTTGTGTACTCGTATGAAGAGTCTGCGAAAACGCTTATGGATAACTATCTTGATAATGTTGAAGCCTACTGCAACAAAGCAAAGCTTCATGATCCGTTAACGGGTGAAGAGATCAATCCGGATGAAAAGCTGATGCGTTCCATCGAGGAGCAGATCGGAATCTCTGAAAATGCGAAGAAGGCATTCCGTGAAGAAATCCTGATCCGTATCTCAGCTTATGCCCGTAAAGGGAAGCGATTCGACTACAATTCACATGATCGCCTGAGAGAAGCCATTCAGAAGAAGCTATTCGCTGACTTGAAGGATGTTGTAAAGATCACGACATCATCCAAAACGCCAGATGAACAGCAACTGAAGAAGGTCAATGAAGTGGTTGCCCGCCTCATCGACGAACATGGCTACAACTCAACATCCGCCAACGAATTACTGCGCTATGTAGGCAGTCTGTTAAACCGTTAATAGAAGAACGATCGGGAGGTGCTTTGCATCTCCCGATTTTTTCTGGATTGTTTAAATCTCTCATCTAAAGGGAAAAGTAATATCCAAGAGGTGAAGAGATATGAGTAAAAGCAAACACGAATTAGATAAAAATTATGAACCGGAAAACGGCTCAATGGCGCATGATATGAAAGAGATGGAGCAATTGGGGAAACAGATGGATAAGCTCAGGACGAATGAAGAATTGAAAGAGGATAAAAAGCAGCCCGATCCTGTTCAGTATAAAGAGAAAGACAAGGAATAGTTGACAGAAAACTCTGAATACCATAATCTATAAATAGAGAGCCGGACCCATTATCAAATGAAGGTGGGTTGATAGGATGTCGTTTACACCGAAATCCCGGGAAGAAGCGGAACCTCTCAATGGTAGCATGGCCTCCAATATGGAGGAAGTCATTAAACTGGGAAAGCAAATGGAGAAATTACGTTCCAGTGGCGAATTAAAGTTGCACAATCGAGTTTCAGACCCGGCTCAATATGAAGAGGAAGCTTAATCAGGTGATTTGTGCCTGATTATTTTTTTTTGAATCCGATCAATCCGGGACAGGCATTACAACCTGTCAGAAAAATAGGCTCGTCCTATCAGAAAAGAACGGTTAATTGTCGAAATTATTTGTAAATTTATCAATACTTCTGCATAGGATAGAGTAATCCCCGTTTCACTTCATGGGATACGTGCAGTTTAGACAGTCAACATAGTGTATGCAGGAAAATGAAAAAATGTGAAAAAAATTAAGGAGGGGAATAATTTGAGTCAAATGGATAATCATCAGTTTGTCATTTCCAAGGAAGATTGGGCCCTCCACCGCAAAGGTCACGATGATCAGCAGAGACATCAAGAGAAAGTACAGGATGCCATCCGCAATAATTTACCAGACTTGATCACAGAAGAAAACATTGTCATGTCCAATGGCCGAGACGTCGTCAAAATCCCGATTCGTTCGTTAGATGAATATAAAATCCGTTACAACTATGATAAGAATAAACACGTCGGGCAGGGAGACGGTGAAAGTCAGGTAGGGGACGTCATTGCAAGGGACGGCTCACAACAGCAGCAGGGTCCAGGAAAAGGTCAAGGGGCCGGGGACAAAGCCGGTGAAGATTATTATGAAGCAGAAGTATCGATGCTTGAAATTGAAGAAGCCTTATTCAGCCAATTGGAGCTTCCGAATCTGAAGAAGAAAGAGCAGGATGTCCAAACCGTCGAGCATATTGAATTCAATGATATCCGTAAAACCGGCCTAATGGGGAATATAGATAAAAAGAAGACGATGATGTCTGCCTTCAAACGAAATGCCATGAAAGGAGCACCAAGCTTTCATCCGATCTTTACAGAGGATCTGAAATTCAGGACGTGGAACGAAGTATTAAAGCCGGAATCCAAAGCCGTTGTCCTCGCCATGATGGATACGAGCGGCAGTATGGGAGTGTGGGAGAAGTATATGGCAAGAAGCTTCTTCTTCTGGATGACCCGATTCCTGCGCACGAAATATGAAACCGTGGAAATCGAATTCATCGCGCATCATACCGAAGCCAAGGTGGTGTCAGAAGAGCACTTCTTCTCGAAAGGGGAAAGCGGGGGGACGATTTGTTCATCAGCCTATCGAAAAGCCCTTGAGCTCATCGATGGAAAGTATTCTCCAAGCCGTTACAATATTTATCCTTTCCATTTCTCCGACGGGGATAACCTGACGAGTGATAATGTGAGGTGCGTCAAGCTTGTCGAAGAATTAATGAAAGTGTCCAGCATGTTCGGATATGGGGAAGTGAATCAGTATAATCGTCACTCCACATTAATGTCAGCCTATAAAAATATTAAAAACGACGATTTCCGCTACTACATCCTTAAACAAAAAGCCGATGTATTCCATGCCATGAAGAGTTTCTTCCACAAGGAGCAGGAAAAGGCATTCGCGTGAGAAAAACCAGCCGACGAGGCTGGTTTTTCATTGTCATCTATTTATCTCGCTACATATGAAATCATTAGGTTATTCTGTTTCTAAAGTGCTAAAATAGAGAAAGGTACTTTAAAAACATTCTATAAGCGGTGAGGGTTGTCATGACAAGTGAAAGTCAAGAAGTTCAACGATTAAAGCAAGAGGTTAAAGAATTGAAAGAAAAGCTGGCACAATCCGAAGAGCTTATCAAGGATATCTCAGCACCCATCATCCCGTCCATCATCCCTGAAACGATTCTGATTCCCATAACGGGGAGGCTCAGTCCTGAACGCTTTGAGATGATCATTTCAAAGATATTGGACTTCTCATATGGAGGCGATATCAATACCATCATTGTAGACTTCTCAGCGATTTCAGAAAAAGAAATCGGAGAGATCGACATCTTCGGCACCTATATCCACAATATGGCCAATGCCATCGGGTTAATGGGGATCGAAACCCTATTCGTCGGTTTCACTCCTGCTCTTACGCAAGTAATGATTAATTCAGGAGTGAGGGAGCTTCAGGGGATCAAAACCTTCCTGACATTCCGGACAGCACTGCAGTATTTGATGAGGGAAAAAGACATGGAATTCCAAAAAGCCAACCAATAAGGTTGGCTTTTGTACTGAGTGCCATCATGTCAGATTCTTCTTTGGGGAGACAATCTCCACGCCATCTCGTTTCCCTACAATCATCAGGTCGGTCAAGTCAATGAAAAGACCTGTTTCCACGACACCTAATAATTGTTTTAATTGGGAGTGAAGGGAGGCAGGGTCATCGATGCCTGTGAAATGACAATCCACGATATAGTTTCCGTTATCGGATATAAATCGTTCATCATTTCTTTTTCTTAGAACAGGCGTGCACCCTAATTCAGCGAGTGATTGGCATGTCACTTCCCATCCGAAGGGTGTGATCTCAACAGGGAGCGGGAAGGAGCCAAGCTTTGAGACCAATTTGGACTCGTCCACGACAACGATAAACTTGCGGGTGAACGTATCAATAAACTTCTCCCTCACCAATGCTCCACCTCCCCCTTTTATTAAGTGGAACATGGCATCCACTTCATCAGCGCCATCAATCGAAAGGTCCAACATGTTCACCTCAGAGAAAGTGGTTAAAGGAATACCGGCTTTTTTTGCCAGGCGCTCTGTTTCCACTGAAGAGGGGATTGCCTTGATCTGTAATCCTTGAGAGACGAGTTCCCCTAATTTTTGAATCGTCCAATAAACGGTTGACCCGGTTCCCAGACCGATCGTCATTCCGTCTTGTATATATTCGGCTGCTTTTTCACCGGCCAATTTCTTTTCCAGGCTGTCCACTGCATGGCCCCTTTCCAACGTAATGATCGTTTTACTTAGCATTTTATACTAGAATAAACATGAATGAAAGAAGGAGAGATCATATGATTAGATTCGGAATCATCGGAACCAACTGGATCACCGATCGTTTTATTCAAGCGGCAGAAAAAGTGGATGACTTTCAATTACAGGCTGTTTACTCAAGGACCGAAGAGAGGGCAAGGGCATTCGCTGAAAGACATGGGATCGGGGACTGGTTCACGGATATAGAAGATATGGCGAGTAAAGATCATATCGATGCAGTCTACATAGCCAGCCCAAATTCCTTTCACTGCAGTCAGGCCATCACTTTTTTAAATAAAGGCATTCACGTATTATGTGAGAAGCCGTTAGCTTCAAATGAAAGGGAAGTTCAAGAGATGATTGCAACTGCAAAGGAGAACGATGCCTTACTCATGGAAGCGGTCAGGACCACTTTTCTGCCCAATTTTCATTTGCTTAGAGAGAAGCTGCACACCATCGGGACCATTCGGAAAGTCAATGTCAGCTGCTGTAAATATTCTTCACGATACGACGCGTATAAAGATGGGACAGTGCTGAATGCATTCAATCCTGCTTTTTCCAATGGTGCCCTGATGGACTTGGGTGTTTACTGCATCTATCCCATGGTTGTTCTATTCGGAGAGCCGAAGGAAATAAAGGCAACTGGCACCATGCTGGATTCAGGTGTCGATGGATCAGGCACAATCATCATGAAATACGATGAAATGGAAGTGGTGTCTACTTTCTCGAAGATTTCGAATACACACATCCCGACTGAAATCCAAGGAGAGGAAGGAACGGTCACCATCGATCAAATAGGTGAATTCAGTACACTGACGTTTTATTATCATAATGGGGAAAAATGTGTTTATACTCAAAAAGAGGACTTTCCATACATGTATTACGAAATAAATGAGTTTGTTTCCATCATCAAAGCAGGCGGGGAATACGAATCGGTCATTAATTCTTACCAGCATTCTTTAATCAGCTCCAGGGTGATGGATAACGCCAGAAAGCAGATCGGATTGATTTTTCCGGCAGATCGGACTTGACGGTTCGGAAATGATGTTTTATTGAGTGTCTATGAAGGGAAGAGAGCCGATGAAAAAGATATTGAAATGGGCCGGGATTGTTCTTTTGGCAGTGATTGTAGTAGGTATTCTGGGATTCTACATCTGGTCAGAACAAACGTATTCAGCCACGGAGAAGTTGACGAAGACAGTCCATCTGGGGGATGACCCACTGATAGAAGTAAAAAATGACTGGCTTATTTTTGAAAGTGAAGATTCAAACGGGAAAGGCGTCATACTTTATCCCGGAGCAAAGGTGGAAGTGGAGGCTTATGGGTATATCGGTAAGTCTCTATCCGATAAGGGGTACACCGTCGTTATCCCAAAGATGCCATTTCACATCGCTTTTCTCGGCATGAATGAAGCTGAAAAGATCATCAGTGATTTCGATGAAAAGCTTGATTGGTTTCTGACCGGCCATTCATTGGGAGGGGTGGCAGCGGCATCGTATACCTATGATCATCAAGATGAAGTGAAAGGTGTCATATTCCTGGCCTCCTATCCAACCACTTCGGCTGATTTCTCTAAGAGCGATATGCCGGTCCTGAGCATCTACGCAGAGAACGATGGCCTTACCACAGGGGATGATATTGAAAAAAGTAAGAAGCTGCTGCCGTCTAAAGCGGCCTTCCATAAGATTGACGGAGGCAACCATGCAGGATTCGGAGTGTACGGTCCACAAAAGGGTGACAAGAAAGCGAGTATTTCCGTGTGGGAACAGCAGGATGAAATCATAAAGGTGATGGACGATTGGATGAAGGAGAACTAACCCTCTTAGTACCGCTTGAGTCGAACTCAAGCGGCCTTTTTGATTCCTGAATAAAGGATTATGGACGGAGCAGGTCGTATATGTCATGGTGAAGGGAGAGATAGAAATGGAATTCATTTATGTATTAAAGTTGATCCCACGCTTGTATCAAGAAGCAAATTGGACAACCGGGGATGAAGAAATCGTGCAACGTCATTTCGAACGGTTGAAAGAATGGACGGACAATGGGAAAGTGATCCTTGCCGGCAGAACATTAAATGAAGAGGAAAATGCCTTTGGAATCGTAGTATTTGAAGCGGATGACGAGGAACAGGCAAAGGCATTCATGATAGAAGATCCCGCGGTGGCCGAGGGTATCATGACAGCAGAACTGTTCCCCTATCGTGTGGCTCTTTTAAGAAAAAATGAACATGTCATAGACTAGGAGATAAAGAATGGAAAAGTGGATTCAAGAACTATTTACAGAGGATGTATTAAAGGATGCAGCTTCACGCTTCGGCTGCGACACAAATCATGCGAAGAAGCTTGGTGATTTCGAAAACTATGTATATGAGGTGCACAGGGGAGAGATTCCCTATATCCTCCGCCTGACCCACAGTTCCCATCGTTCAAAAGGGGAAGTGGAAGCAGAGTTGCAATGGATCAATTACTTACATAAACATGGGGTGAATGTTTCACTCGTGAATGATTCAGAAGCAGGAAACCTGGTTGAAGTACTGGAGACGGGGGATACACATTTCTTTGTCTGTTTATTTGACAAAGCTCCCGGGAAACCCGTGAAGATGGATGATCCTTTATTTGATGATGACCTTTTTTATAAATGGGGAAAACTCACCGGTCATATGCACCGGGTAACGAAGGGGTATGTGCAGGGTGAAGCCGGGCGTGACCGGTGGGATCAAGATGATGTACTTGATTACGAGAAATATTTGACGAGTGATAAAGACAGGGACATTATCAGTAAAGGACATCAAAACAAGGAAACGATCAGGGGATTTAAAGAGACACGTGATTCGTTTGGACTCATTCATTCGGACATCCATCCAGGCAACTTCTTTTATCATGATGGAGATCTCCATGTATTCGACTTTGATGACAGTACTCAATTCTTCTTTGTAAGCGACGTGGCCATCCCGTTATATTATTCAGTATGGTGGAAGTTTCGGAATGAGACCCTGGAAACCCGCAGTGGATTCGGGGAAAGATTCCTGATCGCATTTCTTCAAGGGTATTTGACGGAGAGTGACATCGATGACGAATGGGTCAAGCGCATCCCACATTTCCTGCTTCTCAGGGATCTGACTCTTTACACAGTCTTCCATAAAAAGTGGGATCTTGAGAATTTATCTGATGGAGAGCGGTCGTTGCTGTCCCAAATCAGGGAGAGGTTACAGGAGGATGAACCAATCGTCGACCTTGATTATGAGAAGATCCTTCGTGAAGTCCGAAAAAGATGATCTGGGCTTTACTGATTACCGGGGGAATCATCGGGTTACTGGTCAGGGTGATGAGGCTGACCTTCAAGAGTGGATACGGCATGTCGGAAGACCTGTTCGATCAGCCGGTGTATGTGAAAACATGCAGTCATTGTCATAAAAAGATTCCAAAGGATTATTCTAAATCCCTGTGCCCCCATTGCGGGAAGCTGGTGGAATGATGGAAAGGCTCAGGGTGGAGTGGTCTCCCGGGGCTTTTTTTTAAAGTGAAGAGGTGAAACATGTTAATGGAAGTGAAAGTTTTGTATGATGCTAAAGACTGTTTACATAAAATCGAGAGGTGAAAGAAATGGATAAAACCATTGGATTTATAGGATGTGGAAATATGGCGCAGGCCATCATGGGAGGGATACTGAAGTCCGGGCTGGTGGACAAACAATCTGTTCGTGCAAGTGCCAGGACTCAGGAAACCCTGGATATGGTCAGGGAGAAATTTGGAGTGAAGGTGACGGATGACAATCTGGATGTAGCAGCCTTTTCTGATATTGTGTTCCTTGCGGTGAAACCGGATCAATACAAGGGCCTGATCGAATCCATCAAACATTCCTTGAAAAAAGACAGCATCATCATTACGATTGCGGCTGGAATCACGATTGAATGGATGGAAGAGCAGATTTCCCCTTCTGCCAAAATCGTACGGACGATGCCGAATACGCCGAGTCTTGTGGGGGAAGGAATGACCGCATACTGTGTGAACGAAGAAATAACAGAAAGCGATTTGGAACATGTCCAGGCAATCCTTGAAAGCTTCGGAAAGGCGGAAAAGATCGAGGAAAGCTTGATGGATGCAATACCGGCAGTGAGCGGCTCCTCTCCTGCCTACGTGTTTATGTTTATCGAGGCACTCGCCGATGGAGCCGTCCTCCAGGGAATTCCGAGGAATCTTGCCTATCAGCTGGCATCACAGGCAGTGCTTGGGGCAGCTAAAATGGTCCTTGAAACCGGCACTCATCCAGGAGAGCTGAAAGATGCGGTCTGTTCACCCGGAGGCGCAACGATTGAAGCAGTGGCTGCTTTAGAGAAACACCAGTTCAAGGGGGCTGTATTATCGGCCATGGAAGCCTGCGGGCGCAAATCGAAATCCCTTGGTGAATAGCTGATTGAGTTCCCTGCAAATTTAATAGGGTAAATAAAAAATAAAAATTTTTAAGATAATATTTGTATGTGCAAATGAACATGTGTTATTATTTGTACATACAAATAAGGAGTGAGATAATTTGAAAACATTAGTATTGGTTGGCCATCCAGCCATTGAAGAATCCAGAATGAACAAAGCGTGGGCAGACCGGCTGGAGAAGGAAGAGAACATCACGGTCCATCATTTATATAAAGAATACCCTGATATGAAAATCGAGGTAGAAAGAGAACAACACCTTCTGCTTGGACACGATCGCATCGTGTTTCAATTTCCATTCTATTGGTACAGCACTCCCGCCATTTTAAAAGAATGGCAGGATCAAGTGCTTCAATACGGTTGGGCATACGGTTCGGAAGGGACGAAACTCTTTGGAAAGGAATTCCTGGTTGTCACATCAACAGGCGGACCAGCCGGGGCTTACCAATCAGGAGGCTATAATCATTATTCCATGAGTGAATTGCTGAAACCATTACAGGCGATGGCTAACCTCACAGGGATGACCTTCCTGCCCGCGTATGCCGAGCAGGGAGTCAGGATGTTGAGTGATGAAGAAGTCTCCATTTCTGCAGAAAAAGTGGCTGCCTATGTGAGGGATGGAGATATGAAGAGAGGTCGGTAGGCCGTATTTTTGTAAGAGTGATGGAAAGTGGCTGCCAGAAAAAAACTGCCTCAGTAGTCTTCTACTTTGGCAGTTTTTTTAATGGGTCCTGAATTCTACTGTGATGATGGCTGTGACGGCGATTTGACCCGGTTGAACGGCCGTACTTTCATCGGCTGCCTTTAAATAGGCAGTGTTCATGAGGGGAACGGCTGATGGCCGGGATTGTTCGGTAATGGATTTGGGCTGCGGATTAAGCTGTTGATTTGATTGGCCGGATAATGTGAGTGCCTTTTGGTATGCCTCTTGATAGGCTAAGGCGAGAGCCTGCTGGTAGGATTCAATGGGGTTAGACTGGATGAACTGAATGTTTTCCACTCGATTGGCCCCACTCTTTAGAGCATCATCAATGATCTTTCCGACTTTTTCGATCGACTTAACGGTGACCCTGAATACTTGTCGAACTTCATAACCGGTGAACGTTTGTTTTCCATCTTCAAATTGATACTGTGGAAGAACTTGATAGGTGGACGTCTGGATATCCTGTCGGCGAACTCCGTTATTTAAAAGGGACTGAACGACCTGATTGGAAAGTTGCTTGTTCTCGTTTTGGGCAACTTCAAGCACTTTATCATTCGTCACAATGCCTATCGATACGAGGGCTTGATCCGGATCGACATACAAAGTATGTTCCCCGCTCACGGTTATGATGCCATTCGATTGATTGGTTCGATAGTACGGATAGGAGTGCATGGCGGCACCTACACGCACGTAAAGGATTCTATTTTATCCAAATCGATGCCGAAGTACACCCACGTGAATCCGATCCATCTCCATCCGGCAATGGAACGGCGCCCGACAAACACCGGGTAGAACCAGAAAGCATCTCTTCTTAACCATATATACGTGTAACGGAATAAGCATCTTCTGATGGCACCCGGATCGACCTCGAAGGTGCTCGGTCCACCCTGCGTTCCTTGAAGTGCCGTTTTTTGCGGTTGGAAGTTCGGTGGTGGACCGGGTGGTGGTTGGTTTTGTCCGCCCTGCCCGCCTGTAGGGGGTGGTGAGCTTGGTGCTCCTTGTCCTCCACCGGGAAAACCGGGAATGCCTGGGAAACCACCGCTGCCTGAACCCCCACCGCCGCCTGGAAATCCAGGAATACCGGGGAAGCCCCCACCGGAACCCTGTCCTCCCCCGGGAAAACCAGGAAATCCACTGCCGGATCCTCCTCCGCCGGGCAAGCCCGGGAATAATTGTCTGTGATCGTACATAGAAGAACCTCCTCATAAAGAATTCTCTTTATCTTATGAGGAGGGGGAGTGGGCGTGCGTGTCTAATCTGCTGTGATAAGGTGGCCCATCAGGATTCCAGTGCTTTTTTCATGACGTTTTTCAACGTTTGCGCAGAATGGGAGAACTGGGCCTTTTCTTTTTCATTCAAGGGAAGTTCGACAACTTTTCGGATTCCATCCCGGTTGATGATGGCCGGTACACCGATATACATGTCCTGTTCCTGATATTCTCCTTCCAGGAGGGCGGAAACGGTCAGGATGCTGTTTTCATTATTGAAGATGGCTTTGGTGATCCGGGCAAGTCCCATGGCGATTCCGTAGTACGTTGCCCCTTTTCGTTCGATGATGTGATAGGCTGCGTCCCTTACATTGACAAAAATTTCATCGAGGTCTTTCTGGACGTTCTCCCTGTCCATATCAATCAGTTCATTCAACTGACTTGCACCAACGGTCGTATGGCTCCAGACCGGGAACTCTGTGTCACCATGTTCCCCCATGATATAGGCGTGGATATTTCGTGTATCGATATCGAAATGCTGGCCGACCAGGTAGCGGAGCCTGGCTGTATCGAGGATCGTCCCTGAGCCGATGACTCTCTCTTTCGGCAGGCCGGAGAATTTCCAGGTGGCATAGGTTAAGATGTCGACAGGGTTGGTGGCGACAAGGAAGATTCCGTTGAAACCACTTTCCATGACGGAGTCTACGATGTTTTTGAAGATCTTCACATTTTTCTCTACAAGGTCCAATCTGGTTTCACCGGGCGCCTGATTGGCTCCGGCTGTGATGACGACCAAATCAGCGTCTTTACAATCGCGATAATCCCCGGCTGAAATCTTCATGGGGGAAGCAAAAGCAAGACCGTGATTTAAATCCCGTGCATCTCCGTCGGCTTTCTCCTTATTCAAGTCGATCATCACAAGCTCATGGGCAATTCCTTGATTGAGAAGAGCGAAGGCATAACTGGAACCGACAAATCCTGTACCGATTAAAGCTACTTTGTTTGTGCATTTGACTGTCATACGTCATCACCTATTCTTTCATAATTATTTGTCCTAGCGATTGGTAACATCCGTCCCCAATGGAAAGAGGGGAAGATTGAATCCGTTGATATTGTGAATTATTTCACAAACAAATCATAACACGTTTCTCACTGATATTCTATTGATAAATACATCCTATCATACATTTATTGTGAAATGATTCACAGATTCGCCAAAGTTACTGCAGAGGGACGGACCTTGATTCCTGGGACCAGGTCCTATGAATCAAGGTCCGTCCCTCTAAAAGAAGGGTTTTTTAGTGGTTGTGATGAATGTATAGAGGAAGAGGTTTGTTTATGGAGGTGTTGTATGTATGAATGTCGTGAGTGGGGAGTTGAATGTCCGTCCGTTAGTGGTTGGGGATAAGTACACGCTTTCAAGGTGGTTGACGGATCCCGTGGTCCTGGAATTTTATGAAGGCAGGGATCGCCCTTTCACCCCCGAGATGGTGGAGGAGAAATTCTTCTCGGATAGGGGAGTCATGAGTTGTCTAGTCGAGTATGAAGGAGTTGAAATCGGTTATCTTCAATACTATCAGCTCGATCATGAGACGATGATACGCTACGGCTATACGAATCTGGATGAAGTGATTTATGGTACGGATCAATTCATCGGAGAGGCGGATTATTGGAATAAGGGAGTCGGGACACTGCTTATTCGTGCTGTGGTGGAATACTTGCTTCAGAAGGAGGGAGTCCACCGCCTCGTGATGGATCCGATGACATGGAACACGAGAGCGGTCCGCTGTTATGAGAAATGTGGATATAGTAAAGCACGGATACTCCGGGAGCATGAGCTTCATGAAGGGGTATACCATGATTCATGGTTGATGGAGTTCATACCCGAGTAAATGGAAAATACACCTGTGGCTTTTTGGATAGTAAAAAAGTAAGGACATGATTTCTACGCAGTACATATCGAATAGTCAGGGGCTGTTCAAATGGGCGGCCCTATTTAATGTTGGCTAAGAGAAAGGAATGAACGGATGTGACCGTGACTAAAGTATATCTTGTCAGGCATGCCCACTCGATTTATACACCGGAAGAGTTAACGAGGCCCCTGTCTGAAAAGGGAAGAAGGGATGCTCTTAAGGTGACAGAACGACTGAAAAAAGAAGGGATTGATGTGATTTGTTCCAGTCCCTACAAAAGAGCCGTTGAAACGGTAGAAGGAATAGCCCGGCATATCAATCAGGAAGTCACATTGGTGGAAGAGATGAGAGAGCGCACACTATCCTCAGTGCCTGTCGAAAACTTTCAGGAAGCCATTTCATCGGTTTGGGCTGATCCGTCCCTTACACTGGAAGGCGGAGAGTCGAATCTTACCGCTCAAAAGAGGGGTGTCGAGGGGATATTTAAAATATTGGAAGAATATACTGGTAAAAACGTGGTGATTGGAACCCACGGAAATATTATGGTTCTGATCATGAATTATTTTGACGCGGGATATGGTGTGGAATTCTGGAGAGAACTTGAGATGCCGGATGTATATTGTTTAGCATTCCATGATAGAAATCTCGAAAGTGTAAAAAGAATATAATCGCAGCTCATTCAAAAAAGACCGTTCACTGTGAACGGTCTTTCGAGTATCTATTTGAATTAATGAGGCAGGAACGCCAGCTGATAGAAGAACAGGACAGCAAAGATATAAACAAGTGGATGTACTTGTTTCCATTGTCCTTTCACTACTTTCAGTAAAGGATAAGAAATGAATCCCAGTGCGATCCCCGTTGCGATGCTGGATGTTAAAGGCATGCTCAGGATGATGAGGAATGCTGGAAAGGCTTCATCCAGCTGATCCCATTTAATTTGGGAAATGCTTCCCATCATCAGGCTGCCCACGATGATCAGGGCAGGAGCCGTAATGGCAGAGATCCCAGATACGGAACTGACCAATGGCCCGAAAAAGGCGGAAACGATAAACAGGATCGATACGGTCAAGGTTGTCAATCCCGTTCTTCCCCCGGCAGAAACGCCAGCCGAAGACTCGATATATGCGGATGTCGGGCTCGTCCCGAACATCGCACCGATCGTTGTCGCGATGGAATCGGCTAGAAGTGCCTGCCTGGCCCTCGGAAGGGTGTTTCCTTTCATAAGTCCAGCCTGCTGTGCCACTCCGATCATCGTTCCCGTCGTGTCAAAGATGGTGACAAGTAAAAATGAGAAGACGACCGCGTATAATCCATACTGGAAGACGTCGGCAAAAGCCGTTACCGGGTTTGCTACCATCAGTCCTTCAGGAAGATGGGGAATGGCGACGAATCCTTCTTTAAAGGAAAGGTCTCCCGTAAAGTACGCAATCAATCCAGTCACGATCATCCCGATGAACAGGGCTCCATGGACGTTCAGGACCATGAGGATCAGTGTGACGGCCAATCCGGTCAATGCAAGAAGTGCTGAATGGGAATGAAGATCCCCAAGCTGTACTAAATTTGTCGGATGTGCCTGGATCAATCCAGTCAGACGCAATCCGATAAAAGCAATGAATAAACCGATTCCCGCTGTAATTCCGTGCTTCAGATTCTGAGGAATGGCTTCGATCAATTTTTTTCGCAAGGGTGTTAAAGAGAGCAGGATGAAGACGATCCCTGCTACGAAAACGGCAGAAAAAGCAACGATATATGAAATATCATCATGTGCACCGACAACTGAGTAAGTAAAATAAGCATTCAATCCCATACCTGGTGCAATGGCGATCGGATAATTTGCAAACAATGCCATCCATAACGTTCCGGCTACGGCCGATATGATGGTTGCTAAGAATACCTGATCAAACGGGACACCCGCATCGGATAAGATGATGGGATTCACAACCACTATGTATACCATCGTCAGGAATGTTGTAATACCGGCAAGTATTTCCGTTTTGGGATCCGTACCGTTTTCCTTTAATTTAAACATCGTAAAACCTCCAATAAAAACGAACATTAAAAACACACAACTTCTATAATATTCGGTAATAGAACGAATTTCAATAGAAAAGACCGAATTATTTTTAAGAAAATATCTTGAAACCCCTTCCAAACCCCATTCTTTTTCGATAAGATGTTATCAATTATAGAGGAATCAGTTTCTATAATGCCCATGCATTGAACGATTTACCACGCATAGGCTCATATTTCTTTAAGAAAGGGGCGGTACTATGTATACTCAACTGAAAAACAAGTCAACTTCTGAACAGATCGAACTCATCACACGATCCTTAATCGCTCTGAAAAGTTATAACGGTACAACCGGCGAAAGTGAGAAAGCCCTATTTATATATAAATTGATCTCATCGTTTCCTTATTTCAAGCATCATCCCGAAAGAGTCTGGCTACAGGAAGTCCCTAATGATCCGATTGGAAGGAAGAACGTCTTTGCCTTTGTAAAAGGGGCGTCTTCTAAAACCGTCGTATTTCATGCCCATTACGATACGGTGGGAACAGATGATTATGGGGCCCTCCAGGATATGGCCCATGACCCGGATTTTCTGCAGAAGTTTTTCATGGATTATGAAGGGGAGGAGAAGGTAAAAGAAGATGCCCTTTCAGGAAACTGGCTGTTCGGGAGGGGCTCCTTGGATATGCAGAGCGGGATCTCCGTCCATTTAGCGAATCTTTTATATCATACAGGGGAAAAACAGCCGGATGGGAATTTACTCTTCCTGTTCAATGGGGATGAAGAAAGTGAGCATGCCGGGATGATTGCGGCTTTAAGTGATCTCCACCGCTTGAAAAACGAAGGCTTTGACTATTTAGCAGCAATCAACACAGACTTCATTTCCCCTATTTATGACGGGGATTGTAAACGGTATATTTATACGGGAGCAGCGGGGAAGCTGCTGCCAAGTTTCTATATATATGGAAGAGAAGCACATGTAGGGGATGTTTTGACATCGATTGATCCAACCGTGATCGCTTCGAAGATCAATCTCGAAATCAATCAGAATCTTGATTATCTCGAGGATATCCCCGGGGAGTTCACCCTGCCGCCTTCATGTTTACATTTTAAAGAGGATAAGCATACGTATAATGTTCAGACACCACTCAGCGCGTCTCTGTATTTCAATTATTTTGTATATGAAAGAACGGCTCGTGAAGTGCTGTACGACATGAAAAAGGTCGCTTTGAAGGTAGTAAGTGAAATGGAAGAGCGAAGCAAAAGGCAGTTTGAACAGTACCGCAACTATCACGGATTCCCTGAACGGGAATTTTCATGGGAAGTGGAAGTCCTTACGTTAAGGGAGTATATATTCTGGCTGAAAGAAAGGGGCATAGATCCGGACCCCGTCATGAAGAAAATCTTTCATGATATGGAAGGGGAGGACCGACGGACGATTGCTTTTTCAATGGTGGAAGCCCTCCAGCATCTTGACCCCGACCGGACACCAAGGGTCATCCTGTTCTTCGCTCCGCCTTTTTTACCACATAATTTTGTGAATGAGGAAAATGAGTACGGCAAGAAGGTGAGAGAGGTGCTCGGAACCTGCTTGGATGACATATCAAATGAGACAGGCGAAGAATTCGTCATCAAACGGTTTTTCCCATATCTCGCAGATGGCAGCTTTCTTTCCCTTCACGAAGAAGATGAAGATATCGAGGTTTTCAAGAAGAATCTGCCCCTCATCGATCACCTGTACCCGGTGCCCATCGATATGATCAGAAAGCTGAACATCCCCTCCATCAATATAGGAGTCTACGGGAAAGATGGTCATCAATGGACCGAAAGAGTGTATAAACCTTATACGTTCTCCGTCCTGCCGGAGATCATCAGGCGGGTGACGAAGGACTTATTGGAAATTTGATATGAAATAGGTAGAGAGGTTATTTTCCTCTCTATTTTTTATTGGTCATTAGAGTGTGATTTACTATAAAAATGAATTTTTCTGGATTCTCACTAGAAAATTGTCACAAAACGGTCAATCCCAAAAGATGCATGAACGGAACAAGTTTACTATAATATAGATTGTGAAGTATTTCACTAACTTTTAACTTTTGGGGTTGAGAGAAAATATGAAAGAGCTTAATCAATTAGCCAAAGAGCAAAGAGCATCGACCATGACGCTTTACGGGACTTCCCTGTTGATGGGAGGAGTCGTTGTTGGGCAGGCGTATTTGCTCGTAAGCATTGTTCATTCAATATTCATAGAGAAGCTCGGGTTCCAGGAGATCCTCCCGATGCTTGGGGCTTTGCTTCTCATACTCATAGGGAGGGCCGCCCTTTCATTTGTCAATGGCCGGATCGGAATCAGGATGGCAAGAAAGGTGAAGGGGGACCTGAGGAAACGGCTGTTAAAGAAATGGGCAAAGAATCCCCTTCAGGCCTCCATTCAAGGTCAATCGGGTCAAAAGGTCAGCACGATGATGGATGCGGTCGATGGAGTGGACGGATTTTTCAGTCAGTATATTCCTCAAAGGATCCAGACCACCATCGTTCCTTTAATCCTGTTGATCACCATCTTCACTGAGCATGTGTATACAGGTTTGATCATGGTGGTGACGGCTCCATTCATCCCATTATTCATGGCCATCATCGGAGTCATGACTAAGAAGAAATCAGAGAAGCAGATGGATAAGCTGACCGCGTTTTCCGGGAGGTTCCTCGATACTCTTCAAGGATTGCCTACTTTAAAGTTACTTGGGAAGGGGAAGCAACAGAAAGAGGGGATCAAATCAAGCAGTCTGGATTTCCGGGAAGCGACCATGGATGTATTGAAGACGGCATTTTTGTCTTCCTTGATGCTTGAGTTCATTTCCATGTTAAGCATCGGCCTGATCGCCCTGGAGGTGGGGCTGAGATTGGTAGTCTTTGAGAGTATCCCATTCTTTACCGCTTTCTTCGTTCTTGTCCTGGCACCGGAATTCTATCAGTCTTTAAAAGAGCTGGGGAATGCATTTCATACCGGTCGTGGGAGCATGGGGGCCGCAAAGAAGGTCATGGAGGAGCTTCAGGAAAAGGGCCAGCCGGTCAAATGGGGGGAAAGGGAGTTCAATTCAAATGGGATTCCTCCCACCATCGAACTGCGTAACCTCGGGTTCTCCTACAGTGAAAAAGGCTATGCCCTTCAAGGGGTCACCGCCTCCTTCCCTTCACGGAGCCAGGTGGCGGTCATCGGTCAGAGTGGAGCGGGGAAGACAACCCTCCTTCATCTGCTGGCAGGTCTGCTTGATCCTTCTGAGGGAGACCTTCTCATTAATGGAGTCCCGAGAAGCGAATACGTGGAAAGTGACTGGTTTGATCAAT
Organism: Rossellomorea vietnamensis NBRC 101237; assembly: GCF_001591825.1. Lineage (GTDB taxonomy): Bacteria > Bacillota > Bacilli > Bacillales > Bacillaceae_B > Rossellomorea > Rossellomorea vietnamensis. Next base: position 34,492 of record NZ_BCVQ01000038.1, read on the forward strand.
TGAGTTACATTTCACAGAATCCGTACTTATTCTCCGGTACGATAGCTGAGAATATCGCGGTCGGGGGAAGGGAAGGGGTCACCCGTGAAGAAATCGTATCCGCTGCTGAAAAAGCGGGGATTGCTAATATGATCGCGGGACTTCAGAAAGGATATGATACACCGATCGGGGAAGCGGGGAGAGGGCTTTCCGGTGGGGAGAAACAGCGCATTGCCATTGCAAGGGCGTTTCTCAAAGGTCCGTCCCTCATCCTGTTTGATGAACCGACCACCGGACTGGATATTGGTACCGAGCAAATCCTGCAGTCGTCGATGGAGGAGTTGGCTAAGGGTTCTACCGTCATTACCGTGGCGCACCGCCTTCATACAATACGAAAAGCAGATGCCATTTTGTTGTTGGATAAAGGAGAAGTGGCTGGGATTGGAACTCATGAGGAGCTCATGAAATCGGCTCCTCACTATCGTGATATGGTGAATGTACAGCAAGGGGTGAAACATTAGATGAAAGAATTACAATTTGTCGTAAAGCTGATGATGAAGGAAAAGAAGGATGTTGTGTATTCGATTCTTTTGGGCTTCCTGGCTGGAATTACCTCTGTCGGACTCTTTGCTTCAAGTGGGTATTTAATTTCCAAAGCGGCCTTGGAGGTACCGCTTTATGCCCTGACCGTCATGATCGCTCTGTTAAAATTGTTTGGTTTAACGAAGGCACTTAGCCGGTATGGGGAACGTTATTTTTCCCATCGGGCCACGTTCACGATTTTGGCGAACTTGCGGGTTTCCATCTATGAAAAAATCGAGCCCCTAGCACCGGGGATCTTCGGGCGTTATCGGAGCGGGGACCTTCTTGCAAGAATCGTCGGGGATGTTGAGAGTCTGCAGAATTTCTTTCTTCGTGTCTTTTATCCGCCCGTGATCCTGGTGATGGTATTTTTAAGCACGGTTTTATTTACTGTGTTTTACTCTGTTTCGATTGCCCTGGTCCTACTCGGAGGTCTATTGTTGACAGGCTATATCGTCCCATCCTACTTCGCTTTTAAACAGAGAAAAGTGGAAGCGACGCTGCGGGAAAGACGTGGGGGATTGTCGACCGAGGTGACGGAATTTCTTTATGGATTCAGGGACCTGAAGATCTACCGGAGACTGGGGGATAAAGAGGCGAGTCTTGTCCAGGCAGCGACAGGATATGTGACCGAACAGGAAAGGGAGAGCCGATATTCCCTCTTTAGTCATTCAACGAACATCCTGGTTTCCCTGCTCATTTCATGGATCGTCTTGGCTTTGGGGGCTTATTCAGTAGCAGCGGGTCAATTGGACGGGATATTTCTAGCCATGCTTGTCATGATCTCATTAACGGTATTTGAAAACGCCACACCCATGGCGATCCTGCCGACCCACTATGAAGATTCGCGCCGGGCGGCAACCAGGCTCACTACCATCACGAATGAAGAGCCTATCGAGAGGGACGGACCTCCAATGGCTTCGGTACTGGAAGGGGATGTTCCTGCTTTTTGCATGAAGGATGTGAGTTTCTCCTTTGACGGGGAGGAAAGGAAGACACTGAACGGGGTGAGCCTCGAGCTCCCCGCAGGTTCGAAAACAGCGGTCGTAGGACCATCGGGGTCAGGCAAGTCGACGTTACTTCAATTGTTATTACACTTTTACCCGACGGATGAAGGAGTGATTTTCGTCAATGGTGCATCCATTAAGGATATCGATAAAGAGACATTATGGGGGTATGCGAATGTTGTTCTTCAAGAAAACCATTTCTTTTACGGTACAATCAAAGAAAATCTGATGCTCGTGCGTCATGATTTGACAGATGGAGAAATGAAGTCGGCATTGGATAAAGTGAAACTGGATCACATTTCTTTAGAGGATGAAGTATTGGAGAAAGGAGAGAATCTTTCCGGGGGGGAAAAGCAGCGGTTGGCGATTGCAAGGGCCCTTTTGAAAGACGCACCATTATGGATACTCGACGAACCGACATCTTCCGTTGATGCACTGATGGAAAAAGAAATATTTGACCATCTGTATTCAGCAGCCGAAGAGGATACGCTGGTTCTGATCAGTCATCGATTGACAGGTCTTGAAAAAATGGACCAAATCATCGTCATGGATCAGGGGAGTGTGGTGGAATCAGGAAGCTATCAAGAGCTTATGAGACAAAAAGGCTATTTCTATGAAATGAAGCAGATTGAAAAGAGCGTCCTATTCTAACTCACAGTAAAGCCACATCCCATTCAGGATGTGGCTTTAGTAACAGGCAATCATTCTGCCCAATCAATTAAGTTACGGATGTCCAGTCGATCTGTCTTTCGTGCTTTTTGAAGGGGTTTTCCGATTGTGATCAGCATGATCGGAAGATAACGCTCAGATACTTTGAATTCAGAAACGAGGGCAGCCGGATTGAATCCACCGATCGGACAAGTGTCCCAGCCCTTCGCTTTCGCGGCAAGCATGAATTGCATGGCAGCGAGTGACGCATTGCTGTAGGCAGCGTCCCGAGGATATTCCTCACGGCTGTACGCACCTTCGATCTGCTTCTTCAGGATCTCTTTGATTTCCGCCGTCATTTCGCCTTTCTCAATGGCAGGATCAAAGACGGGATCGATGTTCTTATTGGCTTCCAGGTCACCAAGTATAGCTACGACAGCAGAAGCATCATGTACCTGCTGCTGGTGATAGGCGATTGGAAGCAGGCGTTCCTGTACTTCTTTTTGGTCAAATACAAGGAATCTCCATTGCTGCAGATTCCAGGCAGATGGAGCTTTACCCGCCGCCTCTAACAGGCTGACCAATTCCTCACGGGGGATTTCCACGTGAGGGTCGTATACTTTCGTGGAGCGGCGTTCGTCGACGATTTGAAAGAAATTATCCATGAGTATGCCTCCTTGATGTATGAAGAAATGTTATAATGTGGTATATAATTGTATGTTACTTACTTTTTGTAAGTTGTTAAGCAATACGAACAATATAACCGACGTTTTAGTATGCGTCAAGGAATGAAGTTTTAGGATGTGTGAACGAACCAGTCATGGTGGATGTTTTGAGTATAAAAGAAAATGGTTTGGAATTACCATATGGTTATTTATGTTAATGCTTATGCTTTTTTCTGTGC
>NZ_BCVQ01000039.1 GCF_001591825.1 Rossellomorea vietnamensis NBRC 101237
TTTTTTTATTAATAATCAAGGTCTACTCCTAAAAGTTATTTTCAATTTTCTGAGTCTCATTTGTTTCATTATCTGGTACTTTTCCCAAGTTATTGATAAGTGATTGTTAGAATAATCATGCAGCTCTATAATTGCTCTAGAGATAGCGCTTTCTTATAAAAACTAAAAAGAAGTTGATTCATTATGATGCAGAAATTGCAGCGATTTGGTGGAGCCATGTTTATTCCAGTAATGATTATGCCGGCTATGGGATTGTTACTAGGTCTCAGTAACACTTTATTAAATGAGCAAATGGTCGGAAGTATTGCTGCTAAAGGTACCATTTGGTATGCATTTTGGAAATTAATTTTTGATGGGAGTTACGTTGTATTTCAAAATATTCCCCTTTTATTTGTTATCGGTTTACCTATTGGTTTAGCAAAGAAATCAAAGAGCAGGGCTGCATTGGAAGCTTTCGTTATTTATATGTTTTTTAATGTATTTATCAACTCATTACTATCTACATCTGGTTCAACTTTTGGGGTGGATTTCTCTAAGGATGTAGGCGGATATAGCGGATTAGCAAGTATAGCAGGTATTAAAACGCTTGATACGAGTATGGTTGGTGCATTAATTATTGCAGGAATTACTATCTGGCTTCATGAACGCTTTTATGATAAAAAATTGCCAGACCTTTTAGCAATTTTCCAAGGAAGTGCCTTGGTCACGATAGTAGGATTCTTAGTTATGATACCAGTAGCACTTTTAACTTGTCTTGTCTGGCCACATATTCAAGAATGGATTTTTTCACTTCAAGGGCTATTAAAAACATCTGGAGCTATAGGTGTAGGGCTTTACAGTTTTCTAGAAAGAATTCTGATTCCAACTGGTTTACACCATTTTATCTGGCAGCCCTTTGCTTATGGACCAGCTGCAGTAAATGGGGGACTTCTAGCTTATTGGTTTTCTCATGTAGCAGAGTTTGCAAATTCGACTAAATCAATGACAGAGTTGTTTCCTCAGGGTGGTTTTACCTTGTTTGGGAATTCCAAAGTATTTGGATGCTTGGGCATAGCAATTGCACTTATCATTACAAGTAGACCAGAGAAAAGAAAACAAACAATTGGATTAATTTTACCTGTTGCATTTACTGCAGTAATTACAGGGATAACAGAACCAATAGAGTTTACATTCTTGTTTATTGCTCCTTATTTATTTTTAATTCATGCTATTTTGGCTGGTTTAATGACTGCAATTATGTATGCCTTTGGTGTTTCAGGTAACTTTATATACGGCTTACTTGATTTCTCAATCACTTGGGCAAGTACATGGCAAAATCACTGGGCAACTTGGCTGCTTCAAATAGGTATTGGTTTAGGATTTACCGTTATCTATGTTGTTTTATTTAGATATCTAATTATTAAGTTTAATATTTTGACGCCAGGCAGGGAGTCTGATGATGTAGAAAGCAAGTTATTTACGAAAGCAGATTACAAAGAGAAGAAATTAGGAAATACAGGTGGAAGCAGTTCTTTTGAACAATTAGCTGAATACTTTTTAGCAGATTTAGGTGGCGCTGCAAATATTCAAGATATTACAAACTGTGCAACGAGATTACGTGTTACAGTAAAAGATCCTGAAAAACTAGAAAGTGAACAAGTTTTTAGAAAACATGGAGCACATGGCTTAGTTCGAAATAAACAAGCGATCCAAGTAATAGTTGGACTATCAGTTGGTCAAGTTCGAGATAAAATGGAAGAAAAGATTAAAAGTGTTCGAAAGTAAAATAGGATGTAAGAAGGTTAAAGAAATCTCCCAATGAGTGAAACCTTTCCCATCATCTTTCCAAACTATTACGATGAAGGAAAAATCGCAGTATACTAACCTTAAAGAAATATTTATACACTAAGACATAACAACAATAAGGAAAGAGGGACTAAAAATGAAAAAAAATTCTGTAGTAATTGCTGGTGGGGGAAGTACTTATACAGCTGGAATTGTAATGATGTTAATTGAAAATCAAGATAAATTTCCATTACGGAAATTAAAATTTTACGATAATAATAAAGAACGTCAAGATATCGTTGCGAAAGCATGTGAAATTATCATTAAGGAACGTGCTCCTAAAATTGAATTCATAGCAACAACAGATCCCGAGGAAGCTTTTACAGATGTTGATTTCGTAATGGCACATATTCGTGTCGGTGGTCTAAAAATGCGTGAACTAGATGAAAAAATTCCATTAAAATATGGGGCCGTTGGTCAAGAAACATGTGGACCTGGCGGCATGGCCTATGGTATGCGTTCAATTCCAGGAGTAATTGAATTAATTGATTATATGGAAAAGTATTCACCGAATGCTTGGATGTTAAACTACTCTAACCCAGCTTCGATTGTTGCAGAGGCAACACGTATCTTACGTCCTAACTCGAAAATCATTAATATTTGTGATATGCCAGTTGCCATTAAAAAATCAATGGCTGACATTTTAGGGTTGGAATCTGAGAATGATATTATTGAACGGTATTATGGACTAAACCATTTTGGTTGGTGGACTGAGCTTTATGATAAAGAAGGCAATGACTTAATGCCAAGATTGAAAGAACATGTAAAACAATGGGGTTATGGGGCTAAAAATGATGGGATTAATAATCCACTGCTAGCGGAATCCAGCTGGATGGATACATTTACTAAAGCTAAGGACGTATACGCTGTTGACCCGGATACACTACCAAATACGTATTTAAAATATTATTTATTCCCTGACTATGTAGTACAACATTCAAACCCAGAACATACACGGGCAAACGAAGTGATGGATCATCGTGAAAAGAATGTTTTTGCCGAATGTATACGAATTGCCGAAGCTGGCACCGCTGAAGGAACAAGTATTGAAGCCGGGGAACACGCGGAATTCATCGTTCGATTGGCAGGAGCGCTTGCATACAACACATATGAAAGAATGCTATTAATTGTTCCTAATAATGGGGCGATTGCAAACGTTGAACCAACTGCAATGGTTGAGATTCCATGTTTAGTAAGTAAAGCAGGTGTGGAACCACTATCTATTGGGACGATTCCTCAATTCCAAAAGGGATTGATTGAACAACAAGTATCAGTAGAAAAGTTAGTCGTTCAAGCTTATTTAGAAAAATCATATCAAAAACTTTGGCAGGCGCTAACATTGTCAAAGACAGTACCAAGTGCGAGTGTTGCAAAAGCAATTTTAGATGACCTTATCGAGGCAAACAAGGATTTTTGGCCGGAACTTTCTTAAGGAAAAAGGGTTTGCTAAACTAGTAGCGGGTATGAGGTGTTTTCATACCCTGTTGCCTGGTAATTAAGTTAGGAGGATCTCCTTGTGAATCTTGAAGAGTTAATTAATAAAAATTATGAGTATTTGAGTGATACTGATTTTACTATTGCTAAGTACGTTCTTGCTAATAAAGATAAAATTGGGAACATGGGTATTAATCAGTTAGCTAAAAATAGTTTAGCATCCAAATCATCTGTATTAAGATTTGCTCAAAAATTAGGTTTTAGTGGATATAGTGAATTTAAAAACTTTGTAAAATGGGAAAATGCCAGCCCAAATGAGGAACTTAAACCAAATGAATTGTTTGAACAAGTTCTTTATGATGTCAATAAAACGTTAGACTATTTAAATAGTGTGGACTTTGAACCTATTTATAAAGCAATTGATACTAGCGAAAATATTTATGTCATTTCAACAGGAATAGCCCAGAAAAATCAAGCTGCAGAACTGCAACGACTATTCCTACTTATTGGCAAACCCGTTCAAATTATTCCTGCAATGGCCCACGCAAATGAATATAGGCTTATAATTGAAAAGTTAACTTCTAAAGATTTAATTATTTTGTTTTCGCTATCCGGTGAAAATCCAAACTTACAAGGGTTACCTGATATTCCTGCAGTTAAGGGTGCAAAAATGATTTCCCTTACCAATTTTAAAAGTAATTGGTTGTCAGGACATGCTGATTTTAATTTATATGCTTCCAGTACGATGAATCCTATTCCGAAAAATTGGTGGGTACGATCTGCCTCTTCCTTTTTTATTGTGGTAGAAGCATTGGCATTTGGATATTTAGATTATATAAATAGTAAAAGATAGACATTGAGGTGTGAAATGATGTTTTTTAAGAAGAGTAAAAAAGAAAAAAATATATTCATCCATAGCCCTTTAAAGGGCGAGGTTATTCCATTAGGAAGTGTTCCAGATCCCGTTTTTTCCCAGAAAATGATGGGCGAAGGGCTAGCCTTTATTCCAACTAACGGCGAAGTTTTTTCTCCTGTAAATGGGAAGGTTACACAAGTGTTTCCTACTAAACATGCAATTGGAATGGTAACGGAAGATGGCCTTGAAATGCTATTACATTTAGGACTTGAAACAGTTGAATTAAAAGGTGAAGGATTTAATATCAAAATTAATGCTGGAGATATAGTTAGTGTTAATGACCACATTGGTACTTTTGATCTTTCCTATATTGAGGAGAAGGGAAAAGAAATTATTTCAGTCCTTGTTTTCCCGAATTTTGAAGAAAAAATCTCTGAAATGATTCCGTTAAAGTCAGATGAAGTTGAAAGTGGAACGGAAATTGCTCAATTGATTTTTAAATAACTCAAATTTCATACTTGAAAATCGATTTGTGATGGGGCTCTCAAAAATTTAAGACCCAGCCAAATTCGTAGCTTGAACTGATTTTAAAAAGCGAAACGGCCTCCATTCTTGGTAAGGAAGATTCTCATGCCATAGTTGTTATTTATTTTTGACAACCTAATTCTTAGATCAAAAAGTGAATTTATTAAGTAATAATTAGCCTGTATGATACTTCCTTCATTCAGGCTTTTATTACGTTCCTCGGTTTTACGGCGCTTTCCATTTAGAAAAACAGTGGCGCAAAACTAAAAATGAAAGATCTAAAATAAATTGTTCTGCAGCCTAGAAGTCTTGTCATTCAGGATACTTATTTGTTTTGTTCAAAAACTCATGCTTTTTGAGAATCTTATCTTGCAAGCTTCTTTTTATGCCGTTAAGATGGTAAGCTAATGATTTAGTAAACGCAAAATCTCAGGAGGCATTCAAATGAATATTGATAATAACGATATCTTAATTCGATTGCGGTACGCTCTCGATCTTAAAAATACAGAAATGGTAGACATCTTCAACCTTGGTGGAATAGAATTATCAAAAGATGAAGTGATGAAAGTGCTGACGAAGTCAATGGATGAAGAAGGGATGAATGAAGGGGACGATCACATCCATTGTGACGATGAGATGTTCGAATCCTTTTTGAATGGTTTTATCACGTTTAAAAGAGGGAAGCGGGAAGTGAAGCCTGGACAGGCGGAAAGACCGGAATTAACGTATGAACATGTGAATAATCTTCTTTTAAAGAAAGTGAAGATTGCACTTTCCTTAACCAGTGAGGATATGATTGAAATCCTGGAATTAGCTGACGTACATATCACCAAAGGGGAATTAGGTGCGATTTTTCGAAGAGAAGGTCATAAAAATTACCGTATATGCGGCGATCGCTACGCGCGGAACTTCTTAAAGGGCTTGGCAATCCGATATAGGGGTTAGAAGATGAATCATACGTATGCAGGAGAGACGATTCAATTTGAACTTAAGTATAAAAACCGTAAATCAATCGGCATTTTCTTAGATAGCTATGGGAATATTGAAGTCCAAGCACCTAAAGGGACGGATGAAGAATCTGTCATTCGATTGCTTGAGCATCATTGGGATGGGATCCTTCAGAAATCGAAAGAATTGAAGGAGCGTTTAAATGGCCCTCAGATGAAGTCCTACCAACATGGAGAACCTTTCCTGTATCTCGGAAAAAGCTTCCCCATTGAAGTTCTTCATACCCCTGACATCACGAAAGACTCTGTCACTTTTAGCGGGGATACGCTAAAAATCCAGGTCAGAGAGCTTGAAGATGAACGGATAAAGCAGGCGTTGAAACGTTTTTACTATAAGAGGTGCAAATCCTTGGTAGAGAGCAGCATTGCTCATCATCAGCACCATTTTAAGAACAAGCCCCGGTCGGTACGCATCTCGGATAGTCAAAAGACATGGGGGACATGCGACGGTAGAAGGCAGCTGACTTTTAATTGGAAATTGGCCATGGCCCCACAGGAGGTCATCGACTATGTCGTTGTCCATGAAATGTGCCATATGATCCACCTCAACCACGATCGATCTTTCTGGAGGTTGGTTGGGAAGATTGTACCTGATTATAAAGAGAAAGAGAAATGGCTGGCAAGTACAAGTTGGAAGATGACCGTATAGTGAGTCATGTCAGCAAGAGATTGGGAGGGATGGAGAATGACGATTGCCAGTTTCCTTATCATTGCCTGGATACTCAGTTGGTTTAAATTTGATCGGCTTTTTATTCAAGCATGTAAAGAGCTTTACAAAAAAGAAGTGACAAAGGCAACCTATTATTTCACCTTTTTTTGCATTAGAACGATAGGGGACATCACTTTATTTTTTAATGGGACTTTTTATGATGTACTAATGAGTTAGGGAAGAGTGTTCAATAAACTAAGTGATATATAGTGAAAGGGTGATGGAAGTGTCTGAATCATATGCAATGTCCAAAAAAGAAATAGCCGTTTCGTTTCTGGAACGAGTTGCCTCAGGAGATGTTCGGGGAGCGTTTAAGGATTACACAGGAAATGATTTTCGTCATCACAACCCTTATTTCCGTGGTGACCCGGATTCGCTCATGATCGCCATGGAAGACAATGCTATTAAAAATCCCGACAAGAGATTTGAAGTGAAACGAGCGATGGCAGATGAAGAGACAGTAGCGGTTCATTCCTATGTAAGGCAAAACCCCGAGGATGCAGGGGCAGCGGTTGTCCACATTTTTCGATTTGAAAGTGGAAGAATCGTAGAATTATGGGACGTAGGTCAACCGATTCCGGAGAATCCTGTGAACGAAAATGGGGTGTTTTAGAACGGGAGAGCAGCATATCTATCTACACAAAAACCTGCACCACTATGATAAATAGTAGGTGCAGGTTTCAATTTGTTATTGTAAATGTCTTGTGATTATGATAAATTAGTACAGAAACACTTTTATTGGGGGTAAAAATATTCATATACCCTCAATAATAATTATACAACATAACATCCTCGTTAGTCAACCCTGAATTTTATAGCTGAAGGAGTGCTTAGATGAAATCTGAAATGAGGCATGAGCAAAAGCGAGTGGACGATGTGATTGATAACATCATGCAACAGATCGAGACCCTGGAAACCGAAACAGGAAGGCGCAAGGAGGAAGTGGCGGAGACCCGAAATCATTTCTGGGATGAGGTAAAGGTAAACACAGATACCTTCGATGATTTTCTGGAAACCGTTATTGCCTTAAGGCAGCAGGCGCAATCGTTAACCGTTTCGGAGAGTGCTCACAAACAGGCACTTAAAAAATTATCGGCTTTGCACAGGATGAAAGGGAAGCCCTACTTCGGACGCATTGATTTCACTGAAGAGGGGGAATCCACTGAAAGGGTTTATATCGGGATATCGACCCTGACTGATCAAACAGGTAATGACTTTCTTATTTACGATTGGCGGGCACCGATTTCAAGTGTTTACTATGATTATCCACCAGGGCAGGCAGAATACACGACCCCGGGGGGCATCATCCGTGGGGTCGTGGAAAGCAAGTGGCAGTATCTCATCAGGGATGGTGTGATCCAGTCCATGTTCGATACGAGCCTCACGATCGGAGATGAGATTTTACAGGAGGTACTCGGTAAACGAACAGACAATCACATGCATAGCATTGTCGCTACGATTCAACAGAAGCAGAATCAGATTATCAGGCATGACCAGGGCAGGCTCCTCATTGTTCAAGGAGCAGCTGGGAGTGGGAAAACATCTGCTGCCCTTCAGCGTATCGCGTACCTATTATATAAATATAGGGAAACCTTGAAAGCAGATCAAATTGTTTTGTTCTCACCTAATTCTATGTTCAACAGTTATGTTTCTCAAGTTCTCCCTGAACTTGGGGAAGAAAACATGGAGCAGGTAACTTTCCAGGAGTATTTGGATCACCGATTAAGCATTGAATTCCAGGTAGAGGGTCCATACCATCAGCTCGAGTACGTGTTGAGGAAAGCAGACAACCGCCAAACGTATGAAACACGTACGGCGAGCATCCAATTCAAGGCATCTACCGATTTCTTTGAAGCAATCAAATCATACAGAGAATCCTTAGAGGGTTCAGGGATGAAGTTCAAAGGAATCATGTTCAGGGGAAGGACGATCGTTACGTCTGAAGAGATCACCGAACGTTTTTATTCATGTGACACATCACTTCGTTTCCATAACAGGCTCGAAAAGCTGACTGAATGGCTAAACATTCAAATCGATCAGGCAGAGAAAAGAGAACGGGTGGAGCCTTGGGTGGAAGAAGCGATTGAATTGATGAGCAATGAGCAATACCATAAGGCACGTAAGTATTTTAGGAAGAGAAATATCGCCGATGATTACGAAGTAGAGTATGAAGCGTTGCGAAGATTGGTTGTACTAAAAAAGTTCAAGAAGCTGCGTAAATGGATCAAGACCCTCCAATATGTGGATGTAAAAGGGGTTTATCAGCAGCTCTTTTCAGATCCTATGATGATTCGTTCTTTAATGAGTAGGAATACACCCGGGAAATGGGAATGTATATGCCGGTCGACGTTGAGAATGCTTGACGAAGGGAAACTTTATTACGAAGATGCGACGCCATTCTTACTATTAAAAGAGCTGATCCTCGGTTTCCAAACGAATACATCCATTAAGCATGTACTCATCGACGAAGCACAGGATTACTCTCCGTTTCAATTTGAATTCATTAAAAGGCTGTTTCCATCAGCTAAATTGACCGTCCTCGGAGATTTTAATCAGGCTATCTTTGCGCATGCAAATGAACATGTTGATTTTAGTAACCTGACAGAATTGTACGGTCCGGATGAAACAAATCAAATTAACCTGACCGAGAGCTACCGGTCCACTAAACCAATCATAGATTTTACACGAAGACTGGTTCCCGGTGGGGAACTTATCTCCGCTTTCGAGCGGGATGGAGCAAATCCTGTCATAACGACAGTCACAGACCATGATGACCTGCATGATCAAATTACCGGAACAATTGAGAAGTGGAAGGCACATGGGTACCATTCAATCGCCGTCATATGCAAAACCGCTGAAGAAAGTGAACGTGTATTTGGTTCATTAAACCAAGTCGAGAACCTGAAACTAATGAAAAGCGTCTCCCTCGAATATGAACAAGGCGTTGTCGTCATACCTGCATACTTAGCCAAAGGAATCGAATTCGACGCCGTTATTATTTACGACGCATCAGCCCAAACATACGATGAAGAAAGTCTACGAAGACTATTCTACACCGCATGCACACGAGCCATGCACGAACTAACACTCTACAGCATAGGCAAACCAACCCACTTCATCCAAGTATAAGATGAGGGACGGACCTACATTTTTCAGAAAGAATCCCTATACAAAAGGATTTTGCTCTGAAAAGAGAGGTCCGTCCCTCTTTTATGAATATAATGGTAAAATATGACGTGGAATTTACTAAGAGGTAGAGGAGTGGATAAGTTGAATTCCTATATGGATTTGTTGAATAGTATAGGTGGCCAGCATGGTAATTCGAGATTTGTGTTGGGGATAGACGGATTAAGTCGTTCGGGGAAGACTACTTTGGTTCAACAATTACGCTTTGAATTAGAGAAAGAAGATCGTCCCTATCAAATTTTTCATCTGGATGATTTTATCGTTGAACGGGCGCGCCGTTATCATACTGGTTCAGAAGAATGGCAGGAATATTTTCATTTGCAGTGGGATGTAGAATGGCTTTCAAATCACTTCTTTCAGAAATTGAAAGCAGAGGAACAGATCACTCTCCCATTTTATGAAGGCTCGCGAGACACTCATGACGACAGAACCATTCCGTTGCCAAAGGAAGGTTTAATCATTATTGAAGGAGTATTTCTTCAGAGGGAAGAGTGGAGACATTTTTTTGATAAGATTATCTATTTGGATTGTCCGAGGGAGACGAGGTTTAACCGCGAATCAAACGAAACGAAAAAGAATAGGTCAAAATTCGAAAATAGATATTGGAAAGCAGAAGATTATTATATCAATCGGTATCATCCTGCAGAATCGGCAGATATCATGATAACTTCATAAGCCGTTATGCGGTAGCGGGGTTTTTCAAATGCATCGTGACGGGGTAAAGTATATTAGGTACTTATTAAACAATACTAATAGAAAATACCTGTAGGAGTCGAACCGAATTGATTCACGTTGATTACTTTGAAATGATTGCTCGTTCAACAGCAAGCTTCCTGGTTCTCCTCCTTGTCGCCCGTTTGCTCGGAAGGAAACAATTGAGCCAGTTAACTTTTTTTAACTATATAACAGGGATCACCATAGGTTCCATTGCAGCAGATATTGCAGGTGAATCGAAGACGCCTTTTTTTGAAGGATTGACAAGCCTTGTCTGGTGGAGTGTCTTAACACTCCTGGTTGGATATATCGGACTCAAATCACCGAGAGCACGGGTAGTGATGGATGGGCAACCGGTCATTGTCATGAAGAATGGTAAAATTCTTGAAGATACGTTAGGGAAACATCATCTGAATATGGACGATTTAAGCATGCTCCTAAGAGAAAAAAATGTATTTTCTACTAACGAAGTTGATACCGCCATCTTCGAACCTGATGGGAAATTGACCGTGTTTTTAAAATCCGACAATCAACCAATAACCAAAAAGGATCAGGATATCATAACCGGCAAACCTACATATATCCCAACAGAGTTAATCGTTGATGGGAACATCCTGTATCAGAATTTAAAGGAAGTGGGCATATCTGAAGAATGGCTTCGTAATCAGCTGAACTACTTCCAAGTGAAACTTCAAGATGCATTTTACGTTGAATTGCAGGAAAATGGAACACTTTACATTGATCGGCGTCGGGACCGATTGAAGGAGTAGAGAAGGTGTCAACCCCTACATTAGGGTGGCACTTTTTTATTTTGGAAAGGATTGTGTTTTATTAAATAATTTGGAATAATTGGAATATGTGTTCGGATTCACAATAGCTGTATTAGGAAGAAGGTGTTAATGATGAAGTTTTATATTGGCTCAAGCTTTGCAAATAAGGACCTTGTTCGATATGTAAGTGATCGACTTGAACAGAAAGGCTTTAGCCATACATATGATTGGACCAGGAATGATCGCGCATCATCATTGAAAGACCTTCAGCATATCGGACAGAATGAAAAAGATGCCATCACTGAATCAAATGTGGTCATCATTATACTTCCTGGAGAAAAAGGAAGTCACGTCGAACTGGGAATAGCGCTGGGACTTGGAATACGCACCATCCTGTATTCCCCCAAAGGTGAGGTATATGATCTTGCAAACACGACTACATTTTACCAATTACCTGAAGTGGAAAAGTATTCGGGAAGTATAGAGGGGTTATTGGAATATGTTCTAGAAAGCGGAATTCACAGCGAAATGAATAGGAGCGATTGACCATTGCTCGAGGAAGGAGACGACATTGAAGAAAATAAAAAGAGTGATCTTACCAAATCAAGGAAGAGTCATAGTAATCTCGGATATACACGGAGAACTTAATCTTTTTATCAAGCTCCTACATAAAGTGAATTTCAGTTCAGAAGACCATTTATTCATCAACGGTGATCTTTGTGAAAAAGGAAGCAATAGTAAAGGGACTGTCCGATATATCATGGAATTAGCAAAGATTAACCCGAATGTTCATGTAACGGAGGGGAATTGCGACACTGTGATAGAGGATCTTCTTGAAGAGAATCCCAAATTGATGGACTACATCAGATCACGAAAACATTCCATATTGAAAGAGTGGCTTGATGAAGTAGGATTTGAACTGAAAGAGGATACTGCGGTTCAGGAGGTGAAAGAGATCCTTACACGACATTTCCCCCATGAAATACAATGGCTGATGGAATTGCCGACTGCAATCGAAACAGACGACTATATTTTCGTCCATGCAGGTCTTGATGATGGTGAGGATTGGAGAGAAACGGATCGAATAGCAGCCATCACGATGTCTGCTTTCCTCGAGAAATCACATCGATCAGGGAAATATGTCATAGTCGGCCATTGGCCTGTTGTCAATTATTCCAGTGACATTCCTTCCAATAATCCGGTTGTAAGTGAAGATAAGAAAATCATCTCCATCGACGGCGGGAATGTCATTAAATCGACAGGTCAGTTAAATGCATTTATCATACATAGAACCAAGAACGGGGACAGCTTTTCCCAAACCTATACCGATCATCACTTTACATGTGAAGTGGTGAAGGGCTATATATCAGAACCAATCATGTCGGGGTCCATTTCCTACCCAAACTACGAATTGATACCCCTTCAACCATTTGAGCATTTTACACTGTGCAAACAAGTTGGAACGGATGATCTATTATATGTTAAAAATGAGTACATTTATGAAAGTGAAAAGGGAACGTATTCGGCAAAAACGGATCTTTCATGTGCGCAGATCTCTGTAGATATTGGAGATATCATCTCGGTTGTTGACAGTAGTTGCACAGGATATGACTTAATCAAGAAAAATGGCGAAGAAGGATGGGTACCAAAAGACGTTTTCCCAGTGAAACAGCGGCTCTCGAATCCCGTCGTTTAATCAATATAACAGATAAGGTGCGATAATCTATGGAATATAAAATAGACTCACGAAAGGGTTTTAGTCCGCAAATCAGTTACCTCGTCTCTCAGATGGACTATGCCAGAAAAACGACATTGGACTGTGTGAGAGGATTAACCCCCTTTGAACTGGACTTTTTACCGTGTGAAGGTGCTAACAGTATCGGAGCTCTATTGCTCCATATGGCGGCGGTAGAAAAAGGGTTTCAAATAGAACTATTTGATGGGAGAAGGCCAAACGAACAGGAAATGGCTGAATGGGGTGCAGCCTATAGCCTAGGAGAAGAAGGTCGAAAGAATATAAATGGGAACCCTCTAGAATTTTATCTGACAAAACTTGGGGAGGTCAGAAAGAAAACATTCCATGAGTTTTCCGTGCGTAACGATGAATGGCTCTTTGAAAGCAGATTATGGGATAATCAGCCTTCCAACCATTATTTCATCTGGTTTCATGTATTCGAGGATGAGATCAATCACAGGGGCCAAATCCGGCTGATTAGAAGAATGCTTACTGAAAAGAATGCATTTTGATCCAGTTGTTGTGATTTGGTAGCCTAATTCAGGGGTGAACGACTATGAATAGAATTGAAATTTGCAGACCGAAATCAAACGATAATCAAAAACTGACCCGATTTTTTACAACGGTTATTCAAGATACCTTTGCTAAAGAAGGGATCTCTTCGCTCCATGAAGATTTAAAGAATGAACTAGAAACCAAGAATGCCTACTTACAATCTGACTTTGATAGTAATGGTGCAGAACGGTATTTCCTAATAGCAAAAGATGATCAGGAGATAGTAGGTACCATCGAATACGGTCATTCCAGTGAGCTCATCAATCGCACTACCGGTGGCGCTCTAAGGGATGTATATGAGATAGGAACGGTTTTTGTTCATCCCGGTTACCAAAGATGTGGGATTGGTTCGCTCCTTTTGAACACGATGCTTCTTACGTTTCTAAATCGGGATATTGAAGAGTTTTGCATGGATAGTGGATATGCCAGCGCTCAAACGATATGGACAAGAAAATTGGGAGAGCCCGATTATTGGTTGAAGGATTACTGGGGTGAAGGTTCGGATCACATGATTTGGAGAAGGAAATTGAAAGATGTTCCCATCATTTTCAGAGGAATTCTTAATGATAAAAATAGTGGGGGATCCTATGAAACCACAAACGATCAACTTTGAAAAAAAAATGAAAGATCACCAGATTGTCGGAGTCAGCATAGCTACAATTGAAGGTGCCTGCATAAGTAAAACCGACTGCTTTGGTTTTCTTGAGACAGGAACAAGTAGACGAGTGGAACATGACTCAATCTTTCATGCGTGTTCAATCAGTAAGTTTTTCACCTCCATGTTAGTGATGACTTTATCTGATCAGGGAATTCTGGATATAGATAGAGATATTAATGAGTACCTGTCATCATGGAAAGTTCCCGTGAATTCTCTCGGAATCATAACATTGAGGCATTTACTAAGTCACCATTCAGGGATTGTGGATCCGGAAGGCTCTTTTTCTGAACTCAATCCTAATTTTGATACCCCTTCCATGGTCGAAATATTGGAAGGCAAAGCACTCTATTGTGATAATCCAATCGAAGTGAAATATAAGCCCGGAAGCGAATTTTCCTATTCCGATGCCGGCTTCTGCGTCATCCAGCTTGTAATAGAGGATATCATGGGAGAATCATTTGAAGAGGTAATGGAAAAATATTTATTCCTGCCCCTACAATTAAATAATAGTACTTTTCAGCTGCCGGCATCCAAAGATCAGTTCTCCTGCGGTCATACCAAGGATGGTGGCCTGGTAACCGGAAAATACCCCATATACCCCTATCCTGCAGCTTCAGGATTATGGACCACCCCAACGGATGTGGCTCTATTGGTTACTGAATGGATGAAAGCAATCAAAGGCGAAAGTAATCTCCTCTCTTCGGTCAGTGCTAAAGAGATGATTGCCCCACAATTTGAAAAAGAGTGGATGGGGCTTGGTGTCTTTCGTGATACTCATGAGAAAGGGATAGAAGTTTCCTCACTCGGATGGGGAGTCGGCTTTCAAGGTATGATGGTTGCATATCCATATGAAGAATCGGGTCTCGTGATCATGACGAATACAGACACAGGTGTCCAACAGCTGAAGGGGCTCATTGGTGAAGTATACAGAGCATATTATTAATATTTCTAAAAATGGAGAGAACCATTTGAAAGGAATTGGGGGAACTGAAAATGTATCAGTATTTCTACGGTTTAGTCATTCGAGAAGGAACGGAGGGAGTGCCTGCACATTATGTTGAAGCATTATTTGAAGATGCCGGTTGGGCTAGAAACACACCTTCATGGCAGAAAGAAAAGTTTTCCTTGATATTCACGAACTCGACATGGGCATTCACGGTTTGGGATCAAGACAAGATGATTGGCATGGTCAGGGTCATATCGGATAAGATCATGGCCGCCAATATCATGGACCTAGTGGTATTATCAGATTATCGGGGCAGGGGGATAGGGAAGAAACTAGTTGAGCTCTGTGTAAGCAAATTACCGCATGGAGATTGGTTTGCCCATACCTCTGCAAACAATTTTAAGTTCTATGAAACCTGTGGATTCGAAGTGAAAGATTTGGCTGAAAATGGCACATGCGCGTACTATGGTTATATTCAAGCGCGCAGAGATGGTCATCGATAAATAACTTGATTATTTATTTGCTTTTTAGTTGTATATGAAACAAAAAAAGGCTCGTACTATCAAGCCTTTTTTCTCAAGTCAATTAAACAATTAATCCTAGAAATTTTTATTTTTTTTCGCTTTGTTTCTAAAGTAACTAATCGTTATTCCAATAATGACCGCAATGATTAATAGAGGAATTATTATAAACAAAACAGCTCCAGATGCTCCACTCATTGAGGTTCCTCCTCTCGATTCATTCATAAGGATATTCCCCGGAATGCGTTTGCTGAAACGTATGAATGTGTTTTGATTCGAAAGATGAATACTCGCAGATGCTAAAACCTTTACCATTTCGTCAGCCATCTATTGTTCAAATGGATTTCCCTAATGAATTGCCGGGATTTTAATTTTCACCGTGAATTCTTCTTCCTTATAAACAAAATCCAGAAAACCATTGTATTCTTTCACGGTTTCTTGAATGATCTTGGTGCCGAGACCTTCGTGGCCTTCCTTTGTTGTATGTCCGTAGCTTTGAAATAGCTCATCAAGGATCGATGGCGATATCGGGAGGGAAGGGTTCTTGCAAACCAGCATATAAAGCCCGCTTCGTTTATAAAACTGGAGGCTGACGCTTGCTCCATTATCGTAATGTTCAAGCCATTCGGCTGAAGCCTCAATACTATTGGACAACAGATTTCCAAGGATTGTCACAATTTTCTTATCAGGGAGGGGCAACGTGGAAAGGGGCATATCTACATCATAGATCATCGTTACCCCGCAAGTCTTTCCTCGATTGTACATCTGGTGGAGAATTCCGGCCACACTTCCACGTTCCCCTTTAATGGAAAGGTTGGTTTCTTCATACCCGTCCACCAAATCGTCTAAATAGGCAGCTGCCTCTTCGTGGTGGTGATGTTCGAGCATATAGTGAATGGACGAAATATGTTTAAGGAAATCATGCCGTTCACTTCGTACAGCCCGAAATGTTTCGGATAAATGAAGTCGCTCCATCTCGAACTGCTCAACATCATTCTGAAGCCCATTAAATTTGGAAGAGACGTCCCATCGGACCCACTCAATCCCGATAAAAATCATAAAAAAGACCGCTGGTAACCATGTTGAATCAATGATCAAATACGGAAGTAACAGAAATAGTTGTGTGAGGGAAAGCAGGTTACCCCATTTCTGATCGAATCCAAAAGATTGTATTTTCGTTTTTCTATAACTCAGATACGTTACAAAAAAGACTGCTGCATAAGTGAATAAAATGGGCAGATCCCACTGTAGGTTCGTTAATAATGCGTGAATATGTATAAAGGCAAATAGGGAAAGAATTAACCAATAAATTTTCATTTGTTTCACAACGGGCTCCACCTTTTAGAAATAATGTTGTTGCAGATACTCTACTTTTTCCTTTGTGATCATTGCCTGTGCCTCGATTCCATCAAATGTAATCACATACGAATTCTTCGCATAGAGAGAGAAATTCTTTACAAAGTGTATATTGATGATGAAGGAACGATGGGAACGGATGAAATCCCTTTCCCGTAATTCTCCTTCTAATTCATTCAAGGTCAGATAGGTTTTGATCCTTTCCTCTTTGGTGTAAATCGTCGTTGATCGGCCGGATCTTTCAATGAAGACGATATCTTTCTTTTGAATGATATGTATATCATTTTTTTGCTTTAAATAGAGTCGGCCCTTCAATTCTGCCGTTCTCGACTTTTCCATAAGTCGCTCAATGGATTTCATCAGGCGATCATTTGTATATGGCTTCATAATATAGTCATGGACGTTCAATTCAAAGGCGTGGACAGCATATCCACTGTTTGCCGTCACGAAGATCACCGATATGTTGAGAGCATGTGAGTGGATGATGTCTGCCAATTCATATCCAGATAGGTGGGGCATCTCAATATCTGCAATCAATACGTCGATGGTTTCTTTCTTGATTTGGTCATAGGCTTCCTCGGCGGAGGTGGTGGAAAAGACGATTTCCAGTCCCTCGGCACGGGAAACGATGCCATTTAATTTATCTAAGTCAATCATTCGATCGTCTACGAGACCAATCTTCATTTCCATTCCCCTCGCATCTTCTGAAGTTCACCTTCATTTTACCATCTTTCATGAAGAATTTGGCATTTTCACGACAAGAAGTGGACATTTCACGACATAAGTAAAGATTCCATCACCAATTATTTGTAAGATGACATTACAATCATACTTAATGAGGTGAGAAAATTGATTTATATTCATGAAGTTACAAAACAGTTTAAAGATAAGAAAAAATATGTAACCGCATTAAAACACGTTTCTCTTTCGATTCAAAAAGGTGAAGTGGTCGGGCTGTTAGGCGAAAATGGTGCCGGAAAGACGACACTTCTTAGAACGATTGCCACCTTATTGACACCCACCGAGGGTTCAATAGAAGTTGCAGGTCACGATACCCTAAAAGAACCAAACGAAATCAAAACCAAGATCGGTGTATTATTTGGTGGGGAAACCGGTTTATATGACCGATTATCTGCAAGGGAGAATCTTCAATACTTTGCTCGATTATACGGATTAAGCAAACATGAAACAAAGGTGAGAATCGACGACCTCTCCCGGATGTTCGGGATGAGAGACTATCTTGACAGAAGAGTGGGAGGTTTCTCCAAAGGTATGCGTCAGAAGGTAGCCATTGCCAGAACCCTGATTCATAATCCCGAAATCATTTTATTTGACGAACCGACGACTGGTCTCGACATCACTTCTTCAAATGTTTTCCGCCAACTTGTACATCAGTTGAAACGAGAAGGAAAGACGATCCTCTTCTCCAGTCACATCATGGAAGAAGTCTCTATGCTATGTGACAAAGTAGCCATGATGCATAAAGGGGAATTGGTATACCAGGGGGATATTGAAGAGTTATATAAGACTGAAAAGAGCAGGGATCTTAATTATATTTTCATGAGTAAACTGGTGAGAGGGGATGAACATTATGCTTCTTAGTATCTATCTAAAAGAATTGAAAGACAGCTTCAGAGACAGGAGGACCCTTCTTTTGACCGTCTTTCTTCCGATATTTATGATGAGTGGACTCGTATTCTTCTATGAAAATATGGTTTCAGGAGGCGAGGGGGAAACGTATGCACTAGCAGTAGACTCCAATGTCAGTAAGGACGTCACTCAAATTTTCTCAGGAAATGAAACGATTGAATTAGTAAAAACAGACGATCTCAGGAAAGCCGTTGAAGAGGGAGAAGCACTTGTTGCCATGATTGTGAGCAGTGATTTCATTCAAAATATCAATGAAGGAAAGCAAGCTGATATCACCTTGATCGGAGATTCCTTCAGCCAGAACTCCAGCAACCTGATGAATGCAGTTACAAACTCTCTCACTGCCTTTGAGAAAGTGGTTACGTCAGAAAGGTTGAGAGCTGAAGGGACGGACCTTTCTGTCATTCAGCCATTCACCATCACAAAACAGGAAGTGTCAGATGAAGAGGGGAGTATGTTCCTGTTATCTTTTCTTGTTCCGCTAATCCTGGCTATATCCATAGGAGTGGGAACCGCCCCATCGGCAGCTGACTTATTTGCTGGGGAAAAAGAAAAGAAAACGATGGAAGCATTACTCATGACACCCGTCAAACGCTCCACATTAATGCTTTCCAAATGGTTGACCATTGCTTCAGTAGGTGTCATTACAGGTCTTGTCACGCTTATTGTCCTCGCGATGGAGATCAGCCTGTTTACAGAAAACTTAAAAGAAGCCGTATCCTTTGGAGAGAATGTCTATGTCATTATAGGGATTTCCCTGTTGCTAACTATTGTGTATGCCGTGTTCATCGCTTCCCTGCAGATGATCACAAGCATTCTGGGGAAAACCGTCAAAGAAGCCGGTAGCTACAGTGCACCGATCATGATGCTTGCGGCGTTTCCAGGCATGATCATCACAAATGTGGGACTAAATGAGCTCACCTTTAAACATTTTGCCATCCCGATTCTTAATCTTTTCAGCCAATTCAAAGAACTTTTGATGGGTGTGGTCGATTATCAGCACATCGCGATTACGATAGGAAGCAATTTGGTGATCATGGTAATCATCTTTGCCATTGGCAGAGTTCTATTTATGAAGGATAAATGGGTGATGAATTAAAAAGAAATGATACAAACACGTCTCTAATCCTAAAAAGAAACAACATGAACAATTATGAAAAGAAGGGAAAACAAGCGATGGACAATATCGATAAACGAAACCGACTGGATGATTCTCCTTTTCACTACCGGGTCCTCAAAGATCAAACCGTATTTATCGAGTATGAAGGTAAGCAGGTGAAAAGCTTAAAAGGAAGAGAAGCGGATAAATTCTTGAAGAAAATGAAAGAAGCCCATGATGAAAAAGGGATGCAGTTAATTATGGCAAAAGTGACGGGGAATTTTAAAAGGGGAAATGAACGGAAGAATTGAAAGCACATACTTGGCATCAATTTTATAGGAGGAGTTCCTAATCAGGGAGTCCTCTTTTTCTATTATGCTAGCAGTTTGAATATTATGGTAAAATAAAAGGAAGAGTAAGATTCTTCACTATTTTTTTTGCTGTTTCCGTATAATTTTGCATTGTCTAAACGTTTTACATATGAACGATCAATTAGAGGGGGATGAACATGCAGGAAAAAATGAAAGAATCATTTACGGAAAAAAACAGGGAATTGGCGATTGAATTCAATGCCATGATGGAAGAATTCAAAGAAGGCTTGTGGAGGTATTGCCGTTATTTAACGGGCTCACCCTGGGATGGAGAGGATTTATTTCAGGATACCATGCTAAAAGCATTCGGAGGCTATTACCAGCGTTGGCACCCGACTAACCCGAAAGCCTATTTGTATCGTATGGCGACAACCACGTGGATTGACCAGTGCCGTAAAGAAAAAAGACATGTCGGTCTCCTTGAGGAAGATGAACTTCCTCAAGAAAACTTCACAGATGGTCTGGAGGCAGAGGAAGCCTTACACATCCTTTTTGATCTTTTTTACCCGAGGCAGGTGTCGGTCTTTTTGTTAAAAGAAGTGTTCAGATTCGATGCAAGGGAAGTGGCAGGGATGGTCAGGACAACTCCGGGAGCGGTCTATGCAACGGTCCGTCGAATGAAAGAGAAGTTGCAATCTGTCGACCTACTCGAGAGCAGGTCTCAACATCCGGTATCTGAGACTCATCCGGTCATCCAAGCCTACCTGAATGCAATGAATGAAGGTGATATCGAAGCGGTTATGACGCTAATCAATGAAGAAGCCCACAATGAGGCTGCCCTCGGTTTCCAGGAATACAGCAAGGGAGAGATGCGTTCCGGATCCATGAAATATGGTGTCCCTGGTATGAGGGCTGTGGAATACTGCTTATGGGGCCGTCATGTCATAGTCATGCTTTCAGAGGGAACGAATGGACCTGAAATCCATGATATCCAGTACCAGGAAGTGGAGAATGGGAAGATTGTGCACCATATTAGTTATTACTTTAGAAAAGAATTGATTTTTGCTGCTGGTGAAGAATTGGGGATTCCACCTCAAATCGACAAACCAGTAGTGAATTGGAATGGATAGGAGTAAAAGAAGCCAATCTGATGATTGAGCTTCTTTTTTAAAAAAACATCAGGGTTGATGGATAATTATGTTAAAGTAAAGTCATAACTTTCTTTTATTTTTTGACGAACGTTGGAATGAAGTATTTTGTAGAGAGTTAGAGGGATTTTATTGGACTAGACAATGGGAGGAAATTTAAGATGCAAATACGCTTGAAAAATGAAGACCTCATAGAAATAAGGGCATACGAAACGGAAGATTTTTTCAATATACATACTTTAAATAGAGAAGAAAACTGGAATAATCTTGTGGAAAATATGGAAAGTACAAAGGATGCATGGGAGCATTCGAACATTGCATATGTTGCAGAGTTTAATGGGAGAGTAATCGGGTATATCCGTGGACTTACGGATCAATCTGTAACATTGTTTATTTGTGAACTACTGGTCCACGCAGATTTCCGCGGGTTGGGAATCGGAGATGCTATGCTCAAATACGTTCATGGGCTATTTCCAAAGACAAGAATTGAAATGCTGACCAACACGTCTTCTCATACCTATTATGAACAAAAAGGATACAGACCGTTTTATGGATTCAGAAAGACCTTCGCAGAACATTAATCAGATTTCATCTTTTCAAGACTGCTCCGGACGAATAACCATTTAAACTGCCTGATCCTATCTGAAACAAGGATTGCATTTGAATTCCATCCTCAACATATGATGATAAGGGGGAGATATAAATGCTGTGGTTTGTTGTTTTAATTGCAGGAACCTTAGTATTTGCGTTGGCCATTGACATCAGACGCAAGCGAAGAGAGAACGACCGCCACATACCTGGGATAGACCCTGGAGCGAAACCAGGGGAAGACCGTAACTACACCATGGGGCGGACGAGATTCAGGTGGAGGGACAGGGCAATGACGTGACTCTGGCAACCATGGGATGCTCTCCATTCCACGTTCCATCAATCGTTTTGAAAAGCCCAGTTTCGGTTGACTGGGCTTTTTATTATGTCATTACTTTATTAAATTCTTCACTTTCCAACTCTTTTTTAAAAATAAAAAAGATTGCGAGAAATAAAGTGTTTAGAAATAATTGGTAGAAATAGATCGTTAAGGGAGGTTTTTTGAATTGAAATTAACACATACCAGACTATTGGTGGACAATTATAGAAAATGCTTTCTTTTTTACAGAAACGTCCTGGGCTTTGAAGTATCGTGGGGTGATGAAAACTCCCTGTATGGACAATTTAAAGTTGGACAAACACACTTAGGGATATTTGAGAGGAAACAGATGACGGATGCCCTCAACTCCGGAAACATTGTAGGACGGGAGCAAGGTGAACGATTTGCTTTAATTTTTGAGGTGGCGAGTGTCGAGGATACATATGAAAAACTGAAAGAAAAGGTGGAATTCATCACCAGGCCCATGGAGAAATTGGATTGGGGGATGAAGGTCGCTCATTTTCGTGATCCGGAGGGTACGCTACTGGAAATCTATGAAAATATTTAGGGGACTAACGAGTATCTTTTCCTCTATTAAAAAGGAGGTATAACACATTATGACAAATCTGACAGGCAAAATAGCCATTGTGACGGGAGCAAGTCGAGATAAGGGAATTGGGGCAGCCATTTGTCGTTCGCTTGCACGTGCAGGTGCTGATGTCTTTTTTACTCATTTGAGTTCATTTGACGATATGAGTGGAACAGGAGTAAATCATAGCTTTCCTCAACTTCTATGTGAGGAGTTACTCAATACAGGAGTGCGTGTTGCTCATATGGAGCTGGATCTAAGTGATGAAACATCTCCTTCACGATTGATGGACCAAGTACAGGAAACGCTAGGCACACCTGTAATATTAGTGAACAATGCAACTTATGAAGCACCGGCAAACTTCCGAACACTTGATAAAAGCATTCTTGATAAGCATTACCAGGTGAACAATAGCGGTACTATATTGTTAACGATGGAATTTGCAAGGCGATATGAGCGCGCTTTCCCGGGGGACAGTCATGGTCGGATTATCAACATGGTTTCTAAAGGACCGGACCCAAATAATTTAGCATATATTGCGTCAAAAGGAATGTTGATTGCCATAACGGAACCGCTATCAGTCGGACTTGCTCCTGTTGGGATCACAGTTAATTCAATTGATCCCGGCCCGACAGATTCAGGGTGGATCACTGATGAAATCAGAAATCATTTGCTCCCCATGTTTCCAAGCGGCCGTATCGGGGAACCAGAAGACGCTGCAAGACTGATCAACTTCCTTGCCAGTGAAGAATCCAGATGGATCACAGGACAATTGATCAAATCAGAAGGCGGCTTTATAGGCAAGTGATGGTTTTAGAGAGGGACGGAACTCCCTTTGAAAAATATAGGTCCGTCCCTCTATTTACAAAATTATCTAATAATGAGATAATAATGAAAATGTTACGGGGAGGGATAGTAAGTTTATGGATCCAACTAATTGCTGATTAATTTATTTTTAAATTAATACGGATTTTGTATGGAGCTAAAAGTGCCTATGGAAGATGGGTTTATTTGTTATGCTCTTTATGGGATCAGGCAATTAGAAGGAAACTTACTTTCCTGATATCAAGTTGATATTTTCATGAAGAGGTATGCGACGTCAGCAGCAACTTGTATGACATAGGTGTCTTCTTTATGGATCAGATGTTGATCATGATATAAGACTGTAGGAAGGATTCCTTTCTTATGGTCTTTTTTTATTGCAATAAATGAATAGAAGTAAGCCTTTTTTAACCTGGCCATAACTAGCGTAACTTCATGTTAACGAAAGAAGGGACGTATATGTTGGAGTTAAAAGTAAATGGAATCAAAAAATATATGGAAGCAACACTTGTTGTTGAAGATGTTTCTCTTGAAGTCTTTCAAGGAGACAAAGTGGGAATCGTCGGGGAGAATGGATCCGGGAAAAGTACAGTCTTAAAGGTGATTGCAGGCATAGAGCCCATGAATTATTATCCTGGCTACCCCCAGACTTCAAGTTACGGATACGATGAAGGTCTCATCCACATCTCGAATGGCGCAACCAGTGCCTACCTTGAACAATCGCCAAAATACCCGGCAGGATTGAAGGCGAGGGATGTCCTTTATTCAGCATTTGAGGAAGTGGATCGAATTGAATCAGATATGCGTCAATTGGAACATGACATGAGTGTGCTGGAAGGGAATGACCTTGCTAGAGCAATGGACCGATATAGTAACCTCATTCAATTATTTGAAGTGAAGGGAGGTTATGAGCGGGATGAGAAGATAAGCAAGGTGTGTACGGGACTGCAGCTTACAGAAAGCTTGTTGGAGCGTGATTTTGATCTGTTAAGTGGTGGTGAAAAAACAACCGTCGGGTTAGGGAAGCTGTTGATCCATCAGCCGGACATCCTGCTTCTGGATGAACCGACGAATCACCTGGATATGTCATCGATCGAATGGCTGGAGGGTTACCTGAAAAGCTATAAAGGTATGGTCCTCATTGTCTCCCATGATCGCTATTTCTTAGATAATGTAGTCACGAGAATTGTGGAAATTGAAGATAAAAAATCGATTTCCTATAAGGGGAATTACAGTTCTTTTGTGCTTCAAAAAGAAGAGAATATGAGAATCCAATACGAACATTTCAAAGAGCAGCAAAAGAAGATCAAACGTATGGAAAATACGGTCATAAGCTTACGAGATTGGGCAATGAGGGCGGATAATACAAAGTTCTTTAAAAGGGCTGCAAGCGTTCAGAAAAAGTTATCCAAGATCGAGCATATTGATAAACCCGTTTTTGAAAGAAGGAACATGCAGCTTGATGTGAATGCTTCAGGAAGGTCGGGGAAAGAGACCATTAAAGGAGTTGGATTATCGAAACAGTTTAGGGAGAAATTGATATTTGCCAATACTGATATCATGGTCCGTCACGGAGAAAGAGTGGGGATGTTAGGTCCAAATGGATGCGGAAAAACCACTTTCCTTAGGATGCTTATCGGTGAAGATCAACCTGATGAGGGAGTAATCCAATTTGGAGCAAATGTAAAAGCCGCCTATTTACCTCAAATCATTACATTTAATAACGAAGAGGTCACCGTCCTTGATGCTTTCCGGGAGAACATCACTATTCTGGAAGGGAAGGCGCGTGAGTATCTTTCGAAGTTCATGTTTTACAAAGGCAGTGTTTTCAAGAAAGTAAAACACCTTTCAGGGGGAGAACGAATCCGATTAAAACTTGCTCAGTTACTCTTTCAGGATATCAATCTATTGATTCTGGATGAACCGACGAATCATCTGGATATTGATACGATCGAAACGATTGAGGAAGCCCTGGACGAATTCACTGGTACCATTTTCTTCATCTCACACGACCGCTACTTTATCAATAGAATGGCACAAAGGATCATAGCCGTTGAAGATTACACATTAAAAAGCTACAGTGGAAATTATGATGATTATAAAAGTGAAATGGAAAAGCGGAGAAAAGAGTAAGGGCCTTTTAATTGTGAGGGACGGACCTTGAAAACAAGGTCCGTCCCTTCCCTGTAAAAGTGATATAATGAATATCTGAAAAAAATATAGGTAAGGACGTAGATGAAATGAAGTACATATGGAAGCAATATATGAAAGCGCCTTTTGTTTTGAAGATGTCCGTCGGGTTCCTTTTAGGGATCATCGTCGGTCTTGTCTTTAAATCAGATGCTGAGATTCTGAAACCATTTGGGACGGTACTTATTCACCTTCTTAGCTTGATTGCCATTCCAGTGATATTCCTCACCGTAGTTCAAGCAGTGAACAAGATGAGTATGAGGCAGCTTGGTCGGATGGGGTGGAAGCTGATTCTTTATTATGCAGCCACCACGGCAGCCGCTGTCTTCATCGGTCTTGGTTTGGCGTTCCTGTTCAACCCTGGAACCAATTTGGAACTGCCTAATACACAAGTGGAAGAACCGAAAGCACCTCAGTTTGGGGATGTTTTGCTGCAAATTATTCCTGATAACCTGTTCCAGGCTTTTGCCGGAGGTGATACTCTGGCCATCATGTTCCTGGCCATCATCATGGGGGTTTCCATTTCATGGATGAAATTTTCTGCAGATAGCAAGATGCAGGAATATGGGGGACTACTGGATAAAGTTTTCACAGCCTTTAACGAAATGTTTTATATCCTCCTTAGAGGGGTGTTGGCTTATGCTCCCATCGGGGTGTTTGCCATCAGTGCGGCTACATTTGGTCAGCAGGGATGGGAAACGATCCAGTCCCTACTGAAGTTTGTCGGGGTCTTTTATCTAGGACTTCTTCTTCTTTGGGTTGTCGTATATGCTGGATTCTTGAAGGTGACGGGTAACTCTGTCATCACTTTCTTCAAACAGACGAAAGAAGCATACAGCACTGCTTTCTTTACATCCAGCAGTATCGCATCTTTGCCGGTGGCCATTCAGTCTGCCAAAAAAGCGGGGATCTCTGAGAAAACGGCGAATTTCGCGTTACCATTAGGCGCTATCTTCAATTCAGACGGTGGAGCTTTACGAATGGGTGTATCGATTGTATTCGCAGCAAATGTGACGAATCTGCACCTTTCCGTTACCGACCTGTTGATGATCGTGCTGGTCGGGACTTTACTGTCTATAGGAACATCTGGAGTTCCTGCTGCAGGATTGGTTACATTATCTGCAGTCTTAACGATGTTCGGCTTACCGCTCGAAATAGTCGCCCTCATTGCAGGAGTCGATGCCATTATCGGAATGGGTGGAACCGCATCTAACGTAACCGGCGACATCGTCGGTGCAGCAGTGGTTGATCGTTCTGAAGCGAACGGGTAATTACTTTATTGAAGAGGGACGGACCTCCACTTTGGGGTCCGTCCCACTTATTTCTTACTTAATAACCCTTTCTTCAACAACGTGGTGGTCGATGTATGGCATGATCGGGATGATTTCCTGCATTCCTTTTTTTGTGATGGCGTCTATGGCGAGTTCATTTAGAAAATCTTTCTGAATGAAAGGTGCGATTGATACGAGTGAATGTATTCCATCCCTGTGATAACCTTCTTTAGCACAGTGACTTAATGTTTCTTGACTGATAAATGGGGCAAGAGCAGATAGGGAATGTAATCCATTTGACTGAAACTCCTTCTGAGCACCCTCATTTATAACAGATTGAGTAATAAATGGAGCCAGGGAGGCAAGACTTTCTATTCCATTCGCTTCAAATTCCTCTTGAGCACACTCATCAATGATCTTTTGACTGATAAATGATGCCATCGGTGCTAATCCTACCATCCCTCTTAACTCAACTTCTTTCTTGGCACATTCATCAATCTTATCCTGACTGATATAAGAGGCGATGGAGGTCAAACCTGCTAGACCATTCAATTGAAATTGGTTATTGGCTAAAATGTCTATTGAATCTTGATGAATAAATGGAGCTATTAAAGATAGATCCTCAAGTGAAAGCTCTCCTTCTACTTTCTGATACAAGCTGTCTGCCAGGTCTTCAGTAAGAAGGGGAGCAACGTTGATCAACTCATCCTTATCGATTGGTTGCGAATCAACCAAAAACTCATTCTCAACCAATACTTTTACCAGATTTGTCCCTTTACTATTGTCTAACAAATCATCGATGCTGCTATTAAATATTTTTGCTAGTTCGGGTAGTTTGGAAATATCCGGCATGGTTTTGCCCCGCTCCCAATTACTGATTGCTTGGAAGCTGACCCCAAGCTGATCAGCGAGTGCCATCTGTGTAATGTTGTGTCTCTTCCTTAAATGTGCAATTTGTTTCCCAACCTTTGTCATATCAAACATAATACTCACCTCGTTTAAAAGAATAATTTAAGTGTACTTTTTGATAACAGAATTTCATATCAAGTATTGCTTGAGTTTTAGAAAATTTAATTCAATTCCTGCTTTAGTAGGGACGGACCTTGAAAACAAGGTCCGTCCCTCTATTTAATTTGAATGCTCAATCAAGGATATCAGTTCTTTTATGACTGGATCTGAAGTGGCTGTTTCAGGATGAACCGCATAAATGGGGCGGTGGACAATATATGGCTCAATGGGGACGAGTTTTCCTTGGAGCACCTCGTCTTTGACCATGGAGCTTGAAAGAAATGCGATCCCGAGTCCCCTTACAGCAAGTTGTTTGATTAAGAAATGACTGCTTGCTTCAAGGACTTCAACCGGTACAATTCGCTCTGATTTTAAGAAGTCATCCGCATATTCCCTCGTCCCTGATCCTTTTTCCCTGAGGATGAAGGGGGAGGAATGGAGGTTCATCCTGTTGCTAGCGAAGAAGCGGAGTTCATCCCGACTGATCACCTCTACATGAAAAGGCTCTAAACCTTTTGTTCCTTCTACGAGGGCAAGGTCGAGATTGTTAGTATTCAAAGCTTCCACTATCGTCTCGTGATTGTGAATCATCAATTGTAAACGGACTTGAGGGTACAAGACCTTGATCTTTTTGACAAAATCGGGAAGCAAAACATCACTGACGGTGTGAGTGGAACCAATCCGTAATTGAATTTCCTGCTTTGCTTGATTGACTTGTTCCATTGTCCTCCATAGTTCCAGCATCTCTTTCCCTTGCTCAAATACCCGTTCACCTGCAGGCGTCAATTCAAACAGCTGATTGGTGGAGGAACGGTGAATGAGTGCTGCACCAAGGGCTTGCTCCAACTTTTTAATATGGACGCTGACAGTAGGTTGGGATAAATTCAGGTATTCACTTGTCTTGGTGAAATGCTGAAGTTGGGCAAGAGTGACAAACGTACGGATCCAGTCCAGTTGCATCATATACCTCCATTAATAAACGTAATCGACTATATTATCATTATTCATTTCTATTATAACTTATATAGAGGTATAATGTTCTATGAAGGAAGTGACGTACGACATGGAATGGATTTTATTTATGATAGGTGGCGCCGTCATCGGTGTCATCTCAGGTTTTTTCGGGATAGGGGGCGGAATTGTTCTGACTCCTACCTTACTGGTCCTTGGTTACGAGCCTAGTCAGGCCATCATCTTATCTTTGATGCTTACTCTGGGATCTACGGTAACAGGTACACTGTCACATCTCCGTTTAAAGAATGTGTCCAAAAAGTTAGCGGTTTTCCTTGGAGTATTCGGAGTCATAGGCTCTGTAGTGACTGTACCATTTGTAAAATGGCTTGATGCCATCAACGGGGCATCGACGTTCATCTCAATTGTCTATATTGCCATATTAAGTTGGTTTTCTTACCAGTTTTTAAGTAAACGACAACAGGACTCGAAGCCTAAAGGAGTCTTTGCAGCTCCCGTCATAGGCTTATTCACGGGAATGATTTCATCCCTAATGGGTGTCAGCGGGGGATTTGTCATGACTCCCTTACTTACGAAATGGCTCAAACTTGATCTGAACAAAGCAATTGGAACCAGTATATCTGCTGCTTCCATTATCGTATTGTCCGGGATCACCTCATATATGTACACAGGGGAGTCACTTGACTATCGCCACGGAATTTTGCTGATCATCGGTGCGTTGATCGGGACACCGATCGGTTCCATCCAGCTTAAACGATTTTCAGGCGTCATCGTCAAACGGATGCTTGCCGTACTTTATATGGTCGTTGCAGTGAGTGTCTTCTTCAAGATGCTATCAATCGCAACTGTCTCACTCGGTTTGATTCTGGGGGCGGTACTCGTTTTCTTCGGAATGCTGATTTATTCACTACAGCAATCCAAAAGGACAGCAAACTACTGACGAGACAATTTTTGGAGAGGGGATTCCCCTCTCTTTTTTTATTTTTGAAAGGAAGAAGGATATAGTTGTCTAGGTAGAGAACCTATTTTTATATGGAAGGTCTGAAGTGTGTATTGATCCTTATCGCCTTTATCTTGCTTCACTATTCATTGACAATCTGTCTAATGATTAGCAGGACAATAGACCGTACAATGGTAATAAGTCTAAAATTTATTTGTAAAGGATGATTCTATTGACGATCAATCGAAAAAGATTAAACCTTCATCTGCAAGAGCTAGCTGAAATCGGAAAAATTGGGGAAACTGGCGTTTGCCGCCTGGCTCACTCGAAAGAGGATCGGCAGGGCGTGGACAAAGTTAAAGAGTGGATGGAAGAGGCTGGTTTAACGACAAAGATTGATGGATTTGGTAATCTGATTGGCAGGCTCGAAGGAAAGGATAATACCAAACCAATCCTTATTCTTGGATCTCACATCGATTCACAGCCTTATGGGGGCAGATTCGATGGGACAGCGGGAGCACTGGGAGCAATCGAAGTGGTTCATACGATGATGGACAATGGAATCATTCCTGAACGGACCATTGAAGTGATATGTTTTTCTGATGAAGAAGGAAGCCGTTTCAATAAAGGCATCTTTGGCGTGAGGGCTTTGGCAGGGATGCTTGAAGAGGGTGAACTTGAGCGGAAAGACAAGGCTGGGGTTACTAGAAGGGAAGCACTGAAGGAGTTTGGTGTCGATACAGACCTGACACAAAGCCCTGTATATAAGAAGGGTGATATCGCGGCCTTCCTGGAGCTTCATATCGAACAAGGACCAGTGCTTGAAGGAAAAGATAAGCCGGTAGGAATTGTTTCAGGAATTTCAGGGCCGATTTGGTTGACGGTAGCACTCGAAGGATTTGCCGGCCATGCCGGATCCGTTCCGATGAAGATGAGACAGGATGCTCTTGTCGGTGCTTCAGAAATCATTCGCAAATTCGATGAACTGGTGAAAGAAGAAGGAACCGATACAACGGTTGGGACAGTGGGAAGTATGCAGGTGTTTCCAAATTCCAGAAACATTATTGCTGAAAAGGTAGAGTTTACAATTGATCTGCGTGATATCGATCTTGAGGCACGGACCAAACTCGAGCAAAAACTTTATCAACTGATCGAAGAAACCGCTTCTACTTATCATCTCAAATACGACATCAAAGAAGATACGCGAAGTGAACCAAGGTATTGTGCCGATTGGATCAAAAAAGTCATGAAGGAAGAGGACGAAAAGCTCGGTTTCGATTCTCCTACCTTGATGAGCGGACCGTTCCATGATGCCCTGATTATGTCCTATATCAGTGATTACGGAATGATCTTTGTCCGCTGTGAAAAAGGGATCAGTCACAACCCATTAGAGTTTGCCGAGATGGATGATATCGAAAAAGGTGTGCAGCTTCTATACGCCACCTCTATAAGAATTTGTCAGGAACAAACAGTTGATCACCTTGTACCGGATAAAGTCGGGTACTCTATTAATGATAAAAACTAAAGAGTTAACTTATGAATAGTACTAAGGTATGCGGTCCCACTACTACAAAGCTATCTATTCACCTGGCCAGGCTATCTCTTATGATGCTAAAGAGATAGCTTCTTTTATCGTATAGTCAAACCTGACATGAGATCAAACAAGAATGATATCCGTAATGGTGCAATCGTTTGCACATTATAGGAATTTTAGATAATATAAATTCAAAGCTACTTATTGATGGAGGTCTACATGAAAACGGAAAAACAAAAAATGCTCCAGGGTGAACTTTATGAACCCTGGGATCCACAATTAATCGAAGAGAGAAAAAGAGCCCGCTATTTAACGCGAATGTTAAATCTTACAACGGAGGAAGAAGGGGAAAAAAGAGTTTCTACACTAAAACAGCTATTCGGTTCAACAGGAGAAACCGTTTATTTAGAACCAAACTTTCAATGTGATTATGGATATAACATTCACGTAGGAGACAATTTCTTTGCTAATTTTGACTGCGTGATATTGGATGTGTGCAAAGTCAGCATCGGAAATAATTGTATGCTGGCACCCGGGGTACATATATACACAGCCACTCATCCTGTAAATCCCATAGAGAGAAATAAGGGACCTGAGTTTGGTAAGCCTGTCACTATCGGGGACAACTGCTGGATTGGCGGCGGAGCAATCATTAACCCAGGAGTGAGCATTGGGGATAATGTAGTCATTGCTTCTGGTGCTGTTGTGACAAAAGATGTTCCATCCAACGTAGTGATTGGTGGTAATCCTGCCCGCATCATCAAGGAAATTGAAGTGGAAGAAATAAGATAACGATAGGAATAAAATGTTAAAAGGAGCTGGGAAACGGTACTCCCAGCTCCTTTCATTAAAATTTATCAGGAAACTGCTTCACGATTCCATCAGATAGGGCATCAGACAAATGAAGGATATGTGCTTTACCATCATCAAAGCTTTTGACATTAGCTTTCCAATCTTTTTTAATCCGAGCCACTGCTTCATCGGTCACGAACTGTAAATGCATGTATAGCAAATCTTTTAATTTTTTTTCAGACCAATTGGGATTGGCTCTTGCTAGGAATCGGGCAATATCGTCGGCATTTCGATACCATTCTTTATTAAGCTGCTCTACGTCAGCCGATTTGCCAGCTTTAGCAGCTTCTACGATTTTTCCCGCAAGTACAATATGTTCTGTCAATAAATCCGCTAATTGGTTACCTGCTTTTTCCCCATAATAGGGTTTGATTGCACTCCCGATATCTTTCTGGTTCTGAAGCAACCTTGCCAGTACGACATCGGTGTCTTCCAACCCATCCACTGCACTAATGATGTAATTCCTTGTGTAGAATACATGATCGGTCCATAATGTCCTCATATCTTCCCGGACCTTCATACTCGCTTCACTTATACAGGAATCCTGCTTGGCTGCTGCCACCCCAGGCAATGAAAAGAGTGACGCCATCACAACTAACAATAAAACCGCATATTTTTTCAACTGAATACCTCCCATCATAATTGTTCTATATTTATCATTCGTTTATTTAAGAAAAACATTCAATCAGATATGATGGTAAGGAATGATAACCTGAAAAAAGTTGTCCATTTTTAAAAAAAATGAGTTGCTTGTCCTCACCAACCCGACACTTTCGACATAAAGTGTTCTATGGAGGTGATGCATTGGCAAGAAAAATTCTACAATATCTTTTTCTCAGTCCATCCGTAACTCATGCCAATTTAGAAATGGGATCTCCTTCCCTCTCAAATCCGTACGTTGCACAGTTTGGGGTAACCCTTAGGCCCCATATTAAGGTAAAAAACAATGATTATAAGATCAACAGTTCATACTGAAAAAATCGAAGCGAACACAGTATGGAACT
The DNA here is from genome assembly GCF_001591825.1 of Rossellomorea vietnamensis NBRC 101237. Lineage (GTDB taxonomy): Bacteria > Bacillota > Bacilli > Bacillales > Bacillaceae_B > Rossellomorea > Rossellomorea vietnamensis. The sequence continues at coordinate 33,094 of NZ_BCVQ01000039.1, forward strand.
CCGCCGGTCAAGAAATACAATGATAATGAATAAAGTGAATAAGATCGTGTTTTTCGCAATACAATAGAGAGAAAGAAAAACTAAACCCTATAAGAAAGTCCCCTCCATGAATATAGAATCGTACGTAAAAAAGTGTTTCCTGTTCCTTAGCAGGGAACCTTTTTTATATTGAAGAGGGGTGGCGATAGGAAATTGTCCAAGCATGCTTGTCCATTTGAGAATATAGTACTATATGTCAAGCTTTTAGGAGGAAATTAATTGAAAACCATCATGATTGATCCGGGACATGGAGGATCTGATCCTGGTGCCACATATAAAGGAAACGAAGAAAAGAACTTCAATCTTTTGACGGCCGTTGTGGTCAGGGATTATTTAGTGTCGAATTACAATGTGAAGGTGTTAATGACGAGGACCGGGGATCAAACCTTATCTCTTTCAGATAGATCCGACCTTGCCAATCGCTCGAACCTGGATTTGTATTTATCCATCCACCATAATGCAGGTGGAGGGACAGGGTTTGAAAGCTATGTATACAATGGGAGTGTACCGACACAGACTTTATCATATCAAAAAACCATCCACGAAAAAGTAATAGAAGCCGTTCAGCCATTCAACGTAACAGACAGAGGGAAGAAGAGAGCAAATTTTCATGTGCTACGTGAAACCAAAATGCCATCGGTGTTGGTGGAAGTGTTGTTTGTTGACAATCCAAAGGACGTTGCACTCTTGAATGATACAAAGTTCAGACAGGCAGTGGGAATTTCGCTTGCAAAAGGCGTTGCCAAAGCACTTGCACTTCCGGCAAAAGTTTCGGGCAATCAGCCACTTTTCAAAGTGATCGCAGGGTCATTTACAGAAAGGAAGAATGCAGAAGACCGGGTGAAAAAGTTGAAAGCTGTTTCATTTGAAGCGTTTATAGATGTGGTAGTCGTTTCCGGGAAAACGTATTTCCGGGTTCAAACTGGGGCTTTTTCAGTGAGGGAAAATGCAGAAGATCAAATAATAGCATTAAGCCGGGTGGGGATCGATGCCTTCCTTTTAAGAGAAGAGGCTGTGCCAGCTCCTGTGCCGACGGACCCTCCGCCAACCGTTCCACCAGAACCTACTAAGCCCCCACAGCCGCCTGGTATTGATTATTCCATTATGGGAACATCTATTATCCAAGCCCAACAATTAGATGAATTTGTGAAAGCAGTGAATCCTTCCGCACCCTTAGTGGGGAAATTTTACACTTTCTATGGGGACCTTTACGGCATCTGGGGAGATATCGCATATGCACAAGCCATTCATGAAACCAATTATTTCAGATTCACAGGACAAGTGAAACCTTCTCAAAATAACTATGCAGGGATTGGTACCACTGGACCCGGAAATGATGGGGCTTCATTCACCACGCCTGAACAGGGGGTACTTGCTCATATCCAGCACCTTTACGCGTATGCATCGACTAAACCACTCCCTGAAGGAGCACCACTTGTGGACCCGCGGTTTACCCTGGTTACAAGAGGTTCTGCAACGAACTGGACGGACCTGAATGGAAAGTGGGCTGTGCCAGGAACTACCTATGGTCAGAGTATTCTTTCTATATATAAAAGAAATATTGAAGATGCCCTTCAATCGATTGAACATCAGAGAATATTGCTGAATAATGCACTGGATAAACTGAATTAGGCCTAAAAAGAGTGCTGTATGAACGGCACTCTTCATTTTATTTATCATAAAATACACACTCTATGTTCTACAAATACATTAGTCAGTCCGTACATATGGATGGAATGGAACGCAAATACTAAACGTATGTTCGGGAGGTGAGTATAATGGAAAATAAGAATTTTGAACAAATTTATGAAGAATACAAGCAACAAGGTAAGATTCAGGCGAAAATGGAAATAGCTGATGAACTTTCTACAGGGGCAGAACAAATTGTTGCTGTCAGAAGAAATAATGACAATGACCTTATCGCCTTCAAGACCGAGAGTGGTCGGGAACTGGATTATATAACCGCTCTAGAAGAGGCAAAAGCCGGAAAGCTCGCCCATGTCGATTTGATTCATCGCTATGGCAGGGATGTCATACGAAGTGAGCCGGACGGCCTGAAAGAAAATAATCTTAGTGAGCTTCCTTCATTTTAACGGG
>NZ_BCVQ01000040.1 GCF_001591825.1 Rossellomorea vietnamensis NBRC 101237
AAGCAGCCAGGTACAGTAACTGGCTGCTTTTTGTCTGTTTAACCCTCGACAAGGAATTATTTCCCGGGGAGGATTTACCGGATTCGACAAAAATCTCCTTTCCGGTAATTGAAGGAAAGGAGATTTTGTTATGATGGTGGTTACACAAGGATGACCCAAAGAAGTAAAGTAAAAACAAGAGCCATTAATCCTTGAACCAGCGTAGCGGCAGTCTGTGCCTTATAGGCATCTGTGACCTTCATGCCGCTGAATTGCGTGACAACCCAGAAGTAGCTGTCATTGACATGGCTGACCGTCATGGCCCCTGCACCGATGGCCATGACCACTAACGCGAGGGGTACGGCACCGTCAATCCCCATTTGTGGGAGGAGAGGAGCAATCAGGGAAGAGGTAATGACAAGGGCAGCGGTTGAAGATCCCTGAGCTGATTTCAATAGAGCTGCCACAATAAATGGAATCAAGAGGACGAGGGCACCGGAAAGTAATCCTCCGTCTGCAATCCCTTGAATCAATTCTGCAACGGGAGTCGCCTTGATGACGGAACCGAATGCTCCTCCCGCACCTGTGATCAATAAGATATTGGTAGCATCCTTCATTCCCTGACTCACCCAGCCATTAAGGGTTTCTTCATCCCATTTTGGCAGAAGGGCAAATGCAGCAAGGACACCAATCAGTAAAGCAACGACGGGTGAACCGATGAATAAGAGAACATCTGCGGCTCCGCCTTTCCACTGGAAGAAGCTGACGACGGATCCTGTACCGATCAAGAGTATCGGAAGGACGATCGGGGCAAAAGATTTAAACGTTGAAGGAAGCTCCCCAAAGGATTTGACGATCTCGTCATAATCCAGATCGAGCTCATCTTCTCCCTCGATCTCAATTTTATTTGCGACCTTAACAGCCCAAAGGTAACCTGCTAGAATCGTAGGGATGGCTACAATCATCCCCATTAAAATAATGGTTCCCAAATAGTCACTTGCACCGATGTTCCCGGCTGCGGCAATGGGACCCGGAGTCGGCGGCACGAGGGTATGGGTGGCATAAAGCCCAGTGGCAAGTGCAACAGACATGGATGCAAGAGCCACTTTTGCCCGTTTGGCCAATGCTTTTTTGAGACTTGAGAGAATCACGTATCCGGAGTCACAGAAGACGGGGATACTGACGATGGCCCCAATCAGGGACATAGCCAGCTGTGGTCTTTTTTCCCCTACTAATCGAAGAACCACTTCTGCCATCCTGAGAGCGGCACCGGATTTCTCTAAAATCGTCCCGATAATGGTACCTGCTACGATGACGATCCCGATATACCCCATTAATCCTCCGAACCCGCCGTTGACAGCCTCTACAACCGTATCCAGTGGCAAGCCTGCAAAGATACCGACTAAGAAAGCGGCAAACAATAATGATAGAAAGGGCTGAAGCTTTAATTTTGCCGTTGTGAAAATGATAAATCCTACCCCTAGGACAATGACCGTAAATAACCAAATTCCTGACATAAGAATTTCCCCCTTTATGTTTATCCCTTTGTTAAATGTAAAATTCGTGCGATATTCCTTGTTTCATGGTAAAGCAGTTCTTCTGCTCGACTGATGCTCTCCTCTAAAGCCATCGGACCGATACTAATGGAATGACAGCTGGAGAAATTGTCGTATAATTGTTGATACCCCTCTCCTAAGCTCCCTGCGATAAGAGATACGGGAGTATGGAGTTGTTTTGCGATGGCTGCGATATAAGAAGGGAGTTTACCAAACAATGTTTGATAATCGCTCTGACCTTCCCCGGTGAGGACCCAATCAGCCTGACGAATGGCATCTGGAAGCTTCGTCGCTTCAGCAACCAGCTTTGCTCCTGATTCAATCTTTCCATCCAGATGCAAGAAGGCAAAACCGAGTCCTCCGGCTGCTCCGGCACCGCTCGTGTGTTGAAAATCAACTCCTTTTTCTTCTTGAAGCAATAGACTATAGTGATATAGTTGTTGATCAAGCTCCTTCACCTGTTCCTCGGTGGCCCCTTTTTGTGGGCCGAATACATGAGATGCCCCTGTCTTTCCACATAAAGGATTTTCAACATCGGAAGCAATGTGAAAGGTACATTCTTTTACTAGGGGATGGAGGGTGCTCCAGTCCACCTTTGCAATGGACTCAAGATCCTTTCCAAATGGCCCGACAGCGTTTCCGCCTTCATCCTGAAAGGTAACGCCGAGTGCTTGAAGCATGCCGAATCCACCATCATTCGTCGAACTGCCGCCCAGGGCAATAATGAACGTTCGGAACCCGTCATCCATCGCTGTTGTAATGACTTCTCCGATGCCAAAGGAAGTGGTATGGTATGGATTGCGTTTTTCACCAGGCACCATAGGTAACCCGGCGATGGAAGCTATTTCAATGACAGCTGTTTTCTTATCTCCTAAAACACCATATACAGTAGAGACCTTTTCCCCTAAAGGACCGGTGGCTGTTACAGGTACTTTCTCCCCTCCAGTTGCGTAAAGGAGGGTATCCAAAGTCCCTTCCCCTCCATCAGCCATGGGGATGACGTTCGTTTGAAAGCTTGTTGATTCATCCAGAAAGGCTTTCTCCATAATGGCTCCAACCTTTAAAGAGCTTAAACTACCTTTAAATGAATCGGGGGCAATAAGAATATTCATAGCGGCTCCTTTTTCAGAAAATATAATCTATTACTCTATTTAACCAAGTGGAGAAAGCGGTTACAATGTGAATTCTCCTAAACATTTTCGGGCGAAAATAAAAATGATTGTGCATGTGCACAATCATATTTCCATTATTCTTTATTCATGTCATCTATCAATAAGATAAAACGCAGTATCATTGCGTCATCAAATGTTCTGGGGCTAAGACCCGTCAGTTCTTCAACACTTTCAAGCCGGTAAAGAAGGGTATTTCGGTGAATATGTAAAGCATTCGCCGTTTCTTTCATGTTCAATTGGCAGTCAAACAAGCGTTGAAGGGTATGTCGCAAGGTGTCACTTAGCTGAAAAGTCTGCTCACGATAGCGATTCATAAATTCCTGGCGAATCTCGAGGGGGATCCGCTTGATAAAATCCATGATGCCCCAATCCTGTATATGAATATGATCGGAAAGCTGAGGGAAGCTTTCTTGTAATTCCAGGGAACTGTGTGCTTCCAAATACGATTTTCTATACCCGCCGACGCCTGGGTAGACATGCCCGATTGCTGTTTTTACAATGAAAGCCTTCTCCTGTAAATGCCGCTGCAAACGCTTGGCCAAACTGATGACTTCACCCTTAGTGGGGCAGACGCTTGCAGGGATCCCGACGACGCAGTGGGAGTCGTTGATAAAAGATTGAAAGTGAAGCTTTGGTAGTTGAAGCTTTATTCTCTTCAGAAGATCTTCTTTGACCATGGATAAAGGCATGTTGGTGGTAGAGTGGGTGAATAAGTTGGTGAACTGTACCAATAGTACTTGAACAGGTTGGCTGGTTTCAAGATGTATGTAGTGATGAGCGAACGCTTCATTTTTTCTTTCATCAAAATAATGGGGGTGTACTAAATCAAGCAGCCAATTATCCATCAATGTTTTTTGGTGCTGCAATTGATTGTGGAAATGAACCTGCTGAAGCATTACTTCTACGGTGACCTTCACCATTTTCACAAACTGATCCAGTTCCAGGGGGGAGCCGGTCACCCCAACGACCCCGATGATTTCTCCCATGAACTCAATAGGTAAGTTAATGCCTTCTTTAGAACCATGATACTTATCCAGGTCATTTTCAAAAATGATCAATGAACTTTTCTGCTTAAGGACATAAAGAGCCCCTTCGTGAACTTGATTCATGCGCGTTGAATCTGTACTGGCAACTATGACGCCGGACTCGTTCATGATATTGATATTGTAATGCACGATCGTCTTCAATTTCTCTATGATTGGATAAGCTAATTCTTCTGTAATATGCATGTGGAACACCCCGTTATTCGTCTTGCCTTCATTCTAGCACATGTTTTCTTTCTGCCTATTCGGGTATAGATACGTATACAAAGGAGGTTACCTTTATGAAACGATTAATCGGAAGACTGATCAAATGGGGACCTATCATTTACCCGATTTATAAGAAGTATCGGAATAAGAGGAGACATAAGAAATCAATGACGTATTAAGAGGACAGCCTGCATGGGCTGTTTTTTTATGTCATTTTAGCACAAGTAAAAAACCCCTGGGTTTTGAAGTGAACCAAAATTGTTAGACAATATACCTTAAGCAGCTTGCTGGACCTGAGACCTGTATTCTACAGGACTCAGGTCCTTTAACTTTGCCTTCATTCGTATATTGTTGTAGTAGTATATATAATCGTGTAATTCTTCTATAAAATGATCAATGCTTTTAAACTCCTGTAGATAGAGGAGTTCTGTTTTAAGGATGCCAAAGAAGTTTTCAATAACCGCATTATCGAGACAGTTTCCCTTTCGGGACATGCTTTGTGTTATACCCTTGGCTTTAAGGGTTTTCTGGTACTTAGCCATTTTATAATGCCATCCTTGGTCTGAGTGTAGGACTAATTTATCCTCTGGATTTAAGACCTTTAAAGCTTGTTTAAGCATGTCGCCTACCAAATCGAAAGTAGGTCTGAACTTTAGTGAGTACGAGATGACTTCACTATTAAACAAGTCAAGTATAGGAGATAAATAGAGTTTCTGTCCGAAAAGACTAAATTCCGTTACATCTGTTACCCATTTCTGATTAGGTTTATCGGCTTTGAAATCCCGCTCTAAAACGTTAGGCGCAACCTTCCCCACATTTCCGCGATAGGACTTATATTTCTTTATGCGAACTTGGCACTTAATACCAAGCAGGTTCATAAGCTTGAGGATAGTCTTCGGATCATGATTTAAGCCTCTTTTATCAAGCTCTTTTTTTATATTACGATGTCCATAACGACCTTTATGTTGGTGATATATCTCTTGTATTGCCTCTTTAACCTCAGCGTATTTATCAGGGCGTTCCATGTTTTTGGTCCAATAATAATACGTACTTCTTTTAATCCCAGCTACCTTGATCAGCTCAGCTACTTTATAGTCATTCCTTAGTTCAAAAATTACTTGCGCTTTGATTTTTGTTGTAATTTTTTCTGTTCCTGAACTAAGGCATTCAACTTTTTTAGATATGCATTCTCCATTCGTAAACGTTCGACTTCTTGGATAAGGGTTTCATTTGTTTCGTTGGTTAAATCGTTCTTCTTTCTTTCTTTTGTCATGGGAGGTCGCCCCTTCTTTTTGGGTAAGAGGGCTTCCGGTCCTTTTGTATCAACGGCTTTCCTCCAAGCACTGATGGTTGAGGGATCGGGAATTTTAAACTTCACCGCTGTATCATTAAGAGAGGCCCAATTATCGTCCATATATTTTAGTACCTCCATTTTAAACGCAGCAGTGTAATTTGTGTAACTTTTTCTTAAGGAATCTTCTCCATATTCACAATAAAGGTTTACCCACTTTTGTATTGACTTATGATGAGTACCTAGCTTATTACCAATATCACGGTATGACAGGGATCCTTTTTCATACTCTTTTACTGCCCATAGCTTATCTTCAAATGTGAATTTAGCCATATAAAAACTGCACCTCCATTGTTAGTTTTATATCTAACAATTTTGGTGCAGTTCAGTTTCCAGGGGTTTTTAGTATTCTTAATGAGACGTTCTTCTCATTCCTCTTAGAAGTAAGCTTAGTAGGAATACGAAGATGATCGCTCCCAGTAATGCCGGGATGATAGCGATTCCTGCAAGGGACGGTCCGAAGCTTCCAAGAAGTTCCCCACCGATCCAGGCACCGATGATACCTGCAATGATGTTTCCGATGATTCCACCAGGGACGTTTTTACCTAAAATGAGACCAGCTAACCAACCGATGATTCCACCAACAATTAAGTACAAGATAATACCCATTTTTTTTTACCTCCATGTAATGTTTTTGTGTTGTTATAAGGTAATTTCCCCTTTTTCTAAAAGTCAAAACCTAATATGTTGTCACTTGAAAAATTTTCTGGAGGATATACATAACATACTTTACAGCCGGCAGCTTATCCTGGTATTTTTCATAGTCCACAGTGTACGTCCCGTTCTTGTTGTTCCAAATCCGGTCGAAATAGTCATCGACTTCCTTTATAGTTTTACTGTCTGTCGGGGCCGTCAGTTTCACGTTTTCTTCCAGGTTATAATCATCCAGATTTCGGGACGTATAATTGCCCGATCCCCCGATCACGGTACTTTGCTTTTCCCCTTTTACATAAATGAATTTCGTGTGATATTGCTCTTTATTCGTGTTATACCATCTGATGGTAATATGTTCGTTCTCCAGTTTGTGAAGCTCGGCTGCGATGGGCAGGTTAGGAAGTCCGATTTTTTCTTGTCCAAAGGCGTTCTGGTTCGGATCCAGGACTAAACGAATATCCACTTCGCGTTCTGCCGCATCTTCAATGGCGTCGATGATATCCCGGTCCGCCAGATAAAACATGCCGATCCAGGCTTCGTCTCCTTTTTCCGCGTCATCTAATGCCTTTACCACCCCTTTTTGAATTTCTCTTTCCGTCAGGATCTGAGCGTTGACAGTCGACTCGCCGGGTGGAAGGGCTTTGACGGAATCATTGACCTCTTCTTCAGTAGGGAAGGCATCCACATTTCCGTCTGAAAAAGCCGCTACCGCTTTTTCGGCTTTTACCATATCCTTCAGGATGTCTCCTTTTACCTTGAATGCGATATTCGAGTGGAAACCACTGGCGTCATGGGGATTGGCGGACAGGATGAGTCCGGCTTTTTCCGTTATGACGATTTTCCGGTGATTCGCTTTGACATTCAATAGTTTCAAATATGACCTCATTGTTACCTTAGGTGCGGAGGGTGCCATGGGATTGGGCAGCCAGCCGGTACCTTCCTGCCCAAACCAGCCAAAGGCGGTCCTCCACACACCGGAATATAAGAGGTTGGGATCTCTAAGACGATTTAAGTCGGTAAAGACCACTTCAGCACCGAGTTTTTCTAAAGGTTCAATTTGTTTGGCTGTATGGGAGCCGTAAGTCGTGTTAACGACATCACTGATAAAGACCACTTTCAGGTCGGGCTTCTTTTTCATCTGTTCTTTAATCTTTCTGGATAATGTTTCACTGATCTTGGGATAATCACGGTCACCCTTTGTATAGCCATTAACTAAGAATAAGTCCAAAATAAGGAAATCGTCTGCCTCTTCAATGGTTTGATAGACTTCATCAAAGATCGATTGATCATATCGTTCTTTCCCATCCTTCTGATAGGTGAGGTCGTATAAGAATTCCACGTCCTCTTCCGGTATGGCATAGGTGTCGCTGGCGTAGGAGATTCCTTTCGGCAAAGGCTTTACGCGGTTATATATCATGACCGCCGTCAGGATTAAAATGATAACACCGCCGATCCACCAGCTTCTCTTTTTATACCACTTCTTCTTGCTCTTCAAATGAATTCCCCTGTTCTATTGTGTTTTTTCTTACTATACCCTTAATGGCATGAGGGGAATCCACATAGATGAAGATCTGGTGGAAAAGTCCAAAAAAAATCCAGGCAGAAAAATCTGCCTGGACTCCTTACCTATGATGAATGAACATGTCTGCGATATAAAAGCAAGAGTAAGAGAGACAGCGTCATGAGCCGATCAGAACCAGGAAAGTGTTCTGAAAGGAGCTTACCGGGAAATCTGCTCCTCCCATCTCCACGATTATTCCGCCAAGGACGGAACCGGATGCGCTCCCGACATAGTGGATCAGCTGCTTCATCCCGATACCTGAGGCAGTCAATTCCTTGCTCATGACACGGGACACTTCGTTTGTCGAACTTGAAGAAAGACTGGAAAATCCGAAGCTTGTAAACATATAGGCTAACATGATCATATACTCACTGTGCGGTGATAAGAGATAAAAAAGGACAGTCGAAACGATCAGAAGAATATGAGCAAGAAACATCACTCTGATATTCCCGTAGCGGTCGATTAGTCTTCCTACAAATATGGCTGCGACTGCAGACAGCATCGCTCCAGGGAAAATGATGAATCCGACAGCCGTCGGGTTTTTGCCGAATACATGCTGAAGCATCAGGGGCATGACGATCAGGATGGCGAAATGAGTGACAAACCCAAGGAAACTCATATATAGAATTTGCCTGTAGCCTTTATCCCGAATCAAGCTGGGCTGAATAAAAGGAATCTCAATCTTATGAATCCGGATCCATAATCCACCGAAGAAAACGACGGCACCTGCGAAGTAGTACCAATGAAACGTCGAGATGAATAGCAGGAAGAAGGTGATGCCAATTCCTGTCAGCAATCCTCCCCAAACATCAAAGTATCCCTTTCTTGTCGCCTCATTTGGTAGAAAGCGGTACAGTACGGGGATCATTACAAGTACGCATAATGTTATCAGGAATAAATAATTCCAACTCAGGTATTCTGTGATGACGCCACCTACAACGGGACCCAATCCAAACCCAAGGGAAGAAGCGGAAGCGATCATCGCAAGGGCCCTTCCACGCCTTTGTAAGGGGACAAACCGTCCGGCAAATACCATGGATAGACCAGGGATGGCTGCTGCCCCTGCCGCTTGAAACAATCGTGAAAGCAATAACCATGCGAATGTATTGGCAAAGAAGCCAGTCAATGAGGCTATGCCGAAGATGGTGATCCCAATGATGAGCAATCGTTTGATAGGGATGTAATCAGCTAAACGGGTATACGTAATGGTACAAATGGCAAGTACAATTGAATACCCCGATACGATCCAGGCTCCTTCAGAAGGAGCTAAAGAGAAATCGTTCAATACATTCGGAAGGGCTACATTGAACATGGTCGTATTCATGACCACGAGCCAAATGGTCAAACTTAGAAAGAGAATCGTCTTTGTATGTGAAGGAGATGCTTGAGCATGTTGTTCACCAGTCATTTTTGACCACCTCCATGATAGATATTGATGCTCGAAGTACTATACCACAAACAAAGACGTACTGAAAATGAATGTGCCTTCGTCCGGGTGGGCTTATGGAAGTTTAAGATGTTGGAAATGGTCTATTATATAAGGAGAATCTGTTAGGAGGATAAGTATGTCAAATCTTACGATAAAAGCGTTTGTGTTCGATGCATATGGTACCTTATTCGATGTCCATTCCGTTATTGAAAAATGTAATGAACTCTTTCCGGATAAAGGGGAGGAGATCAGTCAGGTGTGGCGTCAGAAACAATTGGAATATAGCTTTCTACGTCAGCTGATGGGAACATATACCACATTTTACTCCATCACGAGGGATGCCCTGCATTACGCATGTGTCCATGTGGGAGTCGATCTATCTGATGACAAAGAGAAGGAGTTGTTGGATGCTTATCTGGAATTGACTCATTATGAGGAAGTAGAAAGTGTACTCGGGGAACTGAAATCTTATCAAACCGCCATCTTCTCAAATGGCTCCCTTGATATGCTCTCACCACTGGTGGAGCAGTCTTCATTCGGGCACCTGCTGGATGAGGTATTGACAGTGGATGAAATCAAACAATTCAAACCCACTCCGATGTCTTATCAGCTTGTCCTTAAGAAGCTTGGCGTCAAAAGGGAAGAGGTTTTGTTTATGTCTTCAAACCCTTGGGATATTGCTGGAGCGGCCAACTTTGGGTTCAATACGGCATGGATCAACCGTCAGGATAAGGTAATGGATGAACTTGGGGTAAAGCCTGATTTTGTCTATAGTGATCTGAATGGAATACTTGAGCATACATGATGAAAGGGGCTGGCATATGGATGGATGCCGAGCCCCTTTTTTATTTATTTAGTAAGCCAAGCCAATGGATTCATTGATGTGCTTCCCTTGAATGACACTTAGTAATAGAAAGTGAGCGACATCTGCCCGGCCAATTTTACGTCCCTTCTCGGGGATTGAATCTCCATCTTGACGATACGTCTTTGACAGGGACTGGGTGGTCAATTGCATAGGTCTTGCAATCGTGTAGCGAACGTCATGTTTCTTTATTTCTTCTACCGCATTCTTATGATCTTTCAGCACATTACGCAGGATGAATTGTGCCAGTTTCCCTTGAAGGCCGGGTATTTCTTTGTGGATGCCGGCTGATGCTACGTAAGCGATACGCTCAATGTGGTGGGTCTTCATTCCCGTCAGGATATTTTTTGTCATGTCTGAAAGAACGGTGGTTTCCTTCAATCCATCCGAACCAAGACAGGATATGACGGCTTCCTGTCCCGCTAATGCGTCTTCCACTGCTTTAGCGTTTAAAGCATCTCCCTGAATAATGGTCAATAGTGGACCGTCACCGTTTAGTTTAGATGGGTTTCTTACAAAAGCTGTGACTTCATGTCCCTCTGCCAAAGCTTGCTTGACGACTTCTTTACCTGTACCGCCGGTTGCCCCAAACACGATTAACTTCAAGAATCTTCCCCTCCCTTTCTGTTACTATTCATTGTATAGTACAGTTAGAATAATAGACTAGAATGAATAGGTAAACTGTTTTGATTTTTATAGGAATAAAAACAAAGAATAACAGTGGGGAGGAAATGATCATGACTGAAAAGCTGATCCCGGTATCTGGAGTGGAAGTGGATGCTAAAACCAAATGTAAGCATTATCGAACACCAAAGGATATCATCGCCATTAAATTCAAATGCTGTAACACCTATTATCCTTGCCACTCATGTCATGAAGAGGTGGCGGATCATGATTCCATCCTCTGGTCACCGGAAGAGTGGAATACGAAAGCGATTCTGTGCGGAGAATGCCATAACGAGTTAACGATTTTACAATACATGAATTGCCAATCGGTCTGCCCCCATTGTCAGTCTGCTTTTAATCCCGGATGTCAGACCCATTACCACCTGTACTTTGAAGGGTGAACGACCGCAATGTTTCACGTGAAACGAAGGAGGTGTTTTGAAATGGAGAAAGCCACGTTTGCAGGAGGCTGTTTCTGGTGTATGGTGGAACCCTTTGAGAATCAGGAAGGAATCGAAGAAATCATTTCAGGCTATACAGGCGGGCAGACGCCCGATCCAACCTATAAAGAAGTGATCTCAGGCGAAACGGGTCATTATGAAGCAGTGCAGATCCTATGTGATCCTGCCTTATGTCCGTATGAGAAACTCCTGGACTTTTACTGGAGACAAATTGACCCAACCGATCCTGAAGGCCAATTCAAAGATCGGGGAAGCTCATACCGGACAGCGATCTTTTATCACAATGATCATCAAAAAAGGCTTGCCGTAGACTCTAAAAGTGAATTGGAGAAGAGTGGACGGTTTGCAGACCCTATTGTGACCGAAATCCTCCCCGCAAAGGAATTTTATCCTGCGGAAGACTATCATCAGGATTTCCACAAGAAAAACGCTTTCCGATATGCGCTATACAAACGCAGCAGGGAGGATTTCCTGAAGAAATATTGGCCTAAGGATCGATCATATTTAAAAGAACAGCTAACAGAGATGCAATATTTCGTCACCCAGGAAAATGGGACTGAGCCACCATATGAAAACGAGTTCTGGAATAACACGAGAGAAGGAATATACGTGGATATTGTGTCAGGGGAACCCCTCTTCACGTCGAAAGACCAGTATGACAGCGGCTGTGGATGGCCCAGCTTTACAAAGCCGGTCATGGACGCAAGCGTCAGCGAACGATACGATCTCTCCCATCGGACTACCCGGGTGGAAGTCAGGAGCAGGGATGCGGATTCCCATCTTGGCCATGTCTTTCCGGACGGACCGGGTCCCAAAGGACTTCGTTACTGTATCAACTCTGCCTCTTTGCGGTTTATTCCTAAAGAAAAGCTTGAAGAGGAAGGATATGGAGATTTTCTGTTATTATTTCATAGTAAATAAAGACATGCCGGCCGTATGCCGACATGTCTTTTTATCTTTCTACCTTCTCTTCAGCTTTTTCCCAAAGATTTTCTATACCTTGTACCCGTTTGATGGCTGTGATGGTACCTAGATGCAGCCCCTCATGCCAATTCGTAAAGGAGAGGACTTCGGCTAACGTTGTAAACGTGGTATGTTCACCAAGTACAAACGGTTTCTCTCCCAATTCATCCAAGCGACCCGAGAATGCTTCTTTCATCCGTCGCGGCTGGTCCTCCAACTTTTCCCGAAGCTCACTAAGTGCAGGGGGAGTGAGGCCGTTCCAGGTATAGGGACTGGTATGAAATCCGAACAGCTCTCCATATTCATTCGGAAGGGAATGACGATCGTTTTCTCCTACAAAAGAAAGTAACAGGTTTTCCTGGGATAACAGGATATGCCCCAGATTCCACCGGATCGAATTTTTAAACCCTTCAGGAACTTCATCCGCCTGTTGTTCGGTAGTGGCATCCAGTGCAGCGAGTGTGCGCATCCGAATGAACTCCATTTGTTGAAACAGCATATGTTCCTTCATTTCGTATTCCTCCCAATCATGTTCTCCATTTATAAATTCGGGATTGGGTGGGGGATTCCTTCTTACAAAAAGCACAACCGGAAGCAGACGATGTCCCGCTGCTTCCGGTTGTGTTGTATTTATGACGGATGTTCCTATTCTTGTGGTCGGTTTTTCTTGGCGTTTTCCTGCCCGGTTGTAAATTCGACTAATTCGGAACTCGTGCGATTTCCTCTTTTAGCATTCGTGTTGCTTTGAGCATTGCGGTTTCCTTTTTTCGTGCGTCCCATTCAGAATCCCTCCCTAAATAGTCAAGCATCTATAGTTTAAGGAGTTACGCAGGAAATATTCTTCTGTACCATGCGACAAAATATGTCAGATACCTTGGTTTTTCAGTTTATTTCCCAGGCTATATTCGACAAAAAACCACATATACTCTAGAGGTCCGTCCCTCCATCGTTTACGTCAAACCTTGTGAGGGGTTTCTTGGCAGGGCCTTCGATGACGTCTCCGTCAATGGAGAAGCGTGAGCCGTGACAAGGGCAGTCCCAGGTGTGGCCTCCGTGATTCCACTCGGTTTCGCATCCGAGATGGGTACATGTAGTGTCCACGACATGCAGGATTCCGTTTTCATCACGGAATCCTCCACATCGGCGCCCGTTCAAATTGATGACATCGCCTTCCCCTTTCTCAAGGTCCCCGGGCTTTTTAGACGGGATTTGGAGTTTTCCTTTTATGAGCTCGCCGGCTACATTGAGATTCTCCTTGAAAAAATGCTTGATACTTGGGTCAGCCACAAATCTTGAAGGTGAGTAGATGTCTGCATAAATGTGATGGTTTCCTAAGATCTGGTCAGAGAGAATCTGGCCGGCTAGAGTACCGGAAGTCATTCCCCACTTATTAAAGCCAGTTGCGACAAAAATCGATGCGTGCTTTTCTGTCAGCTTTCCGATATATGGCACTTTATCAAGGGTGATCAAGTCCTGAGCGGACCAGCGATACCTTATTTCCTCTACACCGACAACCTCTTCTGCGAATGCCTCCAGTGCCCTGTAGTGGTCCATCGTATCTTTTCCTTGCCCCGTCTTATGCTTATCCCCGCCGATCAGGATGAGTTTTTCACCGTTTTCATCCACTTCATAACGGAGGGAACGAGTTGGTTCGTCTGCGCTGATATACATGCCTCCCGGATAATCCTTCTTGGCTTTCACACCGATGATGTACGAGCGTTCTGCATGCATTTTCGTAAAATAGAATCCCATGCCATCATAAAAGGGGAAGTGGGAGCAGATGACCACATATTCACTATCGAGATGATAACCATCAGAGGTCACAACCTGCGTGCTATCTCCTTCATTGATCGTCTTGGCAGCCGTTCCTTCATAGATTTGGCCTCCCAATCCCGTATAAGAATCGATTAAGGCTTTTAAATACTTCAAGGGATGAAATTGAGCCTGTTTTTTCATCATCACCGCTTTTTTGATGTCCAGGTCGAAGGGGATAGTTTCTGTCAGCTCACCTGAAATATCCAACTTCTGATACGCTTCATATTCCTTTTCGATCTTCTCAGCATATTGGTCGGTCGTTGCATACACATAGGCGTCTTCTTCTGAAAAATGACAGTCGATGTTTTCGTTGTGAATGGTGTCCTTGATGAACTGGATAGCCTTTGATTGGGACAGATAATATTTCCTTGCGAACTCTTCCCCAAAGTGTTGGATGAGTTCATCATAAATCAATCCGTGCTGTGCCGAAATTTTGGCGGTTGTATGACCTGTCGTGCCGTTCAATACGTGATCGGCGTCTATGAGGGCAACCTTCTTCCCGCCTTTTGCCAACAGGTAAGCAGTGGTGATCCCTGCTATCCCACCTCCGACAACGGTTACGTCCACTTTCAGATTTTGATCCAGCTTTTTAAATACAGGGAGTTTAGTCGTTTCTCTCCAGTAAGGCTCCGGTGTGTGGGAAAATGCATTTTGTTGATGTGTATCCATATGAACGCTCCTTTAGCTTTCTATTCCTTACCATTCTCTCCCGATTTGAAGAAAAAATAAGTAAGAACAAAGAAAAAAAGAGACCGGCTAAAGCCAGTCTCTCATGGAGCGTTTTTATGAATTCTGCAGAATACGGGCATCTTTCTCTGCAGATTCAACGGTTTGTTTTAGTAGCATGGAAATCGTGACAGGACCGACTCCGCCTGGAACGGGTGTGATAGCACTTGCCTTTTCATAGCACGCATCATAATCGATGTCCCCGACGTTCCCCTTGTTGTAGCCGGCATCAAGGACAACAGCACCTTCTTTTACCCATTCCCCTTGAATGAAGTTCGGTTTGCCTACAGCTGCCACGACAATGTCGGCAGTACTCAAAAGGTCAGGGAGATTTTCCGTATAGGAATGACATGTCGTTACGGTCGCATTCCGATTCAATAACATCATGGAAACGGGTTTACCAAGGATCGGACTCCTTCCAACCACGACGGCGTGTTTCCCTTCAAGGGAGACTCCGTAGTAATCGATGATGCTCATGATGGCTGCCGGGGTGCAGGATGGATATTCACCGAACCCCAATGAATTTTGACCGAACCCGAGGCTCGTGACCCCGTCCACATCCTTTTCAATGGAAATGGCTTCAAAGGCAGCACGTTCGTCGATATGATGAGGTACCGGGTGCTGTAAGAGAATCCCATGTACGGAAGAGTCGTCATTCAGCTCCCCGATCACGTCAAGCAGTTCTTCTGTTGTCGTTTCTCTTGAAAGGTGGATGCGTCTTGATTCCATGCCGATCTTCGCACAGGCATTACCCTTCATCTTGACGTACGTGGCAGAAGATGGATCATCTCCCACGAGCACCGTTGCAAGACACGGAGTGATTCCCTTCTCCTTTAGTGCAGCTACTCTTGATTTCAGGCTTTCCTTAATTTCAGATGCAACAAGTTTCCCGTCTAATACTAGTGGTTCCACTGCAATCCCTCCTGATAGTAGTAAAAAAAGGCAAGGGTATCCCCTTGCCTTCTGCCCAGGCGAACGGCTAATGGCTCATGTTTTGTAAAATTCGCAGCTCCCTCGTGGTTGATTCCACATTTTCGCCAGTCACTGCTCTAATTATCTTCAAATTCATTGTAACACGAATATAAAGTATATTTCCAGTGTTAATGTTCGTGTTTTTTGCTGGGATACATCAAAAGGCTGAGAATGTGCTACATCTAATTTTCTATAAGGTTCAACCTCAAATAGACGATTTTTTGCCTTTGATTATTTCATACAATTTGAATAATAAAAGAAATGAAAGGGGTATGGAATATGTTCGAACAAAAAATCGTCATGATAACGGGTGCTTCAAAGGGGCTCGGGAAGGCTTTGGCTATGAAGTTTGCTGAAGAAGGAGCGAAGGTCGCCATCTGTGCGAGGAATGCCGGTCCACTAAAGGAAGTTGAAGAAGTATTGAGGGCATTAGGTGCTGAAGTAGTGGCATGTGAGGCAGATGTTTCGAATGCACGGGATGTTGATCGCTTCGTGTCGGTAACAGAGGAAGTGTGGGGGAGCGTGGATGTCCTGATAAATAATGCTTCTGTGTTTGGGCCGGGGCCACGCCTGTTGGCGGATTATCCCGAGGAAGAGTTTATGGAGGTGCTCAGGATCAATACGTTAAACCCATTTTTAGTCACGAAACGGGTTCTCCCCGGTATGATCAGCAGGGGGACGGGGTCTGTCATAAATATAACGTCAGAAGCAGGCCGAACAGGCTTCGGGGAATGGGGAGCGTATGGGATTTCGAAATTCGCGGTGGAGGGACTGACTCAAACGTGGGCTGATGAGCTCGACGGGACGGGTGTGCGGGTGAATATGGTGGATCCGGGTGAGATGGACACGGATATGCACGACAAGGCGGTACCCGAATGTGATTATCCCTTAGCAAATCCACACGATCACCTGGATGTCTTTCTTTACCTCGCTTCTGATGCTTCGACTATGGAAAATGGTCACAGATTTGAAGCACAGGAATATCAAAGGGAAGCGAGGGAGGAGGCATGAATGGACGTTCATTTCAAATCCCTTCCCGTTTAAACGCGACGACACCCATCGAGCTTCAGGGGCTTGAAAGGGATGACGTAAAGCTGATGGTGCTGGACCGTGAGTACGGTAAGTGTGAACATACTGTATTTAAAAACCTGCCTGATGTTTTACATGAGGGGGATGTGCTTGTTTTTAATAATAGCAGAACCCTTCCCGCTTCACTCAAAGGGAAGCAGGGAAACCGGAATGTCCATGTTCGCCTTTCCAGAAAACGAGGCGGTAACACGTGGGAGGCCCTCATCCTTGGGGACGTCCATCAAGCGGGGGAACCGATTGATTTTCCAGGAGGGGTATCTGGGCGCATAAAGGGTCCAGGAAGTGAAAGCCCACTTGTACAGCTTGAGTTCAACAAAGGTGACAGTGAGCTGATGGACTTCATTTTCAAATACGGCGAGCCCATCCGTTATGAATACATCTCGGAGCCCTGGCCCCTGGATTATTATCAGAATATTTATGGATCGGTACCGGGATCCGTTGAAATGGCCTCCGCCGGAAGGGCTTTTACGTGGAGGTTATTACAAGCCTTAAAGGAAAAAGGGGTGGGCATTGTGTTCATCCAGCTCCACGCAGGCTTAAGTTATTATGGGAATGATCGTTGGCCGATGCCAAAGCACCACCCCGAAGACTATCGGGTGAGTCCTGAAGCGGTTAACGAGATCCTCCACGCAAAGAATCGGGGGAAAAGGGTCATTGCAGTGGGCACGACGGTGGTACGGGCACTTGAGACGATCATGACGCAGCACGGGCAGCTGCAGCCTACTGAAGGTGTTACCAATCTGTATATAACCGGCGATACATCCCTCCAAATCGTAGACGGCCTCATTACAGGGCTACACGAACCGGAAGCGAGTCATTTGAATCTATTAAAGGCGTTCATGTCCGAGGACAAATTGCGTCATGCCTATCAAACGGCCCTGGCAAAGAACTATAAATGGCATGAATTCGGGGATATGAATATCATATTGTAAGGAGAATAGATATGAGACTTCATCACATTGGGATGAATGTAAAGAGCCTGGAGAGGTCAAAGGAATTTTATCAATCCCACTTTGGCTTTAAGGAAGAAATGGTTTTTAAGTGGGGAAGTGAGAACATCATGTTTCTGAAAAAATGGGATTGCCGGTTGGAGCTCATAGAGGAATCCGTAGAGGGTGGCTCAACCTGTGCATTCCTTCATATCGCATTGGAAGCCGACGACCTTGAAAAGGAAGTTGAATCCGTAAAAGAGAAGGGGCTGGTGCCTGTGGAAGGCCCTCTTCTTCTTGAAAATGGATGGAAAGTGGCTTTTTTCTTTGGTCCCGATGGAGAAATCATTGAGTTGATTGAAGAGTAGAAGGTGATTTATCCCCACCAAACCCATAGGCTTTATGAAATTTTTTTGTCCGGAAATCTGTGATACAGTTATCCGGGTAATAAATGAACTGACTATGGTGTAGGAAGGGATTTTCATGAATAAAGAAAAGAGTTTACGCTGGTCATTTTTCTTTGTGGGACTGCTCGTGCTGTCGTTTGGCATCAGCTTGACGATCAAAGGGAAAGACCTTGGAATCGGACCTTGGGATGTATTCCATTATGGGTTATTCAAGCAGCTTGGTCTGACGATCGGGACGTGGTCCATCATTGTGGGCTTCATCATCCTGTTTGTGACAGGTCTTGGGACCAGGTCATTTCCTAAAGCCGGTGCTTTTATCAATATGCTGTTAATTGGCATTTTCATAGATGTATTCAATTTTATACTGCCTGACCCGCATTCTTTCCTAGCGCAGACCATCGTGTTTGCCATTGGGATCGTAGTGATCGGGTATGGAATCGGTCTGTACGTATCAGCGGACCTCGGAGCGGGACCGCGGGATAGTCTCATGCTGCTGGTCGTTGAGAAAACGGGTTGGAAAGTTCAATGGGTCCGGAATGGAATGGAAATCATCGTGTTCTTCTTTGGTTGGTTATTGGGTGGTCCTGTCGGGATCGGTACAGTTATCATCGCCTTGGGACTCGGTTCCATCGTTGGATTTTCATTGCCTCAAAGCAAAAAGCTGTTACACTTTCTCATTGCAAGACAGATGACTAAACGAGACAATCCTTTAGCAAGCTAAGGGTTGTCTTTTTTTACAGCCTAAAAGGGATTTCAAACGATCATACAGAAGTATGAATAGAGTTCTGGTATTCGGGATCTATTATGTGAGAAGGAATGGGTGGGAGTATGAAAGAGCTTGTAGACTATTGTTATCTCTGTCAAAAGCCCCTCTATTGTTTGGACGGTTTCTTTAACGGTGTTCAAATGGGGGATGGAAAGAGTTGTTGTTTTGAATGTGAGGAACGGAGTCAAAGGGAGGAGACGTTACATGAGTCATGAGTATGCTAATAAACTGATTACCCTATTGAACGATCATCAAAACAGTGAAAACAGGGAAGCCATGGAAGCGTATATGAGAAATCAATTTGAGTTCTTTGGCATCAGGAGTCCGGAACGCACTGTCTTGCTCCGTGATTTTCTGAAGGAGAACGGTAAGCCGCCTATTGAAGAATTGCCTGATATTGTCCGTTCTCTCTGGTCCTGCCCTCAGCGGGAATGTCAATACGCCGCTCTCGGCCTGATCGATAAACAATCAAGATACTTAACAAAAGAGCATCTTCCCCTTTTGGAAGAAATGATTGTAACGAAATCCTGGTGGGATACGATTGATCATATCGCACCTAATCATGTAGGGAAAATCTATCAAAAAGAAGAAGATGACACATACTTAGAGAAATGGATTCAATCAGATAATATGTGGTTGAATCGCATCGCCATACTCCATCAATTGAAATATAAAGAAAAAACCGATGAGGCGCGCCTTTTCAGATATATCAACATGCACCGTCAATCCAATGAATTCTTTATCCAAAAGGCCATTGGCTGGGCCCTGAGGGAGTATTCAAAAACGAATCCCGAATCGGTGAAACGTTTCATCGCTTCAGAGGAGCTGGCTCCACTCAGCATTCGGGAAGGATTGAAGCATGTGAATCGAAAAGCTAAGGTGGAGAAAACGGGAAAGTAGCAAGGGGTCATGAAAAGAGATAAGGGGAATTTCCTATTTATTTTTCAGGTATTCACCCAGGCCCCAATCTAGTATAAAGTAAAGAAAGATAGATTTGAGAGGGGCATTGGGATATGAACTGGAATGATTGCATCGAAAGAACGAATACACACTCCGTTAAATGGTCGTTTCCAAAAGGGGATGTGATCCCTATGTGTATAGCAGATATGGACTTCCAGGTTTCTTCTGCCATTGTGGAAGCAATGAACAAGAAGGCCCGGCACGGCATTTACGGCTATACGACATTTAGCGATCGATACTTTGAGTCCATTATGTCATGGTGGAAAAGGCGTTTCCAGATGGATATTAAGAAAGAATGGATCAGCTTCAGTCCCGGGATCATTCCCGGAATCAATGTACTGTTGTCCGTTCTGACTGAGCCTGGAGACGGTGTCATCATTCAGGATCCGGTTTATTATCCTTTCTATAGCACGATTGAGAATCACGGCTGTTCGGTGGTGAAGAATACGTTACTCTACAAAGATGGCGTGTATTCCATCGATTTCGACGATCTGGAAGAGAAAGCGAGCCGGTCAAGAACCAAGATCCTTATCCTTTGCAGCCCGCATAATCCTGTCGGTCGGGTGTGGACGGATGAGGAACTGTTGAAAATCGGTGATATCGCCAAACGTCATGATTTATGGATCATCTCTGACGAAATGCACGGTGATTTAGTGTACGAAGGATTTGAACATATTCCTCTCTTTAAAGTGGATGAGAGTCTGCTTAAGAGAAGCATAGTATGTGCCGCTCCAAGTAAAACATTTAACATAGCGGGGCTGCAAACCTCCATCCTCCTTATCCCGAATGAAGAGGTAAGGGAAAGGTATCAGGACAAGCTCACCGGCTTTGGACTGATGCGCCCGAATGTGTTCGGGATCGAAGGCACCATCGCGGCATATGAGGAAGGGGAACCATGGCTGAATGAGCTCCTGATGGTGTTGGAAGAGAATAAACAGTATGTTCATAACTATCTGGATCAGCATCTGCCGGAACTCCGGGCCATCCAGCCACAGGCCACCCATCTGATCTGGATCGACTGCTCAGATCTCGACATGCAGGGGGATGAGCTTTGCAGATTCTTCCTGGAAAAAGCACGGGTCAAATTTGACGAAGGCTTCAAATTCGGAGAAAGCGGCCAATCCTTCGTCCGGATGAACATCGCCTGCCCTAAAGAACGGGTCGACCTTGCCCTGAGAAGAATGCACGAAGCCATACTCGAACACCGGGTAAAAAGCAGGATAAGTAAATAACAAACGTGGATGAACAGAAGTGACGGCTTTTGTTCATCTTTTATTTTTCCCCCAAATAAAATCAACTAACTTAAACCATTAAGGGAACACTACTATTAAACCGAAATCTGAAGATATTTTTTGTCCATCACAAAAAAACATGTTAAACTAAAAAATAGAACAATCCTTAGAAAACACAAAGAATCAACTGATAAATAATGTATTTTTGGAGTGGACATTTGTTTTTAAAACGCTTACATAACAGGAGGACGAGTATATGACAAGCAAGACATTAGATCACTTTTTACAAGAGAACCTTGAAGATTTAAAATCACGCGGTTTGTATAATGAAATCGATCCATTGCAAGGTGCAAATGGACCGGTGATCACCATTAACGGGAAAAAGCTCGTGAACCTATCTTCCAATAACTATCTTGGACTTGCTACAGATGAACGCCTGAAAAAGGTAGCGATTGAAGCGGTGAAAGAATATGGTGTGGGAGCAGGAGCGGTCCGTACGATCAACGGTACGCTGGATCTTCACGTGAAGCTTGAGGAAAAGCTTGCGAAATTCAAAGGAACAGAAGCGGCGATTGCCTATCAATCCGGTTTCAACTGTAATATGGCGGCTATTTCAGCGGTAATGGACAAAAATGATGCCATCCTTTCAGATGAACTGAATCACGCATCCATCATTGACGGGTGCCGCCTGTCAAAAGCCAACATCATCCGTTTTGGTCATTCCGATATGGAAGATCTTCGTGCGAAAGCGAAAGAAGCGAAGGAATCCGGTCAATACAACAAAATCATGATCATCACAGACGGCGTATTCTCTATGGACGGGGATGTATGTAAGCTTCCTGAAATCGTTGAAATCGCTGAAGAGTTCGATATCATGACGTATGTAGACGATGCCCACGGTTCCGGTGTCCTTGGAAAAGGTGCAGGAACAGTCAAGCACTTTGGTCTGTCTGATAAAGTCGACTTCCAAATGGGTACATTATCGAAAGCAATCGGGGTAGTCGGCGGATATGTGGCCGGAACACAAAACCTGATCGATTGGTTAAAGGTCCGTTCCCGTCCATTCCTATTCTCTACATCCTTGACACCTGCAGATGTGACGGCTTGTACGGAAGCACTTGATCTTATCATGAATTCCACAGAACTACAGGATAATATGTGGGAAAACAGCCGTTATTTGAAAGAAGAGCTGACGAAGCTTGGATTCGATATCGGAAACAGTGAAACACCCATCACACCTGTCATCATCGGTGAGGAACAGGCAACGCAGAACTTCAGTAAGCGTCTGTATGAAGAAGGGGTTTATGCTAAATCCATCGTGTTCCCGACTGTACCAAGGGGAACAGGCCGTGTCAGAAACATGCCTTCCGCTGCACATACGAAGGAAATGCTTGATCAGGCGATTTCAGCGTATGAGAAAGTCGGAAAAGAAATGGGTATTATCTAATCAAACAGGACAAATCGTATAGGGTGCGACTTACATAGCCGGCCCTCTATGTTTACGATATCACCAAAGGTAAATGCAGGAGGAAAGACGATGAAAAAGATTTTAGTAACGGGTGCACTTGGACAAATCGGATCCGAGCTCACCAATAGAATGCGCGAAGTATACGGTTCGGATAACGTCATCGCAACGGATATCCGTGAAACCGATAGTCCGGTCGTGAAAAATGGACCGTTTGAACAACTTGACGTCACCAATGGCGAGAAAATGTTTGATATTGCTAAAACACATAACGTGGATACGGTCATTCACCTGGCCGCTCTATTATCTGCGACTGCAGAAGCGAAGCCGCTGCTTGCATGGAACCTGAACATGGGCGGGCTTGTGAATGCCCTTGAGACATCAAGAGAATTAGGCTGCCAATTCTTCACACCGAGTTCCATCGGAGCATTCGGTCCCTCTACACCGAAGGATTCAACGCCTCAGGATACGATCATGCGCCCTACGACCATGTACGGAGTGAACAAAGTATCAGGTGAGCTTCTTTCAGATTACTACTTCACGAAATTCGGAGTGGATACAAGAGGATTGCGTTTCCCTGGACTCATTTCATATGAGACCCTACCAGGTGGTGGAACGACGGACTATGCGGTAGAAATCTACTACGAAGCGATCAAAAATAATGAGTATACTTCCTATATTGGTGAGGGTACTTACATGGATATGATGTATATGCCCGACGCCCTTAATGCGATCATCGACCTGATGGAAGCGGACGGATCTAAGCTTCTGCACCGTAATTCCTTCAACGTGTCAGCCATGAGCGTGGCTCCTGAAGACATCGCCGGGGCGATCCGCGTTCACCAGCCGGACTTCAAACTGAATTATAACGTTGATCCCGTTCGCCAGAGCATTGCCGAGAGCTGGCCAAACGCCATCGATTCCAGTGCAGCCATGAACGAATGGGGCTTTAAAGCGGAATACGATTTAGCCAAGATGACATCGGATATGCTAGATAAACTGAAAACGAAATAAGAGAGAGGGATCCCTGTGAAGCCGTTCATGGGGATCCTTTTTTGGTGTCTTTGAAAATACGACAAAAAATGACAATATCTTATAAGACCATGATATAATGAAAGAGAAATGTAAGACAGATAACTCCCTTTTGTGGAAAAAAATGGTGAATACTTCACTGGACTATGCTAAACTTCAAGTCTAACGCATTCCGAAGGGGGATTTCAGATGAGAGAAAAAATGAAAGTATTCGGTATACCTTTAGGGGTCATGGTATTATTTGTTGCTGCCCTGTTCGTTCACCAGCTATTTCTCGTGAAGGAACTTCCGCAGCAGGATTGGAGTAGGTCACTCCCACTTAATGTCATTGCTGGAGAGAAACCTCAATTGTTTCAAAATAATAAAGAGCTATATGTATCAAGTAAAGGACAGATTCAAGCCCTTACCATCAATGACGACATGACCGTTTCAAACGAGAAACGCATTAATACGAAAATTACGAGGGGCTACCCATTTTGGACAGATGGGAAACGATTCATCTACTATAAGAATGGAAACTTAGTTCAGACCCAGGATCAAAAGGATAAGATTCTTTCTGAAGAGATTACTGGATTAGGGACAGGAACCGATCAGGTCTATTTTTGGAAAAATGAAAAATTGTTCCAGTACGGACTCCAAGACGGTTCGGTTGACGAAGTCTATACTTTCCCGTCTGAAATTTCTGATATTCGCGTGGGGGCGGACGGCATTTCCGTCATACAAGTGAAGAAAGATGATACACATGATTTTGTTTACTATATGGATGAAAAAGGTGAACCAATCGAAAAGCCATTTATGATTGTTAATACAGCACAGGACAAAATGATGGACGGATTGACGTTTAAAGTGAAGGATGGGGAGCTTAACCTGCTTTATAATGAAAAATCTCGTTCTCAAGGCGCCCTTTCTTATAATGTGTACAAGATACAGGCCCCGTTACAAGAATTAGGAGCCTCCATCTTGAAAGGGAGTAAACTGGAGTTCATGAATAAAAGCACCGGTGAAAAGCTTGTAAGCCCAGGTGGAGTTCAGTTTGTGAAACTGGGTGGAGTAGATTCTGTCTTGTTCACCTCAGAAGGACAACAGGTCGGGGATAACAGCTCCATCCGCCTATACTCGGCTCCATATGAAGATGGTGACATGCTGGAGGGAACCTCTCTCAACACAACAAAACATGTTACGTATTCTCCCGTTCAATTAACGGACGAATCACTGGTTTGGTTTAATTATGATGGTGGTACATATGAACTATATGGAGCATCTCAAGATGAACAGGTGGTTTCAGAGAGTACTGAATGGACAGGAAGAACAGTGAGGGAGGCGCTCAACAATGGCGTTCTTATGATGTTCAGCAGCATCGTCACCACCCTCACATCTTTTTACTGGTTTTTACCTTCTTTATTCCTGTTAATATTGCTTTATATATTCAGACCGAATGTATTCGAAAAAGACGGGATCAGCTGGGCGGAATATGCTTCAATCATCATCTTCCTGCTTATGCCGATCACCTATACAAGTAAAGCGATGAACCCATATTTTTATCAGGTGGCACCGGAGTATTTTGTGTTCCCTGGTAGCAGCTATGCACTGCTGTTGCTGTTAAGCGTCATCACCTGGGTGATCTGGAAAAAAGGAAGAGATCCAGAGTGGGGATCCTTCGCCGGTGCTTTCTACTTTATGGGAGTCTACGTCCTCTTTTATATCACATCGATTGGACCGTATATATTTAATTTATTTTAAATAAAAAGTATGAGTGAGACGGGTGACAAAAATGATAGAGAAAATGAAGCGTACGAAGACACATGCATTCCATAAATTAATCATGATCATGATGGCTCTATTCGTGTTTCTGATCCTCGCTTTACTCATGCTTGACAAGCCTTGGAATATCATCGCTTCCCTTCTTCTGGTGAGCATAGCGGCAGCGGTTCTCCTTTTTCTGTTAAAGGAAGGGAACCGGTTTATACTAAAGCATCAGACACTGTTGGAAGAAGAAAATCAGCTCTCGACCCTCCTTCATTCGCTACCCGATTTTGTTTGTTTCAAAGATGGGGAAGGACGCTGGTTAAAGGTGAATCAGTTTGGTCGGGAGCTGTATAACCTGGAGGGCATTGATTATGTCGGTAAGACGGATAAGGAACTGGGCAAATTGGTTCCCTTCTTTAAAGACGCCTTTGATTATTGCATCGATTCCGATGAGGAGTCGTGGAAAGCAGAACAAGTTACACGATGCGAAGAAGGGTTTTATCTTCCGAACGGAGAGTTTAAAACCTTTGACGTCATTAAGGTCCCTTTATTCCATTCGAATCAGGAACGAAAGGGCCTGGTCATCATCGGCAGGGATATTTCCCAGCAGAAGATCGCCGAAGAAATGCTGTTACGGAAAGAAAAGCTTTCCGTAGTGGGAGAGCTGGCAGCGGGGATCGCGCATGAAATCAGGAATCCCCTAACAAGTATCAAAGGCTTCATTCAATTATTGGAAGAAAATGAGCATGTGTCAGGTCACTATCTTAAGGTCATGTCATCCGAAATGGACAGGATCAACCAGATTGTCGGAGAACTGCTTATCTTATCGAAACCCCAAATGAGGGAATTCCAGTCTTTTGATATGAGTGAAGTGCTGCGATATGTGGTCAAAGTCATGGGACATGAAGCGCTTCTGAAGGGAATCACGTTGAACATCAAGCTCCCTACATCCCCGATTCTTGTATTTGGTGACAAGAATCAATGCATCCAGGTGTTTATCAACATTATCAAAAACGCCATTGAATCCATGGATGAAGGGGAAATTGATGTCGATTGGAAAATAAGGAATGAGTCCATTCATATCATCATCGAGGATGAGGGGACCGGTATCCCTCCAGATCGTTTGAAACGACTGGGAGAGCCGTTCTTCACACTGAAAGAAAAGGGCATGGGACTGGGTCTAACGATCAGTCAAAAGATCATCGAAGACCATAAAGGATCCCTTCAGATTGATTCTGAGGTGAACAAGGGAACGAGGGTGGAAGTCACCTTTCCCTTAGAGGATCAATAATCATATAGAGGCTGCGACCAAAGGGTTTCAGCCAAAAGAAAATCCGAACGGTTTGATTTGAATCTAAATCGTTCGGATTTTTTGCATGCATGAAAAATGGATTAATGAAGAGAACGGATGAATAAGATAAAAGGAGTTTCCAAACGTAAACACTGAAAGGAGCCTGAAAAGGATGACCAATGGAACCGTCCTTCATTCCCTCCATCCACTGGGTATGTTAGATAAGTTCAGAAAAGATCCACTCTTATTTTTAGAATCACAGGCAACCAAGAATGATGAAAGGGTACAATTCCGCTTTGCAAATCGTACTGTTCATTTACTGTTGAACCCTGCATTGGTAAAAGAAGTGCTTGTCACTCAATCTAAAAGCTTTCAAAAATCAAACCAATTCAAAGAGTTGTCTCTCCTGATCGGTGAAGGACTTGTTACAAGTGAGTGTCCCTTACATACAAAGCAGAGGAAAATTATGCAGCCTTATTTCACCCCCCGTCATATCCAAAAGTATGTGAGTGAAATGATAGGTTCAGCCTCTGGCACGATGGAAGGCTGGGAGGCGGGGACGGCCTTAAGGGATATATCCAAGGACATGATGCAAGTGACATTGGCGGTCATAACAAAGACTATGTTTAATATGAATGATCACGAAGGACATGAGAAAGTAGGGGTTCATCTGGAAAAGATCCTGGAAATGGCGACAAAGCGGATTCGCTCTTTCCTTAAGCCCCCTGTCTCATGGCCTCTTCCTGAGCTGAAGCAATATAAGGCCTCCATTGAAGAACTTAAGAGAGTCGTAGAGGAAATCATCCAGCATAGAGAGATTCTGTCTGAAGAAAAAGAGGACCTCCTTCATGCCCTGCTCCATTCCCGTAATGATGAAGGCAATCATATGAAGAGAGATCAATTGATCGATGAAGTGATGACCATTTTTGTGGCGGGACATGAGACAACGGCCAATCTTCTTTCCTGGTTCTTCTATGCGTTAGAAAACAACGAAAAGGTGAAAGAACGTGTCTATGAAGAAGTAGATCGGGTAGTGGGGAAAGAAGAACTATGCAGTGAGCACCTCCCAAAGCTTCCTTATACAAGCCAAGCCTTGGAGGAAACCTTACGTCTATACCCGCCAGTATGGATGTTTGGAAGGACTTCTGTAAGGGGCGTGAAGGTCGGTGACCACTTTATAAAGAAAGGAGAAAATGTCCTCATTTCTCCATATATCATGCATCGGAATCCAAAGTACTTCCAGGACCCATTGAGCTTTGATCCGGAACGCTTTCATAAAGGACGTGCAGAAAGCATTCCACCGTATGCTTATTTCCCTTTTGGAGGGGGATCGAGAGTGTGTATCGGCAATCACTTTGCCCTTCAGGAGGCATTGGTGATTGTGGCCTTATATGTTCAAAGGTTCAACTTTACAATTTCGAGTGACCATAAGGTGGAATGCCACCCATTGATTACCCTGCGGCCAAAAGGCGGAATGTTCATGAACGTTGAAAGAAGAGTGGATTAGTAAAACAAAAAACCCAGGTTCGAATCCGAACCTGGGTTTTCCTATTCTTAAAAGATCATATGAGCAATCGCTACAATCACAAGTAATGTCAAGAATGTACGCTGCAGGAAGATGATGACCAAGTCCTTGAAATCGACCGGGATCTTGGAACCAAGGAGCAGTCCGCCAACTTCAGACATGTAGATTAATTGAGTGACAGATAAGCAGGCGATGACAAAGCGCGTCAGCTCACTTTCAATTCCGGATCCGAAGATGGCCGGCAGGAACATATCAGCAAACCCGACAAGGATGGAGCGTGATGCTTCCGTTGCTTCCGGGATTTGCAGAAGCTCGAGGATCGGAATAAGCGGCATACCGATGTATTCGAAGAACTTCGTATTCTCGGCAACAATCAGGGCTGTGGTCCCGATTGCCATGACGATGGGAGCGACCCCCATCCACATATCCAACACGTTTTTCATTCCATCTGAGAAAAACTTCGATGCACTGTTGTTGTTCTTTGCTTGTACAAGAGCCTGCTCGTAGCCATAACCGACCCGGCTGTAACCTTCAGGGATCTCTTCCATCGTGTTCTTCCCTTCCTGACCATTGAAATACGTGTCAGGTTTTCGGGATAGTGGCGGGATCCTCGGCAGGATAATCGCTGCAAGGAGTCCGGAGGCAGATACAGTCAGGTAAAATGGAATGAAGTATTCCCCAAGATTCACCTGTGAAATGACAACAAGGCAGAAAGTGATGGATACGACTGAGAAGGTTGTCCCAATGACCGCTGCTTCCTTCTTCGTATAATAACCATCTTCATATTGTTTACTTGTCAATAGCACGCCGATCGTACCGTCACCCAGCCATGACGCTAAGCAGTCAATGGAAGAACGACCCGGAAGGCCGAATACAGGGCGCATAATTTTCGTTAAGAGTGCCCCGAATAATTCCAGTAGTCCAAAATTTAATAATAGCGGCAGGAAGAGTCCTGCAAAAAGAAATACAGAAAAAAGAATGGTAAGAAGTCCGTCCGCGTTTAATAGAAGTCCACCTGTTGCATCAGACCAGACCCACTCAGGACCTAATTTAAACAGAGTCATCACGGCAAAGATGGCTCCGACTACTCTGACAACGGCCCATACAGGTCGAACATCAAATAGACTAGTGAAAAACGGTGATTTTTTAATGAAATCCGGCTGTGCGAGCTTGGTGACTAACGTCCCGATGACCGTCAGGATGATCAACCCCGTCATTATCGCCGGTACATAGCTGCCGATCCAGTCCTGCAGAAGTCCGGATAAGACCGCGATCGGTATCGTAATTCCGTCTTTCCCCGGAATCGGTATCATAAATAAGAAAACTCCCAATAAGGAAGGGATGATAAAGCGTAAATGACTGGTTGTTGTAAAACGATGTTGCTGATTCATAAATTCACCTCAGAAGTAGTAGTAACAGTAACGGAAAAATGAAACATTATTCATTCTAATGCATACATATAAATTTGTCTATAGAAAATTCCCGGAAAGGCATGTATGTATCCCTCAGATGGTTTTCCCAAAGAAGGGACAGGTCAAACATAGAGTGATAGATAAATCAAAATAAATAATGATACAAAAAAGAAAGCGCTATCTTTATGTATACCTTTCATTTTACTAAAATTTTAAAAAATTTCAATAATAATTCAGGTGCTGGTGAGTTTTGAACTAATAATAGATTATATATTTTGAAAATAGAGGTTTATCCTTCTTTTAAGTGGGTATAAAGAATTCATACCTTAGATAGTCAGGAGTTGTAATGGATGACATCTTTAACAAAACTTACTGAAGAGCAATTGACCAATGTGTATCAACTGGCACAAGAAGAAGGGTTGGAAGAAGAGTTTATTGAGATGCTAGAAGGGGAGATGGAAAGAAGGGAAAGTGTACGCTAGAAGACAAGCGAATATAATAGATAATGAACGTCCATACATAACGGCTGGTCTCTCAGGGAGGCTGGCCTTTTTATTGATCCAAGAAAAAAGCACCATCAACGAGAATGGTGCTTTCGCTTTTTCTGTTATAAAAATAGTAAACCCAGTGAAATAACAACTCCACTGATGACAAGGATAATCACACAATAGCCCATAATATCCTTTGCCTTCAGTCCCGCGATGGCTAGAGCCGGTAAAGCCCAGAATGGCTGGATCAAGTTGGTCCAGGCATCACCCCATGCAACGGCCATGGCGGTCTTGGCGACCGATGCATCGAGGGTTTGAGCGGCATCGAGCATGATCGGTGCCTGAACGGCCCACTGTCCGCCACCCGAAGGAACGAAGAAGTTGACAATCCCTGCGCTCAGGAAGGCAAAGAAGTAAAACGTCACATCATTTGAGATCGATACGAAAGCTTCACTCATGACGACAGCGAGTCCGGATGCCGTCATCATCCCCATGATTCCCGCGTAGAAAGGAAACTGGATGACAATTCCGCTTGCTCCCTTAATGGCCTCCTGTACGGCTGCAAGGAAGCGCTTCGGCGTACCATGAAAGAGGATGCCCAGAAATAGAAAAAGAAAGTTGACGATATCTAAATTGAGTGCGAAACCATTTTTAATAAAGTACGAGAATAAGAACACAATCCCGAGCACCGCCACGATAATCGATAAGACCATGCTGTTCTCAAGCTTATCGGCAGGAGTCATTGCTTCTTTTTCAAGAGTGGCAGCTGTCTCATTGAAGAGCTCAGGATCAACCGTAATCGTCTCCTCTTTCGCTGGCATTAACATCCTGTTGGTGATGGGTAGGACGATGAATAATGCGGCCACGATGATGAGAGTGGATGTTGCAAAGATGGTTTCATTGGTCGAGATGACCCCGATCAAATCCTGGAACGGATGACCGTCAGTCGCAATCGATAACGGGATCGACCCGGAGAATCCTGCATGCCAGACCACAAATCCTGAGTAGGCACTGGCAATGAGCAAGCGGTAATCGACGCCCTTCACCCGTTTGGCCAGTTCTTTCGCAAACAATGCCCCGATGACCAGTCCGAACCCCCAGTTGATCCAGCTTGCAATCATGGACACGACGGTCACGATCACTATGGCAGAGCCGGGAGATTTGGCGAACGAAGCAAGAAATCCGAGGAAACGTTTAAACAATGGACTGCTCGCAAGGACATACCCTGTCACAAGGACAAGTACCATCTGCATGGAAAAGGCGAGCAGGCTCCAGAACCCATCCCCCCAATACTGAACCATCTCAAGGCTCGAACTTTCAGTGAAAATGAGCCCAAGACCGAACACGGCCAACGTTAAAATGACCACAAATAAAAATGGATCAGGCAAATAGCGCTGCATGATTTTGTTAGACAATGAAATAAGTCCTTTCATCTTCATCCCCCTTATAAAAATATACCTCCATACTATTCTTCTATAGTGATGAATGAAAACCCTTTCAATTTCAGATAATTGCCAGAATCTTGATTTTGAACGTCCATTACTATAAGTGTATAAATATTTCATGATACAATGGCTAAATTAAGAATACTCAACAACAGGAAGGTGTTTACAAATGATTACATTCATTGCTACAGATATGGACGGAACATTATTAAATGAAAAACAGGAAATCAGTGAAGCGAATAAGCAGGCCATCCTGGACGCACAGGAGCAGGGAATCGAAGTAGTGGTAGCCACAGGCAGGTCATATGAGGAAGCCCGATATGTCATAGAGGAGGCAGGCATCTCATGCGATATCGTCTGTGCCAATGGAGCAGAAGTGCGGAACAAACAAGGCGAAATCATCTATCAGGCGGGCATTGAGTCAGCACGTGCAAGAGAGATTGCCGCTGTCTTAAATGAAACCGGCATTTACTTTGAAATCTACACAGACGAGGGAACGTATACGGAAAACTATGAAATGGGAGTCGAATTAATCGTCAACATTTTCACAACAGCCAATCCCGGCGTGTCTGAAGAACAAGTGAGACAAGCTGCCAGGGAACGCTTTGAAAAAGGGCATATCAAATTGGTGGAAGATTACGGGGTCCTGTTCGAGGATGACAACCAGCTTGTATACAAATTCCTTGTTTTCTCCTTTGATGAGAAGCAGCTACAGGAAGCGAACGAGAAATTAAGTGCCCTTACAGGCATCGCCATCAGCTCATCAGGTAAAGAAAATATTGAAGTGAACAGTCTTGAGGCACAAAAAGGTGTTGCTCTTGAGAAACTGCTGAAAGACAAAGGACTGTCAGCTGAGAATGCCATGGCCATGGGAGATAATCTTAACGACCTGTCCATGATGAAAGTAGTCGGAAGACCCGTAGCCATGGGGAACGCCCTGGATCAGATTAAGGACTTCTGTCCATTCATCACGGCAACCAATAAGGAAGATGGTGTGGCCAAAGCCATTCAGGAAGTCATCCAACAACCGGCAAAGTAATGAGAACCTCTTCTGTTGTCCATACTGGTTAAAAAGAGTGAATAAGGGGAGCTGGTAGGATGAAAATCAAAATGGGTTGGCTCGTATTGATCATAAGTCAGAGCTTATTACTTAGTGCCTGTTCGTTCGGACAGCCAGATGGGCAGCAGGAAGAAAGTGAATCCGTCACGAGACCAAGTGTCGAGAGTAAGGTAGTGGCGCAGGATCTGTCAATTCCCTGGTCCATCCAGAATCAGGACAATGTATTTTATATCACACAGCGGACAGGCGGAATTGTGGAGATAATGGATGGGGAAAAATCCGTGGTCAAAACCAGTTTTTCCAAGCCATTATCGAGTAGCCCTGAAGCCGGACTGTTAGGATTTGTGCTTCATCCCGAATTCAAAACCAACCAACAGGCATTTGCCTACTATTCGTACGATGATTCCGGGGACCATTACAATCGGGTCGTAGCCCTGAAGCGGACTGCAAACGAGTGGACCGAGGAAAAAGTCCTGTTGGACCGGATTCCAAGCGGGCAGTTTCATCAAGGTGGCAGGCTTGAAATCGGTCCCGATGACAGGCTCTACATTACTACAGGGGATGCCACCAGGCAGGATCATGCTCAAGATCTATCCTTCCTTGGAGGGAAAATTCTTCGCATTGACTTGGATGGAGGAATCCCGTCCGATAACCCATTTAAAGATTCACCTGTTTACAGCTACGGCCACCGGAATCCCCAAGGCCTTGCCTGGAATCGGGATGGTGAACTGTATGAAACTGAACATGGTCCGAATGGGTATGATGAAGTCAACCTGATCAAGGCAGGAAACAACTACGGATGGCCGAAGATCACAGGAGATGATAAGGCCGAGGGCATGGTGTCCCCGCTGTCAAACTCCGGTGAGCCTTCATGGGCCCCATCAGGAGCGGATTTCTGGAAGGAAGATTTCGTGTTCGCAGCCCTGGCTGGTCAAAGCGTAAAACGATTTGATACAGAAACGGGGGAAGTAACCGACCTTCTCAAAGGATTTGGTCGTGTCAGGGATGTACTGGTGGAAGGGGACACCCTTTATTTTGTCTCAAACAACACAGATGGGCGGGGAATCCCCCGTGAGAATGATGATAAGTTGTATGAGGTGGACCTAAAGTCAGTGATGAATGAAGAATAGAGTGACGGAAACCTCCCTCTCGTTTTGGGGAGGTTTTTTTTGCAAAAAAAAAACACGCTCAAAAGCGTGTTCATGAATGTTTATTTTCATCATTGGCTTTCAGAATCGCAATCACGAACATCCCAAAACTAAGCATCAGAGATAATACTTCGAATGTATTCATTATACATCGCCTCCTTATTCTAAGGCTTCCCGGATTCAAGATTGTCCTATACGCTTGAAATAAATGGAATATATTTCATCTGACCTTACTGCTTCTTTTCGTCAAATAATCCCGGTATATTGTCCAATGAGTAGTCCCTGACATACCGGATCAATTTGATTTTCAACTCCTGCTCCAGGTCGTCCCTGTTTTCGAGTCGGGTCAGATACAGCGACTTCCTGATTTTCGGTTCGAACCTCCGGATGATCTTCGTTTCATATTCCGTGTTGCCCTTCGCTTCTTTAACTAGATCGTATAAAATTCCCATAGTTTATGATTCTCCTTTTTCTAAAATGGATTTTAATTTGCGTAACGCTTTTCGATGGGTTTTCGAGATGGCTTGTTGGGATACGCCCTGCATCCTTGCGATCTGAGTATCAGATCGTTCCTGTACATAAGCTAAATCCAGGATATGCTTCTGTTTTTCCGTCAATGTTTTATAGGCCTGAAGGAGTTCCTCGTTCTCCAGACATTCCATTAAAGTCGAATAATTGGTGAAAGGCGCAATATCCGAGTCCGGATCCGGAACAAGGTCCACATATGATCCACCATCTTCACCCACCCGGTCATCCAGGGTAAGAGGATGACGTTCGCTATATTTTCTTATCTGTTTGTCAAAGTTCACACTGTGAAAATAAAGGGATGAACTGACGTAAGAGGTAAATCGGATATCAAAATAATAGGCTTTAAACGCTTCGTTTAAATGATCTTCCTTACTTGCACTGGGGTGATGTAAAAAATCTTCGACTAACTTCCGGTTCTCCGTTTGACTGATAAAGGACTCAACGGCTTTATTGTATTTGAGATGAGGATAATGACGATAAAATTCACTCACTAATGGATCCATTTTTTTCACCACCAATAGAACGTATGTTCGATTTTTGAGTAAAAAAAAAGAGGAGAAAAATTCTCTCTGCTTTTACTCTATAAAGAAGCGGAAGGGACCCATTTCCACAACCTTCTTCTCTTTAATCGATCCATAGTACTATCTATTA
The DNA here is from genome assembly GCF_001591825.1 of Rossellomorea vietnamensis NBRC 101237. GTDB lineage: Bacteria > Bacillota > Bacilli > Bacillales > Bacillaceae_B > Rossellomorea > Rossellomorea vietnamensis. The sequence continues at coordinate 34,592 of NZ_BCVQ01000040.1, forward strand.
AATCATATATTACAGAATCAAGTAAGTGATGAATGCACTAATTTTCCCTTATTATCCACATATTAGATGGGTTTAGTTTATAGAAGTATCTTAACGAGAGTTTGTTGCTTTTGAAAAGGCGAGTGGTTGGTTGATTTCCGCTGCAGGTGCTCGCTTTCCGCGGGGCGTGAGTTGAGCCTCCTCGGGCTCTTTGCACTGGCCCCATAATGTTGGACACTTAAA
>NZ_BCVQ01000041.1 GCF_001591825.1 Rossellomorea vietnamensis NBRC 101237
GCTACATTAGCTTCTTTCAAAGAGGCTCATTAACCAATAATGACCCGTTCTTTTGGATAGTGGTATTTAGCTGTCTTTTCTTTTCCTCCTATCATGAAGAGGAAGGAAAGGATCCCCACTCGGCCAATGAACATCAGCACGATGATGACGCATTTTCCGATTGAGGAAAGCTCAGAGGTGATGCCCATGGATAATCCCGTGGTTCCGAATGCGGAAGCAACTTCAAAGACAATCTCCATAATGGAATGATCCTCTGTGAAAGTGAGAATGATGACAGAAAGGAAACAGATAAAAATGGCCATCATCGTCACGACCAGAGATTTAATGACATCCTGATGGTGTATTTCCCTTTTGAATATCTTAATGGTTTGATTTCCTTTTGCGAAATGGAACAAAAATAATATATTCAGGGCGAATGTCGTGGTCCTGATCCCTCCACCAACCGAGCTTGGTGAAGCTCCGATGAACATAAGGGCACTCATGACCAATAAGGTGGGAGTAGAAAAATCGGCCACATTCATGGTGGCAAGTCCGCCGTTCCTTGTTGTAGCAGACTGGAAAAACGAATAGAAAAATGCCTCATGCCACTCCATACCATCAAAAAAGCGGTTATATTCAAAGAGAAAGATGACCAATGTCCCGAATATCATTAATCCAAAGAACGTAACCGTCGTAATCTTTGAATATAAAGAAAAGTGGTGTTTGTTTCTCTTCTTGCTCATTAGATAATCCTTCGTCTCAATCAGTACGGGAAATCCAATAGCTCCGAGTGTCAATAAAATGATGGTGATGAACTGGACAAAGTAGTCATTCGCATAAGGAATGAGTGACTGACCTGTAATATCGAAGCCCGCATTTGTCGTGGCACTGACAGAGGCAAATAGTCCCTGAATAAAAGCCTGCTGCCACGTGGGATAATAGCCTAAGAAATAGACACCTAAAATAAATGCCCCCACGATTTCAATGAAGATGATCAATAATAAGATTTGCTTTAATAAACTTACAAGTCCGGCCAGGCTTGTCTGATTTTGATCCGTCATGATGAGGCGACGTTCTTTCAAGCCGATCTTCTTCCCTACGATCAACCAGAAAAACGTACCGAGGGTCATGATCCCAATCCCACCGAATTGAAGAACAAACATTAAGATGAAAATTCCCGTTGTATTGAATGTGTCGACCGTACTTACAACGGTAAGCCCCGTAACGCTCACAGCACTTACGGCAGTAAAGATCGCATCCAAAAAGCTCCACTCTGCCCCGGATTTATGCGCAATGGGAAGACTGAGAAGGATGGTCGCAATCGTCACCGCCAAAAGATAATACGTTACGATCACTTGTGCAGGAGTTAATTTATTTAAATTCAATCTAAGCTTATACCACATGTATGTATTTCCCTTTCAACGTTATTTCCTTTTCTATCTTAAAGAATAAAACCGAAGAATGAAAGGAAAAATGATTAATTTCTTTAATGTTTATTCTTCCTTTAATGTAGGCCCCCTAAACCGAAAAGTAATGATTCAAAGCATTTCTAAGCAAACAATACAATTTCGGCGAAATATTACCATTCATGTTCATGATGATATTACAAATAATATAGGTACTGAAACATACATTGTTTCAAGTATACCAGTAAGGAGGAAAACGACTATGGCTAGAAGTTCAAATAAATTGCTTGTACCTGGTGTTGAACAGTACCTTGATCAAGTGAAATACGAAATCGCCCAGGAGTTTGGCGTGACGCTTGGATCTGATACAGTTGCCCGCTCTAATGGATCAGTTGGGGGAGAAATCACGAAGCGTCTTGTGAAGCAAGCTCAATCTCAATTAACTGGACAACAAACTAAATAACTTGGAATACGGGTAGCTGGCATGTACCAGCTACCCTTTTTCGATTTCAATAACAAAGACCCATTCAGATGAATGAGCCTTTTCCTATCCTGTTAATCTTTTTTATTTTCTTTTCTGTTTTCATGATTCTGTTTCTTTTCTTCGTTTCGATTATTTTGATGATCATTATGCTTATCATTGTTTTCATGGTATCCTTGGTCATTTCGTGTAGAATGATCATTCCCTCTATAAGGTTTGTCATTCCCTCGGTTCCCATTGTTACCATTTGAGGATTTCTCCATTTGTGACTTCTCGGATTTCCCCCTCTCCCCTTTATTTTCGGGGTGAGCCTTTTGACGCTGATTTTTTTGAGGTTTTTGAGCCTTATCCGCAGGTTGATTCTTATCTTTTACTGGCGGATTCACCTTTTGATTCTCAGCTTTGATTTTTTCATCCATGATCGCTTTCTTTTGCTTCTCTTTTTCTTGTTTGATCATTTTTTCTTGAACTTCGTTATCTTCTTTTCTTACAGGCTCCGTTGTTCGAGTGGAGTCCTTCTGTTCTGTTTCACGAATCAGTGAGCCTGCAGTCATCCCTTTTTCAGATGCCTTTTTCCTGAATTCCCGGGATGTTTCTTTCATGATGATGTTCGTAGAATGATCAGAACCGTAGTCCTCCACAAACTCATTTAATTCGTCCATTAATTCGGTTTCCCGTTTAGGATCGGAATCATCAATGAAGGAAGAAGTAATGAAAACACTTTGAATTCCCTTTAAATACCCAAGTCTCTCACTTAAAAGGAAGATTTTCTCCGTCACTTCCCCCACATCTTCATTTTTCCAGTCTCTCAGTTCCTTTAAGAGAACCTCGGCATCACCATTATATGGCTTGATATTCAACACCTGTTGATCTTTATTTAATGTTAATTCCATACTGGGATTGATATCGACCGAGACATAGGCATACGCCCGGTTGTTCTGCAGAACAGAACTTGAGAATAAGGCAATGATGACGACAAGAACTGTCAGCAAAGATGTCGACACTCTCCAATTCCACTTGGAAATCGTGTTTGGTTTATCAGCTCTTGAGCTCAGAGGAAAGAAAGGAATTTCTTCGCCTATCGCATACTGTTGATCGGGCTGCTTTCTTCCTGTAAGAAATTCTCCTTCCGGTGTCATCATCACCAGGATATCCTGTTTGATTTCCATAATGATCCCTTTTTTCATATCTCTAACCGCCCTTTTAAATAATCCCGTAAATAAACATAATCACCTATAAGAATGAGAGAAATGGCTATAATATATTTTCTATTTCTCTCGATTGTTTTTCTGGTGACGTTCACCTGTTTTTCTAATTTTTTTATCGGTAATCGTCTTTTTTCTGTAAGATAATCTAAAAGTTCTGGTGAACTCACTACCTTTTTGGCGATTTCTATGGCATTCAATCTTGCATCTTCATGTTTGGGAGACTGTTCAACCAGATCGTGAAAGGACAACTTGTATTGAGCCAGTTGTTCCTGAAAGTAAAGGATCTCTTCCCGTCGTTTTCTGGCTTCCTCCTGTTTTCCGAATTCTTCTACGGACACAATCTGATCGATTGTTAAACCAGGAGAATCTTCCCCATTCTCAAATAAGCTATAATCGAAGCTTATATCCTGGATCTTCCCATTCTTTCTGATATAATCGATTACTTTCCGCTTGATGATCACTTCAGAGAAACTGATGATGGAAGAGCCTCGTTGATGATTATATTTTAAAATGGCGTCATGAAAGGCAATCAGACCGATGCTGAATTCATCGTCACTTTCATAAATGAATCGTTTGCATACCGATGAAACCGTTTTTTTAATAAATGGCTTATAGTCTTCGAGCACCATGTTCAATAATTGCTCATCACCATTTTGTATCTGGATCGCCATCTCTTCAAGCGATTGCTTTTTCTTTTGTTTAGCGAGTAGAAATAGTAGAACATTTAGCATCAGCCTCACCCCATCCTGCACACTATTATACTCATATGGTGTTGAATGTAAAAGGATATTAGGGAGAAAGGGTTGCTTTTACAACCCTTTCCTGACCGATGTGTCAATCACTTTCAGACTCTACATCGAAATCATGATTCTTTATGATGACCCTTACCGCCTTCTTCTCGTTTGCCGTTCTCACTGTGCGGATGATTTACTTTGACTGGTGCTGAATGTTGTTTTTTTTCTTCTTTATACTCGTGGCGGGCTTCTTTTTCCTTATGTTTTTCTTGTTTACGTACTTCTTTTGCTTCTTGCTTCTCTTGTTTACGTACTTCTCTTGCTTCTTGTTTTGCTTCTTTATGCTGTGCTTTCCATTCTTTTTTCTCTTCTTTTTTCTCTACCTGTTTTTTTACTGGTGAAACAGTTTCTTCCTTATCTGGTATTGTCGTTTCGGTAGTCTGTTCGACCGGAGCTTTTTCCTTTGCCGGCTTTTCTGTCTCTAAGACAGGTGATTCTTCCATAGGAGTTTTTGTATCCTCTTCAGATTCACTTTTTTCAGCCTTTTTCGCTGCTTTCTCCTCTAATCTGTCAAGCTTTTCAGCTAGTTTCAAGTAACTCTTTTCAATATTTTTCAGTAGGGCCGCTTTCGCTTTTGGATTTTTCACTTTTTCCATATTTGCTTTAAGTGACAAGATGTTTTGTGCCATCATTTCTTCCATAGCGTTATCATCGGTATTCTCTTCACTCTTTTCATCATCGGAAGTGGCTTCTTCTTTCAAGGCATCTTCAGAGGTTGTGTTATCAGTTTCTTCTTCCACATTAGAGTCATCATTCTTTTCAGAATCAGACTCAACACTCTCACCATCAGTTGAATCCTTTTCTAGTTCATCATCAGACCACTGATTTTCCGATTTTTGCATCATCTCAATCGCTTTATTTAAGGCTTCTATGGCTTCTTCTTGTTTACCATCTTTGAATAATTCTTCTACTTCGGCCAATCTTTCTGCAGCATATCCGGCTAATAGCTTGGCTTCTTTAGCATCGTCCATTGTAAACGCGAGATGGATTTTTTCGATTGCAAGCTTCGCAAAATAGAAAAAATCACCAGGCAATAAGGATGGAGCCGCTGAGGCTTCCTCTAGTTTTTCGATTTCATCTTTTGATGATTCCAACATTGCGTCGTCATTTACTGCAACATCAGCACTGACTGTTTTCTCTTGCTCCAGTTTAATGCTGTCAAAGTTATCGTCGTTTGAATTTGCAAACGCGAGTGATCCTGGTAAGCTAATAGAACTCGCTACAAGTACTGCTAATGAAGATTTCACTATTTTTGATTGTTTTTTCATATGTACACCTCGGAAGTTAATTTGGATTTGGCCGATCGATCGCCTTATTAAAGGATTTACGTTTAAACAACTTTTTTTGAGGGGGTTCAACTAAATAAAAGTTTAGAAATTCCCTCAATCGTATTATTCTTCACGGCAACGAGCCGTCAAAACTTCCGTTCGTCGAAACAAAAAAAGCTAACGGGAAAACTCCACGTTAGCTTTATATGACGTCATTATTCTGCTTTTGCTTTTCTTTCTATATTTGCTTCTTCCTGTCTTGCTTTTCTTCTTGATAATAAATACCCTCCTACTGATAGCAGGATCAATACGCTCCAGAAAACAAGTTTCCACCCTTTTGATTCAGGGAAGTGATGATCCAGGATGGCTACGTCAGGATGAGCAAGGGTGAAAACGGCAAGTTTCACACCTACCCAGCCAACAATTAGGAATGCTGCTGATTCCAAGGTAGGGTATTTCTCCAATAATTTCACAAACCAGGTAGCGGCAAATCTCATGATCACCAACCCGATGATGCCGCCTAGGAACATGACGATAAACTGCCCTCCGTCAATCCCTCCTACATCAAACCATCCAGTCGGTTGCAGGGTTACGGCCAAAGCGACGGCAGCAAGCATGGAATCAACCGCGAATGCGATATCCGCAAGTTCCACCTTGAGTACCGTAGTCCAGAATCCAGAGCCTTTCGCCGGTTTTTCTTCTACTGTCCCGGTGTCTTTCCTTTTCTTCACAAAATGGTGAATGGCCACGTAGAATAAATAAATCGCCCCAATCGCCTGAACCTGCCACACATTGACTAAGAATGAAATGAGAAATAATGCAGCGAACCTAAAGACAAAGGCTCCTAAAAGACCGTAAAAGAGTGCCTTCTTTCTTTGTTCAACAGGTAAATGTTTGACCATTACAGCCATTACCACCGCATTATCAGCAGCTAAAATCCCTTCAAGACCTACCAATATCAGCAGGACCCATCCATATTCCAATAACATCGAAGCATCCATACCTCTAGTCCCTCCCTATTTACATAGTTAGTTTTCCAATAGGCAAGGAATTTTATAAAAATAAAAAGACCCTTGCCTAAATAAGGCAAAGGTCTTGCTTAGCATACGGATATGCCAACAAAGCCGATGGCATACACCATGAATTGACGACTTTGTTTAGGTATGAAACCTATAGCTACTCCCCTTTGACAGGTAGAAAACGTTCATTTGTATAGATGTATTTTAACTCAAAAACACTTATCCGTAAAGAGAAAAATTATTTAACCCGTATCAGGACGGCTCGTATCAACAACCCCAGCAACACTCCCGGAATCACAAACAACATCGGCAGAAAAATGGGTCCGATGAATTTTCCGAATAAATATACCTTCGGGGAATACATCAAACCAACCGTTACCGTATAGGCAGACATGACAAACGGTAAAAAGCTGTACTTCTCCTTTTGGCCATCGGCTATTTTATACGCATCCCACATGGCAAACATATATAAACACGGATAAAACATGAGCCACTGATAATCAAGTATCTCCGCTGCTTTATGCGTTTCGCCTAAAAAACTGTACATGATCCCCAGATTGAAGTTACTTTGAATATTGATCATGATCTCAAGAAGGACAAACAACGTTCCCTTAAACCATAAACCGACTAGCAATTGAGGAAAACCCGGCAGCGCAATACTCCAGAGGATGCCTTCTAATTTGGTAATGGATGATTTCATATGTCCCCCGTAAACCAGGAGGAGTGGTAAAGTTCGATGTTTTTAATAGGCTTATGGTAAGGATTGTGTTTGTCTCGGCCAAGGTATAGCGTAAGGGAAAATGCCATCTTGAGATTCCTCCTATTGATGCTTCTCCCTTTATTTTTACCATATCTCTCCCAATTATTACGATGATTGCTTGTGTTGCACCCCTTCTTTTAATCGATCTTTACGTGCAATCGTTCATTGGAAGCATGTTCAACATAAAACTCAACCATTTTTTCAATCTGGCTGGAAAGGGAAGGACATAGTATCGATGTCCCCTCCAGGTCTCTTTGGGCATGTTCGCAATTGAATTTGCCTTGGAGTGTAAAATAGTCCAAGGCTTCCCGTTCGACTTTTAAATAACGTCGTATAAAACGGAATCCAAGTGCCCAATTAGAAAGGGATAACGGAATTCTCCCTTTTGGTTTCTTTTTTAACATATGCCATAAAATCTGTTCATACACTTCCCTTACCATCAGGGGTTCTGGATCGGTAAGATGATACGTCTTTCCATTCCCAGCCTCCTCATGCCCCAGATAAATGGATGCTTTCACCACATATTCGACGGGGACGATATTTATATAAGAGGTACCCTCACCAAGAAATGGAATCCACGGCAGGAAAGATAATCGGTTAAACATATTCATAATAAAATATGGTCCATCGAACTTCACGGTCTCTCCGGTTTCTGAGTTTCCCTTCACGATACCCGGGCGGATGATAGTTATGGGAAGCTTGTTCTTCCATTCATCCACCAGGACCTCTGCTTCATATTTAGTCCGTTCATAGAAGTTATGAAAACGCTCCGGACGGATCAATTCATTCTCCATCAGTTCACCTTCACGTGATCCCGCAATAAAAGCAGTGGAAAAATACACGTATCTTTTTAATCGACGGAGGGTTTGACAGAAATCATTCACCTGACGTGTGCCTTCTACATTTACTTTCTGTGCAAGATCTTGGGGGACAGCAAGATCATAGATGGCTGCTAAGTGCCAAACATATTCCACTTCCTCCCTCATCTCGACAATTTCCTCTTCTGTCATATCCAGATTCGTTCGGGTGATGTCCCCTTCTATCAGGATGATCTCTGCATCTGACAAAAATCTCAGTTTCCTCATTCCTTCTTCCGCCTGAATCCTCATTGAATGAAGGTGAAGTAAGTAAACCTTGGATGCCTTTTCCTGTTTGAGTAATTCTCCCACGATATTTTGACTTAAAAAGCCCGGAAACCCCGTGATCAAATAGATTCCTTTTTCCATTTCGTTCTTCTCCCCCGCTTGTCACCATAATTTTAATAAAAAAGAGTTAACCGTTCGGCCAAGGTACCACATCCTTTCAGGAGGTGACTGCTTAGCATTCGGGTTAACTCTCGTTGTGTGTTCTATTCTTTATATACGTATGTTTCTCTTGGTTTCTTCATTCTTCTCGTCTCTTTATCAAAGAAACTGTATACAATCGGTATGACATAAATGGTCAATAATGTCGAGCTGATCAGTCCGCCTATGACGGCAATGCCCATAGGCTGATTGATTTCGGTCCCTTCACCCAAACCGAGTGCCAGGGGCAATAAGCCGAGGATCGTCGTCAGTGCCGTCATGAAGATCGGCCTCGCCCGGTCCTGAACCGCTTCGACGATGCTGTCAAAGCTGCTCGTTCCCGCCTCTTTACGCTGATTGATGTAATCGACGATGACGATCGCATTATTGACGACGATACCAGCCAGTACAATCACTCCGATGATCGCCGATATGCTGATAGGTGTCTGTGTAATGGCCAGTGCGATTGCTACACCTATCACCATGAGCGGAACGGTGAACATGATGACAAATGGATATTTAAATGACTCGAATTGAGCAGCCATGACCATATAGACAAGGACGATGGCAAGCCCGAGTGCCAGGGCCATATCATCAATCGAATCCTCAAGAAGTTCTCTGTCTCCACTGAATGAAACCAAGGTCTCGTTTGGAAGATCAAGTGATTCGATCTTCTCATCCACCGCCTTGGAAATGGCTCCAAGATTGGTTGATGATGAATAGTTGAGTGTGAATTGAACGGCATGCTGCTGGTCAATTCTCTGAATGCTGACAGGACCATCTTCAATTGAAAAGTCTACGACGGAGTTTAGCTGAATATACTTCCCTTGTCCAATTGGAATGAGGAGTTTCTTTAAAGAATCCAGATTTTCCGTGATGTTCCTGTCATATTGAACAAGAACATTTATGACGTCAGAAGACCCTGTTACCATTTGGGTGGTCAGGACTCCCCGGGTTACATCCTGAACAAGCGTCCCGATCTGAGCCGGTGCCAAGCCTTGTTGAAGTGCTTTCTCCCGGTTTACCTTCATTTGTACTTCTTTCACCGTTTCCATCTGATCAGTTGAAACTTCCGTTACATCCTTCATTTCTCTCAACGAAGCGAATAACGTATCGACGGAATCCTTCAGTCGATTCTGATCCGTATCCCGCAAGTTAAACGTCAAGGTTTGAGGGCTGGAGCCGGATGTTGACTGTAAGTTAAACGAAACGTCAGCAGACTTATTCACCTTTTGTGCCGCTCTTTCCACTTCAGGCTTTACTTCATCCGCAAAGGTGAAAATCGATCTCTCCCGCTCATCGAGAGGCACCATTTTCACATAAACTTCTGCAATATTCCCTTTCCCGCTTCCTCTGAAGGATTCTTCCTGGGTCGTACCCACAAGACTTACGAAGACATCGACATCTTTTTCTTTTTTCAACCTGCCTTCAATCGCTTTGACGACTTTATTGGTCTCATCTACGGAAGCTCCATTATCCAATTCGACCCTCATATTGAAAAACCCTTCATCAGTTGGTGGTAAAAACTGCGTTCCTACCGTCGTAAGGCCAAGCCCGCCACCCACTAATGTAATGAGAGTGATGAATAATACGATGAAACGGTGACGAAGCGCCCATTTAACCGACCTTGCGAATGTCTTTCTGCTCTTAGAACGTCTCCGCTTTGCTTCGATATTCCCTTTTGGTTTCCTCAAGAGTCTGCTTGCGAGCATCGGGATGACCGTCAATGCCACGACGAGGGAAGCCAATAAACTAAATGAAATTGTCAAGGCGAATTCGGTGAACAATTCCCCCAGTAAACCGGATATAAAGACAACCGGCAGGAATACCGCTACAGTGGTCAAGGTGGAAGCGGTGATGGCTCCCCCCACTTCTTTTGCCCCGATACTTGCAGCTTCCTTCGGATTTTTCCCCAGTGATAAATGGCGATAAATATTCTCAATGACTACGATCGCATTATCCACCAGCATCCCGATTCCAAGAGCGAGGGCTCCCAATGTCATGATATTCAATGCGAAATCCGCAAAAAACATCAGAACAAATGTAACAATGACGGAATAAGGAATGGCCACCCCGATGATAAGGGGACTCTTTACATTTTTCAAAAATAAGAAGAGCACAAGCATGGCAAACGCTCCACCTATCAGGAGGGAATTGGCGATATTCCCGATGGCTTGAGTGATGTAATCCCCCTGATCGAACAGGATATCAGCTTTGATTGATTTATATTGATCCTGCTTAAGAAGGCGATCCAGCTCCTTTTGAAACGCTTTCGACACGGAGGCCGTGTTAGCATCCGATTGTTGCAGCACACTGAACAGGATGGCAGATTCTTCGTTTGCCCGGGTGATCGTGTTTGTATCCTGTTTTCTCTGTTCAACTTTTGCGACATCAGAAAGCTTAAGCTTCTTTCCGGTTTGAGGATTCACCTGAAGGACCAATCCCTTTAATTCATCCACGGACTGGAGCTTGCTTACTACTCTCGTGGTCAATGTTTGTCCATCTGTCTCGATCGTATCACCTGGAGCTGTCACATTGTTGGCGCGGATCGCATTGACCACATCGCCTTGACTTAGACGATTATCTTTCAACGCTTGCTGATTCAATTTAATGACCACTTCGTCCGTCAATGAACCTGAAACATTTACATTTGCGACACCTTCCACTCTTGTCAGTTCCTGTTTCAAATTCTCTGACAGTGTCTTTAGGTTGGACTCGTCCCCTTCTTCCCGTAAAGAAAATTGAATGATAGGGAACTGGGCGGGATCAAACTTGAGAAATCTTGGATTCTCTGCTCCATCGGGAAGTGGAGTTTGGTCGAGGCGTTGCAGGACATCATTTTCAATCTCATCGATGGAGGTCGACCATGAAAATTCAAGGAGAATAAAGTTGGAACCTTCCCTGGAAGTCGATTGAAGGTTCTTCATCCCCGGCAAGGTGGACAGGCTTTCTTCAAGTGGTTTTGTTACCTTCTCCACCACTTCCTGAGGGCCCGCTCCAGGGTAATTGGTCACCACCACACCTACGGGTGGATTGAGGTCCGGGATGAGTTTCAATGGGATTCTAAGGAGCGAGACTCCTCCCAGAATAAGGATAAGCAGCATGGTGACAATGGTGAACACCGGTCGGCGTATGGAAAAATCACTGATTTTCAATGAAGTGCTCCCCTTTCTATATGTATAGCGTTCATTCAGGTTTGGAAGGAGTTACTGTTAACTATAGTCTCTTCAGGAAGATCCTTCAATATTAAAGCGTCTGTGAATGATAAATATCGGTTAAAAATAAATAATTCCACCTTATCGGTATACACTATTTTTATACTGTAACGTAAGGAGCATTAAAATGGCGAACTGGGTTCCCTTTGTATTCCTTAGCCTTTTCAGCGTTTTGGCATTATCTTTGATCGTGATGAAGTATCGTCACATTTCTGGCCGGATCATCCTATTTTGGCTTTTCATTTCCGGGTTGGCTTATGTATTTGAATATGTCATCTTTGTATTATTCAATAGCTATACGTATCATCCCCATATTTTATCGAATAATTACAATGACAGCGTACTGGGATCGATCAGTTCACAGGCATTTTCGGTTCCGGTTGCGATAACCTATATTGTGTTGTATCGCTTGCCGGCATGGAGGATTGCGGTCATCATCGGTGTTTTCTTCCTCATTGAAACGTGGTTCATCCACACAAGGTTATACGAACATCATTGGTGGGAATCGTATTATACAACTTTTTTCCTTATCATTTCCGTTATACTGGCCAAAATCTGGTGGAGATTATTGGATGAATCTGACAACCACTATGTTCAATTCATCACTTTGTTCTTTGCACTTTCCACCATCACTCTTTCTTTTGCTTGGATTCTATCTTCCCTTTTAAAGCTGTATATCATCCCCCTGAATCATTTTTCGAATCCTGTCAGGGATTTAATTGCAGGGAATGCCATGTATTTTTGGTTCACGACCTATTTTTATAGCCTGGTTATTTTTTTTAGGAACGGGGATTGGAAATATTCATTATGGACCATTCTTTTTCTCTTGACCGTTGAGGTATTTATGGTGCAGGAAGATGTATTATTGCTCAAGAATCCTTTGATGATCGGCGTGCTTCCCCTATTTCATTTAATCATGATATCTGCAGGGGGCCTGTATTACCAGCGGTATTTCTACACATATATTGAAATGCAACAAAAAGGATTGTCTTCTAAATGAATCATCCTCACACTGAGAGAGTGAATCATTCAGACTGACAGTCCTTTTTCATTGGCTGATTGTTATGAATTCGATATAGCAGGGTTATTCTCCGCAGGCTCTTTCTCAATGGTCCACCCTGTGAAACCATACAGGATGGTGATGACCGGAGAGATCAGACAGAAAACGGCAAATGGTAGATATTCCATCGTTGAAACACCTAGTACATCTGTAAGGAATATTCCGCACACACTCCATGGAACAAGGGGATTCACCACTGTTCCTGCATCTTCCAATGTCCGGGATAAGGTTTTAGGGTGAAGACCCAATTTCTTATATTGAGATTGAAATGCTTCACCAGTCAATAGAATGGACAGGTACTGCTCCCCTACTACAAGATTGATACCAATCGCTGATAAAGCAGTGGAAAGAATCGTTCTTCTTTCAGATTGAATGATTGCAGACACCTTCTGAAGCAGCGCCGGGATGATACCCAGTTTAAATAGTAATCCACCGAGACTCAGTGAGAGAATGACAAGGGAAATGGTAAACATCATGCTGTTCACTCCCCCCCTCGTCAACAGTGAGTCAACGGATTCCACCCCCGTCTTCGAGGTAAAGCCTTCGAATAGCACCTGGAATAATTCATTTACCTTCAACGTCCCGTGGAAAAAAGATAAGAACACAGAAACCGCTATCGTGATGGCCAGTGTAAATAATGCAGGTGTTTTGTATACAATCAGCACTACCAGCAGCACTAAAGGAACCAAGCTGTACCAGTGGATAAGGCCGGTCTGCATTAAACCTTTCTGCAACGCATCAAGCTGTGCCAAATCGATCTTACGGGTCCCGGGCGAAAGGAAACCAAATACAATCAATGTAATGATAAAGGCGGGTACGGTCGTCCAGGCCATATTTCGAATATGGGTAAACAGATCCACCTTGACGATGGATGACGCAAGATTGGTTGTATCCGATAAAGGAGACATCTTATCTCCAAAAAAAGCACCTGAAACGATGGCACCTGCCGTGATGGCCATGGATAATCCCATAGCCTCACCGATTCCGATTAAAGCCACACCGATGGTCGCTGCCGTTGTCAGTGAGCTTCCGATTGCTACTCCACTTAAGGATGTAAGTAAAAAGGCAATCGCATAAAAATAATGTGGAGTGACAAATTCAAATCCATAAAACATCAATGTGGGAATGGTCCCACTGATCAACCAGCTGCTTACAAGCAGTCCGATAAAGAAAAATAATAGAATGGCACCCAACCCACCCTGCGCACCGGCAATCATCCCTTTTTCAATTTCTTTGAACCTCACTTTCCGTATCAGTCCATAGACCATCAAAAAGAATAGGGAAAGGATGATCGGAATATGAGGGACCGCTCCCACTCCGATGATGCTGACACTGATGATTCCCAGAACAGCAAGTAATACTGCGGATGCTTCTGGAACGGACGGTTTATGAACGCTCTGAATGTTTAACATGTTAACACTTCCTTCTGTAAGATGTGACCGTGATGGGATTGTATGCCAAAAAGAACCCTCCATCCCTGATAGGGACGAAGAGTTCTCCGCGTTACCACCCTAATTGAAATAAATCATGACATGCATAGAATCGACTGATCCATGACATGATTTACTTCCACTTCATAAAGGTTGTCTTTTGATAAATCCCCTAAATCACTTAGAGAATTTATAAACAATGTAATTCGGAAAAAAGCGGACCTGGACTTCCAGCTGACGTCCAGTCTCTGTTTGCTGTCGCACTATTTCCTACTGCGTTGTTCAAGACAATGATATGTGATTGATTTGGTTTAAGGGTTCAACTATTCTTTTACCCTTAAACGCTTTTAAGCTTTTATGCACTAAAGTATTTTATAGTAATATAATATCATGTTCTTTCAATTTGTCAAGGAACGATTTCATCCCCAATATCCCCCTGACAAAAAGAACCCCTCCCGAAAATAGGCAGGGAAGGGATTCACGATTAAACAAATTGAGTTTCTGCAAATGGTTCCAGCGCTTCTTCTTGTGGTTTGCCTATGAAATAGCCTTGCGCATAGTGGATCCCGATTTCTTTACAGAAAAGTAATTCTTCTTTTCTCTCAATCCCTTCTGCCAGGACCAAAATGTCCAATTCTCCGGCAATCTTCATCACTTCACGTAAAAATTTCTGATTCTCCTCATCCTGATCACAGTGGTTGATGAAGGATCGATCGATCTTTACATAGTCCGGCTGCAGCAGACTTAACATTTCAACCGTAGCAAAACCTGAACCTACGTCATCAAGGGCGACTTTCATCCCTTCTCTCTTATATACGTCAAGTACCGACCTTAAATGTTCTACATCTTCAATCTTCTCCGTTTCTACCACTTCGAATACAAGATCTTTTGGATCCACTCTGCATTCATCGACAATCTTGAAGGTGTGGCGCAAACAAAATTCTGGATTATAGATCGTCGAAGGAAGAAAATTAATAAAACTCTTCTTACCAGGTTCCACTTGTCCCCGCCTCGACTCGATTGCTGATTTCCTTGCCTTCTGATCCAGCATGGAATGAAATCCTGTTCGCGAAGCGGCTTCAAACAACTCCCCTGGATTGATACGCTTATCGCCACTATTGGAGCGTAAGAGCGATTCATAGCCAAAAAGACTGAAATCGCTAAGATCAATGATTGGCTGGAGATGACTTGTAAATTGCCCCTCTTGAATCAGCTTTACCATTTCTCTATATTTAATTAATTCCAGGAATTCTCGAGCAGGACGGAAGGGACCGGGATCCTCTGAACAATTAAAACTGCATGTCCATTCTTCCTCCACCAATACGGTTTCTATTTCTGATAATTTACCATAGATCTCATCAAGATTATCATATTGTAAAACATACATGCCTTCTTCTGTCCTATCAACTGAGCCTGTCAGCGGTAAGTCCAGCCTTTTTTCGTTATGTAAAAATAAAAATCCTGCTTCATGATATTCCATCTCTATTCCACAGTTCGCACAAGCGTATTGCATCATATCTCTTCCTTCCCCTGTAACGTCAATAAATACCCATACCTATATACTAAGACTTAATACCCCGTTAACACCAGTGATATCCCTTTATTTTAGGAAAAATTACTTAATGATAGTGAATAATGTCAAAAGTGCAGTTTCACGGGACATAAGTTCAAAGTATTTCACAAAATAAGGAAAAAGAAGAAATAGAAAAGCACTCCTCCAGTTTAGGAGAAGTGCTAAGTGTCATTACATTAGGCTATATAATCGGATATCAGGATTTTTATCATTGAACCATCTCATGGCAAAATCGTTTTCAAAAAGGAAAACAAGATTATCATGTCGATCCTTGACCAGCATGCTTCTGGAGCTTGACATAGTCTCCTTGACATCTTCTTCGTTTTCAATCCACCGGGCAATTTTAGATCCGATCGGTTCCATTTTCACATCAACGTTATATTCATTCTTCATCCTGTGCTCAAATACTTCAAATTGAAGTTGACCAACCGCACCAAGAATGATATCTTCCGTACGTGTTTTATAATACTGGATGGCTCCTTCTTGTACAAGCTGAAGGATCCCTTTTTGGAAATGCTTCTGCTTCATCACGTTTTTAGCTGTGACACGGACAAAGAGTTCAGGGGTAAATTGAGGCAGCTTTTCATACTGAAAACCCTGCTTTCCCTGGACGAGTGTATCACCGATTTGATACGTACCCGTGTCATATACCCCGATGATATCCCCACTGACCGCTTCATTCACCGTACTCCGATCATCTGCAAGAAACTGGGTGGATTGCGCCAATTTAATCGACTTTCCTGTACGGGATAGATTGACCGTCATCCCCCTCTCGAATTGACCTGAGCAAATACGGACAAAGGCAATCCGGTCCCGGTGAGCAGGGTTCATATTGGCTTGAATCTTGAATACAAACCCGGAGAAATCCTGTGCTGTCGGCTCAATCTCTCCAGCATCGGAATTCCTTGGCTGCGGTGATGGAGCAAACTGTAAGTATGTTTCCAGAAATGTTTGAACACCGAAATTGGTTAATGCACTTCCGAAAAAGACTGGAGATAATTCTCCATTCGCTATGCGTTCACGGGAAAACTGGTTTCCAGCTTCATTCAGCAACAAAACATCTTCAAGAGTTTGATTATAGAGATTGCTTTCTTTAAGAGGATGTTCTCCCTCTATTTCACCTTCATCATTTAATGGAATAAAGCGATCATCTTCTTCTACTCGAAATTGCTCGATGCGATTATGAAAGCGATCATAGATTCCTAAGAATTCTTTCCCCATACCTATCGGCCAGTTCATTGGATACGATTGAATTCCCAGTACTTCTTCAAGCTCTTCCAATAACTCAAGTGGTTCCCGACCTTGGCGATCAAGCTTATTGATGAAGGTGAAGATTGGAATGCCTCTCATTCGACAAACTTTGAATAGTTTCAAGGTTTGTGCTTCAATCCCTTTCGCTGAATCGATGATCATCACAGCGCTGTCAACCGCCATCAATGTTCGATAGGTGTCTTCGGAAAAGTCCTGGTGACCTGGTGTATCCAGGATATTCACACGATAATCATCATAATCGAAGGCCATGACAGAAGAAGTGACTGAAATCCCCCTCTGCTTCTCGATTTCCATCCAGTCAGATGTTGCAAACTTACCTGATTTCTTTCCTTTAACTGTTCCAGCGGCGCGAATCGCTCCTCCGAATAATAGAAGTTGTTCTGTTAAGGTTGTTTTCCCAGCATCCGGGTGGGAAATGATGGCGAAAGTCCGTCTTGACTGAACTTCCTGTATAAAGTCTATTTTCATTCATAAAATCCTTTCTCGTCATTCTCACTTTCTCATCATATTCGTTCTAAAGTAACAATGCAACAAAGAATGGAATAAGAAGCCATGGTTTACCGCTTTCAAAAGAATGTTAAGTCGTTTGTTACATCTCAGTGGTCCATTGGACAATTCGAGAACTTAATGTTTCCGCTGTTTCCTTTGGAATCCTTTCCATTAATGAATGGAGCAATTTGGATTGGATCTCTTCATCCCCATAAAAGAAAGAATACGACCATTCGATGCTAGGTACCGCAATCAAAAAGAACTCTTCTTTCTTGTTTTCATATATATATACTTTTTGTTCCAATCCTTCCAAAAAATTTTTTCTGATCTTCATTATTGTATCCCCTTTCATGAAAACGCTGTATTTGCGCATACTATTGACGATGTTGTCCGTACAACTTTCGACAAATCTTGCAATTGTAGGTTGTCAGACGTCTGAAAGAATTGTAAAATAAAAACCCGAAAGCATCAAGTTTCAATCATACTTATCGAAGAGGTGAAAGAATTGCAATATTTATGGGGTATCATGGGTATCATTGTCGTTATGGGAATTGCATTTGCATTTTCTAAGAACAAAAAGCGGGTTAATGTCAGAACAGTCCTTGGAGGACTTGCCATACAGTTATTTTTCGCTTTTATCGTGTTAAAGACGTCTTGGGGACAGGACGCCCTTAAAGGATTGACCGAAGTGGTGAATGCCATCATCAATTATTCCAACGAGGGGATCACGTTCCTATTTGGAGGACTTTACACTGAGGAATCAAACATTGCGTTCATCTTTGCATTCAATGTCCTTCCTGTTGTTATTTTCTTCTCAGCTTTAATTTCAGTTCTTTATTATCTTAAAATCATGCAATTTTTCATTAAGATTTTAGGCGGCGGTTTGTCTAAACTGTTGGGAACTAGGAAAGCGGAATCATTGTCTGCCGCAGCGAATATTTTTGTCGGACAAACAGAAGCACCATTAGTCGTAAGGCCTTTCTTAGCGAAAATGACTGAATCTGAACTTTTCGCCGTCATGACAGGAGGATTGGCATCCGTAGCCGGATCTGTCCTGGTTGGTTACTCTCTTTTAGGAGTTCCACTGGAATACTTACTTGCTGCAAGCTTCATGGCTGCGCCTGCAGGACTTGTCATGGCCAAGTTATTCGTCCCTGAAACAGACGAATCTCCAGAACCTGAAGCGTTAGAAATGGAAGCGGATTCGGAATCAGCGAATGTGATCGATGCTGCCGCCAACGGTGCAAGCGTAGGTCTGCAACTGGCTTTAAACATCGGAGCTATGCTACTTGCCTTCATCGCTCTTGTCGCCTTGATCAATGGATTACTTGGATTAGTGGGTGGATGGTTTGGATTTGACAGCCTTTCACTTCAGCTTATTCTTGGTTACGTATTTGCACCACTTGCCTTCGCAATCGGAGTACCATGGCATGAAGCAGTTACAGCAGGAAACTTCATTGGGCAGAAACTTGTCATCAATGAATTTGTTGCGTATTCAGCTTTCGCTCCGGAAATCGGGAACCTGTCCGATAAAACAGTCGCGATTATTTCCTTCGCATTATGCGGTTTCGCCAATCTTTCCTCACTTGGGATATTACTTGGCGGACTAGGTAACCTTGCACCAAACCGCAGAGGAGATATTGCTCGCTTAGGATTAAGAGCAGTTGCTGCAGGTGCACTTGCTTCATTATTAAGTGCTGCCATTGCCGGGATGTTCATTTAATTCACCGTTTCATCAAAGAAGCCATCCACTAGCGGATGGCTTCTTTTTCTTTATGGGGTGAAGGGTGACCCGGCATGAACATTGCACCATTTGCCAGGCAGGTCCTTTTTTTGCCCGCTTTCTTTGCCTGATACAATCGTTCGTCCGCAAGTGCGATCAGTCTTTCAGGTTCCAGGGTTTCGGTTGATTGAGACTGACCGAAGCTCATAGAGATGGCTATTGGCTCCAAATGTTTTAACTGTCCATATAATTCCTGAAGAAACCGTTTGATGTTACTCTCATCCATCTCGGGTAAGATAAAGACAAACTCCTCTCCTCCATACCTGAAGGCTCTCCCATTGTATGCTTCGGCATGAAAACGAAAGATTTCCCCTGTCTTCCGGATGACATCATCCCCCGTCAAATGGCCGTACTCATCATTCACTTTTTTGAAATCATCTATATCTCCCAGCAATAGGATAAAGGATTCCTTCTCTTCCAACTTACTTCTGAATCTTTCCTGAAACGAACGATGATTAAACAAACCTGATAAATAGTCCTTATGGGCTAGGTGATGGTAGGCTTCTTTTTGGACATAATGAGACCGCTCTCTTAACATGATCAATGCCCCGAATAAACCGATGATCCATAGAAAGAACAAGTTGGACGTCAAAGTGAAATAATGGTGGAATTGAAGGATGTTGACTGTCATAAAGCCCATCACGGCATACGCTATACTGAATACAGACAGGGAGATGAGTGCCCCCTTCGTCCTCCAGTAAATCGTTGCGTGCATCACGAATAAAATGGATATCGGATAAAGGGGACTGTGTATTCCCTGTGATAAGACCATCAGCCAAATCAGTGCCAGAAAATCAAAGACGATCCCTGCCTTTAGTATGAATTGAAGACTGCGCTTGTCCTCCCTCGCCCGTATCAATGCAATTTGAGTCACCAGCATATAAATGATTCCTGATACCAATAAATAAGGGAAGACCGTTTTGTTCGTTGTAATATTTTCTGAAAATGGAGGTATGTAAAAGATGAGCGTGGCGATCAGGACAAACAGCCATCTCAAAGTGGAAAACAATTTTTCTGTTTCATAGTCATTTAAATATAAGGAAAACTTCATATGCTTCATTCTCTCATCTTTTAATATGTATTATAAATTTACCAAAGATTGTGAATTCCGTCTATCCTCATCCACAAAAAAACAGACCAACATTTGTCATATTGGTCTGTTCCATCATCGGGATTATTCAGATATCCCGTATTTGAGCTTGCTTTCTTCCGCAGCAATCTCTTTATCGCTGTGGGGATATTTTGTATTCTCGATGATTTGATAATCCTCATGCCCTTTTCCTGCGAAGATGATGATATCTCCCGGTTCACTTACCTCGATGGCGTGTTTAACGGCTTCAGCACGATCCCCTATGAGGGCATAATGTTCATGCTGCATGCCTTTTTCCAGATCGTTCAAGATACTGTCGTATTCTTCATACCTTGGATCATCGGTGGTCAGGATGACGTAATCTGCGAGTGATGCTTTTTCTGCCATTGTCGGACGCTTTGTCTTATCACGGTTTCCACCTGTACCGACCAGGAAGATAATTTTATTCTCCTTGAACGGAAGGACGGACTGAATGGCATTTTCAATGGCATCAGGTGTATGGGCATAATCGATGTACACAGAAAGCGGTGCCTTGATGTCCACCTTTTCCATTCGCCCATTCACCGGAGGAAGGTCACGGATGATTTCCACAAGTCTTGTGATTTCCATGCCCCTTGCGTACAGACATGCCATGGCAGTCAGTACATTATAGACATTGAATTTCCCTAAGAGCTTCATCTCGACCTCAAAACTTCCTTGGGGTGAATTCAACGTGAACCTCGTCATATCATTGAAATATTCAATATCCACCGCCTTGAAGTCTGCATGAGCGTCAAGCCCGTAACTGATGACTTCATGTGGAGTCATGTAGCTGTAACGGTGATACCATTCATCATCCGCATTCAGGATGACATACTTTGGATCTTGAAGGTCCTGCCCCAACTGGGAGAATAAGAGACCTTTCGCATACCCGTAATGCTCCATCGTCCCATGATAATCCAAGTGATCATGACTTAGGTTTGTAAATGCGACCACATCAAAGTCGATTCCCCATAGTCTACCGAGTGCCAGTCCGTGAGAGGATACCTCCAGGGTGAAGTTTTCAATCTTACGGTCCAGTGCACTTTGCATCATCTGTTGATTCGTTAAATTATCGCATGTCGTATTTTCACTGGGAAGCAATTCCCCATTCAGATTAAACCCGATCGTTCCGGATAATGCAGAACTCTGACCAGCTCGTTTTAGGATGGAATGGATCAGGTTACTGACCGTGGTCTTTCCATTAGTGCCCGTCACACCGAAAACGGTAAGTTTCTGAGAAGGATAATCATAATATTTATTCGATAATTGAGCCAAAGCTTTGAATGTATCTTTTACTACGACTAATGCCGCCTTGCTTAAATCAATATCAAGCTGCTTTTCAGCCACGATTAAAGTCGCACCTTTTTCAACGGCCATTGCAGCGAAATCATGCCCATCCACTGTATAACCTCTCGTACATACAAACATGGTGCCTTTTGTCACTTTCCTGGAATCGACGTGAATGTCCGTTATCTCAGGAGGAAGTTCACCGTATACCGTTTTTAATTTAATGCTTTCTAACAGATTATATGTAATCATTCTTTTACCTCGTTTTAAGTTAATTGTGTTTTTATTTTATCTTAACATCTAAGCTTTGATAAGAGAAATACCTCCTAAAATCAAAACAAATTTTCATCACACAAATGTCACCATACCCGGTTACCATTTACCCCAAACAAAAAAAGCCTTCCATCACCTATAAGAAGATGATGGAAGACTGCTTGTTCATTCAATGACCATCCTGGATTGAACGTAATGCCAAAGCAAATTTTCCGTGTGAAGAATGGAGGATTCATGTGTGCGTTCGTATGCATGTGACGCATCGATCCCTGCCCCTATCAATCCATGGACAATATCAAACCCTGCCCGTATGGCAGCGGAGGCATCTGAACCATAGTAAGGATAAATATCCACTTTATAGTCAATCCCATTCTCTTCAGCCAATGAGACTAAATGCTTGCGCAGACCGTAGTGATAAGGTCCGCTTGAATCCTTCGCACAAATCGACACGGTAAACTCATCCGTGGATTGACCGTCACCGATCGCACCCATATCGACTGCCAGATATTCAATCGTTTCGTCAGGAATATTCGAATTTCCGCCATAACCGATTTCTTCATTATTTGAAATCAGAAAATGGGTCGTATAAGGAAGCGTGATTCCTTCGGATTGAATATGGCGTATCAACTGCATAAGCATCCCTACACTTGCTTTATCATCCAGGTGACGGGATTTTATGAACCCGCTTTCCGTGATTTCAGCACGGGGATCGAATGAAACGAAATCCCCAACCTCTATTCCCAACTCTCTTACATCTTTAGCATTCCGTACTTTTTCGTCGATCCGGACTTCTATATTCGTTTCGTCCCGTTTTGCTTCGCCTGCATTTTTGTAGACATGGACAGAGGTTTGATGCATGAGAATCGTTCCACTGTAGGATTTGCCTGTAGATGTTTCTATCCTGCAGTACTCCCCTTCCACCGCATTCCATCTGAATCCACCAATCATGGATAACCGTAGACGTCCATCACTTTTGATTTCCTTGACCATGGCACCTAATGCATCGACATGTGCCGTGAGCATGCGATGCCTCGATGTATCTTCACCAGGCAGGGTGATGATAAGGGCACCTTTTCGATTCCTTTTCATTTCCAACTGTAAGTCGGTGAAATATTCCTCAACAAAATTCATGATTGTATCCGTGTTCCCTGAAGGACTTGGGATTTCCACAAGTTCCTTTATCAATTGAATGGTTTTCTTCGTATCTGGATATGTATTCATTTGTCTCCCTCCCTTCCCATATTATACCGCCAACTGCAACACGACTACAAATACTGTTTACCGAATATTCCATCGAATGCCCCTGGATTTCTTCATACCTTCCCTTTCGAACTTCTTTCGTTTCTTCTTAATGAATGGGTGAAGGAAACCACATTTATCACAGCTGTACATGACCATATCCCCTCCCACTCTCTGTCCCGTAAGGTTCCATTTTGCTTCTCCATACTCTTCTTTCATGTATAATTCGTTTTCTGTCAAACTAGAATGACCGCAATACAAACACCCAGTGAACAATTTTTCCACCGCCCTTTTTGTACATGCCTATGAAAAGAACGGGGATACTATGAAAGGATTTGGAAAAAAGTTTACTCATCTCCCTTTTCTGCCTGGCCTAATCATATGTTAAAAATACAGGAGTGATAACGTGAACTCATCTACATTAGAACGTTTACCTCAAGGTAAAAAACATCCCAAAGGTCTTTATCTGTTATTCTTTACAGAATTATGGGAACGGTATAGTTACTATGGAATGAGGGCGCTCCTCGTTCTGTACTTGACGACAGCCTTTGTAAGCGGTGGCTTGGGGGTCGATCCCGCAAAAGCATTGTCCATTTATGGTATTTATACCGGCAGTGTCTACTTTACCCCTATATTAGGAGGATGGCTGACGGATCGATATATCGGGCTGCGGAAAGCGATCACCATTGGTGGAATCACCATGGCATGTGGAGATTTCACTATTTTTCTGACCCACTCCCAAATCGGCTTATATGCAGGACTTGCCCTCCTCGTTCTTGGGAACGGTTTTTTCAAACCGAATATTTCCACACTCGTAGGGGAGCTATACCCACGGAACGATAAACGAAAAGATGCCGCCTTTACCATTTTTTACATGGGAATCAACCTGGGAGCATTATTCGCCCCCCTCATTGCAGGTTTTCTTGCAGAGGACCTGTTCCTTACCACCATGAGGGACGGAACGATGCATTATGGATTCAAATGGGCATTCCTTGCCTCCTCCATCGGAATGATCACCGGGCAGATCATCTTTAGTACGTTAAACAATAAATACCTGGGGGAAGTAGGGTTGAAACCAAATAAACTGTTGGCGGAAGAAGCCAATGAAGACAGGAATGTACCTTTGACCAAAAAGGAAAAGCAGCGTACCACTGCCATTCTCATCCTTGCATGCTTTGTCGTATTTTTCTGGGCAGGATTTGAACAGGCAGGGAGCTCTTTCACTCTTTACACAAAAAATTTCATTGATCGTGACGTGTTTGGTTATACCATTCCCGTTGCTTGGTTCCAGTCCGTCAATCCATTATTCATCGTCATCCTGGCACCGATCCTTTCAAGTGTCTGGTTACGACTTTCCCGATCGAAAAGGGGCGATCTAAATATGACCACAAAGATGGGAATCGGAATGATCCTACTCGGTCTGGGGTTCATGATCCTCATACCTGCAGTCATGCAAACCGGTTCAGATGAACAAAACATCACAGTAAAAGCCAATCTCCTGTTCATCGTCTTTACGTATTTGCTTCATACGCTGGGGGAATTATTTCTGTCCCCTGTCGGTTTATCTCTCGTCAGTAAAGTCGCCCCTGTAAAGATCGCCTCCCTCCTGATGGGGGTTTGGATGGCTGCCATAGGGGTGGCAAGCTTACTTGCAGGTCAACTTGCTTCCCTCACTGCAACCCTCGGTTATTTAGAAATATTCGCCGTCATTGGCGCTGCGGCCATCATCTTGGGATTTGTATTGCTGACCATATCCAAGAAACTCGTAATCATGATGAGGGAAGAAAATCATATATAAAAACAAGAAATCGCCCGGCACTATAGCCGGGCGATTTCTATTTCAATGTTTTCTCCGCTACACTACCGTTCAACAAGCCCCCGATTAGAAGGATTGTTGAGGATATATAAAACCAGACCACCAGTGTAATGACACTCCCCAGCTGACCGTAAAATTGGGAATAATCATTCAACTTCACGTACGTTCCATACAGCCACGACACTCCCTGCCACCCGAATGTCGCAACCAATGCGCCAGGGATGACATGGAGAAGCGATATCCTTTTACTTGGAACGACCATATACAGAAAGACAAAGAGGATGAACATAAAGACAGAGCTCAATCCCCATTTGCCGATCACCCAGGCCTGACTCCAATCTCCGTTAATTTTCCCTTCTGTAAATCGTGCATGCCGGACATACTCCTCGACAACCGGTACGATGAGGGAAAACGAAATGAGGATCATGAAGCCGACCGTCAATAGAAGATCATACAACAATGCGATGAAAAAAGGTTTCTTCCTTTCAATCCTATATGCCTGATTCAACGAACGGACCATCGATTGGACCGCCATCGAAGAAAGCCAGAAGGTGAAGAAAATGGAAACCGATAAGACGTCCCCTCTCTGGTCATAGAGAATGCGTTCAATATTATCCTGGATGATGGCGTATGATTTATCAGGGGCAAATGGTTTGATCAAGAGCAGCACATTGGTCTCCGATATGGGCAGATAACTGATTAATGAAAACACGAAAATCAAAAATGGAAAAATGGATAACAATAAGTAATAGGCCAACTGCGCTGAATGATCGAAGAAGCGTTCCTTGAAAAATCGAGCAGTCACCGTCTTAATATGTTGTATGATCATCATGGTTTTAACTCCTAAGCAGGAAAAGATACTATCATTTTCCCCTTTAAGATACGATTCAATCCACTTTGAACCGTTTTACTGAATTCACGGACTACATGGCGCATCCTCGATGACCATTCCATATTAAATGGAGATTCTCAATAAAATACCGGCCATAAAACCGAAGGAGGATTTACGTGTTCCCTTCAAGAAATATATATAAAAGGGGATCAATCAGTTGCATCTCTGAATCTACATAGAAGAAAGGGAGAATCATTATGGTTAACAAGAACGATTCCATGGGGAATGAAGAAGTATATACGGATTTTATTAACAGAATGACGTATGGTGAATATTTGGGACTGGATACATTATTGGATAGTCAAAAGCGTTTATCCGGTCACCACGATGAAATGTTGTTCATCATCATTCATCAAGTAAGTGAACTATGGATGAAACTGATCCTGCATGAAACCAGGGCAAGCATCGCCTCCATTCAAAAAGGCGAACTGTCCCCTGCATTTAAAATGCTTGCCAGGGTTTCAAAAATACAATCCCAGATCATCCATGCATGGGACGTGTTATCGACCCTCACCCCATCAGAGTATGTCCAATTCAGAGACAGCCTTGGTCAAGCCTCCGGGTTTCAATCCTATCAATACAGGATGATTGAATTCGCCCTGGGATATAAAACCAGCCATGTTCTTAAAATTTACAAGAAAGATCCCGAGTTATTAGCCCAGCTTACCGAAGCCTATGAGGCCCCTTCCCTTTATGATGTTTCCATCCTTGCTTTGGCGGGTGCAGGGTTGCCAATTCATGAAGATGTAAAGAATCGTGATTATACAAAACCCTACAGTGAAGACCAGTCGGTACTCGACGCCTGGACAACCGTCTATAAAAATCCTGATCAGTATTGGGACCTTTATGAGTTGGCTGAAAAATTAATCGACATTGAAGATTGGCTTCAGCAATGGCGGTTCCGCCATATGAAAACAGTCGAAAGAATCATCGGCCATAAAATGGGTACCGGTGGCTCCAGCGGTGTCGGGTATTTAAAAAAAGTGCTTGACCACCGCTTTTTCCCTGAGCTTTGGAACGTGCGTACGAACCTTTGAATCAGCTTTAACATACTCTTTTAAACGTTTTCAGAATACATGTACTATTCACATTCTTTTAGCCTATTTTTATTTATGGCAATCCTCAGGGTTGCCATAAATAAATTTACCTGATAATATGTAATAGAATTATTTTTGTTCGGAATGGAAGGATGGACAAAGTTTTTAAAGCTTTTCGCCTTGAAGTTACATGAGCAAGAATAGTAATACATTGTGTGGAGAACACACGAGGAGGTAACATTATGTTAGAAGGTACAGTAAAATGGTTTAACGCAGAAAAAGGTTTCGGATTCATCGAGCGCGAAGGTGGAGACGACGTGTTCGTACACTTCTCAGCTATTCAAGGCGAAGGATTCAAAACTTTAGAAGAAGGTCAAAAAGTTTCTTTTGAAATCGTTCAAGGAAACCGTGGAGACCAAGCAGCTAACGTAACTAAAGCATAATTTATGCTTACCGAAAGACTCTACTCTGTAGAGTCTTTTTTCTTTGCCATCCATTCACAATGTGTATACAATATTCTTAACTTGTTTTCTGGGAGGATTCTATGTATGGCAAAACACTCGTTTCATATCTCTACTGAATGGCCCGGTCTCAGGAATGATACAGGTACCTTGAGCTCTGAACATTTTCATACGAAAATTTCGATCCCACCTGAAATGGACGGTCCAGGAATCGGG
The DNA here is from genome assembly GCF_001591825.1 of Rossellomorea vietnamensis NBRC 101237. Taxonomy (GTDB): domain Bacteria; phylum Bacillota; class Bacilli; order Bacillales; family Bacillaceae_B; genus Rossellomorea; species Rossellomorea vietnamensis. The sequence goes on from NZ_BCVQ01000041.1 coordinate 27,353, forward strand.
ACAAACCCTGATGAAATGCTCCTTGGAGCTGCAGCTACATGTTATATCATCACGCTTGCTGCTATGCTGGAAAGAAGCCATATAGAGAAAAAAGACTTAACCATGACATCTGAAGGAATTGTAGAAGTGGAAAAAGGGGTCATCACATATAAAGAAATCATTCATCGGCCGATCCTATCACTCGGTTCTGCTGCCAGTGAAAAAGACATCGCACTTTCAAAGAAATTGATGCTGAAAGCTGAACAGTCATGTATGATCACACGTGCCCTCAAGGGGAATGTATCGGTGAAGGTAGATCCAGAAATACATATGTAGCAAAAAGCAAAAAAAGGGCTTCCGGACGGATGCCCTTCTTTGTTTACTCACGATTCTGCGTGAACAAGTTTAACGAGCATGTGAGAAAGCATATGCTGTTCTTCTTTATTTCCTGCTTTCCATAATTCATATAACAGCTTCTCTTCCCTGTTTTTCGGTTCTTCATGAGCTGCAAGATAGTCCCCTACCTTCTGTGCTGCCTTTGCCTGCTGCTCTTCATTCATCCCCAGCTTATCTGCTAAGGAAACCTTGTTACCTAAGTATTCTTTGAAATGATCAAAGTTTGAAAGAATGTCCTCTTTTTTATCATTGGACATTCGATCCATCGTACTGCTTACCTTCGACTCCATCTTTTCTTCTGTGGAATGATTTGCCATGCCAACCTCTCCTCTCACTAATCTACTATGTATATTCCCAGCAAAGGAATTGCTAAACATTTATTTTCTTGAATATGGAAAAACATACTCGACTCTCTCTGTATTGTTTATTTCCTGCACGTAATGTGTAAACAATAAGGAGGCAATAGAGCTAAACAACTTTTAAGGAGGACGAAGGAGTATGAGTTCAAAGAAGGTAGCGATCATTACGGGAGCGAGCAGTGGGATCGGTCAGGCAACAGCAAAGGAATTGGCCTCTAAGAATATCACGGTGATGCTTGCAGCTAGACGGGAAGAACGATTGAAGGAATTGAAGGATGAAATAGAGCAAATGGGCGGAACGGCCTTTTATCATGTCACAGACGTGACGAACGTTGAAGAGATGGAACAACTTGCGAAGAAAACCGTAGAAGAAGCCGGCCGGATTGATTTATTGGTCAACAACGCAGGCCTCATGCCCCTCTCACTGATAAACAAACGAAAAATCAAAGAATGGGATCAGATGGTTGACGTCAATATTAAAGGGGTACTCTATGGGATATCCGCGGTTCTTCCTTATATGGAAGATCAGAAGTCAGGACATATCATTAACATTTCATCTGTAGCCGGACATAAAGTGATGCCTGGCAGTTCTGTCTACAGTGGAACCAAATATGCCGTCAGGGCGATTACAGAAGGCTTGAGACAGGAAATGAATGCATCGCATAACATTCGTACAACGATTATTTGTCCCGGGGCAGTTGCAACAGAGCTGACTGAGACCATTACAGACGAAGATATTTTAGCCGCTTTCAAGGATCGGGATATGAAGCCACTGGACAGTGAAAATATCGCCAAAGCAATTTCTTATGCCGTGGAGCAGCCTGATCATGTAGATGTCAATGAAATCATTGTACGCCCTACCCAGCAGGATATGTAAACAACAAGGAGGAAATGGATTTTATGAATACACAATTTGATAAACTTTTCATCAATGGTGAATGGCTTGATGGAAGCAGTGAAAAGACAATACCGAATCAGAATCCTTTTGATCATTCTGAAATCGGATCCATTAAAGCTGCCAGTAAAGAAGATCTCGATAAAGCGTATCAATCAGCACAGGAAGCCCAAAAATCCTGGGCAAATGAGCTTCCTCAAACCAAGAGAGCCATTATGGAAAAGGCGGTCTCTGTTGTTGAAGAAAATAAGGATTTAATCATTGAATGGCTCATCAAGGAGTCAGGCAGTACGTATATGAAAGCTGCAGGAGAAGTGACCGTCTCCATTAATAGCATGAAGGAAGCTGCAACGTATCCCTATAGGATGGAAGGGAAAATCCTGCCTTCCCAAGTTCCCGGTAAGGAAAACAGGGTATACAGGGCACCCCTTGGAGTCGTCGGCATCATCAGCCCATGGAATTTCCCCTTCCATCTGGCTGTCCGCTCCATTGCGACTGCTTTGGCTACCGGAAACGGGGTCGTCGTTAAGCCGGCTACACATACCCCTGTGACTGGCGGGTTATTATTTGCAAGTATATTTGAAGAAGCCGGACTTCCCAAAGGACTTCTTAATGTTGTAGTAGGAAAAGGGTCGGAAATCGGGGATGATATCGTGACCCACCCCATCCCCCGCTTGATTTCCTTTACAGGATCTACGGAAGTGGGACGCCGCATCGGGGAACTTGCAGGGAAAAATCTTAAGAAAACGGCTTTAGAGCTCGGTGGCAATAATGTCTTTATCGTACTTGATGATGCAGACCTCGATCAGGCTGTTGAATCAGCCCTTTTCGGTAAATTCTATCACCAGGGCCAAATTTGCATGAGCATCAACCGGATCATGGTTCAAAAAGGGATGTATGAAAAATTTGTGGATGCCTTCGTATCCAGGGTAAAAGAATTACATGTTGGAGATCCCTCGGACAAAAAGACACAAATCGGTCCATTGATCGATCAAAATCAAGTAGACCGGATATTGAAAGATATTGAAAGCAGCAAGGAAATGGGCGCTGAAGTGGCACTTGGAGGAAATGCAGAAAAGAACTTATTATATCCGACCGTTCTGACCCATGTGACAAATTCAATGCCGATTGCAAAGAATGAAATTTTCGGACCAGTGGCAGCCATCATACCATTCGATTCCGAAGAAGAAGTTGTAGGGCTGGCTAACGAACATCCTTATGGCTTAAGCGGAGCAGTCCATTCTTCATCCATTGAGAGAGCGACGAATGTGGCTCATCAAGTGGAAACCGGGATGATTCATATCAATGACGAACCGGTGAATGACGAGCCCCATATGCCATTCGGCGGAGAAAAAGATTCAGGACTCGGACGCTTCAACGGGGAATGGGCACTCGAAGAATTCACGACGGTGAAATGGGTGGCCGTTCAACATAAAAGAAGAGATTATGGTCCTTTTATTGAAAAGAGATAACAAAAAGCGAGTCATGCCGACTCGCTTTTTATTATCATTCCTTTACAGCTCATCAAATCCATTGGCATCCGATGTTTTCGTGTATTGCCTCGATTTTTGTTCAAAGAAATCGGTCTTTCCCATATCCACTTCCTGATACGCTATGATCCATTTGAGCGGATTCGTTCTGTACCCCTCGAATGGTTCGTCAAAACCTAATTGCTTCGCTCTTTTATTGGCCATGAATTTTATATAATCCTCTACATCACTCATCAGAAGCCCTTCCACATGGGATCCAATAATCTCCCTCCCCCATTCCATTTCGAGGAGCGCTGCCTGTTTAAATGTTTCCACCCCGAACGTACGCAGCTCTTCCGTATCATAAGAGGGATTTTCATTCAAAACTTCTTTAAATATCTTTTCAAACAATCCGACATGGAGCTGTTCGTCACGATTGATATAATTAATCATCGTGCTCGTTGCGACCATCTTTTGGTTTCTTGCTAAATGATAGAAAAAAGCAAAACCTGAATAGAAGAACAATCCTTCCAGGATGACATCATAAATGATTGACTTTAATAGATTCTGAACAGTCGGTGATTCCACAAATCCTTTATAGCCATTTGTGATAAATTCATTCCTTTTTAACAGAATGGGATCGTTCTTCCAAAAGTCAAACACTTCATTTTGCTCTCTTTTCGACACGATGCTGGATAACACATAACTGTAGGAATGGTTATGCACGACTTCTTGCTGTGCCAGGATGATCATCAGGGCATTTAGGCTCGAATCCGTCAGATAATCTGCCACTTTACCCGCATAGTCGGTTTGAACGCTGTCAAGAAGCGCCAGGAGTCCTATGATTTTTAAAAAGGAGTCCTGCTCGTTCTCAGGTAAAGTAGGGAACTGCTTGATATCTTTAGCCATATTGATTTCAAATGGAGTCCAGAAATTCCCCAGCATCCTTTTATATTTTGGGTAAGCCCAGGGAAACCGCACGTCATCCCAGTTTAATATATTGGAACTTTTCCCGTTTACGATACCCGTTGATTTATTTGGGGCCAGTGAATCAATCAGGACCCGCTGTTTCAATTCTTCCATTTTCCTTCTTCCTCCCCTAGCTATGACAGCTTTCGCATTCTTCAAAATTGGATACAGACGTAGACCTTACATAATAAGTGGTTTTCAATCCGGACTTCCATGCGTCCAGGTGAAGATCCAGTAAATCTTTAGCCTTGATGTCATTACGCACATACAGATTAAATGAAATCCCCTGATCGATATGCTTCTGCCTCCTTGCGTTCTGTTCCACACTCCAATGTTGATCCACTTGATAAGCGGTCTTGTAATACCAGGTTGTTTCCGGAGACAGATCGGGAGCGGTCACTGGAATCTTGTAATCTTTCTTTTCTTCTGAATACTGGAGCCTGAATATCGGATCGATGCTCGCAGAGGACCCCGCAATGATCGAGGTTGAGGAATTGGGGGCTACCGCCATTAAATATCCATTACGGATCCCTTTGTCTTTAATCCCATCCTTCAATTCCATCCATCTTTCACTTGAATAGTCCCGTTTCAGAAAATAATCTCCCGTCGCCCAGTCCGAGTCGTCGAAATAAGGATAGCTTCCTTTTTCCTTTGCCAGTTCATGGCTTGCTTTTATCGTATAATAAGCAATCTCTTCATAAAGGGAATCACAATAGTCGACCGCCTGACTGCTTTCCCACTTCAATCCCTTCAGGGCAAGGAGATGATGCCATCCAAATGTCCCTAATCCGATTCCCCTGTACCGCTGATTGGTGATCTGGGCCTGCAGGACGGGAAGGTCGTTTAAGTCAATCACATTATCCAGCAGTCTTACGCCTATCGACACCACTCTCTCAAGCTCATCATCCAGGATGGTCTTGGCTAAAGAAATGGACGCGAGATTGCATACGACATAATCTCCCGGTGACTTATATGTGACGATCTTCCCATCTTGTATCACCTCTTCTTCCATCACAGTCGCACTCATATTCTGAGTGATTTCGGTACATAGGTTACTGCAATAGATCATCCCTTTATGGGGATTGGCATTCATGCGGTTAACGGTATCCCGGTAAAACATATACGGAGTCCCCGTTTCGAGCTGAGATATCATGATGCGCTTAAAGATTTCAATGGCAGGCACCACTTCCCGTGAAAGGGTGGGGTGAGCGACACATTCCCAATACTTCTCACGAAAACTACCAGCACCGGATGTTTCGTCATAGAAGTCTTCCAGGGAAAAGCCCATGACTCCTTTCACTTCATGAGGGTCGAATAAATACCAGTCTTCCCTCTTTTCTACCTGTTCCATAAACAGATCGGGTAAGGAGACTCCCGTGAAAAGATCATGGGTCCTCTGCCTTTCGTCCCCATTGTTCAACCGGGTATCCAGAAAGGGGAAGATGTCTTTATGCCATACATCCAAATATACGGCGATCGCACCTTGACGCTGACCCAGTTGATCGACGGAAACCGCCGTATTATTCAGTTGTTTCATCCACGGTATGACCCCGGAGCTCACTCCTTTAAATCCCTTAATATCACTCCCCCTGCTGCGGACCTTTCCTAAATAAATTCCAAGGCCCCCACCATTCTTGCTAAGAGTGGACACGTCCGTATTACTGTCATAAATGCTCCTTAAGTCATCTTCAACCGTATCAATGAAACAGCTGGATAACTGGCCATGGCTTTTTCCTGCATTTGCAAAAGTAGGGGTTGCCACGGTCATATACAGATTGGACAGTGCCCAATACGCTTCTTCAATCAAGGAAATTCTTTTTTCCTTTTCCTCATTCATGCATAACATCATACTGATGACCATAAATCGCTCTTGAGGAAGCTCCAGGACTTTTCCATTATGGGATTTTGTTAAATACCTCTCAGCCAGCGTAACGATCCCTATGTAAGTAAAGAGTTGATCCCTGTTGAAATCCAGAATGGAACCTAAGTAATCCACTTCTTCCTTGCTATATGAATCCAGTAGTGACGGGGAATAAAGGTGAGCTTCAGTTAATTCTTTGACCATTTCATAAAATGAGCCGGATAGATTCTCTTTTGATTTCCCCCTTGAAAATGATATGCCCTCATATAAATCTTTGATGTACAAGGATGCTGCCACATAGGTCCAATCCGGTTCGAGTGCGGTAATACGTTCGATCGCTGTCAGGATCATGAAATGGTGAAGCTGTTCACTGGTCCATTCCTCCTGCTGATCTGCATACATGGTGATTTTCTTATCGAATTCTGTGAAATCCAGGTTGGGAAACTGTCTGCTAAGGCTGTTGAGAATCCCTTCCACTTCTTTTTGTTTTACCATTGTGAATGTCATGATTCATTCCTCCCGTTTTATTAATGTGGGAAGGAGTCAAAAAAAGCCCGTCCTTCAGGAAGGACGGGCTTTAAACAATACGGAGATATAAATAGACCTACGCCTATTGTAATCCTCGCTTTATCCTCCCAATTCCCGAAGAAGATAACACGTGTTAAATAAGGCAGGTCTCCTGACTCGCGCTTCACTCTACTCTAAGGCCTTCCCATCGATACGACAGTGGCAGTTCCTTATTTCGTCAGCACATACAGTTGCGGGGACAGCTCCGGATTCTCACCGGATTCCCTTTTAAGTCTCATCAGACACCTTATTTACAGGTTATAATCAATATATAGTTATAAAAATGAAAACAGACACCAAATGTTGTGCCTTTAACTATCATATATGATTCAAAATGGATTTACAAGTAATCTATTCATTTTTATTTTTGCTCTCTCCGCATAGATTGGTGTAAATTATTCAAATACTAAGTTCTGTAGCTCTGTCAACGAGGATGAGCTCTAGGGTGAGGGGAACTGCTTCGCTTTCCACGGACGTTCGGTCGAGCCTCCTCAGCACAGTTCGCTTCCGGGGTCTCGACACGCCCGTTTTTCCGTAGCAGTCTACGCAGTTCCCCTCACCCTCTATTTAAGCTATTGGAGACAGAGCTCAAAGATTTTCGAAACCCTACGTAGAATAAATAGCATATATTTCTCTTATTAATCAGTTGTTTCCGCATTTGAATGGATTTGAAGGAGTAGAGACAATTATTACAATAGTTTAAAAGATCATCTTAATGTAGTTGATTGGAGCGGAAGGTGCTCGACTCCGACGGGAATAGCGGGAAAGCCTGAAAAGCGGAGGTGGCTTGCTCAGCCCGGACAAGCATAAGATGAATGGGCTAAGAAGGCGTCCTTGTGCCTTCTTGGACCATTTAGCTTATGACCTCGAGGGGCTAGACACCGTAGCTGGATCTTGAGACCCCGCAGGGCATTTGC
>NZ_BCVQ01000042.1 GCF_001591825.1 Rossellomorea vietnamensis NBRC 101237
CGTGAAGTATTCTTACGCTTAACTCGTCTTATCGACTCTTTAGATTATAATGACTCATCAATTTCTTGTCAACTACTTTCAGTCACTTTTTCAACAAGAAAAACGCCTTTTATAACTACCCTTTTTCAATCACAACTTCCTTTACAAGGCGAAGTTTTCCTTTACAGCGGCCACACACATATTTCGTTGTATTGATTTTTCTTTTTCTTTCGAAGTTCAGACCGCACTCAGAACAGGCATAGTGTAACACCCGACTTCTCCTGTTCACACTTGGCAACGAAGAACAATGCCTTGGTCCCCCGACATGCGCGAGAAGTCTTTTAAAGTCCTGATCCCCATGTTTATATCCCTTTCCTTCAATATGCAAGTGATAATGACATAGCTCATGCTTTATAATTCCAATCAACTCTTCCATTCCATGCTCATCCAGATATCTTCGATTAATATCGATATCATGGCTGCCTAACATGTATCTTCCACCAGTGGTCCGTAATCTTGGATTAAAAAACGCCTTATGGCGGAACGGCTTGTTGAATGATTGGATTGAGATTCTTTCTACTAATTGTTGTAGCTCGGCATTCGTCATACAAATCCTTCTTTCTTAATTAGAACATGACAACCTATTATAGCATAAACTAGGTATCACCCTTATTGTTTCAAACTGACAAACTAATCGGAGAAAGACCGTTTTCTTTACCGGCACTTTCAACGGGATAAGGAGGTTTACTCATGCCAAATTGGCTTGTCAATCAATTGCGGAAAGCTTATCTTGAGAAAGATCGATACCAGATCAAACTTCTTAATCAATGTTGGAATTTCTACAGAAAGAAGAACTGCTCTTAATGATGTTTTTCTACTATCAAGTGATTCCATCTTATATAAAAAAGAGCTGACCACCAGATAGCTCCCTATCATTCAGTCAGCTCCTATCCATTTCTTAATGGACCATCGTCAGTGCAACCCTGCCTTTTTGGACATCTACACTATCGACCCAAACAGTCACAACATCCCCGACTGAAACCACATCTAACGGATGCTTCACGAAACCATTTTTCAGCTTTGAGATATGGACAAGTCCATCTTGTTTCACACCAATGTCAATAAAGGCACCAAAATCGACTACATTTCGAACGGTTCCTTGTAACTCCATTCCTTCAGATAGATCCTCCAGTTTTAGAACATCCTTCTTCAGTAGAGGTTTAGGAAACTCATCCCTTGGATCTCGACCTGGTCGAATCAGGGAATCGATAATATCCTTTAATGTCAGTTTCCCAATTTCCAACTCTTCACACACTTCATCTATATTCAATTGTTCCAGAGACTGTTTGAGTTTATCTGACCCGACGTCATTTACACCCATCCCCACTTTTGAGAGGAGCTTCTTTACATCGGTATAATTCTCAGGGTGAATAGACGTCCTATCAAGGACCTCTTTCCCATCCATTATCCTCAGGAAGCCAATACATTGTTCGAATGTTTTCGCACCCAGCCTTGGGATTTTTTTCAATTGCGCCCTGGATTGAAATTTCCCTTCTTCCTCCCGCTTTTTCACGATATTATTGGCCACTGTTTTAGAAAGCCCCGCTACATATTGCAATAAGGAAGAAGATGCAGTATTTACATTTACACCCACTTGGTTTACAGCCGTTTCCACTACAAACGTTAACGATTCGTTCAACTTCTTTTGGGAAACATCATGTTGATATTGCCCGACCCCGACTGATTTAGGGTCGATCTTCACTAATTCAGCTAACGGATCCTGTAATCTCCGGGCAATGGAGACAGCACTTCTTTCTTCCACTTGAAGGTCCGGGAACTCTTCTCTCGCCACATCTGATGCAGAATATACGCTTGCCCCCGCTTCATTGACTATTAAGTAAGAGATATTCCCGCCTACTTCTTTCAATAGATCCACCACAAATTGTTCGGTTTCTCTCGACGCGGTACCATTTCCAATTGCCACAACCTCAATCGAATATGTTGTCAAAATCGATTTAAAAGCGTCCTCTGCTTTGTTTCGTTGGGATTGAGATGTATGCGGATAGATTACGTTGATATCGAGGGTTTTCCCTGTTTCATCAATGACGGCAAGCTTACACCCGGTCCGAAATGCAGGATCGACGCCCAATACCATCTTCCCTTTCATCGGCGGCTGGAGCAATAATTTACGCAAGTTCTCAGAGAAGATATGAATGGCTTGATCTTCCGCTTTGTCAGTTAATTCATTTCGGATTTCTCTTTCTACTGACGGTTGGATGAGCCTTTTATAACTATCCTCCACTGCTTCCTTCACTAGGGGCACAGAAATGGAGTGGATATTCTTAATGACCTGCTTTTCCAAATACGTTTGGATGCCTTCTGTATCGGGCTGGATGTTCACTTTTAAAATGTCTTCCTTTTCCCCTCTATTCATTGCCAGGACACGATGGGGCACAACTTTGTGAATGGGTTCCTGATAGGAGTAATACATTTCAAACACTTTTTTTTCGTCTAACTCCTCTTTCTTTACCTTTGATTCTATTAACCCTTTACGGAATGTATATGTTCTTATGTAGTCCCGGTGAGAAGCTTCATCGGATATGTATTCAGCAATGATGTCCTTGGCTCCACCCAGGGCTTCTTCCACAGTTGTCACTTCATTCTCTTCAGAGATATAGTTTGAAGCTTCACTTGTAAGGTCTCCTTTTAATGGGAAGGTCAGAATCCATTCAGCCAGGGGCTCTAAGCCTTTTTCTTTTGCTACGGTTGCTTTGGTACGCCTCTTTTGTTTATATGGACGATATAGATCTTCCACCATTTGCAGCTTATCGGCTTTTTGAATGGACCCGGCCAATTCTTCCGTTAACTTCCCCTGTTCTTCTATGAGACGGATGACTTCTTCTTTTCGCTGCTCAAGATTCAACAGATAATTCCACTTGTCCATGATATTGCGAATCTGGACTTCATCCAGTGCACCTGTTTGCTCTTTTCGGTAACGTGCGATAAAAGGAACTGTATTCCCTTCCTCCAGAAGAGAAATGACGTTTTTTACATTCTTTATTGATAAGTTCAATTCTTTAGATACTTGTTGAAGTAATGGCTCTTGCTTCATTAATGTTGTTGCCAATAGTATTACCTCCATTGATAGGATTCTCTTTTATTTTACCATATCTGTCTTTAGGGATTAAAACGGTGACGCAGGTTATAGATGGATCTCTTATCCAGGTGCCAGATCCTTGAGGGACGCCTGAGTTGAGCTTATAAACAAAAAAACTTACCCTAAGCCCGTTAGAGTAAGTTTCCAATGATATATGTTGTATCATCTGATGTGCCGTCTACTAATGATTGGATGTCTCCTAGCGCCCCATGAAGGGTCGGATACCTTTGAAGGATATTCTTCACGCCGGATATACTCAATCCATCTGAGTGAATGAGGAATCTTGAATTGGTATTATAATGAAAACGTTGGGTTTTATACGTTTGGGGCCGTCCGGATAGATAGCCTGTGACCGGTAAGGGATAGGTCATCTTTCCTTCAGGTGCATACATATAAAATCGAATGTTACCTACACAACTATACACAAATTCTTTGGAATGGTAATACGCTTTAATAATCGCCACGGCAGCTCCACGTTTCTTCTGAAGGACGTCATTGCAAAGACTCATAAGGGTCTCGACATCTTCATGATGATTATTTTCTACAATCTCCACGACAGCATGTGACGATTCATAGGCAAATTTACCACTACCTAAACCATCGGCCAGGACACAGATAAAGTAATCGTTTGTGGAAGTATAGAAATAACTATCTCCACAAAAGGGATTCCCATTTTTCGATACTTGTTCTGCATAAAGCTCTATTTCATTTTGTTGAAGATAAGCCATTAATAATGACTCTCCGTATCGTCCATCTCTTCTTGAATGGCTTCCCGAAGCTTCTTAATCGCTCTTCTTTGCAGTCGGGAAACATGCATTTGTGAAATACCGAGCTTTTCCCCAGCTTCTTTTTGGCTTAGGTTTTCTAAATAAGTGTGTTGTATAATCGCTTTTTCCCTGTCTGAGAGGACATGAAGGACTTTCTCCAGAACGAGTCTCTGGTTCACCTTCTCATACCCTTCATCCTGATCTCCTACGATATCCAGTATTGTTACCGTACTTCCTTCTGAATCAGCCTCAATTGAGTGATCCACAGATAAAGCCTGATAACTTCTACCCATTTCCATCGCTTCCAGAACCTCTTCTTCACTTACTTCGAGGTACTCAGCAATCTCATGAACCTGTGGAGAGCGTTCTAATTTATTGGTTAACTCTTCAACCGTCGATTTAATTTTCGGGCCAAGTTCCTTAATTCTCCGGGGGACATGTACACTCCACGTTTTATCCCTTAGAAATCTTTTGATCTCCCCGATAATGGTTGGAATAGCGAAGGCTTCAAATGATCTTCCGAACGATTCATCATATCTTCTGATCGCTCCAAGCAGTCCAATCATCCCTACCTGGATAATATCCTCATGGAAAGATCGGCCCTTTGAATATTTCCTCGCAATGGATTCAACAAGGTTTTGATAGTGTAAAATGAGCTGACTTTGGGCGTCATCGTCCTGGGTTTCCTGGTAATCCTTAATCCATTTGAGTACTTTTTCTTTTTGAGCCTGCTGGTTAGGTTGAGATAGTTTTTTCATCCCTCTCCACCTGCTCCCCTGATAGGAATTTAGTCATAAAGACTGTCACTCCCTCCTTGTGATGCACTTTTACATCATCCATAAGGCTCTCAATAAGGTAAAGGCCTAACCCACCTTCTCTTAAGAACTCAACGGAATGATCGGCATGATAAGGACCAACAGCACTGCGAATTTCTTTGAAATCAAAACTTTCACCGTGATCAGCCACCATCACCTCAAGGCGATCCCCATACAGCGCGAATCCGACAACGACTTCTCCGTCATTATCTTTGTACGCATGCTGGACCGCATTAGTGATCGCTTCACTTGTGGCAATCTTCAAATCCTCAATTGCATCATAGTCAAACCCCATACGACTAGCAATTCCCGAAAGCGTCAAACGAATGACCCCGACATATTCCGGCTTTGCGGGGATCTTCATCTCGATGTAATCAAAAGCTTGCATCATTCCACTCCACCTTCTACTTTGGAATTGATATTCATAATATCCCCTAAACCCGTAATATCAAACAACCTTTGTAATCGGTCGGATAATCCGACTAAATTAAGCTGACCACCACGGGCCTTAACCGTTTTAAACAGACCGACGAACACGCCGAGTCCCGTACTATCCATATATGATACTTCTGAAAGATCGACTGTTATATCTTTATCATCAGATTCAGCAGATGGCTGAAGCGTTTCTTTGAGCTTTGGAGCTGTATATGCATCAATTTCACCGGCTACTTTAACGAGCAGCTCGTTTTCTTTTTCTTTCATATCTATTGATAAGTTCATAAAAAGACCACCTTTTTGGCAACATTATAATACATCTCTAATCATTTACCCTATTTCTGATAAAAATAAACCACATTACGAATTTCTTTTTATGATGATCAAGGTAAAATCGTCCCTAAGCTCAAAGTGCTGCAGCTTCTCAAGTTGCTTATACACATTATTGATGATCTCCTGAGTGGGAAGATGTGTATACTGGCTGATCAACTGAACCAGATCCTCCCTCTCGATGAAACCTTCTTCCGTGCGGCATTCTGTTACTCCATCGGATAGGAGAATGATCATATCCCCCACTTCCACACGTCTTTCATATTGTCTATACTTCGCTTTTTTATCAACACCTAATAGAAGGCCTTTTGCATCAAGGTCTTCATATTCATTGGTTGACGCTCTATAGAAAAAGCCGGGTTCGTGCCCAGCTGATGAGTATGAAAACAGATGTTTCTCAGAATTATACACGCCGTAGAACATGGTAATGAACATACTGGCGTCCACGTTTTGTTCGACTACCCTGTTCAAGCTTTCCAAGACAGCATTCGGTTCATGGCGATACTCTGGTAAACTGTCCATCGCATATTTGATCATGGACATACAAAGTGCCGCTGGTATGCCCTTCCCGATCACGTCCGCGATGGCCACACTGACGCTGTCATTTTCATCCTGGACAAAGTGATAGTAGTCACCGTTCATCTTCTTTGCCGGTACACTCACCGCTCCGATATCCAATCCTTCGACTGACGGAATGACTGTACCAAGAAGGGTTTGCTGCATATTGGAGGCTACATCTATTTCATTATTCAATTCCTGCTGTTTCGTTCTCAAGCTTTGATGTTCACGATAGGCAAAACCATACCCTATCATGACTTCCAAAAGAATATCGAAAGAATGCAGCACCTGATGCGGTATGTTTGGTTCCATCTCCAGAATGACATTCTTGTGGAGACTGATGATTTCTTCCGGTGATACGTGATGCTCAATTGATTTGCGACTGAATTTCTGTCCCAAATAAAGAGCCTTCTCATCCTGATCGTTTAAATAGTGCTCAATAATCTCTCTATATTTTGAATCCATCAATTCTCTGAAATTCATATAACTCCCCCTAGCGGAGCCACTTGGTCGCCCTTATATCTGTCCCTTCACCCGGTACAGATTCGACGTTAAATTCGTCCATTAAACGCTTAACTCCAGGCAAACCTGCTCCTAATCCGCCTGATGTGGAATATCCGTCTTCCATTACTTTTCTGATATCGGCAATACCAGGGCCTTCATCTAAGGCGATGATGCGAACGCCCTTTTTTCCGGCGTCGAATAATTTTTCAATGCAAATTTGACCATAGCCGGCATATAAATAGATGTTTCTTGCTAATTCGCTGATAGCCGTAGTGATACGAGCCTGGTCAACTGTGCCGAATCCGAGCTCTTTCGCTACATTCCTCCCTAACTGGCGGGCAGCAACGATGTCCCATTCATTCGTGATCTTCACGCAGGATTGGCTATCCATACCTAGTCCCCCAGTTCCAATTGTAATTTCTCCAGACCTTTTTCCAGATCCAAAGCGGTCAGGACGTCCTCTAATCTGATTCCAAGCTCGATCAACGTAATCGCTACAGCAGGCTGTATGCCCGTGATGACAACTTTTGCTCCCATCAGCCTGGACATATTGATTACATCCCCAAGTACTTTAGCGATGAACGAGTCTATAAAATCAATGGAAGTAATATCGATCACTACTCCCCGCGCACTTGTTTCGTGAATCTTCTGGAGAAGATCCTCTTGAAATTGAAGGGCTGTCTGATCATCCAGCTCCCACTGAATGGAAATCAACAAACAATCATGCAGCTTTAAAATTGGTATTCTCACTCTAATCCCTCCGCCGAAACTATTTTTCGATTTGTCATTTCAAGAGCTTTTTCTATTCCTTTTCTTAACGTACTGTTTGTGCTGAACTGATTAAGATCAATTCCCAAATTAACGATCGTCTGGGCAATCTCCGGTCTGATTCCCACCAGCATACACTTCGCCCCGACTAAACGCACGGCTTCAGCAGCCTGGATGATATGATGGGCGACCATCGTATCCACCACCGGAACACCGGTAATATCAATCAGAACGACTTCTGCCCTATGCTTTACCACACCATTTAACAGGTTTTCCATAATCAAACGGGCTCGTTCCGTATCAATGGTGCCGACAAGTGGCATAATGGAAATCTTTTCGAATACCGGTATAAGGGGCGCTGATAATTCCTGTAATGCTATCTTTTGAAGAGAAACCGTTCTTTCCCATGATTCTGTATAAGCTTTTACTACCCTGTTATACATCGGTGTCAGCCACTGATCAAACTTTTCAATCTGGGATGCATGGTTTTCTTCTGTGATCAGCCGATCCTCCATCATTCCTTCATATACCACTTTACCGAATGTCCCTAAAGCGGTTGTGACAAATGTCAATGGCCAACCTAATCTAACAACCTTTTCAGCGAAATCTTCAAGGCGGCTGTTGAATTCTTTCGAATCTCTCAAATTAGCGGCAATCATTTCAACAAACTCATGGCTTGTCTTGGTGAACACCTGATCTGAAACGACTTGTAGAAACTTCTCATCCGCTTCATTTCTCATGCGATCCATCCAAGTACTAGTGATTTCTGATTTATTGTCTTGAATATAAGCCGTGACTTCACTAAACATTTTGTTCTCTCCATTCTATCATATGAAATTTAACCCCAGTATTCAGGCCGATTGATGTAACCCAATCTTAAAGTAGTTTACAACAAAGAACGAAAATGACTTAATTACATTAATAGTAACAAATAAATATGGAAAAGAAAAAGCCTATGCCTTTTCGGGTATTTTTGTTGTTTTCTTTCCCATTATAAATTGTTTACCTTGTTTTGTCATAAAATTATCTATATTTCCATATCCAGATTCTTCTGCAAAGGCAGAACCAGGCTTCATTGGGCATAAAATTAAAAAAAGCAAAACAAAAAGGCTCAATGATCAAGCATTTGTTGATCAGCAAGCCTTCAGGTTTGCAGTTAAACTGTCTCTATTATATACGTGATAATGGATTTCACACGAAGGACGGATATGAGTTAAAACTGGATCAGACCCACACTGATTTGCAGGGCGTCGTCCACTTTCTCCATCATCTCGTCATCCAAGTGTGTAATCTTATCGGTAAGACGTTGTTTATCGATCGTTCGAATCTGTTCAAGCAAGATAACGGAATCACGTTCAAAGCCATAACGTTTTGCATCAATTTCAACATGAGTAGGCAGTTTTGCTTTTTGAATTTGTGCGGTAATGGCAGCTACAATAATTGTGGGACTAAACCTGTTCCCTATATCGTTTTGAATAACAAGTACCGGCCGAACTCCGCCTTGTTCTGAACCTACAACAGGAGAAAGGTCTGCAAAATATACGTCACCACGCTTTACAATCAAAGGATTAACCTCCGCTTACTAAGCGTTCGACTGTATGTTCTGCCTCATATTCTGCTTGAATCGCTTCTGAAGCGATTGCGAGATTAATCTTCGCCATTTCCATATAGCCGCGTCTCATAGATTCACGTAATTGTCTCTTCTTACGCTCTCGTAAATACATTTTGGTTGCACGATAAATAAACTCATTGCGATTCACATTTTCTTGATCTGCAAAGCCGTCCAATTCTGTAACGAGCTGTTGCGGTAGACGAATTAAGATTTCTGTTGTTGCGCTGGATTCAGACACAAACTACACCTCCACCAATCACTACATACCGTTTCTGTTCATTAACATACTTATCATACCATCAAATACAGGGAATGAAAAGTTAATTTATCAATCTCTTCTATTATCCACCAGTTAAAATACTAATTATTCATTAAACGGGGCGTTATTTTCCTGTTGACTGTGCACCCCTGTCGGTAAGAGCTTATTCGACACTTCCGTCGCTTCTCCGTTTCTTATATAAATGCGCGGTACTCTTGTCGAGATGATGCAAGGGATCTCATAGTTGATGGTATCAAGCTTCCCGGCGATTTCATCCATCGTTATGGCAGCTTGATCCTGCTTGCCGATCAACGTGACGCGGGTACCGATCGGCCGGGATTCAGGCAGCCGGATCATACATTGATCCATACAGATCCTTCCAACAATTGGAACTCTTTCCCCATCCACTAAAACGTCCTGACCCTGTAATTTCCGCAGCCACCCATCTGCATATCCAATCGGAATCGTCCCGATCCATTCCGATTCGGAAGCTTCATACGTAGCTCCGTAACTAACCTTCTCTCCAGCTGCAAGTTCTTTTGCATGAATGAGTCGGGAATGAAGTGAAAAGACTTCCTTCAATGGAAAAGGCAGTTCAGGTTTCATCTCGATCGATGGGGTAAGACCATACATGGCAATTCCCACTCTTACAGCATTAAAAAGGGTATTCGTTTTCCTTAAAGTAGCAGCACTATTGGAAGAATGGATATAGGCAGGAAGCGATTCGAGTTGTTGGAGCATATACTCGAAGCGCCTCAACTGTTCGTCAAGATAGTCATCATTCAGTTCATCCGCCGTAGCAAAATGGGTAAAGATCCCCTGAAGCTCGAACTGTGGGTGAGAATGAATATATCCCTCGATCCCCTTTAATTCTTCCGAGGTCCGAACGCCTATCCTCCCCATCCCTGTATCACACTTTATGTGAAGGCTTAGATGATCTTCTTTGGACAGCTGTCTTTCAGCTTCCACGAGCCATTCCTTGTGGAAAACCGTTAAGGAAATGTCCAACTGTGAAGCAATTTTCACATCTTTGGGCCTCGTAGCCCCCAAAACAAGGATCGGAGCGGTGATGCCTCCCCTTCTCAACGAAATCGCTTCATCCAGGAAGGCCACCGCCAATCCATGCGCCCCTGCAGCGAGTGCAGTGAGAGCGGTTTGAACATCCCCGTGCCCATAAGCATTCGCCTTTACAACGGCAAATACATTCACGTCATCCGGGATATGACCTTTAATATTTTTTACATTTTCATATAAATGATCCAAATTGATTTCAGCCCATGTATCTCGAAAAAATTGCGTCTGGGTTTCCACTCTGTTCACTTCCTCATATCGTTACACAAAACATTGTCATTCTATTCAAGAATACCATGGATTATTCATATTATCATTTATTGTGGTGAATAGATGTTGGGTTTTTCAGCAGAATGAAAGTTGAACTTGGGGTTTGATGGGGAGTATTGGAGGGGTTATGGTTGGAGTAGGGACTTTACTCTCTATTCATTGATTGAAAAGAGGCGGACCCGATAGGCCCGCCCCGATCATATACATCATTTCACCATTGAACCTTGCACGGATTGTGCCACCATCACCATTTCCGAAGGGGTGAGGTCATTTGATGCGAGCATATAATCCACACCATTATTCGTCCATCGGATGGATTGATCCGTCATGGCCGCTACGGTGAAGCCAAGGTCCACCAATTCCCCCTTAAGGGATGTAGAAACGGTCATCGTAGGGACGACAGTCGTCTTCTCTTGAACGATCGTAAAGGATTTTTCACCATCATAGGTTAAAATGACGCGCTTTCCTGTATCCGTCGCCACTTCTTTTTCTTCTATTAATTCAGTACCGGTGATTTCAGACATCGGGTAAAGAACGGTGAATTCCGTATCTTCTACTGCCGCTGTCACTGGAACCTCAAGCTGGGCGCCGGTCATATTTTTCTTCATATCGAAATCTTTTTTGTCAAACGCAGCTTTCATGTCCATCTTAGAAAATTCCACTTTTACAAGCGGGTTTTGATCTGAATCCATCACATTAACAGATGCCGGCGTCAGGTCTTTTTTGTTGAAAGCAATCTCCTGTGTAGGGAGCATCTGACTGTTCTGGTAACGTGTTTTCGTTGTGAAGACATAGTGACTCTTCGTTTCTTTGAAGGTCGCATCTTTGTCTTCTAATACATCCTTGACAAGTGATTCATACAAGTATGCCTGACTGCTGTTTTCAGGCCAGTTGCTTTGGAATCGGAAGCTTTTATTCAGAGCCGGTGTCAGGACGAACACTCCCTCATCATTACGCAGGATCATTTGGCTTTGATCTTTCGTAGCATTCTTAAGGGCTACACGATAATAATTAGGGTCATTATGCCATACTTCCACATCATAGGTTTGGGGTTCTTCTCCCACCTGCAGGGTCATTTTCGCATCTGCTTTGTACCCCTTCATATCTTCTACTTTTGCCTTAAGGTCCTTGGTTACATCGTCTTTCGATTTCTCTCCACAGGCAGCGAGTGCAAGCACCGCCAACATGGCCATCACTAGTATCACTAGCTTTTTCTTCATTTTTTCAACCCCTTTTGTCCCAGGATAAACGTAATTGAGAGAGGGGAAGGCCACCTGTCAAAGAATGGACGATTCTTGAAAGAATGCCCGGTTCCATTCGCCAACGAACCGCGATTGTTAAACAACTGGCCTTGTCTCTCCTATTGCACTACTGAATATATGAGACAACCTGAGGGATTATGCTAGTGAAGATGACAAGCTTTAAATTTAATTACTCTTCTATGACCACCTGGGCCGCCGCAAACTCCCTGCTGTGCGTGATGGATAGATGGGCATGCGTTTTCTCGGGCTTCGAAAAATAAGGCTTGCCGTTCCCATCCTTACTGATTTCAATATCCTGAAACGAAAGCATCGTCCCGATCCCGGTTCCATTCGCTTTTGCGTACGCCTCTTTCGCTGCAAAACGACCGGCCACATATTCAATCCTGCGCCCTTCACTCAACGAAAAGAACGCATCCTCTTCCCTGTCCGTCAGGATCCTCTTCACGAACTTCGGCTGCCGTTCCAGTAATTCCCGTATGCGCCCGATCTCCACAATATCCAGCCCTATTCCTTTAATCATATGCGTCTCCCCTTCTACTCTTGTCCTGTCCAGCATATTTTAATAATGAACTCCACTCGTGATTTTCATCTTTTTCTTATACTATAGTACTAACGGTTATTTTTTGCGTACCAAGCCCATTTAGGAGGATACACTATGTTTGTTAGAACGGAAAGTTTTTCTCAATTTCTACGATACTACCCTATTATTTCCTTGATCGTCCTGATTCATATCGCCCTATTTGCGGTCAGTGCCCTTCCCATCTTCCCTCAATTGTGGGTGTACGAACAACTCGCTGGTGTGAATGTATTCATAAAAGAAGGGGAATGGTGGAGACTGATCACTCCGATCTTCGTCCATATGGGTTTTGCCCATCTATTATTCAACTCTTTTTCTCTCGTCCTATTCGGACCACCTCTTGAGAAACACCTTGGAAAGGCAAAGTTCCTTGCCCTTTACCTGGCAAGCGGTGTGTTTGCCAATATCATCACTTATCTAATCAAGCCTCTTACTTATAGCCACGTCGGTGCTTCAGGGGCCATCTTCGGGTTATTCGGCTTTTATATTGCCATGATCGTCCTGAAAAATCATTTCATCACCAGGGAAAGCCGGCAGATCATCCTTCCCATCGTGATCATCGGGGTCGTAATGACCTTCATGCAATCAGGCATTAACATTACCGCCCATATCTTCGGGTTGATCGCAGGCTTCGTCATCGGATGGATTTCTGGGAGGAAGTAAGAATAAGCAAGAAGCGGCCGGAATGAACAGGCCGCTTTTTTGTTTATATACTATGGGAAAACCAGGAGACGATCCTTTTCAGATCTTCTTTCTTAAGGTCCCTCACCTGACCCGCATAACCGGCTGCCCCTGATTTCACCGTAGTCGTGAGACTCCCCAATCCTTTCCTTTCCTGAAACCAGCTCTCTTTCGTATCAAGGGACTGAATCCGATTTTTCTTCATATACATCGTATTCTTCAATATCCCTCTATATCGTAAAGATAACTGCCCCCCATCGATTCTGAATCCACCTGCGCGGTATTGATAGTACCCGAGCACTCCAAAAGGCAGAATCAAGAGCGCTGCCCAAAGACCATACGGCCAGAAGAAGTAGCAGGCGGCAGCGACAGGGATCACTACCCAGACCGATTGCCTGAATACATATCTCCTCATGGCACTTACCGGCAGCCCTGTAAAATCATCTTGGATGATATATTCAGGAAACAAGCCATTTAACAACTCCGGTACTTGTTCCTTCTTAATAATCGGGAATAACTTAATACTCGTACTGTCTTTCTCTAAAACAGATCCACCGGCATTTTCAATATGCACGGTACAATACCCAATCAGCTGCCTGATCGGGTTTTCCACTATCCGGATCCCTTGAACCCGGTTTAATGGGACCGTCACCTGCTTCTTTTCAAGCAGCCCTCTTGTCATGACAATATGTTCATCCACAATTCTGATCTTAAAATCACCATAAATGATAAATGTCCAGACGATCGATAGGAACCAGGCAAGAACCAGCCCTAAAAATGCCGTCAATGCGACGATGAACACGCCACTTTTTATAAACACGGCCACTTCTTCATATACAGCCTTGTAGGGAATGAGTTCATTGAACTGCGATAAAAATAAGGCAACCCCTGAAATAATGACCCCTACTCCTCCCGAGGTTGCCGCAAGAACCCAGATGTCTTTTTGACCTAGGGTGAAAAAAGGTTCATCTTCCTGAATGGCAGCCTGCTCCAGAGAAGAATCCTCCGTCACGCTCTCACCCTTCTTCTCCCGATAAATCATCTGCTCTAAATCCAGTGCTTCCTCCTTAGAAATCGCGGTCAGTTCCGCTTCCGACTCCCTGGAACTTGAAGATCCCGCTGTTTCGACCTTCACCTTTACAAGCCCAAAAGGCCGGTGCAAAATGCCTTCCGAGAAGTTCAGACTCTGGATCCGTTCAATCGGGATATACCGCTTCTTTTTCACAAATAGCCCGTACTCGATCCTCAGTTCACCACTTTCAAGCCGGTAGGTAAAACGAAGCCACTTAATGATTCCGAAAACAAGAACGATGACAAGGACAAGAGCCATGGATAGAAGCGGCATATAATCCCAAAATCCATTCTTTTCCCCCCGATTGTTTATGACAAACAAAAATACAAACGGAACAATCAAATCTTTCAGTTGTTTAATAAAACTCGCCACAGCGGATATGGGGTGAAGCCTTTTATGTTCAGACATCATCTTCCGCCACCCTCGCCAGCTGCGATATCGAATTCCTCAGTTCATCCGCTTCTTCCATGTCCAAAGCAGGGATTTCGTGGACGTTTGCTGCAGTGGAGATGGTAATCGTCGACAGCCCGTATCTTTTTAAAATCGGCCCCTGCACTGTATCAACATGCTGAACTCTCACCATCGGAACCAGCGTACGTTTCACAATCAGGATTCCCCTCTGCAGTTCAATCTCCTGTTCCCTCACTTCATACCGCCACCTTTTCCATTTGATGGTCGGAAGTAAAAACACGAACAAATATGTAAAAAGGATCACTACCCCTACAGCTATTACGGTCACCCAATGGGACCAATCAAATATATACGTCAACACAATGGCTCCGACTGCCAAGGCAGCCACGATCAACGATTCCAGCACTCCATATATCTTCCATACTTTCAAAGCCATTGGCGATATTCTCTTTTGCGGTTCCCCAATCATTCAAATCCCCCTCTCTCTTTTACTAAATCTTACAGTAAATATACGTTTCCGAACAGAGATGGTTTCAGATTGTGGGGAGAATTAAATTTCATAACATCTACTTCACTATAAAGGAACTTTTATCGACCCATTCAATTCCTTTCTTTCCTTGCAGATCTTCCACCAGTCTGAACAGTGCGTCATCCTTTTTCTTAGCTTCGATCATACAATCGATTTCCTCGACTGAACCTTTCATTCCGTGTAAAAAGTCAAGGAACATCCCGGGATCGATGAAATCCGCATGGGCCTTGTACTCTTCCCGGGACCGGGGGCTGGATATATGCATCTTCAGCGGCAAAGGCGACTGACTCCACGTCCCAACCACTCTATCCCAATCCAGCAGCCAGTCTCTTTCGTTATAGGCCAGATGGTGATGATAATCAAACACAAGCGGAATGCCGAGTTTCTCACACAAATAAAGGGCATCCGAAGCGCTGAAGACCGTATCATCGTTCTCAAGGATGATCATCCGCTGAAGAGAGACCGGGGTCAGCCCCCAATTATGAATAAATTGCTCAAGCGCCTTTTCCTTATCCTCATACGCTCCACCCACATGAAGGACACAGCGGTGGGTCGGATCGATTCCCATCCCCTTTAACAAAGCTTCGTGCATCTTCAACGTCTTCAGCGTATTTTTCAACACCTCCACATCACTGGAATTCAGCAGAACAAAGTGATCAGGATGAAAGCCCACCCTCATGGGATGAAGCTTCAAGTATTCTTCAATCTCCCGGAGTTCCTCCTGTAACGGAGAGATAAAATCCCATCCCTTCAATTCAGGATGATTCGCAAGAGGGATCAGTTTCGAACTGAACCTGAAGAAGTGGATTTCATTCAGGACATTATGCTTTAAAAGCCTGAGGCAGTTTTGTAAATTCGACCGGGCGATCCGTTCTAATTTATGAATCGCTGCCTCTCGATCCTTTATGCCTGCGAATTGCTTATAGGTCATCGTTTGGGAGGGGGATGCATTTTGAAGGTTCATGCTCATGGCAACATAGCCGAGTTTTACGAGTGTCATGGATGTTGGACTCCTTTTTGGGGTTAGTATGTGCTTTAGGCGGGGAATTATCTTGCGGGTTTTGAATAAGTGACGGATTTCGTTTCTCCGCGGGTTTCATATTGAAGGGATTCTTTACGTCATTTTAGTTGTAATTGCGTGTTTTTACATAAATTGGAATCACGCATTCTTCGTCCGGCATCTCATCCTCTTCCCAAACCAACCACAACAAAAAACACGACAACCCCTAAAGGTCATCGTGTCCTATTGATCTAATCAAGAATTGTTATAAGATTTACGTTTGCTTGAAGATTGTGGTCTGCCGCCGCCAGAACGGTTGCGGTCTCCGCCACGGGTTCCGCCTCCGCGATTTCCACCGCCGCTGCGTGAAGATCCACCGCGACTTCCGCTGCGTGCTCCACCTTTGTATCCACCACGGTTACCGCCGCCACGATTTCCACCTCTTGATGGTAGTGGACGTTCTTCCGTAATTTCTACAGGAGTCGTATCAGGCTCTTTCGTCAATACACGGATCGCTGCCGCTACTGCTTGAACAGGATCGTGATCGCCTAGGAATTCTTCTGCTAATGGATAGTAATCTTTAAGATCGCTTTCCTTCGCAGCTTCAACCAGCTTCTCTAAAGCCAGGCGTTGTTGACCTTCAAGAGCTTCGTTTAAGCTAGGTGGCTTAAGGGCCGTCATTTTCTTCTTCGTTGTTTGTTCAACAATTTTCAGGTAACCCATTTCTCTTGGTGTAACAAAAGTGATGGACATACCCTTCTTACCTGCACGACCTGTACGTCCGATACGGTGAACGTAGCTTTCAGGATCTTGAGGAATGTCAAAGTTGTAAACATGCGTTACGCCTGAGATATCTAATCCACGGGCAGCAACGTCTGTTGCGATCAGGATATCGATGCGTCCTTCTTTGAACTTCTTAAGGACCGTCATACGACGGGCTTGAGAAAGATCTCCGTGAATACCTTCTGCAAGGTAGCCGCGGATGCTAAGAGCACGCGCTAATTCGTCTACTCTTCGCTTTGTACGACCGAATACAATCGCAAGTTCCGGTGATTGTACGTCGATTAAACGGGAAAGTGTATCGAATTTTTCTTTTTCGCTGACTTTTGTGAAGTATTGTTCGATGTTTGAAACCGTTACTTCTTTTGATTTTACTTTAATTACTTCCGGCTCTGACATGAAACGGTTCGCAATGCGGCGGATCGGATCCGGCATAGTGGCAGAGAATAGAAGTGTTTGTCTTGTGCTTGGTACAGTTTCAAGGATGCTTTCGATGTCTTCGATGAAGCCCATGTTCAGCATTTCGTCTGCTTCGTCAAGCACTAATGTTTCAACGTTTTCAAGGTTGAGTGTTTTACGTTTGATATGGTCAAGAAGGCGACCTGGTGTACCGACGATGATATGAGGGTTCTTTTTCATCGCACGGATTTGACGCTGGATGTCCTGACCTCCATATACAGATAGGACGCGGGCACGCTTGTCAGCCCCGATACGGTATAATTCTTCAGAAACCTGGATCGCAAGTTCACGTGTTGGTGCAATGATAAGGGCCTGGACTTTAGGGTTCTTGACATCGATTTTCTCGATCATCGGAATACCGAATGCTGTCGTTTTCCCTGTTCCCGTTTGTGCCTGACCGATGATATCCTTACCTTCTAAACCGACTGGAATTGTACTTGCCTGAATTGGTGTTGCTTCTTCAAAGCCCATACGTTTGATTGATTTCAACGTAGATGCGCTTAAGTTTAAATCTGCAAACTTAGTCAATGTTACATTCTCCTTTAATTTACATCTTTTATAACTAATCAATATCTGATTATATTTTTAGGTCGGAACGAAATCTTACCCACCGAAAGACTTCGGTATCTAATCTAAAACCGTCTATATGAGATGTTTAGTTTTATGTTTGGTACAAAAAAATACACTCTTCAAAATAGAAGAGCTAGCACGTCCAACAAATTAAGAACTATGTTGTAGTTATGTTACCACTTCTAGAAACGAATTTCAATCTAATGTCAAATAGTCAATCTATTCAATTTGAAGGAATTGGTAGATCTTATCAAAAAGTTCATGCTTATCTTGGCTGTGACATATCAAGTGTTTGGCTTCAGGGGAATAAAATAGGTTTTTCTTCTTTGAGGAAATAGTCTCATATATATATTTCGCAGCTTTAGGGGGGACTATTCCATCATTCTTTCCTTGGGCGATAAAGGTTGGGATGCTTACCTCCCGAAGGAGCGGACGAGCAATACGGACGACTTTCCTGAATTCGTATGTGGACAGGATCGGGGTTTGGGTCACTTTGAATTTGTACCGTTTGTACAGCTCGTTTTCCAGTATATTTCCCTGTATTCCTTCTTTAATTAAATTTCCAATATCTTTCAGTAATTGCTTGGCATTGATATAGTAGGCCGCCGCACTTAACAGGACGAGCTTATCTACATCGTATTTGACCGAAAGATACGAGGCAATCAATCCGCCCATTGAAAATCCGATTACGTACACTTCGTCACATGTGTCCAACAGGACTTTCAGCTCGGACTCAGCATGTTCGATCCATTCTATATGCTTAATCCCTTTCAGTTCGAGGGTTTCCCCATGACCAGGAAGAGTCGGCACGACGATTTTCCAATCGGTTCGATCTTGGAGGAATTCAGCCAGGGGTTCTACTTCAAACGGACTCCCTGTGAAACCATGGATTAATAAACAACCGATCATGTTATCCCTTCTTACTTATTAAAAGGTAGGGAGCGAGCCACTCTCCCAGCTTAAGCTCATTTTGCTCATTTCAAAGAAGGTTTAAACTTATCCCTTTAATCCTTCAATGATTTCTTCCAGTTTCATTCCTCTGGAAGCCTTAAATAGGATCAATTCATCCCCTTTGATCAAGGAAGACAGTTCCTGAGCCAAACTCTCTTTATCCATATAAGAGTGCACGCGCTCTTCAGGGAAATTCTCCAGGGCACCTTTTGCGATGAACGTTCCAAGCCGTCCAAACGTGAACACTTGCTGGATCTTTTCCTGATCGATCAAGTGTCCGATCTCTTGATGAAATTCTTCTTCTTGATCTCCAAGTTCGAGCATATCACCAAGGACGAGGATTTTTGTGCGGAATCCTTCGAGCTCTGACACCAGTCCGATGGCCGCTTTCATGGAAGTGGGGCTCGCATTATAGGCATCGTTGATGATGCTTTCGCCTTTCTTCCCTTCCACCATTTCCATCCTCATCTGGGTCAGCTTCAATGATTGCAAGCCTTCTTTCATTTCTTCCACGGTGAGTCCGAAATGACGGGCGATCAGGATCCCGGCAAGGGCATTATGGATGTTATGCTGCCCCAATACAGGTAGGAAGAACGTTTCACCTTCAGCGACAGAAGTCTCAAAATAACTTCCTTGATTGTTCATTTCGATCTTTGTCGGGTAAATATTATTGGATTCACTTCTTCCGAATGTCTCCATATTCTTTAGGCCAATTCCCTTCACGCCTTCCTGCAGAAGCGGTTCGTCTCCGTAGTAAGCAAACAGCCCGTCAGGTTTAAGCCCTTTGACAATTTCGAGCTTAGCCTTGGCGATGCCTTCACGGGAGCCAAGATCCTGAAGATGGGATTCCCCGATATTCGTGATGATGGCAGCATCCGGCTGAGAAATTTCAGATAGGAGTTCGATCTCTCCAAATCCGCTCATCCCCATTTCAAGCACAGCCACTTCCGCGTCCCGGGGCAGTGAAAGGATCGTTAACGGAAGACCGATATGGTTATTATAATTCCCCTGTGTTTTATGCACACGGTACTTTACAGATAATAGATTGGCGACAATATCCTTGGTCGTTGTTTTCCCATTGCTTCCAGTAATCCCGACTACCTTTAAGTCAAGCTCGTGACGGTATTGGTTTGAGAGAGACTGAAGGGCAAGCAGTGGATCTTCCACCACGATGACCGGAATATCCTCCGGGGGATTAGGGACATTGATATCCCATAAGGCAGCGGATGCTCCATTGTCGATCGCCTGACGGACGAACTGGTGACCGTCGACGTTTTCTCCTTTAAAAGGAACAAATAGGTTGCCACTCCCGATTTTTCTTGTATCGATGGAAACACCTTTTACAATTACCGAATCAAATGCAGAAAGGTCATTTTTCACATCAAGCATGGTACATATCTCTCTAATCGTCTTTTCGAACATTCGTTTTCTCCTTTTACTCATTATTCATCAAAATAGACCAGGGACTGCCTCTGGATGTGGTCAGTCCCAAGTTGTTTACATCGTATGTTTAATCGTTTGTTTGTCTTGATAGCGTTCCATTCCAAGCTCCACGAGTTTCCCGATAAGGGTAGGATAATCGACTCCAGTGTGTTTCCAGAGAAGCGGGAACATGCTGTACGGTGTGAAACCTGGCATCGTGTTCACTTCGTTCATGTAAATCTGACCGTCTTCCGTCAAGAAGAAGTCTGCACGCACAAGTCCTGAACAATCCAGGGCTTTGTATGACTGAATCGCAATTTCCTTCATGTCATTATAGATGCTTCCTTCTACTTCTGCAGGGATGATGAGGGCTGTATCCCCATCTTCATATTTGGCTTTGTAATCATAGAAATCTTTCTTAGGTACGATCTCTCCTGCCACGGAGCATTCGGGCTGATCGTTGCCAAGTACGCCAAGCTCGATTTCCCGGGCCTTCACGCCTTCTTCAATGATGATCTTACGGTCGAATTGGAACGCTTCTTCAAAAGCCGTCTCCAGTTCTTCACGGGACGTGCACTTGCTGATCCCAACAGACGAACCCAGGTTTGCCGGCTTTACGAAACAAGGATACCCAATCTCATCTTCCACTTGCTTATAAGCAGCGTCAGGGTTCCCCTTCCACGTGCTGCGGATGAACCACGTGTAGTTGACTTGAGGAATGCCAGCCTGAGCAAATAGATTCTTCATGATGACTTTATCCATTCCGGCAGATGAAGCAAGGACACCGTTTCCTACGTATGGAAGATTCAACAGCTCAAGCATGCCTTGAACCGTTCCATCTTCACCATTCGGTCCGTGAAGCAATGGGAAGATCATGTCATAGCCTTCCGATTCAGAAGGAGCGATGGACGTACTCAAGGCATTGGGAGCAATCTCTTCTCCGTGCTTGAACTGTAATGCTTTCACATCTTCAACGGGAGCATTCAATTGTGGTCCTTTTATCCAATTACCTTCCGTCGAAATAAAAATTGGGTGGATTTCATATTTATTTAAGTCCAGGGCACCGATCACGGCCTTGGCTGTTTGCAGGGAAACATTATGTTCAGCGGATTTACCACCGTACAGTAAGCACAACTTCGTTTTCATGTATTTCGTTACCTCCAATATTCACAATAGATGTTTCTATTTTATCACTTTCATCGGAAAGGGAAAGAATGATTCCTTTGGAAAATAAAAATTACCCCATTTGTCTTGATTCAAATGACATTCAGATCACGGCCCATTATATATGTATGCAAACGAAAACCAGTCCGGCGACAGTTCTTTCAATTATTATTCTGAATACACTTAAGATTTCGCCTATTTAAAAAGCTATTAAATTATCACTCTATTAGGTGTATAATCCTCGTATTAAAAACATTTGTACTTTCAAGGAGGACACCCAGATGAGAAAGCTCGGTTTACTACCTAAGATCCTTTTAGGTATCGCATTAGGTATTGTCATTGGAGCATATGCACCAGAATGGTTTGTAAAAATCTTCGCTACATTCAATGGACTATTCGGTAATTTCCTCGGATTTGCAATTCCATTGATCATCATCGGCTTTATCGCTCCGGGGATTGGCTCCATGGGTAAAGGTGCAGGGAAACTTCTCGGATTGACCACTGCCCTTGCGTATGGTTCCACCGTGTTAGCCGGTTTACTCGCCTTTACGGTTGCGAAGTCTATTTACCCAACTTTACTAGCCAATCAAACGTCCCAATCATTTGAAAATCCAGAAGAAGCTCTTCTCAAAGGGTTCTTCACAGTGGACATGCCTCCGATCATGGGCGTGATGTCGGCACTCCTCATCGCGTTCACCATTGGACTGGGAATGGCCGCCATTAAAGGGGATACCCTTCAAAAAGGGATGGATGAATTCAGGAACATCGTGGAACTTGTCATTGAAAAGATCATCATTCCACTTTTACCGATTCATATCCTTGGGATCTTTGCCAATATGACACAAGGTGGACAAGTGAGTGCCATCATGTCTGTATTTGCAAAAGTTTTTGTCATGATTATCCTTTTACACCTTGTCTTTTTAGTTGTTCAATATACAGCCGCCGGTACATTGAGAAAGCAGAACCCGCTTTCCATGATGAAAGGGATGCTCCCTGCTTATTTCACGGCACTCGGAACACAATCATCGGCGTCAACGATTCCCGTCACCCTTGAACGTTCCAAAAAAATCGGTTCAAGAGAACGGATTGCAGACTTCTCTGTACCGCTCCTTGCCACCATTCATTTATCAGGAAGCACCATCACACTCGTCAGCTGCGCCATGGCCGTCATGTTCATCCAGGGTGAAGCTCTGCAATTCACTCAGCTGTTCCCATTCATTTTGATGCTCGGCATCACGATGATTGCAGCACCTGGTGTTCCCGGCGGAGCCGTTATGGCAGCCCTTGGATTACTTGAAACCATGCTTGGATTCGGACCGACTATGACGTCTCTCATGATTGCCCTTTACCTTGCACAGGACAGCTTCGGAACTGCCTGCAACGTAACAGGCGACGGAGCCATCACATCCATCGTCGACAAACTGACCCAAAAGAAAAAAGCACGGGTCTCGTCCATCAAAGCAAGTTAACCAAACAGAGGTCCGTCCCTCACCTTAGAGGGACGGACCTCTGTTTTTTCTTACTATCTATTCTGATTATTCAGGGTATTTTCTGTATAATGGAAATAGTAACACAATAAAGGAGTGCTCATGAATTGAAATTAACCGGTCAGCGTGTAACACTTAGAAAAATAGAAGAGAGAGACCTTCCCCGTCTTTGGGACTATATTTACGGCGATCCTTCCCCTGAGTGGAAAAAATGGGACGCCCCTTATTTTAAACATACGTACGTCCCCTTTGAAGAGTATATGGAATCATCCATCAGAAATAAAAGTCGCAGCGATGAGTTCCAACGGGTCATCGAGGTCGACGGTACCATCATCGGAACCGTCGGATACTATTGGGATTACGAACCCACCAGATGGCTTGAAGCGGGAATCGTCATCTACGATCCTGCCTTTTGGAACGGTGGATATGGAACCGAAGCCTTATCCCTATGGGTCGATCACCTCTTTTTGACGAAGGAAATCGGGCGGGTCGGCATCACGACGTGGTCAGGGAATGAACGGATGATGAAGGTCGCAGAGAAAATCGGGATGCAACTTGAAGGACGTATGAGAAAATGCCGGTACTACAACGGGGTTTATTATGACTCCATACGCATGGGGATGATCAGGGAAGAATGGGAAGAGAAACGCTCTCTCTAAAAAGGAGTTCCACTATGAAAACAATCATCTTAGTCGGTGGCGGACACAGCCACCTCCATTGCTTAAAAAAGAGTCAACATCAGGGTGAAAACGTGAAATGGGTCCTGATTTCCCCTTCCCGTTATCAATATTATTCCGGAATGTTCTCCGGATACACGGAGGGAATCTATTCATTGGAAGAAACCCGGATCGATTTAGAGAACTTATGTAAAGCTGCCGGCTGTGACTTTGTCAAAAGCACCGTTCTCTCCATCGATCCCGATCAGCAGCATCTGTTAACAGACAAAGGGGAGATCTTCACCTACGACTTTGTTTCATTCGACATCGGCTCCCGAAATGATTCAACGGAGATCAAAGGATTACATAAACACAACCTGCCTATCAAGCCAAATTACCGATTTCCCGAGCAAATCCAGAAACTGCAGAAAAGCCGAAAAACCATTTTCATCGGTGGCGGTGCAGCAAGTATTGAAATGGCATTATCCCTGAAAGCATGGAAAAGGGACAAAGGGTATGACAATCATGCTGTCATAGTCGCCCACTCCTCTCCACTGTTAGAAAAAGCCGGTATCTTTTCGTCTAAAAAAATGACGGCTATCGCCCTTACAAAAGGCATCGATCTGCATCAAGGGCGCGTGACGAAAGTGGAGGAGTCCCGAGTGTATACAGATAAAGGGGAGATCCTCGATTATGAAGAGGTCATTTTCCTGGGAGGACCTAAAGCACCCCCTCTATTCGCGAGCAGTGTGCTTCCGACAGATGAACAAGGATATCTGCTCGTGAACAGCTACCTTCAATCAGTTGAATACCCAAACGTGTTCGGAACCGGTGATTGCGCTACCTTACAAGACTTTCCCGATGTGCCTAAAAACGGCGTAACAGCCGTCAGACAAGGGCCCGTCCTATGGGAAAACCTGAACGGCGCCGCAGCCAATGGAAAAATCATTCCCTTTGAGCCCCAGAAACGATATCTCGCTATCATGTCTGTCGGGGACAAGCGTGGCTTCCTAACCTACGGATCCTTTTCATTGGTCAGCGGATGGGCCTGGCGGTTGAAGAACTGGATTGATCAGCGGTTTATGGGAAAGTATGGGGAGTGAGGGTTAAGCAGCTAACCCCACAAAAAAAACACGACCGCCTCCCAGCAGTCGCGCTGTAAACACCTTATCTAAACAATTCCACATACTTCTTACTAATCACAGGGAGTACCCCGTCGAACAGCTTCTCTCTCCAGTACAGGTCCGCTGTCTGCTGGACGGCTGCTGCGTGATTCGGGTAAGGATAGACCATGTTGGAAAGGGCACCGATCTTGCTTCCCTTTTCCATTGCGAACACGACCGGCTGCATCCAGTCTCCAGCGCCGGCGCCGACTGCGTGGGCACCGAGGATCCTGCCTTTCGGGTCTGTGATGATTTTAACGAGACCCTCTGTCTTCTGATCTGCCACGAACCGGTCTACCTCGTCTAACGTTTTCTTATAGACCTTGTATTCTATTCCTTTTTCCACCGCTTCTTCACCGGTCAAGCCGATATGGAAGATTTCCGGTGTCGTATAGGTGGTCCAGGGCAGCTTGCTGTAGGAGACATTTCGTTTCAATCCAAATACGGCGTTCTGGACGACAAGCTTCCCTTCCATTCCGGCACCGTGAGTGAATGGATAACGGCCGTTCACATCTCCTATCGCGAAAATATGGGGTTGATTCGTTCTTAGTTCGTCATTCACTTTGATGAATCCCCGATCGTCTGTCTCCACACCGGCAGCGGAAAGATTCAAGGAATCTGTACCCGGCTTGCGGCCTGTCGCGAGGAATAAAAGGTCCCCCTCAACCGACTGCTCTTCTCTATCTTTCACGTAATGAACCACCTTCTGTCCATCCCGCTTCGACACACGTTTAATTTCAGCTCCAAAAACAAACTGAATATCCTTTTCCAATAACCCGGTGGCCATTTCACGGATTTCTTTATCTTCTTTCACCAGGATTTCATCATGCTGTTCTAGCACTATGGCTTCTGAGCCTAAATGGGAGAATGCCTGCGCCAATTCCAGACCAATTGGACCTCCCCCGATGAAGACCACCCGGCGAGGGAGGTCATCCACTTCGAATACTGTTTCATTCGTATGGTATTCAACATTGCCAAGGCCATCGATATCGGGGACAAGTGGACTTGATCCTGTCGCCACAACCACCCTCTTCCCGGAGATCCGGTCCTCTTTCTCCACCAAAATGGTATGGGGATCCAGGAACTCGGCTGCTCCGAAATAAATATCGACCCCAAGCTCCAGGAAGCGCTCGGGATCATCGTGCTGTTGAATGTGTGAAATGGCCCCTTTGACTCGTTCTTTTACCTTCTTCATATCGACGGATCCTTTTGTTTCGAATCCGTAATCCCCGGCTGAACGTATGGTCGCCACTTCTCTTGCCGATTGGATGAACGCCTTGGACGGGACACAGCCAAAGTGAAGGCAATCCCCTCCCAGAAGGCCGCTTTTTTCAACAAGTGCCACTTTTGCTCCCAGTGAGGCAGCCCCAGAGGCGACGGTCAATCCGCCTGCCCCTCCTCCTATGACAATTAAATCGTATTGTTCCATCTGAATCTCTCCTTATGAAAGTAGTCGTTTCGCTTCTAGAAATCGTTGGATTCCCGTATATAACTCCACTGCAAAAAACAGGAGGGTGGTCCACAAGACAATGGATGGAAATATCATCATGAGGCTGAACAGGATGAAACCTTCCGTTCTCTCAGCCAGTCCCGCTTGATAATAGAAGGACTTCATCCCCTGCTTCTCTGATACAGCCCCCACGGTCAGGAAAATGGTCATGGAAATGATGATGGAGACACTGAGTAAGAGGAGGGCCCACATGATGTCAGGATGAAGGAAAGCAACCCCGAGGATGACACTGATTTCAACGATCCGATCAAACGTGACATCCATGACGGTGCCAAAGGGAGATGGCTTGGTCAATCGGGCCATGGTTCCATCCACCGCGTCCAGGAAGCCCGAGAGCCATAATAAAAGGACGGCCATAATCGGGAAACCCAGGTAATAGACCAGACCTGTCACAGACCCTATGATGAAGGCGGTGACCGTCACTTGATTGGCCGTTAATCCTTTGTTCAGGAACAGACGTGCCGTCCCCTCTATACTTGGCTGCACCCACTTGCGGGCATGCGTGTCTAACATGTACTTCCCATCCTTTACTTATCTTCTTTGCCCGATAATCCAAGCCATGCTTTCATCTTCTTTTTAAAAATGAGTGGTACGATGATCATGGCCAGGAAAAACGCAATGGCAATATACAAATTCGTCCGGTCTTCTCCCACCAAGCTTGACCCTAAAAAGACATAGCCAAACGTTCCTGGTAAAATCCCGATGGCTGTGGCAAGAATGAATGGAAGGTATCTCACTTTCCCCATTCCAGCGAGGTAACTGATCAAATCAAAGTTCAAGAACGGCACCAGACGCAATACAAGGACATAGATGAAGCCGCTCTCCTCCATCTTTTCCCGTATTTTCACGATGCGGGGGGAAGGTCTCTTTAACAGTTTCGCCCCCAGGATGCTTGCTGCATAATAGGCAACCGTCGCACCCCCCAGTGCCCCCAGTACAATATAAAAGAAACCTTCCACCGCACCGAAAGCAAGGCCCGCCGAGAACGACAGGATGGAAGCAGGGAAAAGGATCAATGGACGGACCGTATAGACGACAATAAATACGATCGGTGCCCAAATGCCGAATGAC
Organism: Rossellomorea vietnamensis NBRC 101237; assembly: GCF_001591825.1. Classification (GTDB taxonomy): domain Bacteria; phylum Bacillota; class Bacilli; order Bacillales; family Bacillaceae_B; genus Rossellomorea; species Rossellomorea vietnamensis. The sequence continues at coordinate 27,291 of NZ_BCVQ01000042.1, forward strand.
ACGATCCAATCCCTGATGTCATGGGGCTTTATATGAAAGAAATTTCGGCTAAGCCACATGAGGAACAGTAATATCGCGATGAATAGAAAGATCTTGCCGATTTCCTTCTTCTTCAATGTTCTTCCCTCCTATTCCTCGTTCTGAAACGTTTGAATGTTCTCTTCCTTGGCATATAGCCAAACCGTCCCGTGGGAGGATTCCCCTTCAAGGGGCAGATGGAGTTTCTGCTTCAGTTCTTCCACCCATATTTCATGAATGTTCGTTCCCGCTACAAACAGCTTTTGCTGGATCTTGCCCTTCCACTTTGGGTAAGGCAGATCCTGTCCCGAAGAGCTTATGGACAGATGGGAAGCATGAATGAATTGTCCAGGAGACAGAATGAGTCCATCACTCATAAAAGAAGCGACAAAGGAGGAGCCCGGACGGTAATAAATTTCCTCCGGTGTCCCCGCCTGCAGGAATCGTCCCTCGTGTAACACCGCCACCCGGTCTCCCACCTCATACGCTTCATCACGGTCATGGGTGACGAACAAGACTGTGGTTCCTTCTTCTTTAAATACGGTCAGTACCCACTGCCTCAACTCTCTCCTCCGTTGCAGATCCAGACTGCTAAAAGGTTCATCCAAGAGTAACAGCTTCGGTTTCAGAATGAGGGAGCGGATTAGGGACACCCGTTGCTGCTGGCCTCCCGATAGCTCAGAGGGGTAATGATGCATGACTTCACCTAAACCGACTCTTTGAATATAGTCTTTCGCCTTCCTTTTATTTTCACGTTTCTTTTCCCCTCTCATTTCGAGACCGTACATGACGTTTTCAAGTACATTCATATGAGGGAATAACAAAGGCTGCTGAAAGACCATTCCAATCGGTCGGTTTTGAGGTTTGGTTGAAGAAATATCGTTACCATCTATTAATACCTTTCCCTTTGTAGCAGATTCTAAGCCTGCGAGAATCCGCAAAAAGGTTGATTTCCCCGAACCCGACGCTCCCACTAATGAAAGGATTTCCCCTTTCTTCAATGAGAAGGTTACATCATTCAAAATCTCTTTCTCTTTAAAGGTTTTGGACACTCCCTGGATATGTATGAATGGACTCACTTCCTCTTCCTCCTTCTTAGATGCTGGTAAGGGAGTATGAATGTCAAACACCCTTCAATCATGATGTATAAGATGAGGGGGATAAGGGCGAACACGATGGAGAATGCCGCCATCACCGCTTCATCTGCCGTATCGGTAAATGGGTAATAGACCATTGCAAGGGTGACGACGTTCCCCCCGCCTATGATCGCCGTCAACACGTATTGACTTAAAGAGATGACGATCGTCAGGAACAATACACTGCGTATGCTTGGAAGGAGCAATGGCAATTCGATATGGTATAAGCGCTTGATGGCACTCCCTCCCAGGATGGTTGATTGTTCGAGTAATTTCGAGCCGATCCGCTCATAGCCTGTTTTAAACATTTTAATGCTGTAAGGAATCGTCGGCACCAAATGAACGAGGGCGACCCCGAGCCAGTGATCGGAGAGGCCATATCGTATGAAGGTAATATGAAGTCCGATGGCAACGACTAACACAGGAATGAACAGGGGCAGCATCATGAGCGCTTCCATCAACGCTTTCCCCCTGAAAGAAGAAAAGGAAAACACCTTTCCCGCTGTGATGCCGATCAGAAGATTGAGACCTAATACAACTACTGCAATCCATACTGACACCCCTACTGAATTCAGAAACTTTCCTTCGTTCATTAAGAGTTCCCACGCCCTTACGCTTGGTTCACCCAGAGCAGGACTCCCCCATGCCGCTACACCGTAAAAGCTTTTATACACTAAAAAGAAAAGGGGAAAGGCAAAAAGGATAAAGGATATGCTGTAAAATGACGTTTTTTTCATCATGACACCCCTAATTCCCAATCCCTTTAGTAATGTGCATCCGTTTCTTGTTCGTGAAGTAAAGAACGAGCCACATAAGGACTCCGATGCCGAGTCCGGTCATGACTAGGGAGGCAAACGCTAGTGGACGGTCACTCCAGCTACCGCTATAAAACCAGTCGTATGCAAGGATCGCAAGCATTTGTGGAGACGTTACCCCCAACAGCCGTGGAACTTCAAAGGCGGTAAAGATAAATGCAAAAAGAATGGCCCCTGTTTCGATGAGGACAGGATAGATGAAGGGCCATTCTGCCACTCTGAACGTTTGATAAGGGCCCGCTCCCAATAATGAAGCCACCTCTTTATACCCTTTGGATAGGGTGGCATACACGGGTAACAGCATGAGGGTCACAAAGGGAACTTCTTTCCACACATACGTCAACATGATCCCGATCCCATTCCGGTCCTGTACCAATATGGGAAATTGACTGCGATCGTCAATCCAGCCCGTCACCCCGGCGATACTTGAAAAAAAGCCGCTCTGATTAAAGAGTAAGTAGACGAGATACGCCCATACAAAATGGGGGACCAGCATCGGGATCCACACCAGCAGTTTATGCCTGGTTTCCATTAACAATGGAGAGAAGGCCTTGACGATACCCAATCCAATGAAAAGGGACAGGATCGTTGAGACCGCTGTTACTGTCAGACTGAACAGGACAGATGTAATAAAACGATCTTGCTCAAACAATTCCCAGTAATGTTCGAGTGTAAAGACTCCTCCGCCCCTTACACTTTCCCACATCGCAAGAACGATCCCGAGTCCCGGGATCAGGAGGAAAAAGAGGAGTCCCGGCAGGAGGAGAAGTGCGTTATTGGATGGCCACTTCACGTATCCAGTTCTCCTTCAACCATTCAACATAGGCAGCATCAAGCTCACCCTTGAAGTTTTTTTCAAGCTTTGAGGCCTCCAGTACACTTTCACCGCGATCGATCTCCATGAATTTCTTCCTCCACTCTTCATCAAGCTTGTTATAGGAAATGGGCGAACTCTCTCCCCAATAATCCGGCTTGAGCTTCTCATACTGCGCTTCCGGGGACAGAAATTCATTGATGGCCACCAGGGCACCCTCTTTATTGGGACTATTGAAAGGAATGGCCAGGAAATGAGTGTTCCCGATGGATCCTATGTCACTCAATATGAACGGCTTCGTGCTTGCCGGAAACACGCCATCCTTGATCAAATGTTCCGCCCTTGCCTCGTTATATCCCATCGTCATCCATACCTCTTCCTGACTGTACAGCTTATCAAGGTCCGTCAAGGTGGATGGATACGTCTCCCCTTTTCGCCACAGATAAGGCTTCATGGTGTTTAATTCGTCCCATACTTCCGCTCCTATTTCTTCTGACTTTTCCTCATCAAACCCGTCCCGGGCCAGATTCGAATCCGTTTTGGCATAGAGGAGATGTCTTAGAAATGCATTCCCAGTGAAATCACTTGGGTTTGGGTATGTGAATTTCCCGGGATTCTCTTTCATGAATGTTGTCAACTCTTCAAAGGTAGCCGGCGGGTTTTTCACTTTTTCACTATTATAGAAAAATACGAATTGAACTTTTCCCCAAGGGGCTTCGAATCCTTCTGTTTCCGTTCCGAAGTCATATTGAAATGCGTCATTGTCCGTATCATAGTATTGGTTGTAGTTAGGCAATTTGTCCGTAAAGGAACCTGCCAACAGATCTTGTTCTTTCGCGTTTTTAAAATTTTCACCGTTGACCCAGACGATGTCGATCGTCCCCTTTTCTTTTCCTGCCCGTTTCTCGGTTTGCAGCTTCTGCAGGATTTCAGGTGTGTCTAAAGGTACCCTGTTCAATTCGATATTGTTCTTTTCTTTTAACATGGGGGCCATGACCTCATCAATATATCGATTGATCCCGTCATCTCCTCCCCACATGAACATATTCACTTTGGTCCCTTCTGCTTTCGAGGTGATCGTTCCCCACTCTTCATCAGGAATTTTCCCGCTATCGTTTGCATTTGTCGAACCGCAAGCCGATACTAATAGTAAGGAAAATACGCTTACAATTGCTAACCATATTCTCATCCATTCTGCTCCTCTGCGCTTTTCTATAATTATATAGTACTAAACCGTATAATATAAAAAAGTAATCTGCCTTACATATGTAAATGAATGCCCCAATAGTGGGTGAAAGAAACCGGAAGAGCACATCCCCCATGCCTTCCCGTGCTCATTTTCTCAGAAGGCTTGTAACCTTTTTGATCAAACTCTGTCTAATACAGTAAGGAGGTGACTCTAGCGTGAAGCGATTCATGATGATCATAATCATTCTACTAACGGGAATGGCCGGATGTGGAACAGCTGATGAAAACGACAGCCAGCCGGTCAAAAAAGAGACCGAACAGAGAGCGGGTGAAGATATTTCTGTACAGAAAGGAATTGTCGCAGGCGATATGGTACCTTCATTAACCAAGAAAGATGCAGATGGTCAAAGTGTATATGTATATAGTGTAAAAAACCAAACAGAGCAGGAGAAAACATTTTCGTTTTCATCCGGCCAGACAATCGACTATGAACTTCGCAACGAAAAAGGCGAGATCGTTTATAAAGATTCAAAGAATAAAATGTATACCCAGGCGTTACAGGACATCACTGTGAAACAAGGGGAAGCGTTTTCCCGCGAAATCGTCCTTCCTAAGGTTGAAAGCGGCTCTTACACATTGACCGTCTGGATGACTGCCAAGGGGGAACAGGATTATAAAGCGACGGCTAAGGTAGTGGTTGAATAGGGACACGCAAAAAGGATTAATCTCGGCCGGGGCACGGCGAGATTAATCCTTTTCTGTGTAAACGGGGATAGACCCACTGAGGGAGATGCGTTCTGGTGTCACGATGCATTTTCTTCCGAAGAACCTGACCCCGTGTCTCGCGGCTTCTTCCATGACCCGGGCAAAATGGGGATCGATTTCAGGAGCGGAAGTGATTCCCCTGAGATCTGTGCGCTGGGCAATGAATAGGACCGCCGTTTGATAGCTTCCCTTCATCTGTAAGTGGGTCAGTTCCTCTACATGCCTCGCACCCCTTGCTGTGACAGCATCGGGAAATTTACCCATTCCGTCCTCGACCATGGTGACACTTTTGACTTCGAGTAGTAATTTCTCATCATTTTGTTTATGTTTGAGGAGGAAGTCAAAACGTGAACCTCCCACCTTATATTCGGCTTTTTCCAGACCCCACCCCTTCAGCTCCTCCAGTACTTCCAACTGCAGGGCTTCCAGTACCAACCGGTTTGGATATTGCGTATTCAAGGAAACATACATATCGTTTACGGGATCATGGGTCATGACCGCTGACCACCTTGTTTTCCTTCTTGGATCCTTGGATTCCTGGAGCCAGATCGGCCCTCCAGGTACCAATAAGTCTTTCAGCCTGCCCGGGTCCGGTAAGTGGACCTTTTCTTTTGAACCTGAAGGGAGTTCGCATTCCAGCACAAACCGATTGAGCCGTTCAAGAAAGACGGCTTGGACCAAAGTGTCATGGAATGAAATATCTGCTAAAACGTCACGGTCCCTCATTTAAGTAAGGCGCTCCAGCTCTTGGTTTTACGGTCATAAGAAAGTAACCCGTTCGCCGGTAATTTGCGAATCTGCTTATAATCCTCTGCCATTTCATCCATGTCATAATAATCACCGATCACCCATATGGGTATCTCGATCTTCCCTCTCGTCAATACTGCTTTTTCAAGGGAGATGACCATTCCTTCTTTTAACTTATCCTGGAAGGAATGAATGACTTCCTTTCCGATCACAGGGTAGGGTTTCTCCTTCTTCATACCGAAGAGGCCCTTCCCACTCTTCATCGTACTGAGCTTTGATGAAAGGGTCGCTCCCAGCATATAATAGAAGTCCTCAAAATCCCGGTAATAAACCTTATTGAACCAGCCATCATCATGGGAAAGGTAGGCGTAGCGGTTATTCAGTTTAGAATAAAATGGAGGGTTCAATGGCTGCTTGATATGCCCCATATAAAGGAGTTCTGCAATTTCCTGTCCGTTCAATTCATCGACTCCGACCTCTTCTTCAAAATCGATCCAGCAGAAGTCTCCATAGCTCTGAACCCCGTCATCGATGATCTTCTTCATTTCGTCCTTTTCTACATATTCCATATGGGTATGTATATTGAAAGCACCATGTTCGTACTGATGCTTGATGAGAAGTAGGTTCTTTAAGGGTTTACGGGCATTCATTGCAAACTCGTTGAAATGGATTCCGTACGAAACGACATAGTGACGATCCGGATTCTTGTGAACATAGATGATATCTTTCATTTGGTTATTTGCCTTCAAGAACATTCCCTCCATCTGATTAACACGGTGCACAGTTCATATTTTCTATTTTATCAAATATAGAACCAACTTGTTCTTTTCTATTTCATTTCAAAATGATGACAAAAGTCGCAGGGAATTGTCGAAAATAGTCATATTTGAGTGGTATGAGTGGAAGGTATTCTTCTATTTCCTACTTTGTTGCTGTCATTTAGAATTGCGTCGGTTGATTTCCGTTCCAGGTGCTCGCTTTCCGCGGGGCTGGCGGT
>NZ_BCVQ01000043.1 GCF_001591825.1 Rossellomorea vietnamensis NBRC 101237
AAGTTACTTTTTTTTTGGTTTTAATTAAATTTGTTCAAAGAACATAGGTATATTACCAATCGCCACTACTACAAAACCCACTCACAACGGCACCCCACCCTGAAACTTCTCTCCTACGCAGTGCCCCATTTCCAAATTTATATCCAACAATCTCACATTCACACGTTTAAAACCTTCCTTAAACAGGAAAACTTCTAAGGTCAAACTTCATAATTGCAAAGTTTAAAACACGGTTGTATAATTATAGTCAAATATAGTCAAAGTCAAAATGAGGAGGAGGTTTGATGAGGAACATATCCGACATCATTGAAAATTATTTAAAGAATGTGTTAGAACTGAGTGAAAGTGAGATAGTCGAGATTAAAAGAAGCGAGATCGCTGATAAGTTTCAATGTGTTCCTTCTCAAATTAATTATGTAATTAATACCCGCTTTACTGTAGAACGAGGGTATGTAGTAGAAAGTAAACGTGGCGGCGGTGGATACATCCGGATCATGAAGGTGAAGGCCCACGATCAGGTTCACTTGATCGACCAGCTAGTGGCATTGATTACACAAACAATCAGTCAGAATACGGCAGCGGATATTGTTTTTCGGTTAGTGGAAGAAGAGATCATTTCCGAAAGAGAAGCCAAGATCATGCTGAGTGTGATGGATCGATCGGTCATCATGGTCGAATTACCGGAACGGGATATCCTGAGAGGAAGAATGCTTAGAGCCATGCTGGATACATTGAAGTATGAGTAAGGGTTAAAGAGGTGAATGGGATGGTTTGTCAAGAGTGTAATGAAAGACCTGCGACCCTTCATTTTACCAAGGTGGTAAACGGGGAAAAGACAGAGGTTCACTTATGTGAGCAATGCGCTCAGGATAAGGGTGAGATGTTTATGTTTGATTCTTCTCCCGGCTTCTCTGTGAACAATCTATTGGCAGGTCTTCTTAATATAGCTCCTGCATTTAAGCAGGCAAAGGAAACCGAGATTCCTAAGACAGAAGTTTTACAGTGTAAAAAATGTAAAATGACGATTCATCAGTTCATTAATGTGGGACGCTTTGGCTGTGCCCATTGTTATGAGACGTTTAAAGAAGAACTCACTCCATTATTAAAGCGTGTTCATAATGGGAATGTCGAGCATCACGGTAAGGTTCCGGAGCGTATGGGCGGAGCCATCCATGTGAAAAAGAAGGTATTGCAGTTGAAGTCTGAATTGCAAACCATGATTGCGGATGAAGAGTTTGAGAAAGCAGCCGAGATCCGAGACGAAATCCGCTCCCTGGAAAAGGAGATAAAGAAAGAGGGAGGCGATAAAGAATGAGTCTTGAGAAGTTCTTGAGTAATGCCGTCAGTTCCTGGATGAGTGAAGAGGGACCGAATTCGGATATTGTCCTCAGCTCCAGGGTGAGGCTTGCGAGGAATCTGACAGACTTCCGTTTTTCCACTCTTTATTCTTCAGAGGAAGCCAGGGAAATCGTGGATCGGGTAAGGGATAAGCTCACATCATACCCGAAGAATTTAGGAGAATTAGAATTTTTACCTACAAGTGAGATTCAGCCTCTCCAAAAGAGGGTATTAATGGAGAAACACCTCATAAGTCCTAATCTGGCAGAGGAAACGAATTACGGAGCTGTCCTTTTATCAAGTGAGGAAGATATTAGCATAATGGTAAACGAAGAGGACCATATTCGAATACAGTGTTTATATCCAGGTCTGCAATTGAAGGAAGCTTTACAGAAAGCCAATCAGATCGACGATTGGTTTGAAAGTGAATTTGACTTTGCGTTTGATGAGAAGCATGGCTACTTAACGACTTGTCCTACCAACGTGGGGACGGGGCTCAGGGCTTCCGTCATGATGCACTTGCCGGGACTGGTGTTGACGCAGCAGTTAAACCGTATCATTCCCGCGATTAATCAACTGGGATTAGTGGTGAGAGGGATTTACGGAGAAGGCAGCGAAGCGCTGGGGAACATCTTTCAGATCTCCAATCAAACGACACTTGGCAAGTCGGAAGAAGATATCGTAGAAGATTTGTTAAGCGTTGTGAAGCAGATCATCGAGAAAGAGCAATCGGCAAGGGACGCATTAGTTCAAACGTCAAACATACAATTAGAGGATAGGATCTTCCGTTCTCTAGGGGTGCTGGAGCATAGCAGAATCATTGAGTCCAAGGAAGCTGCGAAATGTTTATCGGATGTCAGGCTTGGAATTGATTTAGGATACATCAAAGTGATATCTAAGAATATATTGAATGAACTAATGATTTTAACCCAACCTGGTTTTTTACAACAATATTCTGGAGGTCCACTGAGACCAAATGAACGAGATATAAGAAGGTCTTCTTTGATTCGGGAGCGAATTAAGTTAGATAAAGATACATGTGAGGAGGAAAAATAATATGATGTTTGGTCGATTTACAGAAAGAGCCCAAAAAGTACTGGCATTAGCTCAAGAAGAAGCGATTCGTTTGTCGCACAGTAATATTGGTACTGAACATATTTTATTAGGACTTGTCCGCGAAGGTGAAGGAATCGCTGCCAAGGCACTTACGGCATTGGGACTGAGCCCTGAAAAGATCCAGAAGGAAGTTGAAGGGTTGATCGGAAAAGGAACCGAGAAATCTCAAACGATCCATTACACACCTCGTGCGAAGAAAGTGATTGAACTTTCCATGGATGAGGCCCGTAAGCTGGGTCACTCATATGTTGGAACGGAACATATTTTACTGGGGTTGATCCGAGAGGGTGAAGGAGTGGCTGCCCGGGTGCTTGGTAATCTGGGTGTCAGCTTGAATAAAGCGAGACAGCAGGTACTGCAGTTGCTAGGAAGCAATGATTCAAGCAACCATCAGGGTGGAGGCAACGCCAATGCCAATACACCTACACTTGACAGCTTAGCCCGTGATTTGACAGCCATTGCCCGTGAAGGCAGCTTAGATCCGGTCATTGGTCGAAGCAAGGAAATTCAGCGCGTCATTGAAGTGCTGAGTCGTCGTACGAAAAACAACCCGGTGTTGATCGGTGAGCCCGGAGTAGGTAAGACTGCAATCGCAGAAGGCCTCGCACAACAGATCATCGCCAATGAAGTGCCTGAAATCCTGCGCGACAAACGCGTGATGACCCTTGATATGGGTACGGTTGTAGCCGGTACGAAATACCGCGGGGAATTCGAGGACCGACTGAAGAAGGTCATGGATGAAATCCGTCAGGCGGGTAACATCATCCTCTTCATCGATGAGCTCCATACGTTAATCGGAGCAGGAGGGGCTGAAGGGGCGATTGATGCCTCCAACATCTTAAAACCATCCCTGGCACGTGGGGAATTGCAGTGTATCGGTGCCACGACATTAGATGAGTACCGTAAATATATTGAAAAGGATGCAGCGCTTGAGCGCCGTTTCCAACCAATTCAAGTCAATGAGCCAACGGCAGCAGAGTCCATTCAGATCCTTAAAGGATTACGTGATCGTTATGAGGCTCATCACCGCGTGTCGATTACGGATGAAGCGATCGATGCTGCAGTGAAGCTTTCTGATCGCTATATTTCAGACCGCTTCCTACCGGATAAGGCCATCGATTTAATTGATGAAGCAGGTTCCAAGGTGCGCTTACGTTCTTATACGACGCCGCCAAACTTGAAAGAGCTTGAAGCAAAGCTGGAAGAAATCCGCAAAGAGAAGGATGCAGCGGTTCAAAGCCAGGAATTTGAAAAAGCAGCTTCCCTAAGAGATTCTGAGCAAAAGCTTCGTGAAGAGCTGGAAGAAACAAAGAACACATGGAAAGAAAAGCAGGGGCAGGAAAATACAGAAGTAACTGTTGAGGATATTGCGAAGGTTGTTTCGAACTGGACGGGAGTACCGGTATCGAAATTGGCTCAAACGGAAACGGATCGCTTACTCAAATTAGAGGAAATCCTTCATTCCAGAGTCATCGGGCAATCAGAAGCAGTCGTTGCGGTTTCGAAAGCCGTGCGCCGTGCACGTGCCGGCTTGAAAGATCCGAAGCGTCCGATTGGTTCCTTCATTTTCTTAGGACCTACAGGAGTCGGGAAAACGGAATTGGCACGGGCACTTGCAGAGTCCATGTTCGGTGATGAAGATGCGATGATCCGCATTGATATGTCCGAGTACATGGAAAAGCATTCGACCTCCCGTTTGGTCGGTTCTCCTCCAGGATATGTGGGATATGAGGAAGGCGGTCAGTTAACGGAAAAGGTTCGCCGCAAGCCATATTCGGTCGTTCTTTTAGATGAAATTGAAAAAGCACATCCGGATGTATTCAATATTCTCCTTCAAGTTCTGGAGGATGGCCGTTTAACAGACTCTAAAGGAAGAACGGTAGACTTCAGGAATACAGTCCTGATCATGACTTCAAACGTAGGTGCACAGTCCCTTAAGAGCAATAAATACGTAGGGTTCAATATTCAGGACGGGAAACAGGATTACAAAGATATGAAAGGAAAGGTCATGGAAGAGCTGAAACGTGCTTTCCGACCTGAGTTCCTTAACCGTATCGATGAAATCATCGTGTTCCATTCACTTGAAAAAGACCACTTGAAAGAGATTGTGACATTGATGTCGAACCAATTGACAACCCGCTTGAAAGAGCAGGATATTCATTTAGAGCTTTCACCTGCTGCTAAAGAGAAGATAGCAGATGAAGGATTCGATCCTGAATACGGTGCACGACCTCTCCGTCGCGCTATCCAGAAATATGTTGAGGATAAACTGTCGGAAGAATTGTTAAGAGGAAAAGTGCTGACAGGACAGAATATTTTGATCGACGTAGAAGATAGTGAATTTGTTGTAAAGGTTAAAGAAGAGGAAGCGGCCAATACACCGACATAATAGCAAGGATGATGAAGAGGTACACGTATATGTTTTTCGTGTACCTCTTTTATCATAATGGTTACCTCCGCTTTTCGATTGTCTAGCTCCGGTGGCTAGAGGCTCGAGGTCATAAGTCAAGTTACCCAAAAAGGCAAAAAGACGCCTTTCCGGGTAACCCGCCTTATGCTTGTCGCCTCTGGGCAAGCCACCTCTGCTTTTCGATTGAATCTGTTACATAAAACCGCTACAATCATTCCAAATGGTATTATCCTGAATGGGTACGAGTACAAATAGAGTAAAAGAGGGGAAGAATAGATTGGCAAAGAAAAAGACTAAGTTTGTGTGTTCATCTTGTGGATATGAGTCTGCTAAGTGGATGGGGAAATGTCCGGGGTGTAACGAGTGGAATACGATGGTGGAAGAGGTTGAAATGACAGGGAAGAAACCCCGGACGTCGTTTATGCACTCAGAAAATACCGGTCCATCTAAAGCAGAGAAGCTAATCTCCATTGAAACGAAGCAGGAGCCCAGGGTATTGACCGAGTCGAAAGAGTTGAACCGGGTGCTTGGGGGAGGAGTAGTACCAGGGTCGCTGATATTGATTGGTGGAGACCCGGGGATCGGAAAATCCACTTTATTGCTGCAGGTTTCGGCCCAGCTTGCTGATCAAAAGCAGAAGGTTTTATACATCTCCGGGGAGGAGTCCATCAAGCAAACCAAGCTGCGGGCAGATCGACTGCATGTGAAATCAGATGATTTATATATATTTGCGGAAACAAATCTTGAGCTGATTCATCAAACGATTGAGCAAATCTCACCGGATTTCGTCATCATCGACTCGATTCAGACGGTCTTTCATCCTGACGTGACGTCTGCTCCCGGAAGTGTCTCCCAGGTAAGGGAGTGTACGGCAGAACTGATGAGAATCGGGAAAACAAAGGGCATTGCCATCTTTATTGTAGGGCATGTTACCAAGGAAGGCTCGATTGCAGGACCTAGATTATTGGAGCACATGGTCGATACCGTACTGTATTTTGAAGGGGAACGTCACCACTCCTATCGTATTTTAAGAGCGGTGAAGAACCGTTTCGGATCTACGAATGAGATGGGGATTTTTGAAATGAAGGAATTGGGCCTTGAGGAAGTGGCCAATCCATCTGAGATATTCCTGGAAGAGCGCTCACAAGGTGCGGCGGGTTCAACGGTCGTTGCCTCGATGGAAGGAACGAGGCCGGTTCTGGTGGAGATTCAAGCTCTTGTGACCCCAACCAGTTTTAACAACCCCCGAAGGATGGCAACAGGGATTGATCATAGCCGGGTTTCACTGATCATGGCTGTGTTGGAAAAGCGGGCAGGCATGCTTTTGCAGCAGCAGGATGCGTATCTGAAAGTGGCTGGCGGGGTGAAACTGGATGAACCGGCGATTGATTTAGCCGTTGCTGCAAGTATCGCTTCCAGTTTTCGTGACAGGGCGTCCAGTGCCCATGATTGCATTATCGGTGAAGTCGGTTTAACAGGTGAGATCAGAAGGGTATCAAGAATTGAGCAGCGCGTACAGGAAGCAGCCAAGTTAGGGTTTAAGAGAGTGATTATTCCCCAGAATAACTTAAGCGGATGGCAGCCTCCTTCTGATATAGAGATCAAAGGGGTATCGAATATCAATGAAGCACTCTCAATTATCTTAGGAGGATAAGAAATGGAAGATAAGAAGGCAAGAGATAAGTCCATGTCGGATATACTGCAATTTGTTGCTCCGGGTGCCCCGATCAGGGACGGCATTGATAATGTGCTGAGAGCCAATACGGGGGGACTTATTGTTGTTGGATACAATGATAAGGTGAAGTCTGTTCTGGACGGGGGCTTTCATATCAATTGTGCATTCTCTCCCAGCTATCTGTATGAACTGGCCAAGATGGATGGGGCCATCATCCTGAATGAAGCGGGAACGAAGATCATTTTGGCGAATGCACAGTTGGCTCCCGATGTGTACGTGCCTTCCACGGAAACGGGTATGAGACATCGGACGGCAGAGCGGGTTGCGAGGCAAACAAATGCCCTTGTCATTGCCATCTCTCAACGGAGAAACGTCATCACCCTGTATCAAGGGAATTTCCGATATGCACTAAAGGACATCTCTGTCATCTTGACGAAAGCCAACCAGGCGATCCAAACCTTGGAGAAATATAAGGTGGTTCTCGATCAAAGCATTTCTAATTTATCCGTGCTCGAGTTTGAGGAGCTTGTCACCCAAAGCGACTTACTGCAGGTTCTTCACCGCTTCGAGATGGTTCTCAGGATCAAGAATGAGCTATTGACGTATCTCAGCGAGCTCGGTGTCGAGGGCAGATTGATCCGCCTTCAGATGAATGAACTGTTGGCGGATATTGAGGATGAGGCGATGCTCATCATCAGGGACTATTCCCAGGAAAGGAATATCAAACCGTTCGAACTTCTCTATAAATTCCAGGAGCTTGTTCACTCTGAAGTGTTAGAGGATAATGTCTTATTAAAATTACTGGGATACCACGGTTATGTCCACCATGATGATGCGATTTATCCCCGAGGATACCGCGTGTTGAATAAGATCCCCCGTCTGCCGATTGTCATCATTGAAAATCTTATCACGAGATTTGAAACCCTCCACCATGTAGTGAGGGCTTCAGTCGATGATTTGGATGAAGTCGAAGGGATCGGTGAAGTAAGGGCAAGGAAAATCAAAGAGGGGTTAAAACTGATCAAGGAACAGACATTTGCAGATCGACAGCTGTAGGCAGAGAGGCCTATATATGGCAGAAATGGGATAATTGTATCATTTTCAAAAAATTGACAGTTCGATTTAGACGTGTTAGCCTTCATGTAAGGAAGCTAGTAAGCTGGGATACGTGTATCAAAATCGTATCCGTTGTATTAAATTCAAATTTTCAAGGCCTTAGACGTTTCAAAAATAGTAAATTGTTTATAATGAGTAGGAGGAGGTGAGGGAATGTTAAAAAGAATCGTTCAAGCGTGCTTCCTCATTGTCGGGGGAACACTAGGGATATTTCTACTTCCCGAATTATTTACCGTCATAAATCTATCGGACATTCCTTTAATTAATAACCCTTATATGACTGCTATATTTGGTGCCATCATTTTTTATATTCTTACGTTTTGGGCAGTCGAGTATGTCGTCAATTTCGTCAAGTGGTTTGAAGATAGCTTGGTAAAGGCACCGGTAACGGATTTGTTATTTGGCAGTTTGGGCCTGATTATCGGTTTATTTGTTGCGTATTTGTTTGGGATCCCCTTCAATCAAATGGAGATTCCGATCGTCAATACAGTGATTCCCATTCTATTAACATTGCTTCTTGGATACTTAGGGTTCCAGGTTGGATTTAAGAAAAGGGACGAATTGGTCAATCTATTCGGCACGGCAAATCGAGGTAAGAAAAAAGGGTCGGAAGAGGATTTGGATGAAGAGGGTGTGAAGACCCTTAAGATATTGGATACGAGTGTGATCATTGACGGCCGTATCGCGGATATCTGTCAAACAGGATTTTTAGAAGGAATCGTGGTGATTCCGCAATTCGTACTGGAAGAGCTCCAGCATATTGCCGACTCTTCCGATGTATTAAAACGAAATCGCGGACGCCGGGGTCTGGATATTTTAAACCGCATCCAAAAAGAGCTTCCTGTTGAGGTCCAGATTTATGAAGGGGACTTCGAGGAAATTCAGGAAGTGGATTCGAAGCTTGTGAAATTAGCGAAGCTTACGAATGGTATCGTTGTAACGAATGATTTCAACCTGAATAAAGTATGTGACCTTCAAGGAGTACAAGTATTGAACATCAATGATCTGGCCAACGCCGTCAAGCCGGTTGTTCTTCCTGGAGAAGAATTGAAGGTACAGGTCATCAAAGACGGTAAGGAGCATAACCAGGGAATTGCTTACCTGGATGATGGTACGATGATCGTCGTGGAAGAAGGGCGTAATTACATCGGTAAGTATATCGATGTCCTGGTCACATCCGTTCTTCAGACATCTGCAGGCAGGATGATCTTTGCGAAGCCGAAGCAACTGGAAAAAGCACTGTAAGAAAACGGTTTGCAGCCTGACTCCATTGATGCAGTAAGGTATAATGAATAGTATTACTTGTGTGTTAAAGGAGTTATATTATGGAATATGAAGTGGTCATTCCGGCTGCAGGGCAGGGAAAACGGATGAAAGCGGGCAAAAACAAACTGCTCCTTGAGTTGAATAGCTGTCCTGTCATCATTCATACATTGCGTGTGTTCGAGCATGACATCCTTTGTAAGGGAATCTATTTAGCCATCCATCCTTCAGAGCGACAAGTGTTTCAAGGACTCTTGGAGCGCTACGGCATCAAGAAGGTCGTGAAGCTTGTCGATGGTGGAGAAGAAAGACAGCATAGTGTATACAATGCATTGCTTGAGGTTGATCATGAGATTGTTCTGGTACATGACGGAGCAAGACCATTTATTAAAGAATCCACGATTCACCAATTAGTCGAGAAGACATATTCAACAGGGGCTGCCATTGCGGCGGTTCCTGTTAAAGATACGATCAAGAAAGTACTGGATGGCGAAGTCGAGGAAACGATTGAACGCTCAAGCTTGTGGATGGTTCAGACCCCACAAGCTTTTCGCGTTTCCGTTTTAACACAGGCACATAAAGAAGCCGATCAAGAGGGTTTCCTCGGTACAGATGATGCTTCACTGGTGGAAAGGTCTGATGTTGAGGTCGCTGTCGTTGAAAGTGATTATGACAATATTAAACTGACAACCCCTGAGGATTTATATTTTGCCGAGGCGATTTTGAAGAAGCGAGAGGAAATGAGTGGAGGAGAGAAACATGTTTAGGATCGGACAAGGATTTGATGTTCATCAGTTAGTGGAAGGGAGACCCCTTATCATGGGGGGGATTACGATTCCGTATGAAAAGGGATTATTGGGGCACTCTGATGCAGATGTCCTGTTACATGCTGTAGCGGATGCGTGTCTGGGTGCCATTGCGGCCGGGGATATCGGGAAGCATTTTCCTGATACAGACCCGGAGTTCAAGGATGCTGATTCGGCAAAGCTTCTCCAGCACGTATGGGCCCTTGTGAAAAAGGAAGGCTATGAATTAGGAAATATCGATTGCACGATCATTGCCCAGAAGCCTAAGATGGCTCCTTATATTGACGAAATGAGACAAAGTATCGCTATGCTACTGGAAGCGGATATAGGGGAAGTGAACGTGAAAGCCACTACTTCCGAGAAGCTTGGCTTTACCGGAAGAGGCGAAGGGATTGCCGCCCAAACCACCATATTGATTAAAAAGAAGTAGGGGAGAAATTCGCTTTATTCCCGTACTTAACGGTGTTAAAATAGGTCTTAGACTTTAAAGAGTAAATCATTATAGGAGGAACATACATGACAAAGGAAGTACGCGTCCGTTATGCCCCGAGTCCAACGGGTCATTTACATATTGGAAATGCAAGAACCGCTTTATTTAATTACCTGTACGCCCGCAGCACAGGTGGAAAGTTCATCATCCGTATTGAAGACACGGATAAGAAACGTAATATCGAAGGTGGAGAAGAAAGTCAGCTCAAGTATCTTCAGTGGTTGGGGATCGACTGGGATGAAAGTACAGATAAGCCGGGTGAATACGGGCCTTATCGTCAATCCGAGCGTAATCATATTTATGAGCAGTATTTAAATGAGCTGCTGGAAAGCGGACAGGCGTATAAGTGTTACTGTACGGAGGAAGAGCTGGAAGCGGAGCGTGAAGCACAATCAGCATCTGGTCAAATGCCCCGCTACTCCGGTAAATGCCGTAACCTGACGAAAGAGGATCAGGAGAAATTGGCAGCAGAAGGCCGCAAGCCGAGCATCCGTTTCCGTGTACCGGCAGGGAAAGTATATTCCTTCAACGATATCGTGAAAGAGGATGTCTCATTTGAATCAGATGGTATCGGTGATTTTGTCATTGCGAAAAAAGACGGTACACCGACGTATAACTTTGCCGTTGCAGTGGATGATTATCTGATGAAAATCACACATGTTCTTCGCGGAGAAGATCATATTTCCAATACACCGAAGCAGTTGATGATCTTTGAAGCACTTGGTTGGGAAGCACCTGTTTACGGACATATGACATTGATCGTCAATGAAAGCCGTAAAAAGTTGAGTAAGCGGGATGAAAGCATCATTCAATTCATCGAGCAATACGAAGCATTGGGGTATCTTCCAGAAGCGTTGTTCAACTTCATCGCACTACTCGGCTGGTCTCCAAAAGGAGAAGAAGAGCTGTTTTCGAAAGATGAGTTCATTGAAATCTTTGATCCTGAACGTTTATCCACTTCTTCTGCCCTGTTTGATAATCAGAAGCTTACATGGATGAACAATCAGTACATGAAGAACTTGGAATTGGCTCAAGTGGTGGAGCTATCCCTCCCTCATTTAATCAGTGCGGGTAAATTGGATGAGAACATGTCCGATGAACAGCGCGAGTGGGCGAGCAGAGTCATTTCTTTATACCAGGAGCAAATGAGCTTCGGGGCTGAAATCGTGGAGCTGTCCGAAATGTTCTTCAAGACAGATCTTGAATATGATGAAGAGGCGAAAGCGGTACTCGAAGAAGAGCAAGTACCAGAAGTCCTTCAAGCTTTCTTGAATGAAATTGACGCACTTGAAACATACGAAGCGGCAGAAATCAAATCTTCTATCAAAGCTGTCCAGAAATCGACGGGCCATAAAGGGAAGAAGTTGTTCATGCCGATCCGTGTAGCCGTTACAGGCCAGACACATGGTCCTGAATTGCCGAATGCCATTGAGCTTTTAGGGAAAGATACAGTTAAACATCGTCTTCAAAGTCTTTTAGGTTAACATTTTGAAGGGTTTGTAATATAGTAAGAGTATCACGTTAAATGATATCGCGTTGATGAGGAGAAGTAAGAAAAGGATGCTTAGTAGAGAGAACCATCACCGGCTGAAAGTGGTTTAAGCCCCTCCGATTCTGAAATGCACCTCTGAGCCCGTTACTGAAATAAAGTAGGTAAAGGCGGTTTCCTACCGTTAACAGGATTCGAGTTGGAGAAGGTTTGTCTTCTCAATCAGAGTGGAACCGCGCCTACAAGCGTCTCTGTCAGTTTATTGACAGGGGCGTTTTTTTATTGTTATCAGTTTTTAAAAAAAGGAAGGGGGATGGATCCGAATGTTTAAGTCTTTTAGGGAAGATATAGATGTGGTGTTTGATCAGGATCCGGCTGCGAGGAATTATGTGGAGGTCATCCTTACGTATTCGGGTCTCCATGCCATTTGGGCCCATCGCGTTGCCCATGCATTTTTTAAACGAAAATTCTTTTTCATTGCCCGGGTCATTTCACAGGTCAGCCGCTTCTTTACCGGAGTGGAGATTCACCCCGGAGCCAAGATCGGCCGCCGCTTTTTCATCGATCATGGAATGGGTGTGGTGATAGGAGAGACGTGTGAAATCGGAGACAATGTCACGCTCTTCCAAGGGGTCACCCTCGGTGGAACCGGGAAGGAAAAAGGGAAACGTCACCCGACGATCCAGGATAATGCGTTGATTGCGACCGGTGCAAAAGTATTAGGATCGATCGTTGTTGGGGAAAATTCTAAGGTAGGGGCAGGATCCGTTGTCCTGAAAGATGTTCCGCCCAATTCAACCGTAGTCGGTATCCCGGGTAAGGTAGTCATTCAGGACGGTGTGAAGATACAGAAGGATCTAAATCACTGTGATCTGCCCGATCCGATGAACGACCGAATGAAGCAACTGGAAATAGAAGTGAATGAATTGAAATCATTATTAAGGGAATATGAGGGAAGGAGTCGATCATCATGACGATTCGTTTATATAACACACTGACAAGGCAGAAAGAGGAATTCAAACCCCTGGAAGAGGGTAAGGTCAAAATGTATGTGTGCGGTCCGACGGTTTATAACTATATTCATATAGGGAACGCCCGTCCTGCGATCGTGTTTGACACAGTGAGACGTTATCTGGAATACAGGGGATATGATGTTCAGTTCGTCTCTAATTTCACGGATGTGGACGATAAATTAATTAGAGCGGCCAAGGAACTGGGAGAAGACGTCCCGACGATTGCCAAGCGCTTTATCGATGCTTACTTCGAAGATACGGGAGCCCTCGGTTGCCGGAAAGCCGATGTACATCCGACAGTGACAGAGAACATTGACACCATTGTTGATTTCATCTCAGCCCTTGTAGAAAAAGGCTATGCCTATGAATCCCAGGGAGACGTTTATTATCGTACCAGAAAGTTCGATGGGTACGGTAAGCTGTCTCATCAGCCGATCGATGAACTGAAAGCGGGGGCCCGCATCGATGTGGGGGACAAAAAAGAAGATGCCCTTGATTTCGTTTTATGGAAAGCGGCGAAAGAAGGGGAGATTTCCTGGAAGAGCCCGTGGGGTGAGGGACGTCCAGGCTGGCATATCGAATGTTCAGCCATGGCTAAGCGCTATTTGGGAGATACCATCGACATCCACGCCGGGGGACAGGATCTGACCTTCCCTCATCACGAGAATGAAATCGCCCAGTCAGAGGCCCTTACAGGTAAGGCATTCGCCAATTACTGGATGCACAATGGGTATATTAATATCGATAACGAGAAGATGTCGAAATCACTCGGTAATTTCGTATTGGTGCACGATATTATTAAAGAACAAGATCCGCAGGTA
This sequence comes from Rossellomorea vietnamensis NBRC 101237, assembly GCF_001591825.1. Lineage (GTDB taxonomy): Bacteria > Bacillota > Bacilli > Bacillales > Bacillaceae_B > Rossellomorea > Rossellomorea vietnamensis. The sequence continues at coordinate 13,538 of NZ_BCVQ01000043.1, forward strand.
CTGCGTTTCTTCATGCTATCCGTTCATTACCGTCATCCGATCAACTACAATCTTGAGCTTCTGCAGAATGCAGAGACTTCTTTGGACCGGATTAAGACAGCGTATGAGAACTTGAAGCATCGCAAGGAATCAAGTACAAACTTAACGGACAATAATCAGGAATGGCTGGACAAAATCCGTGAGTTGAAAGCTCAATTCATTGCTGATATGGACGATGATTTCAATACGGCCAATGCGATTTCCATTCTATTCGAACTATCGAGACAAGCGAACTATTATTTGATGGAGAAAAATACATCAACAGAAGTCATTGACGGGTTCTTACACCAGTTTGAAGATTTCTTCTCTGTACTCGGTCTGACGTTGCAGGAAGCGGGAATATTGGACGAAGAAGTGGAAGAGATGATCGAAAAGCGCATTCAAGCCCGTAAAGACCGAAACTTCCAACTGGCCGATGAAATCCGGGACACATTGAAGGATATGGATATCATCCTGGAAGATACTCCTCAAGGCACCCGCTGGAAAAGGGGATCTTAATGCTGTACGAGACAAATGAACAAATCGATGCGAAACAAATCAATGCACTTGCACTTGCGTATATGGGGGATGCTGTATATGAAACATATGTACGGCAGCTCCTGTTGACCAAGGGGAAGATCAAACCGAATCAACTGCACAGGGCTGCGACGAAGTATGTGTCTGCTAAAGCGCAGGCGGCCATTCTCAGAACGCTGTTCGATCAGGACCTCTTATCGGAAGAGGAGATATCGATCGTCAAGCGCGGCCGGAATGCGAAATCGGGGACAACGCCTAAAAACACGGATGTACAGACGTATAAACACAGCACTGCTTTTGAGGCTCTTATTGGATATTTGTTTTTACTTAATCGGACGGATCGATTAGAGGAACTGTTGAAGATCATTTTTGAACAAGCCCAGGCAGGAAAGGAGGAACAGAAATGAGTAAAGATTTTATCGGAGGAAGAAATCCTGTCATAGAAGCGTTAAAGTCAGGGAGGGACATCAATAAGATTTGGATAGCGGAAGGTTCTCAAAAAGGCTCGATCCAGCAAATCGTCGGACTTGCCAAGGAATCCAATGTCATGGTCCAGTATGTCCCGAAGAAGAAAATCGAGCAGATGGTATCGGAGAATCATCAAGGGGTCGTCGCTTCCGTTGCTGCTTATCAGTATGCTGAACTGGATGATCTATTTCAAAAGGCAGAACAAAAAGGGGAGGATCCTTTTATTCTGATCCTGGATGAACTGGAAGATCCCCATAACCTGGGATCCATCATGAGGACGGCTGATGCAGCGGGTGCCCATGGGATCATCATCCCAAAGCGAAGAGCAGTGGGACTTACTTCTACCGTAGCCAAGGCTTCAACTGGAGCGATTGAACATATTCCCGTCGCACGTGTGACGAATCTGTCGAGAGCGGTGGATGAATTGAAAGAGCGCGGTGTTTGGATCGCTGGTACGGATGCGAAGGGGAAGCAGGATTTCCGCCAGCTGGACGGTACGCTTCCGATCGGTTTGATTATCGGAAGTGAAGGAAAAGGGATGAGCCGTATTTTGCGGGATAAATGTGATTTCCTTGTTCAGTTGCCTATGATCGGTCATGTGACATCACTAAACGCCTCGGTGGCAGCTAGTATTTTAATGTATGAGGTATATCGTAAACGCCACCCATTGGGAGAATAGGGAAGATGGATATCCTCCTTGTGGATGGCTATAACATAATCGGTGCCTGGCCGGAATTGAATGATTTGAAGCATAAGGACCTAGCCGCAGCGAGAGACCGCCTGGTGGAACAAATGGCAGAATATCAGGGGTATACGGGCTACCGTGTCATTGTCGTATTTGATGCATACTACGTACAGGGGATCGCCCGGAAATATCAAAATTATAAAGTGGAAGTGCTTTTCACCAGAGAAAATGAAACCGCAGATGAACGAATTGAAAGATTGGCCATTGAATTAAGCAATATCAAAACGCAGGTTCACGTAGCCACTTCTGATTTCACAGAACAATGGGCCATCTTTGGGCAGGGAGCCCTTCGCAAATCAGCGAGGGAGCTCTTGACCGAGGTGGAAGTCATTGAAAAAAAGATTGAAAGAAAAGTAAGGAATTCGAGTGAGAAACAGCCGGCTTCCAAGATCCAATTATCAGAAGAAGTTGCTGAAATTTTCGAAAAATGGCGTCGTGGGGAACAATGATAGGTTGACGATTGAATTTTCTGTAATGTATAATATTTCTATCTATTGTTTTGCTCGGGGGGATGCGTGTGAGCAATATCATCAGGACAGAAGCATTTGATAGTCGATTAGAAGGCATGGATGATGAAGAGATCATAGAAGCCGTCCATCAGGGTCACAGCGAAGCGCTCGATTTTTTGATCAGGAAATATCGTAATTTCGTAAGAGCAAAAGCCCGCTCGTATTTTTTAATCGGGGCAGATAAGGAAGATATCGTCCAGGAGGGTATGATTGGATTATACAAGGCCATCCGTGATTATAAGGAGGACAAGCTGACCTCTTTTAAAGCGTTTGCAGAGCTTTGTATCACAAGACAGATCATAACAGCCATCAAGACAGCCACGAGACAGAAGCATATACCACTGAATTCGTATGTTTCACTGGATAAACCCATTTATGATGATGAATCTGACCGAACGCTATTAGATGTCATTTCAGGTGCGAAAGTAATGGATCCGGAAGCGCTAATTATCAATCGTGAGGAATTCGATAATATGGAGGATAAGATGGCCCAGCTGTTAAGCGATCTTGAGAGGAAAGTACTGGCCCTTTATTTGGACGGGCAGTCCTATCAGGAAATATCGGAAGAGCTGAACCGCCATGTGAAATCCATCGACAATGCATTACAGCGGGTGAAACGGAAGCTTGAACGATACTTGGAAGTTCGCGAAATAACGATGTAAAGCCATATTGACACATTTTGGTGGTCGTGTTATTTTTGATAGGACTTACTATGTATAGTATAGGTGGAATATATGACTACTAAACTAATACTGGCTTGTACGGTATGCGGTTCCAGGAATTATTCCGTGCCGGGAAACCGTAATCAGGCCGTTCGATTAGAATTAAAGAAATTCTGTAATACATGTAATGCTCATACCCTACACAAAGAGACTAAATAGAGTGTAGAAGTCTTGCGTATTGATATTAGTTGGAGGTTACTAACGGATGTTTAAATTCTTTCGCAATGTTGCATCGGAAATGAGAAAGGTCAGCTGGCCTAAACGTAAAGAGTTAACGCGCTATACGATCACGGTTATTACGACAGTGATATTTGTTGCCCTTTTCTTTGCTGTTATCGACCTGGGCATCTCAGAACTTATGCGATTGATCATTGGTTCTAAGTAAGAGAAACATAGAATTAGTTGTATATATACCATGAAAGCATGGTATAATGAATGTTAATAGAGTACATGACCTTAGAGCCCGTTATCTTTTTACGGGTTTTTTCATTTGGAGAAAAAAGGCGAATGAGTATTCTTAAATAGCGAGGAGGGACGGACGTTTAGTCCTATGAAATGGAGAAGAATTGGTATGTAGTCCATACTTATTCAGGATACGAGAATAAGGTAAAAGCAAACCTTGAGAAGCGTGTTGAAACGATGGGGATGCAAGATAAGATCTTCCGCGTGATCGTGCCTGAAGAAGAAGAGACGGATTTTAAGAACGGCAAGAAGAAAGTAATTAAGAAGAAGGTATTCCCCGGTTATGTGATCGTGGAAATCGTCATGACGGATGATTCATGGTATGTTGTCCGTAACACACCTGGAGTGACCGGTTTCGTCGGCTCATCAGGCTCAGGATCAAAACCTACACCATTATTGCCGGAAGAAGTAACAAATCTTCTGAAACAAATGGGCATGACAGAGAAAAAGGTAGAGATCGACTTCGAATTAGGAGAAACAGTAAGGGTGAACGAAGGTCCGTTTGCGAACTTCACAGGCTCGATCGAAGAGATTGACAATGCTAAAGCAAAAGTGAAGGTACACGTTAATATGTTTGGTAGAGATACCCCGGTAGAACTGGATTTCTCCCAAATTGATAAATTATAATGGAAAAGAACTTGAAATCATTCTGAAAAAATGGTACTATTTCATAAGTCAGTGCGTCTCCACAAAGAGATACTGAACCTAATAGACGTTCTTTATGTTGATAAAGACATTTTTTACATTTGAGTGGGAGGGTGAAAAACCCAATAACCACATCACGGACTTAAGGAGGTGTGTCTCGTGGCTAAAAAAGTTATCAAAATGGTTAAATTGCAGATTCCTGCCGGTAAAGCTAATCCAGCTCCACCAGTTGGTCCTGCACTAGGTCAAGCAGGTGTTAACATCATGGGATTCTGTAAGGAATTCAATGCTCGTACAGCAGATCAAGCTGGCTTAATCATTCCTGTTGAAATCACGGTATTTGAAGACCGTTCATTTACATTCATCACAAAAACTCCACCCGCTGCTGTTCTTCTTAAGAAAGCTGCAGGTATCGAGTCTGGTTCAGGCGAACCAAACAGCAAGAAAGTGGCAACACTTAAACGCGATAAAGTACGTGAAATTGCTGAAACAAAAATGCCTGACTTAAATGCAGCTAGTGTTGAATCAGCTATGCGCATGGTAGAAGGAACTGCACGCAGCATGGGTATCGTCATCGAAGACTAATCCCTGCTTCGTTAAAGTAGAGGTTCCTGTTGAACGAGGTTGCGATGATGAAATGTACGTTTCACTCGCAACCTTATTTCGTGGGAGGTTATTCCGCTAAAACCACATATAGGAGGAAATTTATAATGGCTAAAAAAGGTAAAAAGTTTCTTGAAGCTCAAAAGCTTGTAGATCGTACTACAGCTTATTCAGTGGAAGAAGCAATCGAACTAGTTAAGAAAACAAACTTCGCTAAGTTTGACGCAACGATTGAAGTAGCGTTCCGCTTAGGTGTAGATACTCGTAAAAACGACCAGCAAATCCGTGGAGCAGTTGTACTTCCTCATGGAACTGGTAAAACTCAAAAGGTTCTTGTATTCGCTAAAGGAGATAAAGCAAAAGAAGCAGAAGCTGCTGGCGCTGATTTCGTAGGTGATGCAGAACTGATCAACAAGATCAACCAAGGTTGGTTCGAGTTCGACGTAATCGTTGCAACTCCAGACATGATGGGTGAAGTTGGTAAACTTGGTCGCGTATTGGGACCTAAAGGTTTAATGCCAAACCCTAAAACTGGAACAGTAACATTCGACGTAACGAAAGCTGTTAATGAAATCAAAGCTGGTAAAGTTGAATACCGTGCTGACAAATCAGGTAACGTTCACGTTCCTGTTGGAAAGATTTCATTCGACAACGAAAAGCTTGTTGAAAACTTTGCTACAATGTATGAAACAATGCTTAAAGTTAAACCTGCTGCTGCAAAAGGAACTTACATGAAAAATGTTTCTGTAACTTCTACAATGGGACCTGGCGTTAAAGTCGATCCTTCCACTTTCGCAGTTAAGGCATAATTTGGTATTGACTTACTGAGGACTAGTGATTATAATTAGTTCTGTTGTTAAAAAACGAATACATTTGTACCGTAGACAGTAGGTGCTCGTCATGAGCTTAATGTCCTGCCGAGGTAATTGCGATAAAATAACCGCTTATAGCGCGTTTGCGATGCCCTTATGTCTACCTTGATATAAGGGCATTTTTTATTGGATGACGGTATAAATGTTCATCAGTCAATCTACAGGAGGTGTAATGATGAGCAGCATTCTAGATCAAAAGAAACACATCGTTGGAGAAATCTCTGACAAGCTAAAAAACAGTGTATCTACAATCGTTGTAGATTACCGTGGCCTAGACGTTTCCGAAGTAACTGAACTTCGTAAACAACTTCGTGAAGCTGGCATCGAGTTCAAAGTGTACAAAAACACTATGGTACGTCGTGCAGCAGAAGAAGCTGGTCTTGAAGGGTTAAACGAATTCTTAACTGGTCCTAACGCAATCGCGTTCAGTTCAGAAGAAGTAGTTGCACCTGCAAAGATCCTTAACAGCTTCGCTAAAGAACACGAAGCACTTGAAATCAAAACGGGTGTCATCGAAGGAACGATCACTTCAGTTGAGGATGTTAAAGCAATCGCTGAACTTCCAAACCGCGAAGGACTTCTTTCTATGCTACTCAGCGTGCTACAAGCACCAATGCGCAACTTCGCGTTGGCAACAAAAGCCGTTGCAGATCAAAAAGAAGAGCAAGGCGCGTAAGCTAAAGCAAGTCGTTTAAATAAAAAATTAAGCAAACATCACAAGGAGGAAATTTAAAATGAGTAAAGAGCAAATCATTGACGCGATTAAAGAAATGTCAGTTCTTGAACTAAATGATCTAGTTAAAGCAATCGAAGAAGAATTCGGAGTAACTGCTGCTGCACCTGTAGCTGCTGCTGCTGGTGGCGCTGACGCTGCTGCAGAACAAACTGAATTCGACGTAATCCTTGAGAGCGCTGGTTCTCAAAAAATCAAGGTTATCAAAGTTGTTCGTGAAATCACAGGTCTTGGCCTTAAAGAAGCGAAAGAAATGGTTGATAACACTCCTAAAGCTCTTAAAGAAGGTATTTCTAAAGAGGAAGCTGAAGAACTTAAAGCTAAACTTGAAGAAGTTGGAGCTGGCGTAGAAGTTAAGTAATGATTGTATAGATGAAAAGCTCGCTATATTTGGCGGGCTTTTTTCTTGTCTGGTATCTATCTTTGCCCGATTTTGGAAAAGATGGTTACCGGGCGGATCTATCAATGGATGGAGATGATATAATGACCAATCACTATTATTCCCGTAACCCCGATGTGGAAAGTAACCCGGGTATGATTGCCTTTGAATTAAGGGGACAGACATTCCGTTTTAAGACAGACCAGGGCGTCTTCTCGAAAAAGGAAGTGGACTTCGGTTCAAGAGCCTTGATTGAATCGTTTGAATTACCTGATGTAAAGGGACCGATACTTGATGTTGGCTGCGGTTATGGCCCGGTCGGATTATCCTTAGCCAAAGACTTTGGTGATCGGATGGTCCACATGATCGATGTAAACGAGAGGGCTCTATCTTTAGCGAAAGAAAATGCTGGAGTAAATAAAGTTCAAAACGTTAAAGTCTATCAAAGTGACCGGTATACGAATGTCGTTGAAAAGGGATTTGCCGCTATTTTAACGAACCCTCCGATACGAGCAGGGAAAGAAACGGTTCATTCGATTCTTGAGAGTAGTTACGAACATCTGACGGAACGAGGAGAATTATGGGTCGTTATTCAGAAGAAGCAAGGTGCTCCCTCTGCGATGGAGAAAATGGAAAAAATCTTTTCGAATGTAGAAATCGTCATCAGAAAAAAGGGATACTACATCTTGAAATCGGTAAAAGAAATCCGTTGACGTAGCTTAACTGCTATGATAACATTATAAAATGCAAAAATATTATTTTCCGGTATTATGTCCATATGTATACATGTTGGATAAATTGGAAAAGATTATAAAATAATAGTTCGTCATATGAAAATGAGGTTTTATCATTAAAACCCTTTTTCTTTTTGTCTTGTGTAGAGTAGTAATCCTACTTTAAGGCATATAGACACAACCAAAACGCTTGATTTGAGGGGTGAATCAGTTGACAGGTCAACTAGTTCAGTATGGACGACACCGCCAACGCAGAAGTTTTGCGCGTATCAGTGAAGTTTTAGAATTACCGAATTTAATCGAAATTCAAACTTCCTCGTATCAATGGTTTCTTGATGAGGGGTTAAGAGAAATGTTCCGTGACATTTCTCCGATTGAGGACTTCACTGGTAATCTCTCTTTGGAATTTATTGATTATAGTCTGGGAGAGCCAAAGTACTCGGTGGAAGAATCAAAGGAAAGAGATGTTACTTACTCTGCACCGCTTAGAGTAAAAGTCCGTCTTGTGAACAAGGAAACAGGAGAAGTAAAAGATCAAGACGTATTTATGGGTGATTTCCCATTAATGACAGACACAGGTACGTTTGTCATCAATGGTGCTGAGCGCGTCATCGTATCTCAGCTAGTGCGTTCACCTAGTGTTTACTTTAGCGGAAAAGTAGATAAGAACGGAAAGAAAGGGTTTACTGCTACCGTTATACCAAACCGCGGAGCTTGGCTTGAGTATGAAACAGATGCAAAAGATGTTGTATATGTGCGAATTGATCGAACTCGCAAACTACCGGTAACGGTTCTTTTACGTGCCCTTGGGTTTGGCTCTGATCAAGAAATCATCGATTTGATCGGTGATAATGAGTACATTCGTAACACGCTCGAGAAAGACAACACGGAAGGTATCGACAAGGCATTGCTCGAGATTTATGAGCGTCTGCGTCCGGGAGAGCCTCCTACAGTAGAAAATGCTAAAAGTTTACTCGTTTCTCGTTTCTTTGATCCTAAGCGTTATGACTTAGCAAACGTTGGACGTTACAAAATGAACAAAAAGCTTCACATTAAGAATCGTTTATTCGGTCAAACTCTAGCAGAAACTCTAGCAGATCCGGAAACGGGCGAGATTCTGGCAGAGAAAGGCACGGTTCTTGACCGTCGCGCCCTGGATAAGGTCATCCCTTATTTAGAAAACGGCATTGGTTTCAAAAACTACCAACAGTCCGGCGGCGTATTAGAAGAAGACGTAGTTCTTCAATCTATCAAAATCTATTCTCCTAACGAAGAAGGAGATTTTGAAATCAACGTAATCAGCAACGCGTATGTTGAAGAAGAGGTTAAGTACATTACACCTGCTGATATCATCTCTTCCATTTCTTACTTCTTTAACTTATTACATGGAGTAGGGCTGACAGATGATATTGACCATTTAGGTAACCGTCGTTTACGTTCGGTTGGTGAATTGCTACAGAACCAATTCCGTATCGGTTTATCACGTATGGAGCGTGTGGTCCGTGAAAGAATGTCCATTCAGGACACGAACACGATCACGCCTCAACAACTGATCAACATCCGTCCTGTTATTGCATCCATTAAAGAGTTCTTTGGAAGCTCTCAATTGTCTCAATTCATGGATCAAACGAATCCTCTTGCAGAATTAACGCACAAACGCCGTCTTTCTGCTTTAGGGCCCGGTGGATTAACACGTGAACGTGCTGGATTCGAAGTACGTGACGTCCATTATTCCCACTATGGCCGTATGTGTCCGATTGAAACTCCTGAGGGTCCGAACATCGGACTGATCAACTCACTTTCCTCATTTGCGAAGGTGAATAAATTCGGCTTTATCGAAACGCCGTATCGTCGTGTCGACCCCGATACCGGGAAAGTAACCGATCGCATCGATTACTTGACGGCAGACGAAGAAGATAACTATGTAGTGGCACAGGCGAACGCACGTCTTGGAGACGACGGTGCATTCCTTGATGAAGAAGTCATCTCCCGTTTCCGCGGTGAGAACACGGTCATTAAGCGTGAACGTCTCGACTACATGGATGTATCTCCTAAACAAGTAGTATCAGCTGCGACAGCATGTATTCCATTCTTAGAGAACGATGACTCCAACCGTGCTCTAATGGGAGCGAACATGCAGCGTCAAGCAGTACCTTTAATGAATCCGGAATCACCGATCGTCGGAACAGGTATGGAACACGTATCTGCGAAAGACTCCGGTGCAGCTGTGATCTGTAAATACGAAGGTATTGTGGAGAAGGTTGAAGCGAAACAAGTTTGGGTGCGTCGTGTGAAAGAAATCGACGGTCAGGAAGTAAAAGGTGACCTCGATAAATATCGTATGCAGAAATTCATCCGTTCTAACCAGGGTACATGTTACAACCAGCGTCCGATCGTAAGTGAAGGTGACCGTGTAGTAAAAGGAGAAATCCTTGCTGATGGTCCTTCCATGGAGAAAGGTGAACTCGCCTTGGGACGTAACGTCATGGTTGGATTCATGACTTGGGACGGTTACAACTATGAAGATGCGATCATCATGAGTGAGCGTCTTGTAAAAGACGATGTCTATACTTCTATTCATATTGAAGAATATGAGTCAGAATCCCGTGATACGAAGTTGGGACCTGAAGAAATCACTCGTGATATTCCTAACGTTGGTGAAGATGCACTTCGCAATCTTGATGAGCGTGGAATCATCCGTATCGGTGCTGAAGTAAAAGATGGCGACCTGCTTGTTGGTAAAGTAACGCCTAAAGGTGTAACGGAACTGACAGCTGAAGAGCGTCTATTACATGCAATCTTCGGTGAGAAGGCCCGTGAAGTCCGGGATACATCCCTTCGCGTACCACACGGTGGCGGCGGAATCATCCTTGATGTAAAAGTCTTCAACCGTGAAGATGGCGATGAATTACCTCCAGGTGTGAACCAGCTTGTACGTGTATACATCGTTCAGAAACGTAAGATCTCTGAAGGTGACAAAATGGCTGGTCGTCACGGTAACAAAGGTGTTATCTCAAGAATCCTTCCTGAAGAAGACATGCCGTTCTTACCAGACGGCACACCAATCGATATCATGCTTAACCCACTAGGGGTACCATCACGTATGAATATCGGTCAGGTGCTGGAGCTTCACCTGGGAATGGCAGCAAGATACCTCGGCATTCATGTCGCTTCACCAGTATTTGATGGAGCACGTGAGGAAGATGTGTGGGCAACAATTGAAGAAGCAGGTATGGCACGCGATGCCAAAACCGTTCTTTACGATGGTAGAACGGGTGAACCGTTTGATAACCGTGTATCAGTTGGAATCATGTATATGATCAAACTTGCTCACATGGTTGATGACAAACTTCACGCACGTTCAACCGGACCTTATTCACTTGTTACGCAACAGCCACTCGGTGGTAAAGCCCAATTCGGTGGACAGCGTTTCGGTGAGATGGAGGTATGGGCACTTGAAGCTTATGGTGCTGCTTACACTCTACAAGAAATTCTTACAGTTAAGTCCGATGACGTTGTGGGACGTGTGAAAACATACGAAGCCATCGTCAAGGGTGAAAACGTTCCTGAACCTGGTGTTCCGGAATCATTCAAAGTTCTGATCAAAGAGCTTCAAAGTTTAGGTATGGATGTTAAGATCCTCTCTAGTAACGAAGAAGAAATCGAAATGCGGGACTTAGAGGACGAAGAAGAAGTACAACAAGCAGACACGCTAAATATCTCTGAATCTAATGCACAAGAATCCGAGACAGTAGGGTCTAAAGAATAAATTTAGAGCAATTAGGGTTAGAGCCTGTAGATTAAAAGGGAGGTAGGCCCCTTGCTAGATGTAAATAATTTTGAGTATATGAAAATTGGTTTAGCTTCCCCCGATAAGATCCGTTCGTGGTCTTTCGGGGAAGTTAAAAAGCCCGAGACGATTAACTATCGTACGTTAAAACCAGAAAAAGATGGTTTGTTCTGTGAACGTATTTTCGGTCCTACGAAGGACTGGGAATGTCACTGTGGTAAATACAAGCGTGTCCGTTATAAAGGCGTCGTTTGTGACCGCTGTGGTGTCGAAGTAACAAAGGCTAAAGTTCGTCGTGAACGTATGGGTCACATTGAACTTGCCGCACCTGTTTCTCACATCTGGTACTTCAAAGGAATCCCAAGCCGTATGGGTCTTGTTTTAGACATGTCCCCGCGTGCTTTGGAAGAAGTCATCTATTTCGCTTCCTATGTTGTAACGGAACCAGGTGACACGGCTCTTGAAAGAAAACAACTTCTTTCTGAAAAAGAATACCGTGCATACCGTGAGAAGTACGGAGTGAAATTCCAAGCTGCAATGGGAGCGGAAGCCATTAAAAAGCTTCTGCAGGATATTGACCTGGATAAAGAAGCTGATTTCTTGAAAGAAGAACTGAAAACAGCTCAAGGTCAGCGCCGTACCCGTGCAATCAAACGATTGGAAGTAGTGGAATCTTTCAGAAACTCAGGGAATGATCCGGACTGGATGATCCTTGATGTTCTTCCTGTCATTCCTCCAGAGCTTCGCCCGATGGTTCAACTTGACGGTGGACGCTTTGCGACTTCTGACCTGAATGATTTATACCGTCGTGTTATTAACCGTAATAACCGTCTTAAGCGTTTATTGGACCTTGGTGCCCCAAGCATCATCGTTCAAAATGAGAAGCGTATGCTACAAGAAGCGGTTGATGCTTTAATTGATAATGGTCGTCGCGGCCGTCCAGTTACTGGACCGGGTAACCGTCCGTTAAAATCCCTTTCACACATGCTTAAAGGGAAGCAAGGTCGTTTCCGTCAGAACCTTCTTGGTAAACGTGTTGACTACTCCGGCCGTTCTGTAATCGTTGTTGGACCTAACCTTAAGATGTATCAATGTGGTCTTCCTAAGGAAATGGCTCTTGAGTTATTCAAACCATTCGTTATGAAAGAACTCGTTGAAAAAGGATTGGCTCACAACATCAAGAGTGCCAAGCGCAAGATTGAACGCGTCCAGCCGGAAGTATGGGATGTACTAGAAGGCGTCATCAAAGAACATCCGGTACTGTTAAACCGTGCACCTACACTTCACAGACTTGGTATTCAAGCATTTGAACCAACGCTTGTCGAAGGTAGAGCGATCCGTCTTCACCCACTTGTATGTACAGCATACAACGCGGATTTTGATGGTGACCAAATGGCGGTTCACGTACCACTATCTTCTGAAGCTCAAGCTGAAGCGCGCATGCTCATGCTTGCTGCCCAAAACATCCTAAATCCGAAAGACGGTAAACCTGTTGTTACACCGTCCCAGGATATGGTATTAGGTAACTATTACCTGACACTTGAACGTGAAAATGCTGTTGGTGAAGGTATGATCTTCAATGATGCGAATGAAGTCATCCTTGCATATCAAAATGGTTATGTACACTTGCATACCCGTATTGCGATCCATGCAAGCACCATTAACAACAAAACGTTCACCGAGAAGCAAAACAAACAATTATTATTAACAACGGTAGGTAAAGTAATCTTCAACGAGATCTTACCTGATACATTCCCGTTCATCAACGAACCAACAAGAACGAACTTGGAAGTTGCGACTCCTGAGAACTACTTTGTTGATCCGTCAACGAACGTAAAGGAAGTATTCCAAAGCCGTGAGTTAATCAATCCGTTCAAAAAAGGTTTCTTAGGGAATATCATCGCGGAAGTGTTCAAGAAGTTCGCCATCACGGAAACGTCTCGTATGCTTGATAAGATGAAGGACCTTGGATTCAAATATTCTACAAAAGCCGGTATTACGGTTGGTATCGCAGATATCGTCGTACTAGCGGAAAAAGAAGAAATTTTGATCGAAGCGCAAAGTAAAGTAGACAACGTATTGAAACAATTCAAACGCGGTCTCATTACAGAAGATGAAAGATACGATCGTGTCATTTCCATCTGGAGTGCTGCGAAAGATACGATTCAAGGTAAGTTAATGGCAACATTGGATAAACGCAATCCGATCTTCATGATGAGTGACTCAGGTGCCCGTGGTAACGCATCTAACTTCACTCAGCTTGCCGGTATGCGTGGACTGATGGCCAACCCGGCTGGTCGTATCATCGAGTTACCGATCAAATCAAGTTTCCGTGAAGGTCTGACGGTTCTTGAGTACTTCATCTCTACCCATGGTGCCCGTAAAGGTCTTGCCGATACAGCACTGAAAACAGCTGACTCAGGTTACCTGACGCGTCGTCTGGTTGACGTTGCACAGGACGTTATCGTTCGTGAGGAAGACTGTGGAACGGACAGAGGCTTACTTGTAGGCTCCATTAAAGAGGGTACGGAAATCATCGAACCTCTTGAAGAACGTTTACTCGGTCGTTATTCACGTAAGACATTACGTCACCCTGAAACAGATGAAATCATCATTACAGAAAACCAGCTGATCACAGAAGACTTGGCTAAGACGATCATTGACGCTGGCGTCGAACATGTTTCGATCCGTTCTGCCTTCACATGTAACACACGACACGGTGTGTGTGAAAAATGTTACGGAACGAACCTTGCCACAGGTCAAAAAGTCGAAGTCGGGGAAGCTGTCGGTATCATCGCTGCTCAATCCATCGGGGAACCGGGTACTCAGTTAACGATGCGTACGTTCCATACAGGTGGGGTAGCAGGAGACGATATCACTCAAGGTTTACCGCGTATCCAAGAGATCTTCGAGGCGCGTAACCCTAAAGGTCAAGCTGTCATCTCTGAAATCGATGGTGTGATCACTTCAATCAGTGAAGGAAAAGATCGTCAGTACGAAATTACCGTACAAGGTGATGTGGAAACGAGAAGTTACACAGCTCCTTACACAGCGCGCTTGAAGTTCGCTGTAAACGATAAGGTCGCACGAGGTCAGGAAATCACTGAAGGTTCTATCGATCCGAAAGAACTTCTTAAAGTCCGTGATGTGTCTGCCGTTCAAGAATACTTGCTACGCGAAGTACAAAAGGTATATCGTATGCAAGGGGTTGAAATCGGCGACAAACACGTTGAGGTCATGGTCCGTCAAATGTTACGTAAAGTCCGCGTCATCGATGCTGGTGAATCTGAAGTACTACCAGGTACTCTTATGGATATCCACCAATTCAGAGATGCGAACGAGAAAGCATTGTTCGGCGGTAAGCTTCCGGCAACAGGACGCCCTGTTCTGCTCGGGATCACCAAAGCTTCACTTGAAACAGATTCCTTCTTATCCGCAGCATCATTCCAGGAAACAACTCGTGTGTTAACGGACGCTGCGATCAAAGGAAAACGTGATGAGTTACTAGGATTGAAAGAAAATGTTATCATCGGTAAGCTGGTTCCAGCAGGAACAGGTATGCAACGTTACCGTAAAGCAGAACCGGTTTTAGCAGAAGACACTAGTGAAGAAACAGTAACAGTAGAGTAATCTATTTAGGCTAACTCTTAGGCGGGTTTGATTGCTCAAACAACAGCTCTAAGAGTTAGCTTTTATAAATCTTTTAAATCTTTGTTGACATAGAGAATTTAAGATGATAATATATTCAAGGTTGCTCCTATTAATAACCTGTTACTTTGGAGGATATGAAATGTCTTATGAAAAAGTAGCGCAGGCTAAAGAAATTATTGTAGGAACAAAGCAAGCAGTGAAAGCTCTAAAAACAGGTCAAGTACTCGAAGTTGTAATTGCGGAGGATGCTGATCCCAAGGTTACATCAAAAGTAGTCCAGGCCGCGATTGATCTTAATGTACCGGTTAACAAAGTGGATTCGATGAAGAAACTTGGTAAATCGTGCGGAATAGATGTTGGAGCAGCAGCTGTTGCGATTATACAGTAAAATAGTTTTTGTAGAAGCGATCTACAAAAACTTTACTTTTACCCAAAAAAGAACCACCTGGATGTGTGGGCTTACCAAATAAGAAGGGAGGAAAACAAAATGCCAACTATTAACCAATTAGTTCGCAAGCCTCGTCAGTCAAAATCAACTAAATCAAAGTCACCAGCTCTTAACAAAGGTTATAACAGCTTTAAGAAGGTGCACACGAACTTGTCTTCTCCACAAAAACGTGGTGTATGTACTCGTGTTGGTACAATGACTCCAAAGAAACCGAACTCGGCGCTACGTAAATATGCACGTGTTCGTTTGACAAATGGAATCGAGGTTACTGCTTACATCCCTGGTATCGGACACAACCTTCAAGAGCACAGTGTTGTTCTTATCCGTGGAGGACGTGTAAAGGATTTACCGGGAGTACGTTATCACATCGTACGTGGTGCGCTTGATACAGCTGGAGTTGACGGCCGTATGCAAGGACGTTCTAAATACGGAACTAAGCGCCCTAAAGCAGCTAAAAAATAATAAAACAACTATAAATTCATTTCTCGTTGAAAGGAGGAAATCACATGCCACGTAAAGGTCCTGTAGCAAAAAGAGACGTTTTACCTGATCCAATGTACAATTCTAAACTAGTTACTCGTTTAATCAACAAAATCATGATTGACGGTAAAAGAGGTAAAGCTCAAAAGAAATTATACGCAGCGTTTGATATCATTAGCGAGCGTTCAGGTAAAGATGCAATGGAAGTATTCGATGCAGCTCTAAAAAATATCATGCCGGTATTAGAAGTTAAAGCTCGTCGTGTAGGTGGTTCAAACTATCAAGTACCTGTAGAGGTGCGTCCAGAGCGTCGTACTACATTAGGTCTTCGTTGGTTAGTAAACTACTCTCGTCTTCGCGGTGAGAAGACAATGGAAGAGCGTTTAGCTAACGAAATCCTTGATGCAGCTAACAACACTGGAGCTTCTGTCAAGAAGCGTGAAGATACACACAAGATGGCTGAAGCGAACAAAGCGTTTGCTCACTATCGTTGGTAATCTGACCTTAATCAAACAAATCATTCTTATATAAGGAAGGAGAAAGACCGCATGCCTAGAGAGTTCTCCTTAGAAAACACTCGTAATATCGGTATCATGGCTCACATCGATGCCGGTAAAACAACTGCAACTGAGCGTATCCTATTTTATACAGGTCGTATCCATAAAATTGGAGAAACTCACGAAGGTGCTTCTCAAATGGACTGGATGGAGCAAGAGCAAGAACGTGGTATCACTATCACTTCTGCTGCGACAACAGCTCAATGGAAAGGCCATCGTATCAACATCATCGATACACCGGGTCACGTAGACTTCACTGTTGAAGTTGAACGTTCCCTGCGTGTACTTGATGGTGCAGTAGCAGTACTTGATGCTCAATCTGGTGTTGAGCCTCAAACTGAAACTGTTTGGCGCCAAGCAACTACTTACGGGGTTCCCCGTGTAGTGTTCGTTAACAAAATGGACAAAATCGGTGCTGACTTCCTTTACTCTGTAGGTACACTACATGAGCGTCTACAAGCTAATGCACATCCTATTCAGCTTCCAATCGGTGCTGAGGATGACTTCGAAGGAATCATCGACTTAGTAGAAATGAAAGCATATTTCTATGAAGATGACCTTGGAACTCGCGCAGAAGCTCGTGACATTCCTGAAGAGTACAAAGATCAAGCTGAAGAATACCGCGGAAAATTAATTGAAGCTGTATCTGAACTTGATGAAGAGCTTATGATGAAGTACTTAGAAGGTGAAGAGCTTTCTAACGAAGAAATCAAAGCTGCTATCCGTGCGGCTACACTAACTGTCGAGTTCTACCCGGTAGTATGTGGATCTGCATTCAAAAACAAAGGGGTTCAATTACTAATTGACTCAGTTATCGATTATCTTCCAGCACCAACAGATGTTGAAGATATCAAAGGTTTTGTACCTGATACAGAAGAAGAAGTAACTCGTCCATCTGCTGACGATGCTCCATTCTCTGCATTAGCGTTCAAAGTTGCAACTGACCCTTATGTTGGTAAATTAACATTCTTCCGTGTGTACTCAGGAACATTAGATTCTGGTTCATACGTAAGAAACTCTTCTAAAGGTAAACGTGAGCGCGTAGGACGTATCCTGCAAATGCACGCTAACTCCCGTGAAGAGATCTCTACTGTATACGCTGGAGACATTGCAGCAGCTGTTGGTCTTAAAGATACTTCTACTGGAGATACACTATGTGATGAAAAGAGCCTTGTTATCTTAGAATCAATGGTATTCCCAGAGCCGGTTATCTCTCTATCTGTTGAGCCTAAGTCAAAGGCTGACCAAGATAAAATGACTACTGCTCTACAAAAACTTCAAGAGGAAGATCCAACATTCCGTGCGCATACTGATCAGGAAACTGGACAGGTTATCATCGCAGGTATGGGTGAGCTTCACTTAGATATCATCGTTGACCGTATGAGACGTGAGTTCAAAGTAGAAGCAAACGTAGGTGCTCCTCAAGTATCTTACCGTGAGACTTTCCGTGATACGGCTAAAGTTGAAGGTAAGTTCGCCCGTCAATCTGGTGGACGTGGACAATTCGGACACGTTTGGATCGAATTCTCACCTAACGAAGAAGGTAAAGGATTCGAATTCGAGAACGGTATCGTCGGTGGTGTAGTTCCTCGTGAATACATCCCTGCTGTACAAGCCGGTCTATCTGACGCTTTAGAAAATGGTGTCTTAGCTGGTTTCCCACTTGTTGATGTTAAGGCAAGATTATTCGATGGTTCATACCATGACGTCGACTCCTCTGAGATGGCGTTCAAAATCGCTGCATCAATGGCCCTTAAGAATGCTGCTTCTAAATGTAAGCCAGTCATCCTTGAGCCAATGATGAAAGTTGAGGTTGTTATCCCTGAGGAATACCTTGGAGATATCATGGGTGACGTTACTTCCCGTCGTGGACGCGTAGAAGGTATGGAAGCACGCGGTAACGCTCAAGTCGTTAAAGCATTCGTACCTCTATCTGAAATGTTTGGATATGCAACTTCATTACGTTCTAACACACAAGGACGTGGAACATACTCCATGCACTTCGATCACTACGAAGAAGTACCTAAGTCGATTTCTGAAGAAATCATCAAAAAAAATAAAGGTGAATAATTGATTTATTCGCTTTTATAAAGTATAAATACTAATGTAAGCAATTGTTGTGTCAGAGAGGGTTTTTAACCGTCTCTGAGGCACCCAAAATATACTTATTTTCTTTAAAATCAAAGGAGGATTTTCAAATGGGTAAGGAAAAATTTGATCGTTCCAAGCAACATGCGAATATCGGTACAATCGGTCACGTTGACCATGGTAAAACAACTCTAACAGCTGCAATCACAACTACACTTCACAAGAAGTATGGTCGTGGAACTGCAATGGCTTATGACCAAATCGACGGTGCTCCAGAAGAAAGAGAACGTGGAATCACAATCTCAACTGCACACGTTGAGTACGAAACTGATACTCGTCACTATGCACACGTTGACTGCCCAGGACATGCTGACTATGTTAAGAACATGATCACTGGTGCAGCACAAATGGATGGTGGGATCCTAGTAGTATCTGCTGCTGACGGCCCAATGCCACAAACTCGTGAGCACATCCTTCTTTCTCGTCAAGTAGGTGTTCCATACCTAGTTGTATTCATGAACAAATGTGACATGGTAGACGACGAAGAACTACTTGAATTAGTAGAAATGGAAGTTCGTGACCTTCTTTCTGAGTACGATTTCCCTGGCGATGACGTACCAGTAATCAAAGGTTCTGCTCTTAAAGCTCTTGAAGGAGATGCTGAGTGGGAAGCGAAAATCTTCGAACTTATGGAAGCTGTAGATAGCTACATCCCAACTCCAGAGCGTGACACTGACAAGCCATTCATGATGCCTGTTGAGGACGTATTCTCAATCACAGGTCGTGGAACAGTTGCTACTGGTCGTGTTGAGCGTGGACAAGTTAAAGTTGGAGACACTATCGACATCATCGGTCTTTCTGAAGAGCCTAAATCTACAACTGTAACAGGTGTAGAAATGTTCCGTAAGCTTCTTGACTATGCTGAAGCTGGAGATAACATCGGTGCACTACTTCGTGGTGTAGCTCGTGAAGATATCCAACGTGGACAAGTACTTGCTAAGCCAGGTACAATCACTCCACACACAAAGTTCAAAGCAGAAGTTTATGTTCTTTCTAAAGAAGAAGGTGGACGTCACACTCCATTCTTCACTAACTACCGCCCACAGTTCTACTTCCGTACAACTGACGTAACTGGTATCTGTAACCTTCCTGAAGGTGTAGAAATGGTTATGCCTGGCGATAACATCGAAATGACTGTTGAGCTTATCGCTCCAATCGCTATCGAAGAAGGTACTAAGTTCTCTATCCGTGAGGGTGGACGTACTGTAGGTGCTGGAGTAGTAGCTACAATCACTGAGTAATCATTGATATTAAAAACAGATGGACTACGTGTCCATCTGTTTTTTTGTGCGCATTTATTGTGAGTTGGAAGATAATGACTTGGACATAGAGATTTGGACTGGTTCTATAAGTGCAAAAATATATCACTTTTGTACGCCGCTGTTGATTTCCGTGCAAGACTCCGCTTTCCTCGGGCGAAAGGCGAGCCTCCTCGTCGCTATCGCTGAGGCCACTGATAATATACCGATTATTTGATTTGTAAAAGTCAAGTCCTTTATATTGTGTAAATTCCATACTTGTCTTTCTTAACTGTAAATTGAATATAGGTATTCCATTCAACATTTTTTTGCGAAACTTCCATAATTAATTTATTCATAGCCAGGGCA
>NZ_BCVQ01000044.1 GCF_001591825.1 Rossellomorea vietnamensis NBRC 101237
AAAGGACCCGATACGATCGTATCGGGTCCTTTTCTTTGCATTATTTTATTTCCTCGTAATGCGCCAATGCTCTCTTTCTGGCTGCTTTGTGATCAACGACTGGATATGGATAATCCGCTCCAAGGGTAAGGTTTGCCTTTTTCAGCACATCTTCGGGAGCGTCTGAGGGTTTGTGTATATATCGATTAGGGAGTTGACTTAGTTCAGGGACCCACATCCGTATATATGTCCCTTCTTCATCAAACTTTTCACTTTGAAGGGTCGGATTAAAGATTCGGAAGTAAGGTGCTGCATCAAATCCTGAGCCTGCCACCCACTGCCACCCCATTGAATTGTTGGCAATGTCTGCGTCAATCAGGGTATCAAGAAACCACTCTGCTCCCCTTTGCCATGGGATGAGCAGGTGCTTCGTCAGGAAGGATGCCACAATCATTCGCACCCGGTTATGCATAAAACCGGTTGCCCACAATTCTCTCATCCCTGCGTCGACGATGGGATAACCGGTTTTGCCCATTGTCCATTTCTCCCAACCTTCTTCATCACTTTGCCAATGGAATTCGGCAAACTTCTCATTTAGTGGACGTGTCGGTGACTCGGGATAATGGAGGAGGACTGAATAGGAGAATTCCCTCCATATAAGCTGCTTAATAAATGGTTCAATCGGTTTATTCTCCATATCGAGGAGGGCATGATAGATTCTCCTGACGGAAATGATCCCGAGAGCCAAATAAGGTGACAAGGTGGAATACAGTCCCTTGCCCGGGAAATCTCTTCCTTCTGAATAATCATCTAATCTTTTAGTGAGGAATGAGTTCATTCTTTTGATTGCCGCTTCTTCACCAGGGTCCCATATGCTTTCCAGGATGTGATACCAGGGGATGGTCGGAAGGAGATCCAAATCGTTCAGGACCATCCCATCGTCTTGTAGCTGTGGAACCTCCATCCGTTTAAGAGCTGGAAGGGGTTTTGGGATTTCTTCTTTCCTGAGTGATCGGTAATAAGCTGAATACACCTTATATGGAGTACCGTCATCCTTTTTGATTTTCCAGGGGGGCAGAAGGAGGGTTCCCTCGAACGTCTTGACCTGGATTCCTTGGGAGGACAGGGCCTCGGCCATCGAACGATCCCTTTGGTATATGTCGGGGTCGTATGTCCGATTCCAGTAAACAGCCTTTGCGTTGGTGTTCTTCACCCATTTGGAAAGGACTTTTTCCACGTTCCCCTTATCCAGCCATAGTCTGCCGTTAATCGATTGAAGGGAATGTTGGTAGGCCTCGATATTCCGGTGCAGCCACCACTTCTTTGCTTCGCCTAGGTTGCTTTCCTCGTCTAGTATATATAGGGGGATCACATTCCCTTCCTGGCAAGCTGCATAGAGAGCGGGGTGATCATGAATCCGTAAGTCCTCTCTGATCAGAACGATGATGGGATCCTCCACCTTGATTCCTCCTTTAAAATGATGCTATCTTCAGCGCATGGTTACAAAAATGATTACATGCATTCTAAGTAGAAGTATAATGAATCATTGATTTGTATTCAAAATTTAAGATGTTTGATTGGGATTGAAAACAGGTGTGAAATAGGTGTAATATTACACTATAAACGATTAAGGTGTGAAACCATGACAAAAGAAGAAATCATATTAATCATCTCTGATAAATTAAGGCTGGTACGGACAGAGGCGGGGTATACGCAGGATAAGATGGCTACTGTCATAGGGTTATCGAAAAAAACCCTCGTACAGATTGAAAAGGGTAGAGTGATGGCTAGCTGGACCGCAGCCGTCGCCATTTGTGCGTTATTCAAGGATAGTGAAACGTTAACGACCAGTCTTGGTGGAGAACCCCTTGAGGTCATCGAGACCATCGCCCGGGAAGGCATTGATTACAGGAAGGAAAAAACACTTGGTGGCAAGATTTGGTGGAAGGATATCAAAAAGACCGACGAATACATTCTTCAACAAAATCTGTTCAGCAAGCATTATCGAATACTCGATGCAGAGGACTACCGGATCTATAGCAGTTTCGATGAGAAAAGCAG
Organism: Rossellomorea vietnamensis NBRC 101237; assembly: GCF_001591825.1. Classification (GTDB taxonomy): domain Bacteria; phylum Bacillota; class Bacilli; order Bacillales; family Bacillaceae_B; genus Rossellomorea; species Rossellomorea vietnamensis. Next base: position 2,041 of record NZ_BCVQ01000044.1, read on the forward strand.
CCATAAGCGATTGGATGAATTAACGAGTAATTAGATACATAACAAAGAGGAGGGACGGACCTTTTAAGGTCCGTCCCTCCTCTTTGTTAATGATTTTACTTTACTACAAGGACACTGGATTCACAGTCTTGTGTGACTTTTTCGCTTACACTTCCCAGTACCCATTTCTTCATGCCGGATTTGCCGCTGCTTCCAACGACAACCAGGTCGGCTTGTATTTCCTTGGCGTATTCACAAATGCGTTTCGCTTCAGAACCTGACAGGTGAATGTAGTTGGCATCCACTCCATGAGGAGAAAGTTTTTCCCTCGCATTTACTAAATACGGGTGAGTGGAAGTAGGTGTCTGTATTTCATGCCTATCTTCGTCACGGACCTTGTTGTCAGGGGAGACCGATAGATTCCCCATGTACTGGTTGTCAAAACCGGGAGACGTATCAGCGAGTGCATGAGTCGGTGTGAAGTTGTCACGAGGTTCATTCGCTGTCTTTTCGTCTGAAATATGAAGCACGGTCAGTTTAGAGTCTATAGAACTTTTCATTAATTTCGATACTTCGTCTAAAGCTTTTTTACTAGCATCTGTTTCATCGTAAGCTAATAGAATATGTCTATACACGTTAATCACCTCAACATTGGGATATCTGTTGTTTACCCGTTTAAAGAATTTTTAATCTTCTTTGGCAGATTCCCGAGATGGAGTGTGGATTATTTGAAATAAAAATAAGGAGCAGAATGGGGGGAGATCCATTCTGCTCCTTCGCTTTCAATAATATAACTCAAATAATTGCAAGAATAATGTTTGGCTGATAGGGGTTCCTCTTAAAGCATGCTGATGATCCAGCCAATAACAACAATTGCGCCAATGACCATTAAGATCGTACGTACCATGAAAATCACCTCGACTTATTGTATCGTGAAGAATGTTTTTGTATCTAACCGGTTAAAGGTAAGATACCCCGTTATCGACTGGTTAAAACATTCTCCCTCTGTTCGTTTAGCCAATTTACTCCTGCAGGTGTTATTTCAGTTCCGATTCTCCCTCTTTGGATGAAAACGAATCCTAAATCCTGTAATTCGCTCAATCTTGTCCTGATCTGTTGAACGGAGAGCGGGGTCGGACTTTGTTGGAGTGAAGAATGGATCTTTTCCCTGCTTGCCCTTTCTCCATTTTCAAAGAATCCCACTAATGCAGTCAGGATGTTGATATACTCCTGGGATTTAGACATGGTGATTTCCGCCGGAGAATAGGTACCGTTAGTTTGCTCTATCTCAGTGAAATTATGATCATTTCTCGGTAATTCTTGCAGAGTCAGCCTGTTGTGCCCAGCTACGGTCATCATATATAGGAGTGTATTTTTTAGTTCCCGGATATTTCCCTTCCACGGTGCTTTCTTCATGGCTTCCAAAACGGCACGGTCGATCGTGGTGATTTTACTATGTTCCATTCCGAGGAAGTGTTCGATAAGAAGGGGGATATCTTCACTTCTTTCCCTGAGACTTGGAAGTTGTAAGGATAACACTTTTAATCGATGGTAGAGGTCTTCCCGGAACGTACCTTCAATGATTAAGGCTTGAAGATCCTTGTTTGTAGCAGCGATGATCCTCACATCCACCGGGATATTTTTGTTTCCTCCAATCCTTCTGATTTCCATTTCCTGAAGCACCCTTAGAAGTCTCGCCTGAAGCTTTAAGCTGATATCGCCTATTTCATCAAGGAACAGGGTGCCTCCATCGGCTTGTTCGAATAATCCTTTTTTGCCCCCCTTTTTAGCACCCGTAAAGGCGCCTTCCTCATAACCGAATAATTCACTTTCCAATAGGTCCTCCGGCAAGGCGCTGCAGTTAACAGCGAGGTATGGACTGTTCTTACGGGAAGAATCATTGTGCATGGCGCTGGAAAACAGCTCTTTCCCAGTCCCTGTCTCACCATAAATCAATATCGGCAGCTCGCTTTTTGCAAGTTTTTCTGCGATCAATTTAGTGTCTTTAATAAGAGGGCTGTTCCCTAATATGCTGTCGAATGTATACTTAGCGATATATCCCCTTCGCTGGAGCTCGCGTTTCCGCACTTTCTCCATTTCAATGGTCTCTTCCATATCCTTGAAAGTAGCCACAATGACACCTTCTGCCTCCAGACGGAAGCGATACACCATGACATTTTGCTGCCGGAGTGTGAAGTATTCCAGATCTTCATCCTGCTCTGAGGTCAGGAAACGATTGAGCTCGATGTTTTTGAACACCCTGCTCAATTTCTTCCCCTTAGCGTGAGCCGCGGTAATCCCGATCATTCTTTCGAGTACTTCATTGAAGACGGTGATTTCCCCATCCTCCTGAAAGGCGAGGATTCCGTCGTTCACTCCATCGACCACTTTATTTAAAAATTTGTTTAATGTTTTGGCCCGACGGTTAATGGCACCGAGCTTCTGACTGAGCTCGATGATTTTCCTTGTATAACGGTCTGTAATATCAAAGGTCAATCTCTCTGATAATTGAAAGTGGTGGATGATTTTCATGATCGTATTCAAATCGATCAGTCTGACACCTATATCGATTTTTTGGGGGATGGAAGAGGGGATGCTCGCCATCTCCCCTGGAGAAACGGCTATATCGATCTGTTTCGTATCCCCTCCTCCTGATGGGGAGTAGGGAATATAGTCCACGTGATCTATACCGAGACGCTTCAGGGTGGCGACGGCTTCTTGGGCCGTCTCGATGAAGTCATTCACATAAAGGATCTTCTTTCCCGGAGGTAATTCAAATATGCGGTCTATGTATTCATAATTCACCGTACGGCGGGCTTTGATGATGGTGCAGGAATCGAAATCGATATATTCCTGTACTTCAGGCTCGATCAGAGAAGATGAGTATACAATCAGTTCATGTGTGAAATAGGTTGGAATCCCCTCATCGCAGGCATAACTGGTAATATGGATCAGTTCGCCAAAAACGGACTGTAACTGTTCCTTCAGGGCTCTCTCTGTTTCCTTTGTACCGGCTAATAGAATTAATTCACGTTTCATTTGAATCCTCCTTATGGTTAATGAAAGGTTTTTGGTTATCTATATTCTAACCCATTTCAACCATTAATGGGATTGAAGTTTGTATTTTCAGATAATAAGGGGTTGGCATGGAACTTGCATATAAGAAAATGAAGGTTATTAATCTGTCAAACGGGGGGATAAAAAATGGAGAAAGAACAAAAAGCTTGGAAGGTACCGCATACGTTTATCATTGTGTTTTTCGTCGTACTTGCGGCTGCCATTTTAACCTATGTCATACCTAAGGGGCAATTTGCTACAGAAGAAATCACGTATATGCAGGATGGGGAAGAACAAACCAAAACAGTCCTGGATCCGGATTCGTTCAGTTATTTAAAAGATGAGGATGGAAACCTCATCAGGGAAGGAACAAGCCTTTTTGAACCTGGTGGTGGGATAGGTTTCCTGAATTATGTATTTGAAGGTCTTGTATCAGGGGATAAATGGGGCTCGGCCGTTGGGGTAGTGGCCTTTATCCTCATTATCGGGGGAGCCTTCGGAATCATCATGAAAACAAGGGCGATCGAAGAAGGGATCCTCAAGGTAATCGATCGGACCAAAGGGAAGGAGTCCCTTATCATACCGATCATGTTCTTCTTATTTTCATTAGGTGGAGCCGTTTTTGGAATGGGGGAAGAGGCCATCGCCTTTGCTATGATCCTCGTTCCGATCATGATTGCCATTGGATATGATGCCATCACAGGGATTATGATCACGTATGTTGCCACTCAGATCGGGTTTGCCACATCGTGGATGAATCCATTCGGGGTAGCGATCGCTCAAGGGGTTTCCGGTGTACCGGTTCTATCAGGAGCCGGCTTCAGAATTGTCATGTGGATCGTCTTTACGCTGGTCGGAATCATTTACACTTGGAGATATGCCAATGCGATCAAGAAGGATCCTAAACGAAGCCTTTCTTACAAAACGGATGAATATTTCAGGAAAGAAGGTAAAGTGGAAAACTTACATGCGAAGTTCACTTTGGGACATTCACTCGTCATCCTTACAGTAGTAGTGGGGATCGCCTGGATCATTTGGGGGGTAGTGGAACATGCCTATTATATTCCTGAGATTGCAAGCCAATTCTTTACCATTGGTTTAGTTGCAGGGATCATCGGGGTTCTGTTTAAATTAAATGGAATGAGTTGGGATGATGTAGCAAACGGCTTCATCGACGGAGCGAAAGATCTTCTGCCTGCAGCTTTAGTGGTCGGGATGGCGAAAGGGATCGTCATCATCCTTGGTGGAGACGCACCGGATGCACCCTCTGTATTGAACACGGTATTATATGGTGCAGGGCAGGTAGTCGGTGATTTCCCGGAAGCCATCTCCGCATGGTGTATGTATGTATTCCAATCTGTATTCAACTTCTTCGTGGTTTCCGGTTCCGGTCAAGCAGCGCTCACGATGCCATTGATGGCCCCGCTTTCCGATATCGCAGGCGTCACGCGCCAAGTATCGGTACTGGCTTTCCAACTGGGGGATGGATTAACGAATATCCTGGTTCCGACTTCTGCAGCCCTTATGGGTACACTTGGGGCAGCGCGGGTCGATTGGGGTGTGTGGGCTAGGTTCATTTTAAAATTCATGCTTATTCTATTCGTCCTATCATCCATCTTTGTCATTACAGCAACGCTCATTGGATTTTAATTAGCCATTCTTCCGGTCAGGCTCGATTATGAATAAATAGTGAAAGGAGCAACCATCATGTTAACACTAATACAAAACGGGGAAGTTTATGCTCCAGCATATCTAGGGAAAAAGGATATCCTCCTGGTAGGGGATAAAATAGGTTTCATTGAAGACAAGATTGAACTTCCCGGTCAATTTGTGGATATAAAAGTGATGGATGCAACCGGGAAGTATGTTGTACCCGGATTCATCGACTCACATGTCCATATTATGGGCGGAGGAGGCGAAGGGAGCTTCCGTACAAGAACCCCTGAAATCCAATTGACTCAGGCCACGCTCTCAGGAATCACCACCCTTGTCGGTGTCATCGGCACAGACGGGACGACGAGGACGATGGCAAGCCTCATAGCCAAAGCGAAGGGGCTGGAGGAAGAAGGGATTACCTGTTATACGCAAACCGGTTCATACCAGGTACCTTTGAAAACCCTAACCGGAAAGATTGAGGATGATATCATCTTAGTCGATAGAATCATTGGAGTGGGTGAAGTGGCGATAGCCGATCACCGCTCATCTCAGCCGACGGTAAACGAGTTAGCGAAAATTACTTCCGCCGCAAGGATTGGAGGGATGTTGTCGGGGAAAGCCGGGATTGTAAATATCCACGTCGGAGATAGTTATGATCATCTGAACCTGCTGGAAGAGATTGTCGAGACGACGGATATTCCGATCAAGCAGTTCTATCCGACTCATATCAACCGGAATGCCCATCTTTTTGAAGCAGGGATCCAATATGCACTTAAAGGCGGCTATGTAGACTTTACAACAAGTACCATCCCTCAGTTTCTGGAAGACGGGGAAGTGAAATGCAGTCAAGCGCTTAAACGCATGCTCGATGCGGGCGTACCGGTGGAACAAATCACCTATACCTCTGATGGACAAGCAAGTCTGCCGAATTTTGATAGTGATGGAGAGCTGATCGGACTGCAGATCGGTCAGGTGTCAAGCCTCTATGAAGAAGTGAAGGATGCCGTTCTGATGGAAAACATCCCTTTGGAAACAGCGATCAGGGTCATTACCTCGAATCCTGCGAAAATCCTGAAACTAAAGCAAAAAGGTCGCGTGGAAGTCGAAAAGGACGCTGATCTTGTCCTTTTGGATCAGGAAACCCTTGACGTGAATACGGTTTTCGCCAGAGGGAAATTGATGGTGGAAAACGGGGAAGCAATCGTGAAAGGGACATTTGAACAGTGATGGAAAGAAAGGATAGCCCGGAGCCTTGGTGCTCCAGGCTATTTTTATTGAATTTGAATGATCGATTAGAGCGGTACGTGTGAAATGTTCATTTTATCAGCGAAATCTGGAATATATCAGCGGTATTCCGAATATTTCAGCGAAAACATTACTTTTATCAGCGAAATACCGAATATATCAGCGAAACGAAAAATCATTCCCCTTTTTGTAGAGGCGCCTAAACCTTATCCGACCCGAGACGGAGGAAAAAACCACCAGAAGCCCCTACTGTCCTTAAGGTCATTTCCATATGATAAAGATAGTTACTTATTGATGGGGGACGGATGTTATGAAAAAAATGATTGAAATCTTTAAGAATCCAATATTTTTAAAATTATTCTTCGCTAACTTTACTTCGCATATGGGAAGTGTGATTGGCCTGACAGCGTTTATGTTTTATCTGCTTGATCGCTTTTCTGAGCAGCCCATGTATGCATCGATTACGGAAATGATGTATTCACTCCCGACTCTTCTCGTGTTTTTCCTTGTAGGTGTGTTCGCTGACAGATTGGACCGCCAAAAAATTGCCTATCACTGTGATACGATCAGTGCTATTCTCACATTATTATTATTCGGTGCCATCTTCATAGGCTGGCTTCCGCTCATCTTTACGGTTCTCTTCCTAAGAAGCGGTGTCCAGAAATTTTTCTTCCCGGCAGAACAAGGAATCCTGCAGGGGGTCCTCTCAAAGGATGATTATTCTACAGCTGCCGGACTCAACCAAATGGTTATGAGCTTGTTTATGCTACTCGGAAATGCCGTTGCCATCTTTGTCTATTGGACGACAGGGATTTACGGTGCCATTGCGGTTGACTTCGTTACCTTTGTGATCTCTGCCATCCTGATTAAGAAATGTGTCATTCCGGAAGAAGTCAGGCTCCCAAATGGGAAGCATTCCTGGAAAGATTTGAACATTCAATCTGTGACTAAAGACTTTACAGAAGGAATGAAATATATTTTCAATCATAAGCTGCTCCTATCATTGATTGGAGGGTTTATCGTATTCGGCATTGTGAACGGTGGATTTGCGGTCATCCCTATTTTTATATTGAAATATAAATTGGCTCCCGATTCTTATGAGGAATATTCCATTCTATTAGGTGTAGCCTTCGGGGCAGGAGTGTTGATCGGAAGTATCTTCTCCTCCATGCTCACCCAAAAATTCAAGTTTCATGTATTGATTGTGGCAGGTCTCGTGATATCGGGTACCTTTATCATCGCAGCATCGTTTGCCCCGACCACCTGGCTTTTTCTGATGATCATCTTCATTGCTGCACTGGGATTGCCACTTGTAAACATTGCAATCGGGGGTTGGATGCCAAGTATCATTGACCCTAAGATGATGGGGAGAGTACAGGGATGGATCAACCCCCTTATGATGCTTTCTCAATCCATCACCCTGGGAGTCATCGCCATGACATTCCCGTCTGTGATCACAGTTGAAATGCTCTACTGGCTCGTCGGAGGCTGCCTCATCATCGTAGCCGTATTCTACACCATCATCCTGCCTAAATACGTAAAGGAAGAAGAACCACATTCTGCCGTTTTAAATAGTTAAAGAAACATCCCTGCTGAATTGGGCAAGATGATTCAGTAGGGGTTTTTTATATTATAAACCTCTTCAATCGTTTGAAAATAATGTGGTTTGGAAGGAAAAAATGATTTTTCCTTTACTCATAAGTAAATATGCTTTGATAGTTGATTGGAGCGGAGGGTGCTCGACTCCTGCGGGAAACGCTGGACAGGTGAGACCCCGCAGGCGTAGCCGAGGAGGCTCACCGCCAGCCCCGCGGAAAGCGAGCACCTGTAGCGGAAATCAACCAGCACTCGCTTCTTTAACAGTAAAAATGTTTAATAAACCGCTATTATAAAAAGAATGAAAATTATTTTTAAAAAGTATAATCATTTTATGAACGTTTTTTCTTCATGTACGTCTTATCAATGAACTCACCTGCCGGGGGATAGAAAGGACAGTAAAGGATGGAAGAGAAAAAATGGATTAAGCAAGCGAAAAAAGGGAACCATGAAGCCTTTGCTCTTCTTTTTAGAGAACATTACCCCTTTTTAGTGAAATATTTGATCAAAGTAACGATGAATCGTGATCTGGCAGAAGAGCTTGCTCAGGACACAATGGCTAAATGTGTGGAGAAAATCCATCAATACAATGGAAAATCCAAGTTTTCCTCCTGGCTGATTACGATCGCCACCAATCGGTATATCGATCTTCAGCGCAAAAGCAAAAGAGAAAAGGATTGGCAAAGGGATGAGATGAATGGTAGAAAGCTCAAGTGGGAAATGGAATCGAGGAATGAAGAGTGGAATGATGTATTAGCCGTACTGGGACGACTTTCAGATGAAGTGAGGCTTCCTATCATTTTGAAACACTATTACGGATATTCATATGAGGAAATCGGTCAAATGACGGAACTGCCACCAGGGACCGTTAAATCCAGGGTACATCACGGAATTACCAAGATGAGAAAGGAGTTGAAAATAGATGAACAACAAACATGAACAGGATGAGCTAAAGGAATTGATAGATGAAGGCTTTCAATCCATTGATCGTGAAGTAGATGAAAGTACTCCGTCCCTTCAATGGTTTGAGCAATTGGTCGAGGGTCAGCAAGAACAGTTACAAGCAAGGTTTAAACGAGATATGATACTCTTTCTTCTTCTCGCTTGCTGCCTACTGACCGTTTTCTCCCTTACTTTGTTTCAAATGCCGATTCTATTTCTTCTCCTACAGGTTCTCATTTTCGCAGGAGCTTTGATATTTATTGGATGGACTTATACGAAAAAGGTGAAAAGGACATGACAAGAGAAGAGCTTTATATCTTGCCGATTGTCATTCCCCTTCTTTTGGTCCAAAGCATCTATTTATTCATCGATGCACGTAGGAGTGGACATCAGTATTGGTTCTGGGGGATTTGGGGGCTGATTCAGTGCCCGGTGCCCATCATTTTTTATTTCATATTCGCGAAAAAAGTTTTTAGGAGAAAAGGGGAGAGAAAATCATGATCATTGTAACCACAGATTATGTACCAGGAAAGGAAATCAAGGAATTGAAGGGATTCGTGAGGGGAAGTACGGTACAGGCTAAGCATATCGGAAAGGATATCATTGCAGGTTTAAAGACCATCATCGGCGGTGAAATCAGTGAATACAGCGAACTGATGGAGGAAGCAAGAAAGCAGGCTATTGACCGCATGAAAGCGGAAGCCTCTCAATTAGGAGCGAATGCAGTGGTGGCTGTTCGTCTCGAAACATCCTCCGTCATGCAGAACGCTTCTGAAATCATTGCTTATGGTACGGCGGTCACTGTTGAATGATAAGACTGTAGTGAAATAGAGGAAAGATGGTTACCGAATACAGAAGAAAACCATATAGTATATAGAAAATTATCAATAAAAATAATATTGACACAATTAAGGTCCTGTAGTATGGTTATTAATGGAATAAAAAACGGTAACGAATGGAGGGTTTGTGATGATGAAAGTGAATGGATCTCAAGGAGCAACAGCGGCTTTTCAAATCAATTTCATATCATCACATGACCGGTAACTCCTTAATGATTTCATATGAATTCACGAGCACAGGTTATGTTTATAATCTGTGCTTTTTTATGTCCATTCATGAAGACGGACGTCTATAAGGCACAACAGAATCACCCCCACCTGGGGAATGCGATTCTGACTGTCCTGTGACGTCCGTCTTTTGTATGTTATCGCTTAGCGGTGGACCCAAGGGCACCCTTGATCACACATAGATTATTCATTTATGAAGGAGGAAAAGATGATGGTAATGGTTCAAATGAAGAAGATGATGTCTGCTGTGGAGACAGAAGGCGGATAGTAAAGAAAGTCAACATGGGGAGGTAGACTGGGATGTTTAGTATTTTTAAGAAATTATCATGGTTCTTTATTGAAAATTGGAAAAGGTATACGGTGGCGATCATTCTATTGACGATTGTAGGGATCCTTGATGTGATCCCTCCGAAGCTTGTGGGGAATGCCATCGATGACATTCACCTCGGTGCGATGACCTGGGATGTGGTGGGGAAGTACCTTTGGATGATTGCCGGGATTGCCATCATATCGTATGGGATGACGTATGTGTGGATGTATCAATTGTTTGGTGGGGCCTTTCTCGTTGAAAGGAAGCTGCGCAGTAAATTCATGGGTCACCTCTTAAAGATGACCCCGACGTTCTTTGAGAAGAATCGGACGGGTGATTTAATGGCAAGGGCGACGAATGATTTAAAGGCGATTTCAATCACGGCGGGTTTCGGTGTCCTGACGTTGATCGATTCGAGCGTGTTCATGTTAACGATCCTGTTTACGATGGGGTTTCTCATCAGCTGGAAACTGACGATAGCGGCCGTTTTACCTTTGCCGATCATGGCTTTGTTAATGAAGGTATATGGTGCAAGAATCCATAAACGGTTCACCGAAGCTCAGGATGCATTCGGAGACCTGAATGATAAAGTTCTTGAGTCGATTGCAGGGGTCAGGGTCATCCGGGCTTACGTACAGGAAAGGGCAGATGAAAATCGTTTCGGTGATATGACGGAAGATGTGTATAACAAAAATATCGGTGTTGCGAAGATCGACTCTTTGTTTGAACCGACCATAAAAGTCCTCGTTGGATTAAGTTACTTAATCGGATTGGGTTATGGCGCGTATCTGGTATTCCACCAGAGCATTACCTTGGGACAGCTGGTTTCCTTTAATGTGTATCTGGGAATGTTGATCTGGCCGATGTTTGCAATCGGTGAATTGATCAATGTGATGCAGCGGGGGAATGCATCCCTCGATCGGGTTCAGGAGACACTCGATTATGTCCAGGACGTACAGGATAGAGAAAATCCTAAATCGATCGATTCCCCGGAACAGATCGGATTTAAGGATGTGGACTTCAAATATCCTTCCTCACAGGTACTGAACCTATCCAACATCAATGTGAACATTCATCAAGGAGGAACCCTCGGGATAGTCGGGAAGACAGGAAGCGGTAAGACGACTTTCATCAAGCAGCTTCTCCGTGAATATCCTGCGGGAAGTGGTTCCTTATCCATCGGAGGTATCCCGATTGATGACTTGTCCATTCAGCAGGTAAGGGATTGGATCGGGTATGTCCCACAAGATCATGTTCTTTTTTCCAGAACCGTAAGGGAAAATATTCTATTCGGAAAGCATGATGCAACAGAGGAAGATTTGGAAAAGGCGATAGAATTGGCTGATTTCAAGAAGGACCTCGACATGCTGCCTGATGGGTTGACCACCCTTGTAGGGGAGAAGGGTGTGGCTCTCTCGGGTGGCCAGAAACAACGGATTTCGATTGCAAGAGCCCTCATCAAGAACCCTGAAATCCTTATCCTTGATGACTCATTATCGGCAGTAGATGCCAAGACAGAAGCAAAGATCATAGACAATATACGAACAGAACGTGAAGGAAAAACAACGATTATTACGACTCATCGTCTCTCGGCGGTTCAGCATGCTGACTGGATCATCGTTTTCGAGGATGGGAAAGTGGTAGAAGAAGGGGTCCATGAAGTGCTCCTCGGGAATGGCGGTTGGTATAAAGAACAATTTGACCGCCAACAAGTTGAAGATTCCTCACCAGAGGAGGTGGGCGCATGAAAGTCGGAAGAAAACTAACCGAATATGCCCTCATTTATAAGAAAATCATCATAGCTGCCCTCTTGATGCTCAGTGTATCAGTGGCGGCGGAACTTGCCGGTCCATTCATAGCCAAGAAACTGATTGATGATCATATTCTCGGGATTGAATCGACCTGGTATGAAACGGTTGAGGGAAAAGAAGCTGTACCTTATGAGGGTACTTGGTATAAACGTGATCAATATTTCAGTGATGGAGAAACAAAAGGGAAAGACGTCCGTATCCTTCAGGTTGGCAGAGCGTTTTATTTCGTCCCTGCCACCGTTTCCTTTGACGGGGAACGATCGGTGTCATCGGGGGAGATGACGATCACGAAAGGCGGGGAATCTGAAACTTATCCCGCCAAGAAATTAACAGGGGATGAGCTTCTCAAGTTCTATAATCCTGAAATCCCTAGGATCATCCGATTGATTGCCTTTTATTTCGGCTTGCTTGTCGTCGCGGCTTTTTTCCAATACGGCCAGCGGTTTTACCTTCAGAAGGCGGCAAACCGTGTGATACAAAAGATGCGTAATGATGTGTTTCAACACATCCAGAAGCTTCCGATCCGCTATTTCGATAATCTTCCGGCAGGGAAGGTCGTTGCAAGGATCACAAACGACACCGAAGCAATCAGGGACCTGTATGTAACCGTACTATCAACGTTTTTCTCCAGTACGATTTATATTATCGGTATTTACATTGCACTCTTTATCCTTGATGCAAAATTAGCGGCCATCTGCTTGATCCTGATACCGATCCTGGTTGTGTGGACGTATCTTTACCGAATTTATGCGTCGAAATACAATCATATCATCAGATCGAAAGTGAGTGATATCAATGCCATGATCAATGAATCCATACAGGGCATGAACATCATACAGGCTTTCAGCAGGGAGAAGAAAACGAACGAAGAATTCGAAGATCTGAACGAAACCCACTTCAAATATCAAAATAAATTATTGAGCTTAAATTCAATGACCTCCCATAACCTTGTTGGGGTACTGAGAAATATCACGTTCGTGGCGTTCATTTGGTATTTCGGAGGAGCATCGATCGGAGTGGGATCCGTTGTCACGCTCGGCGTCCTTTATGCCTTTGTTGACTACATCAATCGGTTGTTCCAGCCAGTCACAGGGATCGTGAACCAACTTGCCAACCTCGAACAGGCACTTGTGGCGGGAGAACGGGTTTTCCAACTGCTTGAAGAGACGGGGACTCCTGTGGAAGATGGTAAAATGAGCAGGTATGACGGGAATGTAAGCTTTGAGCATGTATTCTTTGGATATAAAGAGAATGAATATGTATTGAAAGATATTACGTTTGAAGCGAATAAAGGGGAAACCGTTGCCTTGGTGGGACATACGGGTTCAGGAAAAAGCTCGATCATGAATCTGTTATTCCGTTTCTATGATAGCAATGAAGGGAGTATCCGGATTGATGGAAAAGACATTGTCGATATTCCCTATCAAACGATTCGGGAACATATGGGAATCGTCTTGCAGGATCCTTATTTGTTCACAGGGACGATCGCTTCGAATGTCAGTCTCGATGATCCCAGGATTTCAAGAGAGCAGGTAGAGGCGGCACTCGATGCTGTAGGAGCGGAAAAAGTGTTCAAAAATCTGGAGAATGGATATGATGAACCGGTGATCGAAAAAGGAAGCACCCTTTCATCCGGACAACGCCAACTGATATCCTTTGCACGTGCATTGGCCTTTAATCCAGCGATCCTGATTCTGGATGAAGCGACATCAAGCATCGATACAGAGACTGAGGCGATCATCCAGGAAGCGATGGAAGTCCTGAAAAAGGGCCGTACGACCTTCATCATCGCTCACAGATTATCCACGATCAAGGAAGCGGATCAAATCCTTGTATTAGATCGAGGCGAAATCGTTGAACGTGGGAATCATGATGAATTAATGAAAAGGCTTGGCCGTTATTATCAAATGTATCAGCTCCAGCAGGGATCAAAAGAGAATCTGGCAGGGTAGAAGAGAAAGGGCATCTGACGATAGTAGTCGGATGCTTTTTCTTTTAAACTTGAAAATATATTGATGTTACGGGGAATCAACCATGTATAAATACAATTTCCTGTTAAGAAAACAGGACTTTCGTGGGATTTTGTCGTTTTAAATCGAATTTATTCCCTTATCAATGTATAATTTAATTGATAAAAAAGTTTCATAAAGGGAGGATCCTATGATGGGATGGGCAATCGCCATATTATTTGGGTCAGCAGTTGTGCTGCTCATTTTATCGTTTATTAAAACGACACAAACCAACTCGAAGCTTGAGCAACAGATAGAGCATGTTTCCATTTCTGTATTGAACGAGGTTCATGAATTGGAGAAGCAGTTACGAAACATACAATTGGATGCAGAAATTACAGCCCAGCAGGCAGGAGCTGCACCCGCAGCCTCCGAAGAGCGCGAATTGCTCCGTGAAATGCTTGATTTGTATAAAAGAGGCTATTCTGTTGAAAGTATTGCAGGAAAAACAAGGCTCAAGCCTAATGAAGTGGAGCATATGCTTGCGCCATTTATGGCTCAAAAGGGTGAAAGGAGCTTAGTGGCACAATGACAGTGACATCGAATTCATTGCGGAGCTTTGCTGGAGGGATCTTGATCGCCACCTCTTTGATTGGGGCTGTGTATCTTTTCGGTCCTTCTGAAGCAAGCAGTACCGGAAAAGAAGAACCTGCTGAAGTGCAAAAGCTGACAGAGGATGAAATGGTGAAGAAGCTGACTTCAAAAGGCTATGTCATACATACTGAAGACCAGTGGAACAAGCAGCTGAAAGCCTTGAATGAAAATCAAGAAGAGAAAGCATCGGATAAGAAAGATGACGGCAAGGTGGTCTACAAAACGATGCTCACCGTTTCTACCGGTATGACAAGCATCGACGTAGGAAACGCTTTGGAACAAGCCAATATCATAAAAGATGGGTTGGATTTCTATAAAGAGGTAGAAAAGCGGGGGCTTGAGAACGAGCTGCGCCCAGGTACCTTTGATGTCGAAAGTGGAATGACCACGGACGAAATCATTTCGGCCATCTTCAAATAATAGGAAAACGGGACTGCTATCAGTCCCGTTTTTTTATCCCATACTCAATAACAGATCCCGACCCGGCTTTTGATGAAGGACAGGTCTGACAGTTGTTTGTATATGAAATCTCCTGTGTCGTACTTGGAAATGCTGCTACCGCCTTCTGGAAGTACATCTCTTTCCGTTCGATAATTCCCGATCCGTTCTCCATCCGGCAAATAAGTGGGGCAAACGATGGTCCAGTCCATTTCGGATGCCTGAAGCATGAGAAAGGCCCTTAGGTGGTCTTCGGCCGCGGTTGTGCTTCTCCGTTTCGATTCACTCGACTGAAAACGGTAAAGACCATCCTCCGACCTCGCCTGGAGGATGCCCGCCGTCCCGCACGTAATGATCCGTTTTACCCCATAGCTTCTCATGGCTTTTAACAGGATCGGCATGCTTTTTGTGAGGACATCCTCCTTATCTGTATTCAGGCAGCTGACCACGGCCTCCGAGCCTTCGATGGTCTTCATCACATCTCCTTCGTTCAACACATCCCCGATTATTTCCGTGCCGGGAGCGTCCTGTCCGCTGCCTCTCCGTACCAATCGATTTACTTCATATTCTGATATAACCCGTTGAAAGACGACGGAACCAACTCGGCCCGTACTGCCGAATAAAGCAATTTTCATATCGTGCCCTCCTATTTTTCTTTAAAATTAGTGTAACGTATAATCGGAAATTTTTACATGTTTGTGTATTCAAGGATACATACTAAAGACGTGAAAAAAATCTCGGGTAGGAAACTTTTATGTTGACTTATCTCTGGTAACGTTTTATGATGACATTCGTAACAAATTTAAATCCGATAAGAATAGTGGGGGTTATACAATGAAAAAGTGGAAATTATCCATCATCATGCTAATCGCTTTATCCATGGTATTAGCTGCATGTGGTCAATCTAAAGATAAAGAAGAATCAAACGGTGATTCGAAAGAGACATCCCTTTTCGATAAGGTAAAGGAAGATGGAGAATTACTTGTCGGGACGGAAGGTACATATCCTCCTTTCACATTCCATGACGAATCAGGAAAGCTGACCGGGTTTGACGTAGAAATCGCCCGTGAAGTAGCGAAGCGACTCGGTGTCGAAGCGAAATTCCAGGAAACACAATGGGATGCAATGTTTGAAGGTTTGAATTCCAAGCGTTTCGATATGATTGCAAACCAGGTGGGAATTCGTGAAGACCGTGAGAAGAAATATGATTTCTCTAAACCATATATTGAATCAAGTGCAGTAGTGGTTGTATCGAAAGACAACAAAGATGTTACTTCATTTGAGGACATCAAAGGATTGACTTCTGCTCAATCCCTGACTAGTAACTACCGCGATATCGCTGAAAAAAATGGTGCGAAAATTCAAGGGGTGGAAGGTCTGTCACAATCCATCCAATTACTTGAGCAAGGCCGAGTGGATGTAACAGTAAATGATAAAATTTCCATCCTTGATTATTTGAAGAAACAGCCGAATGCAAAGGTGAAAATTGCAGCAGAAGCTGAAGATGCCGGTCAAAGTGGTCTGATGTTCCGTAAAGGAAATGACAAGCTGGTAGAAGAAGTGAATAAAGCGTTAGAGGAAATGATGGCAGACGGTACGTACAAAGAGATCTCTGATAAGTGGTTCGGAGAAGATGTATCTCCTAAGTAGCATTTACCAGGATCCTCAAGCAATGTTTGATATTTTACAAAGCTCCCTGCTTCCGATGTTAGAGGGGGCTTTGTATTATTCTATACCTCTAACGCTCATTTCATTTGCTTTAGGGATGATCCTGGCTGTTCTGACTGCCCTTGCCCGCCTGTCAAATATTTCGATTTTACGGGGGATTGCAAGGTTTTATGTTTCTGCCATAAGAGGGACCCCTTTACTCGTTCAATTATTTATCATTTTCTATGGGTTACCTACTTTGGGAATCAAGTTCGATCCGTTCCCTTCTGCCATCATCGCTTTCTCATTAAATAAAGGTGCATATTCGTCAGAAATCGTCCGTGCCGCGATTCAATCGATCCCGAAAGGACAATGGGAAGCCGGCTATTCCATCGGCATGACATATTCTCAAGCCTTAAAGAGAATCATCCTGCCGCAGGCAACACGGGTATCCATTCCTCCGTTATCCAATTCTTTCATCAGTCTGGTGAAGGATACGTCACTTGCTTCCTTGATTCTAGTGACGGAAATGTTCAGGAAGGCACAGGAAATTGCGGCTACCAACTATGAGTTTTTACTTATGTACATGGAAGCAGCGCTGCTTTACTGGGTCATCTGCTTTATTTTATCCATTATACAAGGTCGTATAGAGAACCGACTGGATCGGTACATTGCCAAGTAATATAAAAGGAGATTGAACATGATTTCCATTAAAGGATTAACAAAACGATTTGATCAGTTAGAAGTATTAAAAGGTATGAATGTAGAAGTCGAAAAAGGACAGGTCATCGTCCTGATCGGTCCTTCTGGTTCAGGAAAGACAACGTTCCTCCGCTGCTTGAATGCCCTTGAAATCCCGAATGACGGTACTGTTTCGATAGGCGGTTCCACGGTTGATTTCAATAAAAAGGTAACCAAACAGGAGCTTATCAACCTAAGAAGAAAAACAGGGATGGTATTTCAGAACTATAATCTGTTCCCTCACATGACTGCACTCGAAAACGTCATGGAAGGACCGACCGTTGTACAGAAACGAAAAAAATCCGAGATGCGCGAAAAGGCCATCAAACTGCTTGAAAAAGTCGGTCTTGGTGATAAGATTGATTATTATCCATTCCAGCTTTCAGGTGGGCAGCAGCAGAGGGTCGGCATTGCTAGGGCCCTCGCCATCGAGCCGGAAGTGATGCTCTTCGACGAGCCCACTTCAGCGCTTGATCCCGAACTGGTTGGCGAGGTATTGAAAGTCATGAAAGACCTTGCCGAAGAGGGGATGACCATGGTCGTCGTCACCCATGAAATGAGATTTGCCCAAGAAGCGGCCGATAAGGTCATCTTCATGGATGGGGGCTATATCGTCGAAGAAGGTCCTCCACAGGAAGTGTTTGAAAATCCAAAGAATGAACGTACGAAGCAATTCCTTAACTTAATACAATAAAGTGAGAAGATGAATGGGCGTGGGCTCATTCATCTTTTTTTAGGTTTTATTCATATCGTCAGCTAAATCTAATAAACTTTTCAGAAAAAGGTTAGAGGGAACGTTTTAGTGGAAATATGGTAGTAGTTGGATCATTTACAGGGAGGAATGACAATGGAATACCGTATTGAACGTGACACGATAGGAGAAATGAAGGTACCAAAGGAAAAATATTGGGGGGCTCAGACTCAACGGAGTAAGGAAAACTTCCAGATCGGTACTGAGAAGATGCCCATTGAGGTTACATATGCCTTTGCACAGTTGAAAAAAGCGGCTGCAGTCGTCAATCATTCATTCGGAAAGCTTCCTGAAGGGAAGATGAGGGCGATTGGAAAGGCCTGTGATGAGATTTTGGAAGGGAAGTGGGATGACCATTTTCCACTGGTCGTCTGGCAGACGGGAAGCGGTACACAGTCCAATATGAATGTAAATGAAGTAGTGGCTTATCGAGCCAATGAACTTCTCGGAGAAAATGGCTCTGAGGAGAGGGTCCATCCCAACGATGATGTGAACATGTCTCAAAGTTCCAATGATACATTCCCAACGGCCATGCACGTAGCGGCGTATCAGGAAATCGAATCCAAGCTGTTTCCCGTGCTTCAGGAATTCATTGCAACATTGAAAGAGAAAGAGGATCAATTTCAGGATATTATAAAAATCGGCCGTACCCATCTTCAGGATGCTACGCCGTTGACTCTCGGGCAGGAAATCAGTGGATGGCGTTCCATGATGGAAAAATCCTATAGCATGACAAGGGAAAGTGTACAGCGTTTGGTCAATCTTGCCATCGGGGGAACGGCAGTAGGAACGGGGATCAATGCAGATCCGACTTTTGGCAGCAAGGTTGCGGCCCAATTAGAAGTACAGACAGGCATCAAGTTTGCTTCATCTGATAATAAGTTTCATGCCCTGACATCCCATGATGAAATCGTGTACGTCCACGGTGCCATTAAGGCATTGGCAGCGGATCTTATGAAAATTGCGAATGACGTCAGATGGCTTTCAAGCGGTCCCCGAAGCGGCATAGGAGAAATGACGATACCTGCCAATGAACCAGGCAGCTCCATCATGCCGGGGAAAGTGAACCCGACACAAAGTGAAGCCGTGACCATGGTCGCGACCCAAGTCTTCGGAAACGATGCAGCCATAGGTTTTGCCGCCAGTCAGGGGAACTTCGAGCTGAATGTTTTCAAACCGGTCATCATCTATAATATGATGCAATCCGTTAGGCTGCTTTCAGATGGAATAAAATCCTTCAACGATAAATGTGTAAAGGGACTAGAGGCGAATCGTGACGTCATTGAAGACTTTGTGCAAAGATCCCTCATGCTCGTTACCGCTTTAAATCCCCACATCGGTTATGAGAAGGCGGCAGAAATTGCTAAGAAGGCCCATCAAGAAGGATCAACATTGAAAGAAGCGGCCCTCAAGTCAGGCTATTTGACAGAAGAACAGTATGATAAATGGATCGATCCGGCAGCTATGGTTCATAATAAATGATGGGAAAGCATGGACTGGAAACTATTAAGACATAATGAAACTCCCGGCCTAAAAGACCGGGAGTTTTATCCAATCATATTAAATTGGTGATTATTTTTGGTACCCGCCACCGATTTGTTGTTCAGCCATTTGAACTAGGCGTTTAGTGATTTCTCCACCTACAGAACCGTTAGCACGAGCTGTTGCATCTGGTCCTAATTGTACGCCAAATTCAGAAGCGATTTCGTACTTCATTTGGTCGATTGCTTGTTGAGCTCCTGGAGCTACTAGTTGGTTAGATGAATTGCTGCGAGATTGTTGCTGTTGCATAATCTGTCATCTCCTTAGAATGTATAAGTTTTTTTGGTTGGGTTAGCTGGGATTGCACCAGCACGCTATTCCATGAGCGACCATCTTCATATGGTGTAACCCATCGAGTGGGGTTTAGTGAAGGCTTGTTGCTGCCTTGTTACTAGGTATTATGGTTTCTCTGAAGAATTATATTCAAGGGGATGACAGGGAATTTATTCCTATTAAATCCCTGCAAGTTTTCTACATAAATCACCATGATTGTAAAAAGGATAACACTATACAAAGATTTAGATTGAAAGTATGGTGACACATCATGAAAGCTTGCGCATTATGTAACGGGATCGTTGAATACAGGGGACTTTGCAAGAAGTGTGGAGACTCGACAACGGATCAGGGTAGATATTATGATTTTTACGATGAGTATAGTGCGTATATGGATATACAGCACGTGCAATTAGCCGACGGCATTCCGAATAGCAGCTGCTCTGATACCTGCCTTCATCTTTTTACATGCATCCGGTGTGGAGATGAGGAAGGGAAAAGTATAGACCTGACGGAATTTTAATAAAGAATGGCGCACCCTAAAAACAGGGTGCGCCATTTTCTTTTCTACTTATCGGATCCTTGACTCAGATTCTGAATCAAAGAAATGAGCTTTGTTCATATCGAATGCAAGATCGATCGTTTGACCTGCAACGATATCTGTACGGGAGTCAACGCGGGCTACAAACTCTTGTCCTTCTAATTGAGAATACAGCATCGTTTCAGCACCCGTTAATTCAGATACTTCAATCTTCGCCGTGATTTTCGCCCCTTGAGCAGTATCCAGGAAAAGAGGTTCGTCATGAATATCTTCAGGACGTACACCAAGGATGATGCTCTTTCCTACATGTCCTTGTTCGCGAAGCACTTTCATTTTTCCTTCCGGTACAGACACTTTCGTATTGCCGATGACGAATTTCCCATCTTCCAGGGATCCGTGGAAGAAGTTCATGGCAGGTGATCCGATGAATCCGCCTACGAAGACATTTTCCGGTTTATCATATACTTCTTTAGGAGAACCGACTTGTTGAATAACACCGTCTTTCATGACAACGATACGTGTGGCCATCGTCATCGCTTCTGTCTGATCATGTGTTACGTAGATCGTTGTTGTTTGTAAACGTTGGTGAAGCTTGGCAATTTCAGCACGCATCTGTACACGAAGCTTAGCATCAAGATTGGATAAAGGCTCATCCATCAAGAATACTTTCGCATCACGGACGATGGCACGGCCAAGTGCTACACGCTGACGCTGACCACCTGATAAAGCTTTAGGTTTCCGGTCGAGCAGTGCTTCAAGACCGAGGATCTTGGCCGCTTCCTGTACGCGACGGTCAATTTCCTGTTTATCGAACTTACGCAGTTTAAGACCGAATGCCATATTATCATACACACTCATATGAGGGTATAAGGCGTAGTTCTGGAACACCATAGCGATATCACGGTCTTTAGGCGCAACATCATTTACGCGCTTTCCGTCAATGGAGAAATCCCCTTTGGATATTTCTTCGAGTCCGGCGATCATACGAAGGGTAGTGGATTTCCCACATCCCGATGGTCCAACAAATACGATGAATTCTTTATCTTGAATGTGAAGGTTAAAGTCATTTACCGCCGTTACCTTACTATCATAAATCTTGTGGATATGTTCTAATTTTAATTCAGCCACTTCATTTCTCCTCCTTGTAATGAAATCGTTTTCATCTATAGATTCATTGTAGAGAAAGCGGATTCAAAACGATATGGTCAACCTGCACAAAGTTGCCTAAACATTATTGGGCAGGTTGTCAGATTGGAAGCTTAAACAGGCAAAGTAGGCAAGGATCCCACCTTGAAAGCTTTTAATATCTATATTTGTTTTTTCAATAAACTTATCAATCCGGTACTGGACGCTGTTCCGATGCATGAATAATGTTTTGGCGGTCTGACTGATATTGGATTGATTCTCTAGAAATGCCCGGATGGTGTGAATTTGTTCAGGATCTTCTGAAAAGAAGTCGGCGACCTTTTTAAAGAAATGCTCCTCCCACTCATGTGGAAAGTGGTGGAGGATGAATTCAGGCAGAACCGTCACGGCCGACTGGATGAATGCCTGCTTATGAATGGTTCCCGAAAACGAAAATAGCTCACGCTCATGGGCAAAAAAAGCAGGGAAATGTGAATCTGCATCATGAAACTGCCCAATGTAAAAAGAAGGACTGACAAAGAAATCCGATTCAATGACATGGGAAATCGACTGCAGCTGTTCCTCATCCATCATCCACTCATGCTTCCTTTCTATAAGTAGTCCCATGCGATCTGTAAGGAAAACGAGGATGGTCCCGTGTGGTAATAAATGTTGGAATGCTTCTCTCAGTTGAAGCTGTTCCCTGCCTTCCTTCAGACTGAATTGAATGATGCGGAACTCTCCATCATGCATGGAGGGGACCGGCCCGTTCTCCAATAAGTATTGGTACCACTCAGCGGAATCGGGAGAATCATTCACGCTTCCTGGTGAAGGGGTGATCTCTTGAAACAAGCAATATAATAAATCCAGTTCCGGCTGGGAGATTTCTGATTGATCGATCCCTATATATTCATCTTCCTGTTCGTTCGTAAACCAGACTTTCGTAGATTCAAGGCTTGTGGGATAATGGTGCTGAATGATGGCGCCAGGATATTTTTTACGTAAAGATGTAAACATGTGATCCCTCTTTGTTCATTATTATAGTAAAAAAGGTTATAATGACATTGTACTGAAATAGCTGGAGTAATCAAAGAGTGCATGATTGCAAAAGTACAATAATTTTAATACTATTGTACAATGAATAATTCTTATGGGGTGTCCTGAATGGAATATACGAAAGAAGTTACGAATCGAATGAAACGTCTTGAAGGTCAGGTCCGTGGTGTATTGAAAATGATGGAGGATGAGAAACATTGTAAGGATGTTGTGACTCAACTATCAGCCGTTCGAACTGCTGTTGACCGGACAATCGGCCTCATCGTGGCAAAGAATCTGGAAGCGTGCATACGCGAGTCAGAAGAAGAGGGCATAAAGGCGGAAGATGCGATCCAGGAAGCTGTCAATATGCTCGTGAAAAGTCGATAAAAGGTAAAAAGCTGCCAAAGGGAAGATTCCTGATTGGCAGCTTTTTTTGTCCATATTATCTTGGGGGCTCTTCGTAGTCTGTGATTTCGATCGCTTCTTCGATGTTGGTGGTGTTTTCCCTCATGTGGACGGAACCTCCGGACATCCCTTCGTTGATGAAACGGTCGACATCCAGGAATGCTTTTTCTTTTCCTTCGTAATTCGTATCAGGAAGGAATTGATCGTTCTTATTTTCTTTTTTCATTCTCATCAGCCTCCTTTCTTTAGTTTTAGAAAGGGGGCTGAAGTTATGCATGGAGCAGGATTAAATTCTACCGGACAAGGGTATTATGTAATTTGCATCACTCATAAACATGGAATAGCATCAGTTCATGCAACTGCTTCTTAAGGGTCTCTTCCTTGTCAGAGGGAGGATTTGGGCCGGTCCATTCAATCCTTCCGTCTTTATGGTATGTTCCTGTATATTTCGTCCCGCTGAAATAAAAGGAAAACGTCCAACCCGGGAGCTGTTTATTTTCGTACATGTTCTTAAATTGAAAATGTTGGATCATCATTGGTCACCTCCATTCCTATTGTAAACGTTTTAACCCGGGCTGTGTAGGACCGCACGTGAAATGTATCATAAATGGAAGTCTTCTCTAATAGAATTTACTGAAGAGATAGGGGAGGGACGAAGGATGAATTCGTTTATTCGTGATTTAGAGAAGGCGATCAGTGATGAATGGACAGGTTATTATTTCTATAAAGAGCTAAAAGCACGGACCAATAACCCATTGTACGTAGAGTTTATTGAACATGCTCAAAAAGACGAAAAAGAACATTATGAAATGTTTCAATATCTTCATTATCTATTGACGGGAGAGTATTATGAGCACAAGAAAGAGAAGGTAGGGTTCACCACTTTCAAGGAAGGGGTGCTCCGCGCACTGAAGGATGAACTGGAGGGTGCGGAGTTTTACCGGGATATGCTCCTGGAGATTCCCAATCAGCAGGCATATAAACCGCTATTTATTGCCATGACAGATGAACAGGAACATGCAACCAGGTTTTCAACCATTTATAATTCCTTACGATAAGCGATAAAGAAAAAGGTTGAACCTTGTGTCATTCACGAAGATTCAACCTTCACTGTTTTGTGCACTGAGTGTCATGAACGTACGGACAAGCTGTTTTCTCCGCTTCGTCTCAATCTCTGTCTCATCGAAACACATCGGCTTTGAATTAATTTCAAACAAAACAAATCCCCCTTGTTCTTTGGGAGCGAGGTCAATGGAAAACTCCCCTACATAGCCAAACGATTTGGCCAGTTCTTCACCGCATGTTTGAACGATCCTCGAAATTTCTTTTTTTGTTTCTGCATCTGCCACTTCCTTCAGGGAAATGATTTTGCCACCGGCAGGTACATGGGTGGTGACTTCCTGACGCTGGGACATGCGTACCCCGATACCGATCAAACGGAAATCATCACCCGTGTGAAGGACTAATATGCGAAAGTCGAAACGGTGTTCGTGCACTGTTTTACAAGGGACCGCTTCCTGCATGATCCACTCATTGCCCATAAACCATTCGTTATACGTTTGATGAAGGCGGGAGATCGATACGAACCTCTCTATTTTCTTAATGCTTTTACATAGGACTCCGCCTCTGTCATCCAGTTCAATCAGGCGAATCCCTTTTCCTTGCGAAGCGAGAGCGTGTTTAACATATACTTTCTGATGAGTGGTCAAGAAGCGTGAAAGGGAGGCTTCATCGGTAACCAGCTCGGTCTGCGGCAAATATGCTTTGAGCTCATCATTTTTGGACAACAGCTCGTAGATTTCCCATTTATTAAAGAAATGGGGATTGAAGAATGGAATCCCATGCTTCTTGATAAAACGAAGAAGCTTTTCGTATGCTTGGTTTTGCTCTGCATTCCTTGATGGGACCCGGTTATAAATGACGTTTGGAACGGGGAACAGGCATCTTACCCATTTGTGTAAAACATGATTATACATGATCCCCTCTATCGAATCACCCAGAACATCCTGGGGGGAGAAGACGAAACAGATTCCTCCAGACTGCTCGACGTCCTGTTGTATCGACCGGAATAATTCAAAGTTTCCCTTATATTTGTTTTTTCCTTTTTTACTTGAAACGATGCCGACTAAGGGGATCGCGGGACGATTCCCCTTTCGGTGGGAGATGGTAAAGGTATAGCATTGATTGGAAGCTTTCGAGGATAAGAGAAAGGAATCCTTCGCAAATCCATAGGTAGTAATGGGTTCTTCCCCGTGAAAAAAGGTCTTCTTCATCCGGTCGTAAAGGATGTTCATGGTATCATTTCCTCGGGATGATCCAAGCTTTGGTGGGTGAGGAAAATACCAAATGACAAGGCGAGTTTCCTTGTTAATAAATCAAACCTTTTTAAGTCAGGATGTGAGAATATCGATCTGCCAGGCTTTGAGTTTGCTTCAAACATCCAAATGCGATGGTTGTCGTCCACACCGAAATCAAAGCCTATTTCGCCGATGAATCCTTCAAGATTCCCCTCAATGGCGTGTGACAACAATAAAGCCGCGTCCTTTAAAGCCTCCTCAATGGTTTGTCTTTCCTTTTCTTCCCTGAATAGTTCTGAAAGGACCCTCACTTCTCCACCATTGTTCGCATGTGTCGTCACACTTCCCGT
Organism: Rossellomorea vietnamensis NBRC 101237; assembly: GCF_001591825.1. Lineage (GTDB taxonomy): Bacteria > Bacillota > Bacilli > Bacillales > Bacillaceae_B > Rossellomorea > Rossellomorea vietnamensis. Next base: position 27,455 of record NZ_BCVQ01000044.1, read on the forward strand.
CCCCGCCACTTTTCCCGCCATTGCACTGACTTGCCAGTTTCCTTCTTCGTCTTTATTTGTATGGACCCTGAAGTCGATGGGACGATTATTCTCTTTCAGTAACGAGATTCCCTGTTGGACGATGAAGGAGTCCAGGTTTCTGCTTTTGAATATTGTATTGGCCAGCTGCTCCAGTGATTTAAACTTAAGTAAGCGGTTCTTCTGATCACCGTCCCTGAAACGGCAGTAATACTCTTCTGTGGACCGGTTATGTGTGATTTTGTGTATTCCCTTTCCGAGACTCCCGTTTTTAGGCTTTAAATAAATATGGTTATAGGAGGAAAGCATTCGCTCCATTTCCTCAAATGATTGGAACGGCCTGGTTTCAGGAAGGAAGTGTTGAACAGTCAGATCATTTTCCAATCTCTCAAAAAGGTCGAGTTTATTGAAGAATCCTGGATTATACCACGGAATGCCGTATTCTCTTTCCAGTCTCTCCTTCAGTCCCTGATAGGTTTTCCGCTTTTCACTCTGCCTATTTGGAAGTCTGTCATAAATCACATTCGGGAAAGGGATTTCTTCCGTTTCCCATCCTTCTCCAAAATGAAACAATCCTTTAATGAGCCCATTCTCCCAATCAATATGCTGTTCTCCAAATACAAAGGGGATGACTCCCAGGGAAGATTGAACCGACAGTAGCTTCTTGAAGAAGTGCGAGCGTTGTCCGATGGGGCTTAATCGGAAACTTGTGAATCCCGCAGTGAATATTCCAATCAGGACCCCTGCGTGTACACATTCGTCTTTACAGTAGAGGGAAAGGGAATTCACTTTTGATGGAAGGTGCAGCTTTTCAGCTAAACCAGTACTGATCCCCATTACGTTCCGGCCATTCGGATGGCGCCTGCAGCTGGCAGGTTGTCTTCTGGTCCCGAGTATCACGGTATGTGGAAAGGTATCTTCCCCGGTTTTGAACCCGGACGGAAGGTAGAGGATGCTTTCTTCATCTTGGAAGTATTCGACTTTGTATGCATGGAGCATTAGAAATCACCTCGCCTTAAGGATGATAGAGATTGTGAGGATAGAAAGTCACAATAATCTAAAGGTGCCTGATATAATGTTGATAACTTCCCGGGATGTAATGCATCCACTACTTTATGCCCCGGCTTAGAGTTCAAATCCAGGATCCATAGGGAATGATCATCCCCGATAATGAGGTCGACCCCGATTTCAAAAAGAGGGGAAAAATGTTTTTCAAGAAGTATAGGGACTTCTTCCAAAATGGATGTAAGTTCTTCGTCGATAAAATCCCATGCATGTGAATCCTGGCTATCCTTCCACTCCTTGTAGGAAAGATAGGAAGCACCGCGGCTGATATTCGTCAGTATCCCATTCTCTACCCCTTGACGGATTGCGCGTTGAAATTCCCTCCATTCCCCGTTGTGATCTTTATTCAGGAGAATGCGCATATCGAAAGGGGCATTTCCTTTCGTCAGGTTTGGCAGCCGTTTTTGACAAATGAACGTGTGAACCTTGAGCATGTGGTCAACCCATTTTAAAAAGACATCTTCATTTGGGAATGATTGTTCTATGATTCCTTGCTTTTTGGTGGTGCGAACGACAATACCCTGTTGATTGAAAACGAGATGGTAAACGGCAAATCCATGGGCCCCGTCGACAGGTTTGATTATTATATCTTTATGTTTGAGGAGGAGATTTAATAAATGTTTTCCATCGGCTACTAAGGATGTTATAGGGATATAGGGGGCGAGGGAGGTCTGTTTCAGCTTTTCATAAAGATGCCATTTGTTTGGTAATCCGTAACCAAGGAAACGGATATGCTTCTGGTTCTTTAACCATTGAACGACGGCTCTCGCCTGCCGGGACTTCATATCTTTCTGATAATACGTTCTGTCATAGATGTACTCCGGGATTTCAAAGGCATCTTTTTCCCATTCCCCCGTCATCCTGTCGAAGTGAAATCCTTCCACGGTTTCGTTCAAAGGAGATATTCCCTGTGGAGAAAACAGGTAAAGGTCGATTGGATATGAAAGGGACTGCTTAGCGATTTCGAGAAAATATTCATTTTTCACTTCAGGAGTAAGGGTCATGATGCCTAATGAGTGATTCATCGTATTATTCCTCCTTATTTGTCCAGATGGCCAAACTATATTCATAAAGTGCTTTAACTGAAGGACGAATCCTGTCGTTTTCTAAGTAGGTCCGTTTAGAAGGCTTGGAATTGATTTCGATCAGCCATGGTTTTCCCGACTGATCAATGCCGATATCGATTCCGAGTTCTGCGAAATGTCCTTCCATGCTATCGGCAAGAAGCGTTGAAGCGTGTATACATAATTCTTTCATCCCTTTCATGATAGCCAGGCTCTCCCTGGGAGAAAAGATCGTTTGCAAGACCGAGAGAGGTTTTTCGATCCGTCCGCCCTGGTCGACATTTGCCACGAATTGATCCTGTGAAGCAATTCTAGCAACCGATGAGACCAGCTCCCATGCTTTATTCCGATTCTGATGACAGAGAAAGCGAAAGTCCAAAGGCTGTCCTTCGACCGTTAGAAAGGGAATCGTTTCCTGAACCAGATAAGAACGATTGCACCATGCCTTAAGCTGTTTGTACAAAGCAGGGTAGGTGGGGAAGGTGAGGGGATTCTCAGTCGAAAATGAATTCTGCTGCATATGATATCCATCGTCTCTTTTTTGGATACGCATGATGTAGCGTCCCTTGCTCCCATTTATCCCTTTCACGAAAACATCTTGATACAGGGTAAGCATCTCCTCCAGGGAATGAAGCCCCTTTACGGTTTCGGGCAGATGTGGAGAAAGGACGGGACTGTCTTTTAATGCATTGTATACCTCATCCTTGGACAAAAAGCCGGAATTGAAAACCTGGATGCCCCGGTCCAGAGTTCGGCCAAGAGCACTTTGAAAGGAAGGGGACCGCTCTATTTTTCGTGAGTGACATCGATTGTATAGGACATGGGGATCAGGTAGAAGACCGGTTTCCCAATCGTTACCGTTATAATAAATACCTTCCCTTTTATTCCCGGCGAAGGAGGAAAGGGGAAGCAGATAGAAAAATCCACCTTTTCGTTGAAACCATTCCTGACACTCTGTAAAATATTCCTTTAAAGAATGGGAATGGATGGTCGCGAGTGTAGGTTGATTGAGTAAGAGAGCCGCAACCGGTCCCATATGGATCATCCCGGCATCGATGGAAATCCATATATTTTCCAATATCGGGATGGATGCGAATAATGAATCGGATGTATACAACATAATCTGTAAAGAATCTGTTTTTGTTCCCATGCATGTCACGTCAAGAAGGGAGCTGCCACATTTCAACGTCATATGTCGTTGAAAAGGGAAGCGGTCCATCCATTTGTCTGGAATATATAAATGATGATGGTTCTTCGTGTGTTGATGAGAAACAAATGAACATTTTATCTTCATTCGGCATTCCCCGTTTGCATAACCCGTTAGATTGACTTTATAATAATTTATTGGGCTAATGTTGATATAGCATTCTATGTAAACATAGGCAAAATGTTCAAACGAGAGAAGTAGAAAAGGAAGGTGCACTCATGCTAGATGCTTTCATCCTGGTATTATTCATGGTAATCGTTGGGGCCCTTATTGGGGGAGTCACCAATTCACTTGCAATTAAAATGTTATTCAGGCCTTATCGGGCATACTATATCGGAAAATTCAAAGTCCCATTTACACCGGGACTGATCCCAAAACGCAGGGGAGAATTGGCGGAGCAACTCGGGAAGATGGTGGTGGACCACTTAATCACCCCTGAAAGCCTTCAGAAAAAAGTGATGAATGAAGACTTCCAAAAGGATGTGACCCTTTGGCTATCCGAAGAATTGCAGCCGGTCTTCACATCCGACAAAACGGTGAATGAGTGGTTGGACACCCTTCAAATCCCCGTTTCCTCCGATCGACTTAATGAATGGCTTGAGGACTGGATCGCAGTAAAGATCAAAGATACGAAGATGTCCTATACATCTATGAGACTGGAAGAGGCACTTCCTGAGAGGTGGCAGGAAAAGGTTTCAGAAAGTATACCGAAGCTTGTCGACTTCATTGCAAATAGGGCGGAAGCGTATTTCACAAGCCCGGAAGGAAAAATGAAAGTGAAGATCATGATTGATGATTTCCTCAAAGAACGCGGCATGCTGGGAAATATGTTGGGCATGTTCCTGGGCAACACCTCGGTTGCAGATAAAGTGCAACCGGAAATCGTCAAGTTCATTAAGCATGAAGGGACACAGGAAATCCTCTTTAACCTGTTGACCAAAGAGTGGTCGAAGCTGAAACAAATGAAACTGGAAGAGTTCATCGACAGATTGCCGGAAGAGGACCTCATCCAGACTGTCCAATCGTCCCTTGTCAAACTCGTCAACATCGACGGTCACCTCTCCAAACCGCTCAGGTCTTGGCTCGAACCGCACAAGCAAACCTTCTTCGACAAACAGCTGCCGAAATGGGTGGATAGAGGGACGGACCTCTTATCCAGGAAGATTCCGAACCTCATGGAGAAGATGCACCTTCAGCATATCGTCCAGGAGCAGGTTGAATCCTTCTCTGTCGGCAGGCTCGAGGAACTTGTCCTCGGCATTTCGAGGCGGGAATTCAAAATGATCACCTATCTCGGTGCTTTGCTCGGCGGCGTGATCGGGATCATTCAGGGATTGATCGCCCTTTTCATATCCTGATAAGGGTCCTGCCTAGAAATCAACCCCATTGTTTGTTATAGTGAGGGAGACTGAAATTTTAGGAGGTACGTATTTTGGCTATTAACTTATACGATCAAGCGAACGAACTGGAAAGCGCATTGCGTCAGAGCGATGAATTCCTGCAACTGAAGAAAATGTATGATGAAGTAAACAATGACGAATCTGCCAACAAGATGTTTGAAAACTTCAGAAACATTCAAATGACACTTCAACAAAAACAAATGAGCGGTGAAGAAATTTCCCAGGAAGAAGTGGAGCAGGCTCAAAAAACAGCTCAACTTGTTCAGCAACATGAAAAGATTGCAAAGCTTATGGAAGCTGAGCAACGCATGAGCATGGTGATCAATGACTTAAACAAAGTCATCATGAAGCCGCTTGAAGAACTTTATGGTTCAATGCAAAAATAATCGTGTTGAAGAGGGACCGACTTCCTGATGGGAGCCGGTCTTTTTTTGTGGTTCTATAATATTTG
>NZ_BCVQ01000045.1 GCF_001591825.1 Rossellomorea vietnamensis NBRC 101237
TCAATCAACTTATGTAGTTTCAACTTACTTTTCCAATTGGGGCCCTCTCATTCTGTTTATTCCCCTATGAAATTTGCAATATATCTATCATTACCCATTATAAAAGCACAAATAATGATTATTATAAAAAGGAAGTGAAGTCTAATGACTAAGATTGATGGGCATGTGCATACGCCGTTTTGTCCGCATGGGAGTGGGGATTCTTTTGAGATGTATGTGGAGAGGGCGATGGCTCTTGATTATCGTGCTATAACGTTTACGGAGCATGCTCCGCTGCCGGTCGGGTTCAGGGATACGACGCCTGATCAGGATAGTGGGATGGATCCGTCGCGTATCAGGGACTATTTTGATGCACTGGACATCTTGAAGGAGAAATATAGGGACAAGATCACCATCCGCTCCGGGCTCGAGGTGGATTATATTGAAGGGTTTGAGAAAGAGACCGAAGACTTCCTTTCGACTTATGGGTCCCGGATGGATGACAGTATTCTTTCTGTTCACTTCCTTCATCAGCAAGGGAAATGGGATTGTCTTGATTTCAGCCCCGAAGTGTTCCAAACCATGATCGGTTATTATGGATCGGTTGATGAGATCTATAAGCAGTATTATCGAACGGTCCTTCAATCGATCCGGGCAGACCTCGGTCCCTATAAGCCGAAGCGTATCGGTCACATCACTCTCGTAAAGAAATTCCAGAAGCTGTTTCCTGCATCCCAGTCGTTTTCCGATGAGATTTCCCTCATCCTTCAGGAAATGGCGGGAAGGGGTTTAGAACTTGATTATAACGGGGCGGGATTCGTGAAACCACATTGCGGGGAATCCTATCCGCCACAGGATGTCATCAAACAGGCCCGCGCCCTGGGGATCAACATCGTCTATGGTTCTGATGCCCACACGGCTGAAGGATTGGACCAGGGAAGAAACTTGATGAAATAAAAAAGGAAAGAACTCTTCTTCCATCGGAGAAGAGTTCTTTCTTTCAGATGATCAGCTCTTTTTTCATGACCTCTTTCGCTTCAGAAACGAGTAAGAGGTCGATCCATTGATCAATGTTTTTATAATATTGATCAATGAAATAGTATTCCTGAGGGAACATCTGCCACACTTCCCTTAACTGCTGGCTGTGCAGGAACGGCATCGTCAGCATGGACTTGAGCTGGATGACGAGGAAGCTGACGGGCTGTTTTTTCAAGGCATGGTCCTTCATTCCCTGTTCGAATAATCGTTTCATATAGTGCCTTTCCTTCATTAAATACGAAGAGATGATTTCCCGGACCACCTGGGAATCGATGGATACTTCCCTCCATATGAATCGGGATAGTTGATGATTTTCACTTTGAAATTTCAATATTTTATAGACGGCCCGCTTCAGGCACAGATCGGCACTGACATAATTCAGCGCCTCCACTTCTTCCTGAAGGAAACGCAGGTACGGTTCAAAGAAATGGGTGAAGCACGCTTCCAATACACCCTGCTTGCCTTTAAAGTAATAGGAGATGGTAGCAGGATTCACGTCCGCCCGCTTTGCAATGTCCCTGACGGACGTTCCATCGAATCCATGATCATAAAAAAGGTAGACAGCCGCTTTAAAAATGGACTCTTTCGTCGACTTGGAGGTATCTAGTTTTTTCATATTTCCCCTTCTTTCATGTATATTAGGCGAATGAAAAAAACAGTGGCGAGGATCAATGTATAAAAACTTTTCAGAAATAAACTAAATCATTGAAGACGATGAAGAAATATGCTAAAAATGGTTCAATAGATGTTTCTATTATAATTTGTTTACACTAAGATTTCGTGTTTTCGTATGGATTTCCTTTAAGTATTTCTCGACAGGATTTGTCGCTTGGAGTTCCTGCGGTAACGCTTAGACATGAAATAGCGCAGAATATGTAGAATTGGGGGAGTTTATGATGTTTCAAGTAGAAAAATATCAAGGTACAAAGGAACAGGGCTTTGGTCTTGTCACGAAGCAATTGAAGGCTTTACTGGAAGGTGAACCGAATCAGATTGCGAATTTAAGCAATGCTTCCGCCTTATTGAACCAATTCATGGACCGCATTAACTGGGTTGGCTTCTATTTAATGGAGGAAGAAAGCAATCAATTGGTGCTCGGCCCCTTCCAGGGACTGCCTGCATGTGTGAGGATTCCTTTAGGAAGAGGCGTTTGCGGTACGGCTGCAAGTGAACAGAAGACGCTGCGGATCGAGGATGTACATCAATTCCCCGGGCACATCGCATGCGACGCTGCCTCCCAATCCGAAATCGTCATCCCTCTCGTCAAAGAGGGAAAACTGATCGGGGTCCTAGATATTGACAGCCCTGAAAAAGCACGATTTGATGAAGATGACCAAAAGTTTTTGGAAATCTTCACAGATGAACTTTTAAGACATCTTTAATCCTGTATAATAGGGATAAAGCCCTGCCGGGAATAGGACATTTCCGACAGGGTGTTTTTTTGTGCTGGGAAAAATTCGGTGACTTGTTAAAAAGTTCACGTTTCCTTACCCTTCTTAAAGGGAAAAGAGTAACGTACATGAGAACTTTACCCTGTGTTATCCCATACAATATCCAGAATGGAGTACAGGTAAAAAGAGGTGTAATATGCGAGCTAAGAAAAAAGACTTACCCTATTTATTATGTTTGCTGGTTATGCCGGCATTAGGTTTTATATACACGCTATTAAATACGGATACCCGTGAAGCAGTCATTTTATCTACCCAACTCGATGAATGGATCCCATTCGTGCCGGTTTTCATTGTGCCGTATATATTATGGTACGCCTTTATTTTAGGATACCTTTTTTACTTCTGGTATAAAGATGTCCCTACATTCCTGAAAACCCTCGGCATCATTTTCATCGGAGAATTGGTTTGTTTTGTGATCTACTTTTACTTTCAAACGACCGTACCCCGCCCGGAGCTTATGGGTGATGGATTATTTATCGACCTGGTCCGAATGATCTACAGTCATGACCAGCCTTATAATGCTTTCCCGAGCATCCATGTCTTAACGACATTTGCCATCATTCTCGGAAACTTCAACATTAAGAATAAACATCTGTTCCACACGGTCTTTGTGCCGGTCATGGGATCGTTGATCATTGTATCGACCCTCTTTGTCAAACAACATTTCGTACTCGACATGGTCAGTTCGATTTTCTTGACGACGTTCATTTACGGTATTATGTTTGAACTTTATGGAGTCAGTGCAAAGAAATCGAAGCAGGCTTATTTAGAAGATTAAAACACCCTAAAAACAGGAAGGACCCCATTTATTGGGGTACCTTCCTGTTTTAATTCGTCGATTGCCATCAGCCAAGATTATTCAATTTTAATATAAAATTCTTCCACATAAGGATTCTCAGGCTGTTCGACTTCTTCAAATACCGGATGGGTAATGACCGGCATCTTCCGACCATTAAAATCCACGGCATCCAGGATCCCACTTACATTCACCCATGTATCGGGCTCCAGGTTCGCCATATTCGTGTCCTGGACCAATAATCCGTATACTGATGCATCGGCCACACAGCAGGATACTACATATCTTGAAATGACGGCCTGGTTCCCGCTGAAACTTTCATCCTTATAAATGAATCCTGTCAGCTGCACTTCTTTTCCAACATGCTGTTTGAGCTCCTCATCCACTATACTGAGCGTTTGAATATACTGTTCATCCCGTACGATGATTTTTTCTTTGCTCCCGACGATGTCCTTGAGCTTTTCGAAGTCTTCCTCGACAGGGAAGTCGTCATATGAATCCAGTTTTGGCTGCAAACCATGCGTGGAATGTTGATTCAGCTCCCCGGTATTTTTCGATTGACCGTCAATTGCCGGTGGGGTGGAAAACATCGTATTGCCGATCTTCACACCTCTTTTTGCCGCAGCGGCACTATCCAGCACATTATCAGGCATCAGGAAACCGAGGACAAGTGGAAGGACGAACAAGGTATAGATCATGAAGGACTTCATCGCCCCTCTCGGCAGTTCATGTCCTTCACAATCACAAGAATGAGTCTTTGCATTGGAAGATGTTCCCCGGATGACCTGAATGGCCCCGAGCAGAAGGAAAATCCCTAATGCAAAATAAAGATATCCATTCATTCTCGGCGCGATGAAGTACTGAAGATTAAAGGTTAAAAACAGCTTAAGTAAAAGTAATGCATAACCCAGTAAGATAATTCCCCTTATATACGTATGAAATCGAACGGATGAATTCACTGAACGATCCCTCCCTATATCCAAAATTGAGTAACCATTATACAGAGATAAACGGTAATGGTGACGACTGCCATGAATAATAAGACAAAGCGCTTCTTAAAATAGGCAAGCATCAATAACGTATTTTTGAAATCGATCATCGGACCGTACACAAGAAACGCAAGAAGGGACGTCGTTGAAAACAGGTTACCGAATGAAGATGCAACGAAAGCATCCGCTTCGGAACACAGGGACATAATGTATGCAAATCCCATCATGACTCCAGGGCCTGCCCAATCGTTCGACCCCAATGCTACAATGGATTCACGATCGATATACGTTTGAAACACGGATGCCAGGAAGGCACCGATGATTAAGAATTTACCCATATCAAAAAATTCATCACTGGCATGGACCAGGGTTTGCATCAGTTTATTCGACGAATGGTCATGATCATGTTCGTGATGATGTTCCTGATCGTGACTTCTTTGCTTAAGGGGATCCTGCCTGCCAAATAGCTTGTACAATAACGCCCCAATGACCAATGCTGCAATGAACGCAATCACCATTCTCCCTATGACGACGGTAAGGTTATGTTGAAAAGCATAGTAGGTGGAAAGCAGGACAATCGGATTCAGGATCGGGGCTGTCACCATAATGACGATGGCCAGGTGTGTAGGCATCCCTTTCTTTATCAGCCTCCTGGCTACGGGTACGATGGCACACTCACAAACAGGGAGCAGCGCACCTACAAAGACGGCAGGCAACAACGCCAGATAAGGGAATCTCTTCGGAACCAGCCTTTGTAATAAACTCTCTGACACAAATACTTGAATGAGAGCAGAAGCAAATACGCCAATTAATATGAATGGGATGGCTTCTAACAGGATGCTTAAGAAAATCGTGATGACATTCATCAGAGAACCTCCGAAAACCTCATCCGGTACCCAACCTTTTATGAATTCACCGGCTAAAAACAATCCGATGATCAATATAAATAGAATAACACCAGTCAGGTCCTGTCCTACTTTTTTTAATTCTTTCAAAGATCATAAAACTCCTCTCTCCACAAAACGTAATCATTACGCTTTAACACTTATACTACTTTTATTCTTTCTTGAGCAGCATTATGACTAATCGATTCATATTTCATGATCCGCGCACTTTTATGTTATTGAAGAAGAATCATTCCCTGGACTTCCATTTTTTCACCCCGGATAGAATTGATGGGAATCTCTATTAATCTTCTACACTGAATCCCGGAATCGGATCATTGAATGCAGCCCAATCCTCTCCCATTTCCTTGTCTGTTAATAAACAACGGTCCAATGACCGTTCTATTTCTTCCCTGTTCATCTCCAGCCCGATAAAAACGAGCTCATTCATTCGGTCTCCATAAATCGGATCCCATTTCTTTTTCAATTCCACTTCTTCAGCAAGAATTTCATTCCTTTCAACTTCAGGGTACGCAGCCACCCACTCTCCTGCTCCCTGGATGATAATCGAGGGACCAGCCTGCGATAATAAGCCTGTCATGTCATTACGCGTCGGCAGCCAAAAGAACCCCTTTGCCCTTACAATATCCACCGGCCATTCCTCCATCCACTTCATGAAACGTTCAGGGTGAAAGGGTTTCTTTCGACGGTACACAAAGGAAGATATTCCATACTCCTCCGTTTCAGGAGTGTGTTCTTCCTGTAATTCTTTTATCCAACCAGCTCCCTGACTTGCTTCTTCAAAATCAAACCGTTTCGTATCCAGTACTTGATTCAACGGGATGTTGGAGTGAATAGCAGAAATGATTTTTGCACCCGGGTTCAGCTTCTGAAGCATCGCTTTTAATTCAACGACATCCACGTCTTCCACTAAATCGACCTTATTTAACACAATCACATTGGCAAACTCAATTTGATCGATCAGTAAATCCACCACTTCCCTTGTGTCCCCTTCATTACTTGCCTGCTTCCGGTCCAGCAATGTTTCTCCACTGGCGAAGTCGTGCCAGAAACGATTGGCGTCCACAACTGTTACCATTGTATCCAGCCTTGTTTTACCCGTAAGGTCAATGTCCATTTCCTCATCCAGATACGTGAAGGTTTGGGCAACCGGTATGGGTTCAGAAATCCCGGTGGACTCAATGACGATAAAATCGATATCCCCCTGATCGACCAGGCGCTGTACTTCAATCATGAGGTCTTCCCTTAACGTACAACAAATGCACCCGTTTTGAAGCTCCACCAATTTCTCTTCCGTTCGGGTAAAACCACCGCTCTTGATGAGGGAAGCATCGATATTCACTTCACTCATATCATTCACAATAACTGCAATTTTTCTATTCTCCCGATTATGTAAAATATGATTCAATAACGTCGTCTTTCCAGACCCTAAATAGCCGCTTAATACTGTTACCGGTACTTTCATCTTTTCCATTCCTCCTAATCAAAATCATTACGATTTAGATATCGTGGTAAATTACGGACACTATCCTCGCACCGTAAATATTCAAAGATACAGAACTGATTTTCACTCCATTTTCAATTAGAAACTTGTTCCGTTTCACTAGATATGAGGTAGATCTATGCATATCTCCGCTTATGAAGAGCGACTCAATCAAAGAATCACCAACAGTATCAACTTAAATCGTAACAATTACGCTTTAAAAGTATTTAACCACACAAATGATTGACGTGCAATGAAAAATCGGATTTAAATCGTAATAATTCTTATTTACAAAACGGAATGATTACGATAAAGTGATGATTACATTCAATTTAAAGGAGTTAACAATGAGAAAATTCCTGTTCATTTCACTTGTACTTATGTTATCCACTTTTCTTTCTGCCTGTAATCAGACTGCTAAAAAGACAGACGGCAATCAATCTGATGCTGAACCAATAAGCATCATGACTTCCCTTTATCCACTTCAATATTTCGCTGAACGTATAGGAGAAGATATGGTAAAGGCGGAGTCCCTGATCCCACCCGGTTCTGACGCCCACACCTTTGAACCGACATCTAAAGATATGATGAGCATTGCAGAATCAGATCTGTTTATTTATATCGGACTGGGGATGGAATCATATGCTGAAAAAATCACTAAATCCCTGGAAAATGAGGATACTATAATGGTTGAGGCAACGAAGGGCGTCGATGCCATCGCAAGCCCCCATGATCACTCCGAAGAAGGACATCATGACGAGGGAGAAGCAGCTCATGAAGATGAGCATCATGAAGAAGGTGATGCTGCACATGAAGATGAGCATCATCATGGAGACTATGATCCACACGTTTGGTTAGATCCAAATCGTGCCATTGCATTGGCAGGGAATATCCGCGATGCTCTCATTGATCTACATCCTGAAGACAAGGATGCATTCAACCAGAACTTCAACGAATTGAAAAAAGATCTGAAAGAGATTGACGCTGAATTTACATCATTGGCTCAAGAAAGTGACCATCCAGAGATCCTTGTTTCCCATGCTGCCTATGGATATTGGGAGGACGCCTATGGAATTGAACAATTGGCTGTTGCGGGACTCTCTCCTACCGATGAGCCTTCCCAAAAAGAATTGAAGGAAATTATTGAAACGGCTAAAGAGCATTCTATTCATTATGTCATTTTCGAACAAAATGTTACGCCCCGGATTGCTGAAATCATACAGAAAGAAATCAATGCAAAGCCATTGAAGGTTTATAACCTTTCTGTATTAACAGAATCAGACATTGAAAACAATGAAAACTATCTTACATTGATGAAGAAAAACATCAAGACTCTCGAGCAAGCCATGAATGATTGATGATGAAAGGCTAAACCAGATAAGCGCGTGCCACGATATATGGCACGCGCTTGTTTCCTTTTTTAAAAAATATGAACTGGAGACTACTTTGCCTTATCCAGCGCCTGTGATAAATCACTCCAAATATCCTCCGGTGCCTCAAGTCCCACCGAAAGCCTCAGAAGCGAGTCATTGATTCCCATACTCTTTCTCGACTCTTCAGGCACGACGGCATGAGTCATCGTGGCAGGATGCTGGATCAATGTTTCCGCATCCCCCAGGCTTACGGCAATCTTGATCATGTCAAGATCATCCATGAACTTCTGCGCTTCTTCCTTGGAGCCTTTCAGCGTGAAGGAGATCATTCCACCCGGTTTTTTCATTTGTTTCTTCATGACCCCGTGCTGAGGGTGATTCTCATGTCCGGGATAGATGACCGTTTCCACGGCAGGATGCCCGGCTAACAGATCGGCAATCTTTTCAGCACTGTCACAGTGACGGTCCATCCGTACAGCCAGTGTCTTCAATCCCCTCAGCAATAACCATGCATCGAATGGGGAAATGATGCCTCCGATATCCTTTTGGGTCGTCATGCGGATCTCCGCCATTTTCTCCTGTGTACCTACTACAAGTCCGGCAACGACGTCTCCATGTCCGCCAATATATTTCGTTGCACTGTGGATGACAATGTCGCATCCAAGCTCCAGCGGACGCTGCAGATACGGTGAACAGAACGTATTATCCACCACGACCGGAATCCCCTTTTCCCTGGCAACCTTCACAACGAGTTCCAGGTCAATGAGCTGCATGGTCGGATTGATCGGGGTTTCCACATAAATACAGCTGGTGTTTTCCGTGATTTTCCCGCGGATCTCCTCTTCTGAGTCCATGGAAGAAAAATCATGTCCGATCGCAAATTTCTCCTGCAGGAGCTCGAGTAGTCCGAACGTACAGCCATACACCCCTTGGGAGCAAAGAATATGATCACCAGATTTTGTCAGTGAAAACAGCACCGCGCTTACGGCTGCCATCCCTGACCCGAATGCAAGGGCAGCTTCCCCGCCTTCCAATGAAGCCATCCGTTCTTCCAATATGGATACTGTCGGATTTCCCAATCTTGAATATATATATCCTTCTTCTTCACCGGCAAATCGATTTTCCCCTTGTTTCGCATTTGCAAAGGTATAAGTAGAAGTTTGGTATAAAGGGGGTGCTAAACTATCAAAATGCTGAGACGATTGATACCCCTCGTGAATCACCCTTGTTTCAAAACGCTTCTCATCTTTCATACAGTATTCCTCCCAGTATTCCCTTTAAGTCTAAGTAACTACTATTCTAGAATATGATAATCGGGGCGAAAAAGAAAGCGTTTACACTAAAGTGGTAAAGGAAGTTAGCTGTTTCTTAAACTTCATTTCTATACAAAGTGACGCGTTGGTTGATTTCCGCTGCAGGTGCTCGCTTTCCGCGGGGCGTGAGTTGAGCCTCCTCAGGCTTCGCCCTGTGGGGTCTCAACTTTCCCGCTATTCCCGTCGGAGTCGAGCACCTTCCGCTTCAATCAACTTACTGAGCATGTGTTTTCTATAATTAACAACATATAATATCTATTCCCATAAGGTCGAGTAACCTTTCAAGATCATGAGATTCAAAAAAATTCATTCAAAATCAAAAAAACAGGAAGAACCACTTTCGGCTCTTCCTGTTGATTTTATATTGTTTATTGACAGTCTTTCACGACCTGGTTTTTTCCGTTGTTTTTGGCCAGGTAGAGTGCTTCGTCGGCTTTTTTGACTAGTTCTTTGACGGATTTGGGGCAGTGGTCGTCATCTGCTCTCCAGATGGATAATCCGCATGATAGGGTGACGGATGGATCGGTTTTCAATGGGACTTCCTTGATGATGCGTTCCGCGATTTCCATTCCTTTTTCAAGGGAAAGGGAAGGCAGATAGGCTGCCAGTTCTTCCCCTCCCCATCTTGCGACGAATCCGTGATGACCGACGATTCCCTTGATGAGATTGGACACTTCTATGATGACTTCATCCCCGATTTGGTGACCATAGTTGTCGTTGATGGATTTGAAATCATCGATATCGATCAAGAGCAGCGTACCCAGTTCATCCTGATTCATGGAGGATTCCATTTCATCATCCAGATAATTCCGTGCGAACAATTTGGTCATGTGATCGGTGATGACCATATGCTCCAATTTTTCACGGAGGGTGGCATTGGTGATGGCCAGGGTGGAATGATGGATGAACGACTGCAGCAGCTTGTACATATCAAACGAAAACATATACGGTTCCTTATGGAGCACCACACAGAATCCGATCAGTGCTTCATTTTGAACCATGGGAGCAGCCATGAGCGACGGAAAAGCATACGCTTCTTCAAATCGATCACTGACATCCCCTAAGAAGATGGAGTCCCTCTCCTCTTCAATACGCTTCTTAACGTACGAAATATAACTCCTGCCGATCTCTTCAGAAAAGACCGGGGAGCTTTCGTCCAGAATCGTGTACTCCCCTTTTTGAAGGAGGACGAACCCTATGGCGGATGCCTGGAAGGAACGCTTGATCTGCTTCTTCAAAAACAGGACCGTTTCAGATAAACGTAAATTCAAGTTTAGTTGATGGGACGTTTCATTGATAAGCTGAAGATCGGTGATGAGCCTCTTCGACTGTTCATAAAGCTTGGCGTTCTCCAGGGCACTCCCGGCTGTATAGGCTAGGAGGCGGATGAACTCGATCTTCTGATCCGTAAAATCACGGGAAACGGACTTCACTTCAAGGACCCCGTAGATCCCCTGCTTTCCTTTTAATGGGGCATAAAGGATATCTTCTTCACAGGACTCAATGCTTCCGTTGACAAATGCCTGCATGGCCGATTCATTGGCACGTTCAAAATCAAAATTCTTGATGGGCAGTTCGCCGAAATCATACCGGTCATTGGACAATAACAAACGGAACTCATCAATCGGGAATACCTGTTTCAACGTCTCGATGACCTGTACGAGGAGGGTATGAACGTCCCTCGTTGAATGGAAGATCTCTGTCACTTTGAATAATTCCCTATATCTTCTCTCGTCTTCAAGGACGGTCTGGATGCCGTCTGTATGCTGTAAAAACTGATTGCTCGCCTTCCAAAAGGAATGAAGCCAACTTTCATCGGCCCAGCCTTTCGAATCCTCCGTCTTCACTTGGAGGATCGCCAAAGGACTTCCATCACTCTTCGTAAAGTGAAACTTAATGGAAGAAAGATCTTCTTTTTCTATTAAGATCGGCCTGAGAATATACTCCTCTGTCGCTTCAGCAAGTGTGAGGGGAACACCACCATGATGATGGGGTTGATATAGGAAATAAGTAGAATCGGTATAAAAATATAAAAATGCCTGATCGATATCCAGGCAATCCTTCACAACCGTCAGCCACTTTTGCAATTGAACAGAATGATCTGCATCTGCTGACATTTCTTCATAGATTAAATCGAATAGCTTGGACTTGTATTCATGCAGAGCATGTTGAATAACGTACATTTTTCTCACCCACACCTGAAAGGTTTGTGAAACGAATTACATCACCGGCTCCTGGCCAGTACCATATCCTTTTGAAAGACAACCAGCCATACTGAATCGTCTCCGGATAAGGAATGGATTTCTTCCGGTTCCCCGCTTTTGTCTGTAAGATCCAGTCGGACTTCATGAGATCCCTGTGGAATACTGATGGATCCGGTGCCTTCCTGAACATGAAAGGGCTGCCGGCTTGAAGTGACGGAAGACGGTTCACTTTCCCGCTCCTGTAAAACCTCTAACGATTCGGAAAACAGTATCCATTTCTTCTCTTCCATTTGGACCCAGACCCCATTATGTTCCTTTGTAACACGAAGCGTTTTCACTGGATTGTGTAACGACACACTATGTAATACCTTAAAGTAATATTGGTTTTTTTGATCAATTTCATATATGACAAGGACCGGCTGCTCTTCTACCACCTTCGCCACTGCGATGACCGGGTTCCGACTTTCGTCTCCCCTGGACAATACCTGGGCATGTGTGGATGGTGTGATCTCCTCGACTTTATCGGATGAGGAGGAATAGAGGAAACCTCCCAATACAACCAGCAGACAGATACCGATCAATAGATATCGAAGAACTTTCTCTCTCTTTGATTCCTGCAAATCTGCTCACCTATTTAACATAATTTTCAACTTTTATTATATCACAACAAATGACTTATGAACTATATTGTTTGTGCAATCCAGATCGCTCTTTTCAGGAAACTATAAAATACTTCCTTGACTTCTAATCTCTCGCATCATATAATATTCTTTGTGTAAAATAATGCAGCTTCAGTGAAGTCCTTTATGCTCGTATTTTGTTCCTCTACGTTGAGGTGTATCTTGTAACCCTCTGCTGCTAGGGCGAAGGTACATGAAAACAAAATGCACATAATTGTTTATTCACAGGTGTTTTTATTTTACAACAAAATAAAAACAATAAAGGAGGAGTCTCTCATGGCTCGATATACTGGCCCAAGCTGGAAATTATCTCGTCGTCTTGGAATCTCTCTAAGCGGTACGGGTAAAGAATTAGAAAAGCGTCCTTACGCTCCAGGACAACACGGTCCTAACCAACGTAAAAAAATCTCTGAATACGGTTTACAACTTCAAGAGAAGCAAAAACTTCGTCACATGTACGGAGTAACTGAGCGTCAATTCCGTAACCTATTTGACCAAGCTGGCAAATTACAAGGTAAACACGGTGAAAACTTCATGGCGCTACTTGAGTGCCGCCTGGATAACGTTGTTTATCGTTTAGGTCTTGCTCGTACTCGTCGTCAAGCACGTCAACTTGTTAACCACGGTCACGTTACAGTGAACGGATCTCGCGTAGACATCCCTTCATTCCGCGTTCTTCCTGGTCAAACAATCTCAGTTCGTGAAAAATCACGTAACCTTGACATCATCAAAGAAGCGATGGAAGTGAACAGCTTTGTTCCTGAATTCCTAACTTTCGATGCTGACAAATTAGAAGGTACATTCACACGCGTTCCTGAACGTTCTGAATTACCAGCTGAAATTAACGAAGCTCTTATCGTTGAGTTCTACTCTCGTTAATCTTTGTGAAAGAGACACTGTCCATTCTATGGGCAGTGTTTTTTTGTGCTAAAAAACATGAAATTCCCATAATAAAAGCACGGTACCCGCTCCTAATGAGAGAAACGGATACCGCGCTGATAGATTCTATATCCTATTATACGTACTGAACTCTGAAATATTTCTTTTTTCCTCGGCGGATGATCGTAAATTGTCCTTCGATCTTGTCCCCTTCGCCCATCACATGCTGAAGGTCCGTGATACGCTCTCCATTGATGTAGATCGCACCGTTGCCGACATCTTCACGTGCCTGGCGTTTGGAAGGCGAAATCTTCGCATTGACAAGAAGATCGATCAATCCGATTTCTTCTCCTTTTGCCTGTTCGAAAGACGGGACATCTTTGAAGCCTTCCAGTATTTCAGAAGCTGATAATGATTTGATGTCACCACTGAATAACGCTTGAGTGATACGAATCGCCTGATCAAGGGCTTCTTCTCCGTGGATCAACTTCGTCATTTCTTCCGCTAACGTCTTTTGTGCTTTGCGAAGATGAGGTTCTGTTTCAACGGAAGCAGCAAGTGCATCGATTTCTTCATGAGAAAGGAAGGTAAAGTACTTCAAGTATTTCACGACATCCGCATCGGCTGCGTTGATCCAGAACTGGTAGAACTCGTAAGGAGACGTCTTCTTCGGATCGAGCCATACCGCCCCGCTTTCCGTTTTACCGAATTTCGTTCCGTCCGCTTTCGTGACAAGTGGAATCGTGAAGCCGAAAGCCTTCGTCTCTTCTTCATGTGTTCGTCTGATCAGTTCAAGGCCCGTCGTAATGTTCCCCCACTGGTCACTTCCACCGATCTGCAGCTTACAATTGTAGTTGTCGTATAGATGATTGAAATCCATCGCTTGCAGGATCGTATACGTAAATTCAGTGAATGAAATACCCGATTCCAGACGAGACGAGATCGTATCTTTCGCCAGCATGTAATTGACACCCACATGCTTACCGAAATCACGAAGGAATGCGACAACATCCATCGCTCCGATCCAGTCATAGTTATTCACCATCACTGCCCCATTTTCCCCTTCGAAATCAAAGATGCTCTGGAGCTGTCCTTTAATGCTCTCTACATTTCCCTGAATGGCTTCAATGGTCTGCAGTTTACGTTCTTCATTTTTTCCGCTCGGATCACCGATCAAACCTGTCGCCCCTCCAACCAGGACAAGTGGACGATGCCCTTGATTCTGGAAACGGCGAAGCGTCAGGAATGGAAGCAGATGCCCGATATGCATGCTGTCCGCTGTCGGATCGATCCCGCAGTAAATCGAAATGCTCTCTTTATTCAATAAGTCCTTCAAGCCTTCAGCATCTGTTTGCTGGTACGTGATCCCACGCCATTCCAAGTCTTTTAATAAATCCATCTCTCTTCCTCCTTTTAATTTCACGTGCAAACAACAAAAAAGTCCCTGCATATATGCAGGGACGCTGTCGCGCGGTACCACCCAAATTAAGGAATAACATCCTTCACTCTATAGAGATAACGGCTCTCACCGTTTGCCGCTACTAAGGTTCACGACAAAAGCTCCAGGATGTAATTCATCGGCCATTTGTGTCAGTTCACAGCACCCACTGACTCTCTTCGTAACAGGGAAGGCAGACTACTTATTCCTCTCATTGCATGTATTATGTGTACAGTAATCCGATTGATGTCGGATGATCATTACAATCACTATATTAGGTTTTTACCATATTCCAAAATAATAGTCAACTAAACGCATGATAAAAGACCATTTTATTTGACTTTTTACGACAGCCTTCCTGTAATTATGCTATAATGGGAATGTTCTGGGGGGAATGATATATGAAGGAAAAATGGAACATATTACGTGAAAAATTAGACCCTGCAATCAGGTTCTTTTCAAATACTAGACTACAAAAACGAGCAAGAATTACATACGGTGTATTCTGGAACCTGTCTTTGATCCTGATCGTCCTCTTTGTATTGGGATTGGCATTTGCAGGAGGAGTCGGAGCGGGTTATTTCGCTTCACTCGTCAAGGAAGAACCAATCCGTCCTTATGACCAAATGAAAAAGGACATCTACAACTACGAAGAAACCTCTCGACTTTACTTCTCGGACGATGTCTATCTCGGGAAACTCCGGACTGACCTGGAACGGGAAGAAGTGAAGCTTGAAGATATTTCGAAAGATCTGCAGCATGCCGTCATTGCAACAGAAGATGAGTACTTCAACGAACATAACGGTGTCGTGCCGAAAGCGATCATGCGCGCCGTCCTACAGGAATTCACGAATTCAGCCACCCAATCGGGCGGGAGTACACTCACTCAACAGCTGATCAAAAATCAGATCCTCACGAATGAAGTATCATTTGAAAGAAAAGCGAAAGAGATCCTTCTCGCTCTTCGCCTGGAAAGATTTTTTGATAAAGATGAGATACTGGAAGCGTATCTGAATGTAGCGACTCTTGGACGGAACTCATCCGGCCAAAATATCGCAGGTGTCCAATCGGCTGCCAAAGGCATTTTCGGAGTGGACGCCAAGGATTTGACCCTGCCACAGTCAGCCTTCATCGCTGGACTTCCACAGGCTCCCTTCTCTTACACACCATTCAAGAATAATGGGGAAATCAAAGAGAATCTCGAAGCCGGGATGAGCAGGAAAAACACGGTCCTCTAC
The DNA here is from genome assembly GCF_001591825.1 of Rossellomorea vietnamensis NBRC 101237. Lineage (GTDB taxonomy): Bacteria > Bacillota > Bacilli > Bacillales > Bacillaceae_B > Rossellomorea > Rossellomorea vietnamensis. Next base: position 15,767 of record NZ_BCVQ01000045.1, read on the forward strand.
CGGATGCACCGGGAAGGATACATCACGAAAAAGCAATATGACGATGCCGTTGCTTACGACATCTCAAAGGATTTCGTGAAACCAAAGCCATCACCTCGAGAGCAATACCCATGGCTCACTGCCGAACTTGAAAGCAGGGCAGTGGAAATCATGAAAAATGTGCTTGCCAAGGAAGATGGATATTCTGAACAGGATCTTGAAAACAATGATGAACTTGAAGACAAGTACCAGACGCTTGCTGACCGCAACGTCCGTCAAAGCGGGTATGAAATCCATTCAACCATCAACAAGAAGATCTATGACCAGATGCAAAAAACAAAGGATGCGTATGACATGTATGGTCCTACCAAAACCAGAACGGAAAAAGACCCTGACACAGGGAAAGAAGTAGAAATCGAGGAGCCGGTTCAGGTCGGCGCCGTGATGATCGAGAACAAAACGGGCCGCATCATCAGCTTCATCGGCGGCCGTGATTTCAAATTGGAACAAATCAACCATGCTACTCAATCACACAGATCAAACGGCTCTACCATGAAGCCTTTGCTCGCTTACGGACCAGCACTCGAATACGGCTACATCTCACCGGGATCACCGATTCCCGATGTGGGCGTCAACATCAATGGCTGGAAACCGGAAAACTATTCGTTCAGGGAGCGCGGACTCTTCCCTGCAAGATTCGCCCTGGCAGAATCATTGAATCTGCCAGCGGTCAGAACGTATGCGAATATATACAACCGGAATCCATTTAAAGAGTTTCTATTGAAAATGGGCTTCGAATCACTTTCAAGCAGATATGACAATAACCTGTCCCTTACTCTCGGGGCTACGACGACGGGTGTCACGGTCGAAGAAAACGTAAATGCCTACACCACCTTTGCCAATGGAGGGAAATTCATCGATGCCTTCATGATTGACAAGATCGTCGACAAGGACGGCAATGTCGTCTTTGAACACAAGACAGAACCTGTGGATGTCTTCAGTCCGCAAACCGCTTATTTAGCGATCGATATGATGAGGGATACCCTGGATCATAACCTTGGTACGGGACGTTATGCGAAAACCTTCCTGAACTTTAATTCAGACTGGGCCGGGAAATCCGGAACGAGTCAGGATTACAAAGATCACTGGTTTGTGGCAACGAATCCGAGCATCACCTTCGGAACCTGGTTCGGTTATGACACGCCTTCTTCATTGAATACAGCTTCTTCACGAGCCCGGTACGGACATTACGGCTTGCGTAACATCCGCTTATGGTCGTATCTGTTGAATGATGTCAGGGACCTGGCTCCAGATCTGATCGACCCTGATGCATCGTTCCAACAGCCGGAAGGGGTCGTCAGAAGATCCTTCTGTTCCATCTCTGGTCTGCTTCCATCCGAAGCATGCAGCCAGGCGGGACTTGTTAAAAGTGATTTATTCAATGCAAAATACGTTCCTACCAAAACGGATGACAGCTTACTTATGAGTCGTTACGTCATGGTGAACGGAAAGAAATACCTGGCATTGCCGAATACGCCGGCAGAATTTTCACAGCCGGGTGTCATCCTGAACCCTGACTTTGTGAAAAACATCTTCGGTGCAGTGCCTGGAAATCCGGACAAACTGATCCCGGATGGAGACGAACGATTTAAAAACGTCCTCATCGCGGAGAACAAGATTTCCGATGACGGGGCAGCTCCTGGAACCGTCAATGCGAGCGGAAACGGGAACAAAATCACGTGGACACCCTCCGCGAGCGGCGATGTGGTCGGATATAGAGTATACCGGACATCCGGCGGAAAAGTCGGAAGCGTCAAGTCCGGATCCAGTTTAGCCGTATCGGTTGGAAACGGTGATTTCTACGTGGTTGCCGTCGATGTCGCCGGTAAAGAATCTGCCCGTTCCAACACGGTCCAGATCGGACAACCGGCACCAAAACCGGATCCGAAACCTGAAAAACCGGGTACAGATCCGAAACCACCTGGTGACAAACCAGCCGATCCACCTCCAAAGCCCGATAAACCGGACAAGCCGGAGCCACCACCTCCTGCAGATGATGGCGGCGGCAATGGAGGCGGTGACGGCGGTGGTGACGGTGACGGTGGCGGAACCGAACCACCTACAGAACCGGATCCACCTCCAGCGCAGAACTGATGATTGATTGAAAAGAGGGAAACGTCGTTGTGACGTCTCCCTCTTTTTTTGCATTGTAGTCACGTATCAACTTTGAACTCACATGGCGTATTTTGCCTTCATTCACATAGTAGATCAATGAAATTAGTAATAAAAGAAATGTGTGATTTTGTAAGTAGTTTTATCCTTAATTTAGTAACCAGTTATAGTGAAAATAAGCGGAAACTTTCCGGTTAAGACTGCAGAATAGAGCTTTTGTTCGCGACATAAGCGGAAATATTCCGACTAAGCAAAGCAATAGTAACCATTTTCACGTATTTTCGAGTAAATAGTCGGAATTTTTCCGTCTATTTAAGATATTTTCCGTTATATTTCATAAATAAGCGGAATTCTTCCGCTTATTGACGAAACCGGCTTTAGCCTCATTTATTGAATACAGACAAAAGAAAATTCAAAACAGCCTTAGAGATATATACATCTCTAAGGCTGTTTGCCTGTGTTGTAAACTGGGTTGCAATTATCCCAACACAAAGAAACCCCCACTCACAAAGAGCGGGGGTCCATCCAATACATCTATCAGTCTTCCATCGTACTCAAATCACCTGTCGGCAGGTCTAGCTCCCATGCCTTCAATACGCGGCGCATGATTTTTCCGCTTCGCGTCTTCGGAAGCTTATCGCGGAATTCGATTTCCCTCGGTGCCGCGTGGGCAGCGAGACCTTTTTTCACGAACTGGCGAATCTCTTCCTTCAACTCGTCCGTCACTTCGTATCCGTCACGAAGGGCGATGAATGCTTTGATGACTTCACCGCGGACAGGATCGGGCTTACCAATGACACCAGCTTCTGCGACAGCCGGATGTTCAACAAGCTTGCTCTCCACCTCGAAAGGACCTACCCTTTCTCCAGAAGTCATGATGACATCATCGATCCGGCCCTGGAACCAGAAGTATCCGTCTTCATCCATATAAGCGGAATCCCCTGATACATACCAATCGCCAGGCATGAAGTATGATTCATACTTCTGTGGGTTATTCCAGATCTGATTCATCATCGATGGCCAGCCTTTTTTGATGGCCAGGTTCCCCATCCGGTAAGGTGGTACTTCATTTCCTTGATCATCGACGATTGCCGCTTTAACGCCAGGGAATGGTTTCCCCATGGAGCCAGGTTTGATCTCCATGCTTGGATAGTTACAGATCAGCTGTCCGCCTGTTTCCGTCATCCACCACGTATCATGGATGCGCAGGTTGAATACTTTCATCCCCCAACGGACGACCTCGGGATTCAATGGCTCCCCAACGCTCAGGATATGACGCAGGGAGCTCAGGTCGAATTGCTTCACGACTTCATCCCCGGCACCCATCAGCATTCTGAAGGCAGTCGGTGCACTGTACCAGACCGTCACACCATAGTCTTCAATTGTTTTATACCAGTTCTCCGGCTTGAAACGTCCCCCGACAATGACATTGGAGGCGCCCGTCAGCCAAGGGCCGAAGATTCCATAAGAAGTACCTGTGACCCAGCCTGGATCCGCTGTGCACCAATACACGTCTTCTTCCTGGAGATCCAATACCCACTTAGACGTTTGATAATGCTGGATCATCGCGTTATGGACGTGAAGCACCCCTTTAGGTTTTCCGGTGGAACCGGACGTATAGTGAAGGATCAGACCATCGTTCCGGTCCACCCATTCCACTTGAAGCTTATCACTCGCTTCAGAGAATTTAGCCATAAAGTCCACATGCACATCATCTTCCTCCACCTCTTCCCCTACAAGGAAGACATGCTTCAGATTCGGCAGTTCACTTACAGGAACCCTTTTCAAAAGCTCGGGAGTAGTGATGAGAACCTTTGCTTCGCTATCCTCCAGGCGGTCCCGGACAGCTCCCTCCATGAAAGCTTCAAATAGCGGTCCCACGATGGCTCCGAGTTTGATTGCACCCAGGACGGAGAAATATAACTCCGGTGATCTTGGCATGAAGATGAACACGCGGTCACCTTTTTCCACATCCCCAAATCGCTTCAATACATTTCCTGCTTTGTTCGACATCTTCTTCATATCAGAGTACGTATATTTTTCATCACGTTCTGCATCTCGGTAATAAAGAGCGACCTTATTCTTCCTGAAAGACACTGCATGCCGGTCAATCGCTTCGTGAGCAAGATTGACGCGACCTGTTTCCGCCCATGAAAATTCCTTCTCGACCTCTTTCCAATCGAATGAATCATACGTATTTTCATAGTTTTCAAGATTATAGTTTCCCTTTGTCACTGGTAGCGCTTCCACTTTCATATACCGTATCCCCCTTATGTAAGAAATTACAATCTTATTATAGTATAAAACGAATATTTTCTCAATTTTTTAAAAAATCTGCCATGGAGTATATCTACTGGATTTTGATTCAATCCCCCCTCAAAACCTTGTCTTTAATAGGTATTTCAGAATAACAATCCCAAGCTAAACGTCTGAATTTTTTGTGAAAGCGCTCTCTCGTTTTTATTTTCATGTATAATGGAAGGGAGGAATATCTTTAGGTGGTGTCCAGATGAAATTGAAAAAAACCTATAATGCAACAGAGTTAAAGACAACAAAAGGAAATATCATTATTGAAGGTCCGATTTCGGCAGAGGAGTTATCACGCCTTGATTTCCATGAGGACCTGGTCGCTTTCAGACCCCCGGCCCAGCAGCACAAAGCCCTTGTCGAGATCGCCGGTTTACCGGAAGGGCGCATCTTGATTGCCAGGGACCATCATACAATCGTCGGGTACGTTACATATTTATACCCTGATCCCCTCGAACGGTGGTCACAGGGGAAGATGAAGAACCTGATCGAACTTGGGGCCATCGAGGTCATCCCAAAATTCCGCGGGGCGGCCGTCGGGAAGAATCTATTGAAAGTATCCATGATGGATGATCATATGGAAGATTATATCGTCATTACGACAGAATACTATTGGCACTGGGACCTTAAAGGGACGGGCCTTAATGTATGGGAATACCGGAAAGTGATGGAGAAAATGATGAACGCCGGCGGATTGGAATACTATGCAACGGATGATCCTGAAATCAGTTCCCATCCGGCCAACTGCTTAATGGCGAGAATCGGCAAACGGGTGGATGCAGATTCCATTCAGCAATTTGACCAGCTTCGATTTATGAATCGTTTTATGTATTGACGTGACTGTTTCTAAAAGGGGTGGAGAGCGTGATTGTAGAAGAGATAATGAAAACGAAAATCGAAACATTGAAAGCCGACGATACGATCGAATCGGCCATCAATTTAATGAGGGAAAAGAAAATCAAACATATCCCGATCACGAATGACGAGATGGAAGTCGTCGGCATCGTAAGTGACCGGGACGTGAAGGATGGTACACCTTCCATCTTCCATGACGGATCCGTGACGTCCGAGCTGCAGAAGCCTCTTAAATACATCATGAAGACCGATGTGATCACGGGGCATCCACTGGATTTCGTGGAAGAAGTCGCTGCCCTCTTTTATGAGCATCATATCAGCTGCCTTCCTATACTGAAGGAAAAGAAACTCGTCGGGATCATTACGGAAACCGATCTGCTGTATACTCTCATTCAATTGACCGGTGCACATCAGCCCGGATCCCAGATTGAAGTGAAGGTCCCTCATAAGGCAGGCATCCTCTATGAAGTGGCAGGCATCATCAGACGGCATAATTCCAATATCCAAAGTGTCCTCGTCTACCCGGACAAAAAAGACGAAGCCTTTAAAATCCTTGTATTCAGGGTACGGACGATGAACCCGATGAACGTGATCAGTGATCTTAAAAAAGAAGGATATGACGTGTTATGGCCAAACATGCCGGGAATCTCATCATGACAAAGGATGCTGTCTTCATTTATTCAGATGAACTGCTGGGGTACCGGTTCTCTGATGAGCATCCCTTCAATCAGACCCGGATCACCCTGACGATGGACCTCTTAAAGGAAGTGAAGGCTCTTCAACCGGATGACATCGTCCCTCCGCGAATGGCTACTGATGATGAGTTGTTCCTTAATCATGATCCCAACTATGTAAACGCTGTCAGACAAGCGAGTAATGGCCAGCTTTCTCAAGATCAGGCAGAAGGGTTCGGGATCGGTACAGAAGATACCCCTATGTTTCAAGGTATGCATGAAGCTAGTGCGTATTTAGTGGGCGGCACGCTGACGGCCGTTGACTGCGTCATGACCGGTAAAGCGAAGCATGCCCTTCACTTGGGGGGCGGATTGCACCACGGGTTCAAGGGGAAGGCTTCTGGATTCTGCATTTATAATGACAGTTCCGTGGCGATCCGTTATTTACAGGAAAAATACAGGGCAAGGGTATTGTACGTCGATACCGATGCCCATCATGGGGATGGGGTCCAGTGGTCATTTTACGATGACCCCGATGTTTGCACCCTCTCGATTCACGAGACAGGCCGGTATCTCTTCCCGGGAACGGGCAATATCAATGAGCGGGGTCACGGTAAGGGATATGGATATTCATTCAATATCCCCCTCGATGCCTTCACGGAGGATGAATCGTGGCTCGAGGCCTATGAGACGTCCTTCAGGGAAGTCATTGAATTCTTCAAACCGGACGTGATCCTCACCCAAAACGGGGCGGATGCCCATTACTATGATCCACTCACCCATCTTTCGGCAACCATGAACATCTACCGGGAAATCCCCCGCATCGCCCATGAGCTTGCCCACGAGTATTGCGATGGCAAATGGATTGCCGTCGGCGGAGGCGGCTATGACATTTGGAGGGTCGTCCCCCGTGCCTGGAGCATGATCTGGATGGAAATGACGGGGCAGGTGGACCTCGCTTCCGCTTTTCCGTCCAAATGGGTCGAACGATGGAAAGGCAAAGCCGGCGTCACCTTACCGACAGAATGGACAGATGCACCCAATATCTATAAGCCGATACCGCGAAAAGGAGAAATCACGGAGAAGAACAAACAAACCGTTGAAAAAGCCCTTTATTCCATTCGGCAGCAGCTGAAACACAAACCATCGATGTAATGCAACACTAACAAGTGTACAGTAGAGATGATAGAATGATAGAATAAGTGCCGAGCCCCGAAACATATGCCAGGGTTTGGCGCTTTTCTGATTAAATCTTTCTATCAATTTGTTTACATAGCTTTCTTGTAAAGGAAAATGTGTTAAACTCCTCCATAATCTTCTAAGAAAAAGGATGTGTGAGGCAATGAATAAATATTTGCCGCTAATGTTAACCGTAACACTTGCACTGGGAGCCTGTTCCTCCCCCACTGCAACAAAAGAACATGAAAAGAAAGAAGCCACTTCGGAACAAGATAAGACAGAAAAGAAACCGAAAGAAGACAAGGTAGCAGAAAAGAAGGAAGAGAGTCAGCCACCTTACAAACCGCTGGAACCTGCTAAGGATGCAGTGTCCTTGAAGGAAAGCCTGGCTGAAGAAACACCGGCCGAAGAAACAGAGACCGATCAGGAGGGGCAAAAGGAAAAACCTCAGCGTACGGTACCTTTGGGTGAGACGCTTGCTAACGGTGTGGAAGACCCATCGGACGGACCATTAAAGAATCATCGTCTCGTAACCTACTACGGAACTCCAGCATCGAAACATATGGGGATTCTCGGAAAATACGAACCAGAAGAATACATAAAGAAACTGAAAGAACAAACCCAGGTCTATTCTGATCTCGACCCAGACCGTCCAGCGGTCCCGACGATTGAATTGATTACCACCATGGCCCAAAATGCGCCGGGTCCAGACGGTGATTATGTGCAGATGACGTCTGAGGAAAATATCGAAACGTATGTGAAGCTTGCCGAGAAGCATGATGCTCTCGTACTGCTCGATATCCAACTCGGAACGGATACGGTGATGAATCAGGTGAAAATGGTCGAAAAGTGGCTTAAGCGCCCGAATGTTCACCTCGCCATCGATACGGAATTCCACGTAGCGGAAGGTGAAAAACCCGGAGAGGATCTCGGTGAAGTCGATGGCCGCAACATCCAGGAGGCCATCGAGTATATAGGGGCGATGGCGGAAGAAAATAACCTCCCGGATAAACTCGTCCTCGTCCACCAATTCACCGGTCCCGTGCTGACGAACAAAGATGCGATCAAACCGACTGAAAACGTCGAAGTCGCCATCAACTTCGATGGCTGGGGAGCAGCCGCGGATAAGCAGGCATTGTATGGCAGATACGTCCGGGATGAACCGACCCAGTATGGCGCCTTCAAAGTCTTCTATGAGAAGGATTTCCCTGTCCTGACACCCGAAGAGGTGCTGAAAATGGATCCGAGTCCGGCAGTCGTCAACTATCAGTAATTACGTTGACCCGTATAAAAAAAGCAAGGATTTCTCTTTGATGAGAAACCCTTGCTTTTTCATTTATCCTCCAATATAGGACATCTCGATTTTCCGGGATGCCTGGCTTTCTTCCGTTCTTATTTCAGAATAACGATCATCCCGTTTTTCCCAAACGCCTCTGATCGCCTCTTTCAATTCATCATCTGAAGCATTACCCCGTATCATGGACTTCAAGTCGAATCCGCTTTGGGCAAATAGACAAGTGAACAGCTTTCCATCTGTGGATACCCGTGCCCGGTTGCAGCTCGTACAAAAACTTTCGGTCACGGAGGAAATGAATCCCACCTCCGTATCGGTCCCGCTATACCGATACCTTTTTGCCACCTCTCCGACGTAACCTGGCTCGACGGGTTCCAACGGATAGTGACTGTTTATGAGATCATGGATTTCCTTCTTGCTGATGACATCTTTATAATTCCAGCCATTTGTGGTTCCGACATCCATAAACTCGATGAACCTGAGAGCGATCCCTTCTCGTTTGAAATAGTGGACCATGGGCATGATCTCATTGTCGCTAAGACCTTTTTTCACGACCATATTCACTTTCACTTCAAGGCCTTCCCCTTGTGCAGCACGAATTCCATCTAATACAGGCTTTACTCCCCTGCCCACATCATTGATTTTCATAAATACCTCATCATTCAAGGAATCCAGACTAACATTCACTCTTGTAAGGCCGGCTTGTTTCAATGCCTTTGCATGCTTCGGCAGGAATACCCCGTTTGTCGTCAAGGCGATATCCTTTATCCCTGACACGTTATATAAGCTTTCAATCAGGACAGGCAGATTTCGTCTAAGCAACGGTTCTCCTCCCGTGAGCCGGATTTTTTCCACACCGAACTCAGAAAAAATGCCGGCTAAACGAGTGATCTCCTCAAATGAAAGAATCTCTTCTCTTTCTAAAAAGGGATAATCTGCACCAAAAATTTCTTTCGGCATGCAATACCTGCACCGGAAATTACATCGATCCGTTACAGAAATCCTCAAATCACGAAGGGTTCGAGTTCTCTTGTCTTTGATATGTTCCATGCAGGGCTCACTCCAGTTACATATTTCATACTTTCATTTAATATGAGTGTCGTAATCTTGCTTCGTATTGATATTATGAAAGGCTTCGCTTTCTCCTATTTCCTCTTCTGTCAGATAGAGGACAGAGAGTCCTTTAAGTATAGTACCCATTTTGTACTCTTCACTAACGAGCTGGTCATAGATTCTTTCCCTGACAGAATCCCGGTACAGGGCCAATAAAGGCTGAAGCTTACCTCCGATGACCGGCACAATCGCATCGTACTTTCCATCTATTTTACTTACCAGGCAGTCCACTAAACTACTCGTCACAAGCGGTACATCGACAGGGAGGACGGCATACCATTCCGCTTGGTATTCATTCATGGCCGTGTAGATTCCAGCCAGGGGTCCACAGTCTTTGAATTCTTCCATATCCTCCACTACCTTCACCTTTGCCAAAGCATTGAATCGGGGAAATAACGTTCTGCTCGTTACAATGATCACCTCATCAGCAAATGAAGAAACGGCCTGAAGAGAGTGTTGAAAGAACGGCTTTCCTTTGTAGAGTGAGAAAGCTTTATCGCTTCCGAACCGCCTGGATTGTCCACCTGCCACAATGACTCCGGCTATTTTGACTTCACGCATCCTCCGCACCTCTTTCCTTTTTCAAAGATGACTGAACCCATGAAAGATACCACTCTTCAAATTCCTTCATCCTGTCAGGTGAAAAATAAGCGATCTTCTCCTTCTGCCCTTCAATCGGGAAAGGGGCGATCACCGCCATCACATTCTCGATTTCCTGAAGGAGTCGATGATCCCCCTGATGCCGGAGAAGAACAATCTTGGGATATCGTTCCCTTTTGTATCCTTCTACTATGATCAGTTCCGTTTTCATATAAGAATAGATTGAGAGAATATCATCAAGCTGCCAATCCGGTTTTGAAATGGACAGCTGAAGCATGCCATCTCCTTCTACACCTGATATCTTCGCTCCAGCCCTCTGGTGAAAAAAACTATCTGTGTCTTCAACCACATCGGGCGTACCGCCGTGACCATGATGCTTACACGAAGAGACCGAAATCCCTGATGAAGTCGCCCATTCGATCATGCGGCACACCAGGGAAGTCTTCCCGCTATTCTTATATCCAACCACCTGTATGACCGGAACACCCTTGAACACACGCATCACCTCTCTGTCATTTATTAAATCCCTGTTCCAGGAGTGGGCAATTTACTTTCCTATCCATTACGATTACACTAAAAACAGAGGTGAACACAATGTCTAACTTTACTCATTTTAATGAAGAGGGCAGAGCGAAGATGGTTGATATATCCGGTAAAGAGGAAACCGTCCGGAATGCCATTGCTCACTCTTCGATTCAAGTCAATCAGGAAATTCATCAAAAGATCGTCGATCATGATTTTAAAAAAGGCGATGTCCTTGGTGTGGCCCAGGTTGCCGGTATCATGGCGGCAAAACAAACATCTGCCATTATCCCGATGTGCCATCCCATTCCCATTAGCAGTGTCAATATCTCTTTTAATTGGAAAGAGATGAATGATGCCACTTATGAGTTACATATTACGGCAGAAGTCAAAACGAAAGGGAGCACCGGAGTGGAGATGGAAGCCTTGACTGCCGCTACGGCAACAGCCCTTTGTGTGTATGATATGTGTAAGTCTGTAGATAAAGGGATGATCATCGGACAAACCTACTTATTGCATAAATCGGGCGGGAAAAATGGTGATTTCAACCGGGATCATCTGTGACACGCCATCCCCATGAATCTTCCGGCCTTCGATTTTCAAGGCCGGTCGTTGATTCGGTTCACCAATAACAGGAAGAGGAAGGAAAGGGCAATGCTTATTCCGACATATTTCCACGCTACCCCGTCTTCCCCGGATTCAATGGCAACGTAAATGGCCGTTGAGATGGTCTGGGTTTTTCCAGGGATGTTCCCTGCAAACAGTAAAGTGGCACCAAATTCCCCCAATGCCCTTGTGAAACTGAGTACCGATCCGGTCAGCAGGGATCTGCTTGCAAGCGGGATCGAAACGTACATGAGTGTCTTCCTCTCTGAAGCCCCATCCACCCGTGATGCATCCTCGATATCTTCATCTATGCCGAGAAATCCCGCTTTGGCTGATTGATACATCAAAGGGAACGCCACCACGACAGCGGCCACGATGGCGGCATATGGTGTAAACAAAATCGTTTCTCCCATTACTTTTTCTATAGCTCTCCCTATTGGACTATTGATCCCAAACACTATGAGAAGGATAAACCCAACGACCGACGGGGGTAATACCAGCGGCAGCATGAACAGGGTTTCCAAAACGGTCTTGCCCCGAAAATTAATCCGGGAGAACGTATGAGAAAGTGCTACAGAAACAATGAACGTAAAAATAGTTGCTGATGCTGCCACCAAAAGGGAAAGCTTGATAGGGAACCAAAATGATTCCATCTGAATGTCCACCTACTTTTATTCACAAATTACCCTTTCGAAAATCCAAATCTTTCAAACGTCGCTTTTCTTTTATCACTGATGACAAATTTATAGAAAGCGGCTGCTTCTTTAGGATGCTTGCTGCTTTTCAATACTCCGGCGTAGTAACCGATCTTTGAATGATAGGAAGGGTTGATCTCCTGAATGGATTTCACCTTTTCGCTTGCGGTCAAATCACTGGCATAGACAATCCCGAACGAAACAGACTGATTCTCTACCAGTGTAAGCACCCCTCTAACATCTTTGGCCAATACCAGCTGATCCTTGACCATATTCCATTTATCCATTCCCATAAGTGCCTGTTTCGCATAGTTTCCCGCCGGTACGAATGCCGGGTTCCCTATGGCAAGCTTATCCTTTGAGCGGGAAAGGTCATCAAGACTCCGACCCCTGCTGGAAACAGGTGCGATGATCACTAACCGGTTTGTTAAGAACGACCCTCCAAGACTTGGGTCAATCAATGCCCGGTCTACCAATCTCTCGTAATCCTTTTTTGATGCAGAAAGGAACACATCACTCGGTGCCCCCTGTTCCACCTGTTTTCTTAATGACCCGGTCCCTCCAAAGTTAAAGACGACCTGAATGGTGGGATGCTGCTTTTCAAAATCCTTTTTCACTTCCATCATACTATCCTTCAGACTGGCCGCTGCCGAAATGGTCAGGGTGACCTTGTCCCGGTCTTCAGGAGAACAGCCGGTTACGAAGAGTATTGTGGTGATGATGATCCATATCCCTTTTCTCATCATGTGTTCCTTCTACCTCGAATCCTTTGTCAATTCATTTGCTATATGACCTATTTCGGGAATGATCAATTGTTCCATCGCAAGTTTCACAGCCCCCGATGAACCCGGCATGGAAAAGATGACCGTGTCATCCGATACCCCTGCAATCGCCCTTGATAGGATGGCGGCAGACCCTATATCATCCCGGTAGCTCAGGAATCGGAACAGTTCCCCAAAACCTACCAATTCTTTATCCAATAATGATTTTACCGCTTCTATCGTTACATCCCTTTTACTGATGCCGGTTCCACCATTTAATAGAACCGCCTGTATATCTTGATTATGTATTGCTTTTTCCAGTTCGGCCGTGATGAGGCTGATATCATCTTTTACGATTTCATATTCAGCGACTGCATGGCCTGATTGGTGGAGAAGTTCCTTCAGCAGCTTTCCGCTTTTATCTGTATCTTTTGTTCTTGTATCGCTTACTGTCAACACTTTACATGAGATTACTTTAACCGATGACTTCCGATGTTCTGCTAGCAATGGATCGTCCCCTTTCATGTCTTTATCATTCGCTGTCCATTATCCCCCGCTGACTGGGGGAATGAGGGCAACGACGTCCCCTGATGAAATCACTTCATCTTCCAGGGAGTATTGTTCATTGACGGCAACCATGACTCCATCCAGGGGAAGATGATACTCGTCCATCAGCCTTTCCTTTAACTCTTTCACGGTGAGTTCCCCCTTGTCGATCGTCACCTCTTGTCGACCTGCCCTTTCCTGCAGATGGGCAAAAAGGAATACCTTAATCATCCGTTCCACTTCCTTTCATCGGTTTCCCGTCAGGATATTCCACCTGCTGTAGTTGATCTCCTATCCACTGTTCCCCATCTTCCCAGTGCTCTTTCTTCCAGATCGGGACGACTTTCTTTATCTGTTCAATCACGTATTCATTGGCTTCATAGGCCGCTTTCCTGTGGGGGGATGATACGGCAATGACCACTGCGAGATCGGATATTTCGAGTCTTCCCACCCGGTGTGTGATCGCTACCTTGGCAGCCGGCCATTTGTCTTGGACCTGCCCCCCAATTTCTGCAAGTTTCTTTACAGCCATAGATTCATAGGCTTGGTACTCCAAATAAAGAGTTCTACTTCCTTTCGTCCATTCTCTGACGGTTCCGCAAAAAATGGTCACGGCTCCAGCGTCCCGGCTTTCCACTTTCGCAGAAACTTCTTCAGGATGAATAGGAGCGTCTGTTATCACAAATAAATCATCATTCACGGAGCTGCATCCTTTCTTCACTTGATTTTTTTTTCTGAAAAGGATTCCCGAACTGATCACTGCCCTGCTGATCGTCCAGCAGCAGGACCTGAACCCGCATCCCCTGCTTATATCCCCTTGTTCCCCCCGGAAGGACAATAAGGACATTGGCAGATGCCAGGGAGGAAACGACCCCTGATTTATCCAAACCTGTAGGTGCAGCAAACACGTTTCCGCCTGAATACGTCATTTCACCCCTGACAAACCGGGTAAAGGGATTCGGCTTAGGAAAATCTTTACCGAGAACGGCTTCTTCACTTCTGACAAAAAGGTGGGGGCACTGTAAATAAAATCGAATGACCGGTCGGACGAATAATTCAAAACCTACATAACAGGCAGATGGATTGCCGGATAACCCGAATAGGAGCTTTCCCTCCTTCTCTGCTACCGTTGTGACACTTCCAGGCCGCATTCCCACTTTATTGAACAGCACATTGGCTCCAAGCTTACGATAAATATCCGGAAGATAATCATAATCTCCTACGGATACACCGCCTGTCGTGATCAGAAAATCCACCTGTTGAAGGGCATTTTCCACGTGTTTGAAGCACAAATCAAAGTCATCGCTCAATTGCCCCAGGAAGATCCCTTCGCCCCCTGCCCGTTCAATCTGGGAGAGAACCATATAGGAATTACTGTTCCGGATCTTGCCGGGGACGAGTGGTTCATCTATTTCAAGCAGTTCACTTCCAGTCGCGAGGACCCCTACTTTCGGTTTCCTGCTGACGGGTACTTCCTTATAGCCGAAAGTGGCCAGGAGCGCCACGATCCCGGGATTGATGAACGTTCCTTTTTCAGCAAGGATCGTCCCCTTTTTCGTATCCTCCCCACGGAAGGAAATATTGTCCCCCTCCTTATACGGCCGGTTTATGGTGATATATGCTCTTCCGTTTTCCTCCAGGTTCTTCACCAATTCAAGCATGACCACTGCGCTCGCTCCTTCGGGAATCGGTGCGCCTGTCATGATCCTGACGGCCTGGTTTTCTTTTAATGGTTGATCGTATACACTTCCTGCCCCTATTTCAGATACCACTTCCAACTTAACAGGATTTTCCCTCGACGCATCCACCGTATCCTCGGCTCTTATGGCAAACCCATCATATGGGGAGCGGTCAAATAGAGGGACATCATGATCGGCAAATAGATTTTCCCCAAGAATTCTTCCGGATGCCTTTTCGATTTCCACGGTTTCGATTGTGCCTCTCTTTTTATACTTCAGGAGACATTCTATGGCTTCTTCTACCTTCATGGGCGTTCGACGTTCCAACATCTGCTCCCTCCTATCCGATTAAGCGATGATAAATCTTTTTAGCTTCGTTCATATCATTGGTTCCGTGGATGAATGTCCGGCCATCATGGAAGAACACGATCCTGTACGGCTCATAATGAAATGAAAGCAAATAGGGATTCCGCTTCATTTCCCCTAACCCCTCTAAGTTTCGTTCCAGTTCATGTAACGAGTGTGGATGATGGGGAGACCTGATCTGCACTGTGTCCCTTCCGCAAAGGACCGTTGTCTTCATCCTGTTTTCGAACTGTAAATATGGATAAACAGGATTTTCACCACAGGAAGGGCAGTCCTCCCTTTTCGCCTTTGATGCATTCATCGTAAAGGATTGATTGCCCCACAGATCGAAGGTGATCAGCCCACTTCTCAATGAGTCATAATCGTCCACTAAAAGCTTCAGTGCTTCCGTCGTTTGATAGGCCGCTACCATTTGCACCGCAGGAGCGATGATGCCGGAAGAATCACACGTCCCCCCCGACATCGGAACGGATCCCGTGAGACAATTCAAGCATGGCGTCTTTCCCGGAAGGATCGTATAGCTCATTCCTGTGCTCCCGACACAGGACCCATATATCCACGGGACGTGATATTTAAGAGAGATGTCATTTATGATCATTCGAATATCAAAGTTATCTGTACAATCCAACAACAGATCCGCATCCCTGGCGATTCCCGACAGCCACTCTGCGTCAGCTTCTGCCACGCAGGCGGTGATATGTACTCCTGAATGAATCTTTTCCAATCGGTTTTTGGCGGCGACCGCTTTAGGTAAGCCCTCTACGGCATCGCTCTCTGTATATAACTGTTGACGGTGAAGGTTGCTCATCTCCACATAATCGCGGTCAATGATTGTCAATCTACCTACGCCTGCCCTGACAAGGGATTCTGCATTGGCAGATCCCAACGCCCCCGCCCCGATCACGACGACATGCTTTTCAGCTATTTTTCCCTGCCCGGCTTCCCCAATCGGTTTGAACAACATTTGTCGGGAATATCTGTCACTCATCCTGCTTCCGCCCCCTTTAAACTCTGTTTGTTTCAAGTGAAGGATCAGCATCCCTTCCCAGAACTCTATTTTTCAGAGCATTCTTAAAAATTATAGAAACATTATCTTTTACCCTAAAGTGACCATTTATATTCCTATATATCATTATAAGTTTCTATCAATCTCTCTTTTTCACCGACATCACGCCGTTTATACGGTTTATATTAAGCACTTTTCCCAAAGGTTGTTTTCTAACATAGGAAATGCCGAGGCTCTGTCTATGTGAGGATGGGATAGATGGTGAGGGGAACGGCTTCGCTTTCCGGCGGACGAACGAACAAGCCTCCTCGCATTCGCTGCGGGGTCTTCTCTCGTCCGTTTTTCTGCAGGAGTCTACGCCGTTCCCCTCCCCATCTAAAAGAGATATCGTGACAGAGCTTACTAGTGGAAAAACGAATGGAATAATACTTTACTATTCAAGCTAAAATCGACCACTATGCACATAAAAAAATGATTTTTTCTAAACGTGTATGGAAGTATATTAATCTCCATACCAATACAGTTGATTGT
>NZ_BCVQ01000046.1 GCF_001591825.1 Rossellomorea vietnamensis NBRC 101237
CGGTGTAACACGATTATTTTAGTCGGTATACTCTCGCCTCGTATGGTTTGAGGGTTAATTTGCTCAATTCTCCATGGTTCTCCACTTCATAGTTGTTCAATAGAAGGTTCTCAGATGATACGTTTCGTTTACCAAGGTCACAAACGGCATTCTTTGTGGAAAGGTTTGTGATGACGACCATGGATGTGTTTTCTCCAGTGCGGGTATAGGCATAGATTTGCTTGTCTTTTTCAAGGAGCAGATCATAGATTCCATACGTGAAGACGTCTTCCCTTTTCTTAAGTTGAATCATTTTCTTGTAGAAGTTCAGAATGGAGTTTTCGTCTTTATCCTGCGCCTCTACGTTGATCGTCTTATAGTTTGGATTGACTTTCATCCAAGGTGTCCCGGTTGTGAATCCGCTGTTTTCCCCTGCTGACCATTGCATCGGTGTTCTGCTGTTATCACGGGAG
Organism: Rossellomorea vietnamensis NBRC 101237; assembly: GCF_001591825.1. Classification (GTDB taxonomy): domain Bacteria; phylum Bacillota; class Bacilli; order Bacillales; family Bacillaceae_B; genus Rossellomorea; species Rossellomorea vietnamensis. The sequence continues at coordinate 453 of NZ_BCVQ01000046.1, forward strand.
GAAGCCCAGATGATATCCATGATGTCTTGATGAGGCACTCCTTCTTCACGTTTAAGACGATATAGATTTTTTACGGCTACATCATCATAGTCTTCGATGGAAGGAAATTGAACGTTGGTCATGCCGATTTCCTGGCCCTGATAGATGAAAGGTGTCCCCTGCATCAGGAAATACATGGCTGCCATCGCTGTTGCACTTTCTTTCCAGTATTCCTTGTCATTGCCCCAAGTCGAAACAACGCGGGCTTTATCGTGATTTTCGATGAAGAGGGCATTCCATCCATTTCCTTCCAGCCCTTTCTGCCAACGCGTAAGCACCTTTTTCAATTCCACGATGTCGAGATCCGGATTGGTTTCTGCATCCCATAATCCAAGATGTTCGAATTGAAAGATCATATCCATCTTTCCGTTCTCTTTACCGACCCATAGTTCCGCTTCATCTGCTTTCACACCGTTAGCTTCTCCAACCGACATCACGTCATAATTGGCATACGTACGATCCTTGAACTCCTGAAGGAACGTATGGATCCCTTTTTGATTCATATGCATGTCAAAGGAAGAAACGTATTTTTCCTTCTTCGGATTCGGCATATCCGGCAGACCCGCCCGTTTTTTAATATGACTGATGGCATCGATTCTGAACCCGTCGATTCCTTTATCCAGCCACCAATTCACCGTATTATATAGTGCCTCACGCACTTCTTCGTTTTCCCAGTTCAGATCTGGCTGCTTCGTCGAGAAGACATGGAGGAAGTATTGGTCCGTTTCTTCATCATACTGCCAGGCAGATCCCCCGAAGATGCTTTCCCAGTTATTCGGTTCTTTCCCTTTCACGCCATCTCTCCAAATATACCAATCACGCTTTGGGTTGTCCTTGGAACTCTTTGACTCGATGAACCAAGGATGCTCATCACTGGTATGATTCAAAACAAGGTCAATGATCAGCTTCATATCCCTATTATGAACTTCTTTCAATAGCTGGTCGAAGTCTTCCATCGTTCCGAAATCTTCCATGATATCCTGGTAATCCGATATGTCATACCCATTATCGTCATTAGGGGATTTATACATCGGACAGATCCAAATCACATCGATCCCTAACTCTTTAATATAATCCAAACGCTGGATGACTCCCTGTAAGTCCCCGATTCCGTCTCCGTTTGAATCCTGGAAACTTCTTGGATAGATTTGGTATCCCACTGCCTCTTTACGCCATGCCATTTTCATCGTAACACCTCATCAAAGTATAGTAAGATACAAACGCTTACATTTAATGCAATCGTTTGCACTATCGTTTAAAAAAAAGACTCTTTTCAAATATTCCATTAACAATACTAGTTTACAACCTTCTTCTTCACTAATCAATAGATAATTCGATTCTAACCCAAAAAAGAAAGTGGTTACAAAGTATTATTGTGCGAAAATAAATGCAAGGCACCCGAGCGAAACGTCAGGTGCCTTCATCCATTAAATGGCTGCTTTTTCTTCTGATTCTTCAAGTATCCGCACAAATTGGCCTTCATTCAGGGGATAACCCGCTTTGGTGAGTTTCACTTTCACAAGCTTCCCAACCATGTCTTCCGTTGCAGGGAATACCACTTTCAAGTAGTTATCCGTGTATCCTACATAGAGGTCATCCTGATAGATTTCTTCAGGGATTACTTCAAGCACTTCGTTTTCGAACTCTGAAGCGTATTCTTTCGCTAATTGGTTCGACAATTCAATTAAACGGTGGACGCGTTCGTTCTTGATGTCCTCATCAATCTGATCGTCCATACGGGCTGCGGGCGTGCCTGTTCGTTTTGAATAAGGGAAAACGTGAAGCTCAGAGAATTTATGTTCTTTGATGAAATGATAGGTTTCCATGAATTCTTCTTCCGTTTCACCAGGAAAACCGACAATGACGTCGGACGTGACGGCAAGACCAGGCAGCGCTTTTTTAAGCTTCTCTAAACGCTCGGCAAAGAATTCCATCGTATATTTTCGGCGCATTCTTTTTAGAACCGTGTTGGATCCCGATTGAAGCGGAATGTGCAGATGCCTTACCACGATATCGGATTGATCGATCACTTCTATGACTTCATCCGTCAATTGACTCGCTTCAATGGAAGATATGCGTATTCTCTTGAGACCTTTCACCTTTTGCTCAAGATCTTTAAGGAGCATAGCAAGATTGTAGTCTTTCATGTCCTCTCCGTATCCGCCTGTATGGATCCCTGTCAGGACAATTTCTTTGTATCCTGCATCAACAAGCTGCTGAGCCTGGTGAATGACTTCTTCAGGATCGCGGGATCTCATTAATCCGCGTGCCCATGGAATGATACAGAACGTACAGAAATTATTGCAGCCTTCCTGGATTTTAAGGGACGCACGGGTACGGTCCGTGAATGCCGGGACATCCAATTCCTCGTACACCCGATTTTTCATGATGTTTGTGACGCCATTGATCGGTTGACGTTCTTTTTTGTATTCCTCGATATACGTAAGCATTTTCCTGCGATCCTGTGTGCCGACAACGACATCGACTCCGGGGATGGCCATGATTTCTGCTGGGGACGTTTGGGCATAGCACCCTGTTACACAGATGACCCCGTCAGGATTTTTCCGGATGGCACGGCGGATGACCTGCCTGCTTTTCTTATCTCCTGTGTTGGTTACGGTACATGTATTGATGACATACACATCTGCGATCGAGTCATATTCTACACGTTCATATCCTTCTTCTTTAAATAGTTGCCAGATGGCTTCAGTTTCGTAGTGGTTCACTTTACACCCTAGAGTGTGAAACGCTACTGATGGCATTGCAATCACCTCATAAGTTCTAATTGATAGCTGATGGCTGAGAGAACATACAATGGAGCAGTTTCCGTTCGGAGGATCCTCGGGCCAAGGCCGCATGTAAGAAAGCCCCCGCTTTTCAACAGCTCTATTTCTTTCTCAGATAGTCCACCTTCAGGGCCGAATACGACCAGTACACTTTGCCCGTTACCGATGGAGGACAACATCTTTGACAGGTTCCCTTTCTCACCGGCGCGTGCTTCTTCTTCATATGCGACAAGTTTATAATCGAACTGACTTCCTATTTGAATCAATTGTTTCATTGAAACGGGTGCAGAGACATCAGGGACGAGAAGTCTATGGGACTGTTCTGCCGCTTCCTTCACGATCTTTTCCCATCGGTCTGTCTTTTTCTTTGCTTTTTTTTCGTCCCATTTCACAATGGAGCGATCCGCATTAAAAGGGATAAATTGAGTGGCTCCAAGCTCTGTTCCCTTTTGGAAAATCAACTCCAATTTATCCCCTTTCGGCAGTCCGCTCGCAATGGTTACTTTAATTGGTAATTCTTTCGTCGATGTTTCCCATTGTACTATTGATAGCTTGACTGCGTCACTGGTAATCGTTTCAATACGGGTGATCGCTGATGCCTGATCCTTGAAGACAACGAAGACTTCATCCTGTTCCTTCATCCTCATGACACGGACAATATGATGATAATCATCCCCCGTGATCATAATCGGATCATTTTTTCGATATAGGTCTTCTATAAAATATCGTTGCATACAGTTTCAACTCCACCGTTTTTACTTTGTTTTATTCAGGCTTGACCGCGATGATCGCAACCCAGTCTTCCATTACCATGATCTCTTCGATCTGGAAACCGGCAGCCTCCAAAGAGTCACGTACTTCCTGCTTTTTAGGCTGTATGATTCCGGAAGTGATAAAGTATCCACCCGGTTTCACAAGCTCATATGCGTCTTCAGTAAAGCGCAGGATGATTTCAGCCAGGATGTTCGCCACGATTACATCAGCCTGCCCGGTCACCCCGTTCAATAGATTATTGGCATCCACCGATACCGTTTCCTGTACTTTGTTCAGCTTAACATTCAGCCTTGCTGAACGAACCGCAACTTCATCCAGGTCATAGGCACGTACCTGGTCTGCAGCCAATAGAGCCGATGCAATGGATAACACACCTGAACCCGTACCCACATCAATGACGGAATCATGTTCTTTTACGATCCGCTCAAGTGCCTGGATACACATGACGGTAGTGGGATGCGTCCCCGTTCCAAATGCCATGCCAGGATCCAGTTCAATGATGAGTTCATCACTATGAACCGGAGTATATTCTTCCCAGGTTGGGACAATCGTAAATTTATCGGAAATCTTCACCGGGTGGTAATATTTTTTCCAAGCCGTCGCCCACTCTTCCTCATTTACTTCAGAGATCTCCACTTTGTTTTCACCAATGTCGATATCATACGTAACGAGGTTCGTGATTCCCTGTTTGATCTCGTCAACGGTTTCACCAAGGAAACTATTAACGGGCAGATAGGCTTTGACCATGACGCCGTCAGTTGGGTAGTCATCAGGGTTGAGTTGGTAGATCTCCCCGAACATATCTTCTCTTTCCTTAACTAATTCGGCAGGGTCTTCAATGACCACACCGCTTGCCCCTGATTCGTGAAGAATGTTTGAAATCGGCTCAATCGCTTCATTCGTTGTAAGAATACTGATTTCTGACCATTTCATTGATCTACCAACTCCGCTCTTTAGTTATTCGCCTTTAAAGGCCTTTTTTACTTTATCAAAGAAGCTTTCATGCTGTTCATCGGGAATTTGACCGCTGATGTCTGCAAATTCTCTCAATAATTGTTTCTGCTTATCCGTCAATTTGGAAGGCGTGACCACTTTCACCTGTACATGCTGATCCCCCGTGCCGTAACCACGGACATTCGGAACCCCCTTGCCTTTCAAACGGAATCTCGTACTCGTCTGAGTTCCTGCAGGGACTTTCAGCTTTACTTTACCGTGTAAGGTCGGTACCTCAATTTCATCACCCAATGCTGCTTGGGCAAACGTTACAGGCATTTCGCAGTAGATGTCATCTCCGTTACGTTCGAAGAAATCATGTGAACGGACATGGAAAACCACATACAGGTCACCTGCAGGGCCGCCATTGATACCCGGTTCCCCTTGACCTGTCACGCGAAGCTGCTGACCATCATCGATACCAGCAGGAATTTTGACCGCGATCTTACGACGTTTCTGTACTTTACCCGCACCGCCACACGTTGAACATTTTTCCTTGATTTGCTTACCTGTACCGTTACAGTAGTGACAAACCCTTCTGTTCACAATGCGGCCGAATGGTGTATTCTGCTCGACATTCAATTGACCGGATCCATTACAGTGAGAACATGTATTGACCTTTGTCCCGGGCTTCGCTCCCGAACCGTGGCATGTATCACACTCTTCTTCTCTCGGAATTTCAATTTCGGTTTCTTTCCCGAATACCGCTTCTTCAAATGTCAGAGACATCGTGTATTGAAGATCCGCTCCTTGACGGGGAGCATTCGGATCTCTTCTGCGGCCTCCGCCGCCTCCACCGAAGAATGTATTGAAGATATCCTCGAAACCGCCGAAACCGCCGCCGCCAAAGTCTGCGCCGCCGCCGAATCCCTGGTTAGGGTCCGTGTGTCCGAAACGATCATACTGAGCGCGCTTCTGATCATCACTCAACACTTCATACGCTTCCGATATTTCTTTGAACTTTTCATCCGCATCCGCTTCTTTATTAATATCCGGATGATATTTTTTGGAGAGCTTGCGGTATGCTTTCTTCATTTCGTCTTTTGAGGCGTCTTTTCCTACCCCAAGAACCTCATAATAGTCCCGTTTACTCATTAAAACACCACTCCCGAATCCTTTGCATAAAGGTTATTTTAACATTGAGCTTCGACTATTATCAATAAAAACTCAACATTCCTTACTTTAGTTTGTGTCTGTTGATTGAAGGTTTCCTTCAATCATAGAAAAAGTCAAAGCCAAGAACCGCCCTGACTTTGACTTTTTCGTTCGTTTACACCTGATTATTTCTTGTCGTCATTTACTTCTTCATATTCAGCGTCGACCACATCGTCATCTTTCGAAGCTTCACCTTCAGCGCCTTGAGCTGCCTGAGCTTCCGCTTGAGCCTGCTCATATAGCTTCATCGTTAAGCTTTGAACGATTTCCTGCAATGAGTCTTTCTTTTCGCGGATAAGATCAAGATCATCTTTCTCGATCGCTTCTTTCAGTTCAGCTTTCGCATCTTCCGCTTTTTTCACTTCATCTTCTTCTACTTTGCCTTCAAGATCTTTTAACGTTTTTTCCGTTTGGAAAACAAGTTGGTCGGCTTCGTTGCGAAGTTCAACTTCCTCTTTACGTTTCTTATCTGCTTCGGCATTTTCTTCGGCTTCTTTCACCATGCGTTCTACTTCATCATCTGAAAGGCCAGTTGAAGACTTGATTGTGATGTTTTGCTCTTTACCTGTTCCAAGATCTTTCGCACTAACATTCACAATACCGTTCTTATCGATATCGAATTTCACTTCGATTTGTGGTACTCCACGAGGTGCCGGTGGAATGTCCGCTAATTGGAAACGTCCAAGCGTTTTGTTGTCGGCAGCCATTGGGCGCTCACCTTGTAATACGTGTATGTCAACAGCCGTTTGGTTATCAGCGGCAGTTGAGAATGTTTGGGATTTAGACGTCGGGATCGTCGTGTTACGCTCGATCAGCTTCGTGGATACGCCACCCATTGTTTCAATACCAAGTGATAGTGGTGTAACGTCAAGTAATACAACGTCTTTTACGTCACCAGTCAGAACTCCACCTTGGATTGCTGCACCCATTGCTACAACTTCGTCAGGGTTAACACCTTTAGATGGCTCTTTACCAGTTTCTTTTCTGATCGCTTCCTGTACGGCAGGGATACGAGTTGATCCACCAACAAGGATGATTTTATCGATTTCGCTTGCAGAAAGACCAGCATCTTTCATTGCTTGACGAGTTGGTCCCATTGTACGCTCAACAAGGTCAGAAGAGATTTCATCGAATTTCGCTCTTGAAAGAGTCACTTCCAAGTGAAGTGGTCCTGCTTCTCCAGCCGTGATGAATGGAAGTGAAATTTGAGTTGAAGTCACTCCTGAAAGATCTTTCTTCGCTTTCTCAGCTGCGTCTTTTAGACGTTGAAGAGCCATTTTATCTTTAGAAAGATCGATTCCGTTCTCTTTCTTGAATTCAGCAACAAGATAATCGATGATCACTTGGTCAAAGTCGTCTCCACCAAGACGGTTGTCACCGGCAGTCGAACGTACTTCGAATACTCCGTCACCAAGTTCAAGGATGGATACGTCGAATGTACCGCCACCAAGGTCGTATACAAGGATCGTCTGGTCTTGATCCATTTTGTCAAGTCCGTAAGCAAGTGCTGCAGCAGTCGGCTCATTGATGATACGCTCAACTTCAAGACCTGCGATTTTACCTGCGTCTTTTGTTGCTTGACGTTCTGCATCATTGAAATAAGCTGGTACTGTGATAACCGCTTTTTCAACTGTTTCCCCAAGATAATCCTCTGCATATGATTTCAAGTGTTGAAGGATCATAGCTGAGATTTCCTGTGGCGTATATTCTTTTCCTTCTGCTTCTACTTTATGGTCCGTTCCCATGTGACGTTTCACTGAGATGATTGTGTTAGGGTTTGTGATCGCTTGGCGCTTTGCTACTTCCCCAACTTGCTTTTCACCATTTTTGAACGCTACGACTGAAGGAGTTGTGCGGTTTCCTTCTGCGTTTGCAATGACCTTCGGCTCTCCGCCTTCAAGTACTGATACACATGAGTTTGTTGTACCTAAGTCAATACCGATAATTTTACTCATAGTAAGAATCCTCCCTGTTTTGTATATGTAATGTCTTGTTTATTGACTGACCTTCACCATAGAAGGACGAATTACTCTGTCTTTCAGTTTGTATCCCTTTTGGAATTCCTCGACAACGATATTACTATCGTAGTTTTCATCTTCCACCTGCATCACAGCTTGATGCATATGAGGGTCAAACTCCTGACCTACCGCTTCAATCGGTTCCACTCCCTCTTTCTTAAGGGCTTCTACAAGACTTCTGTGAACCATTTCCATTCCTTGAAGCAGTTGTTTCGTTTGCTCATTATCAGCTTCTATATTCAAAGCACGTTCGAAATTATCCAGTGCCGGTAATAGTTCCGTAATCAGTCCTTGAGCACGATATTTTTCCTTCGATTCGTTTTCCACGTTAATGCGACGGCGGAAATTATCGAAATCCGCTCTTAAACGAAGATAACGATTTTCAGACTCATTCAGCTTTTCCTCTAATTGTGAAAGCTCATCTGATTCTTGCTGCTCTTCAAGCACTTCATCCGCTTGAGGTTCTTCAGCGAACACTTCTTCCACCGCTTCGCCTTTTTCCTCTTTCGCTTCCTGCTGCTCTTGTTTCGTTTCTTCAGACATAACATTCACCTCCTTAAAAATGTGATCCTTTAAAGCGCTCATATGAAGGCTCCGAAACGTCTGTAGAGACGCACTTTCGGGGCCTTATTTTCCTTTATACAATATGTCCACTAATCCCCGCTTTGATACAGCTTCGTCAGAACCTTGGACATATCGTTTGAGAAGAAATTAAGTAAACTGACGACACGGGAATACTCCATCCGGGTAGGCCCGATGATCGCAATGGAACCTAATTGTTCTTTGCCAATTGAATAAGTAGCGGTTATGAGACTGCAATTCTCCATAGCAAGATGATCGTTTTCTTTCCCGATCTTAATGTTCACACCTGTGGCAGATGGACGGATCAGGTTATAGATGCTCTCTTCCTGTTCAATCATTTCAAGAAGCATGCGGACTTTTTGTACATCGTTGAATTCAGGCTGATTCAGGATATTGGTCTTACCTCCGAAGAACAGCTTATCCGTGACCGTTGGATTAAAGGAATCCGTTAGGGAGTGGAGGATAAAATCATAATTCTGTATATGCTCTTTGAGTAAAAGAGCGACTTCCTTAAAGATTTTATCGTTCAGCTCACTGATCGGAACACCAGTCAAGCGGTCATTTAATATGTGTACAAGCTTTTCAAGCTCGGAGGCATCCATTGTCGGCGGGATATGGAACAGCTTATTTTCAACATGTCCGTTATCCGTGACAATGATGGCAATGGCCGTATCTTTGTTAAGAGGAATCAGTTGAATTTTTTTCAACTTGTTTTCCTTTAAATCAGGCCCTAATACAATGGTTGTATAATTGGTCAGCTCTGAAAGGATCTTCGCCGATTTCTGAACCACTTTCTCCAATTCATACATGCGCTCGGTAAAGATGGAGCGTAGTGCATGCACATCATTCTTCTTTAATTTCTGTGGAGAAAGCAAGTGATCCACATAGTATCGATAGCCCTTTTCTGACGGTACGCGACCTGAGGAAGTGTGGGTTTTTTCGATAAAGCCCAAATCCTCAAGATCTGCCATTTCATTTCGGATCGTAGCAGAACTGAATGAGATCTCATCTTTTTTAGATAAGCTCCTCGAACCGACAGGCTGGGCAGAAAGAATAAAATCATCAATGATCACTTGAAGAATTAGAAGTTGTCGATCTGTTAACAACGTTCATCACCCCTGTTAGCACTCTACTAAGATGAGTGCTAAATCTAATTAATAAATTATCAAATCAGTAAAGGGATGTCAATATATTAGATTGAAGCAATTAAATTACACCCAGGAATGATTGAAAAACTTCATTCCCTAAAAAGCGCCCTTGTTTTGTAAGTGCTATTCTCTCTTCATTTACTGAGAGCAGTCCGCGTTTTTCCATTTCTTCGATGGATGGGCCAAAGACGGATTCTATGCTGGATCCGAATTTTTGTTGGAATGTGGTTTTACTTACGCCTTCGACTTTACGCAACCCGAGGAACATTTCTTCTTCCATCATTTCGGCTTTGGTGACTCCATGCTCCTGGATGGTCGGAAGAGAACCTTCTGAAATCGGGTCCATGTATTTTTTGAGCGGTCCATAGTTGGAATAACGTACTCCGTTTATATAACCGTGTGCACCTGCTCCTAAACCATAATATTCATTATTGTCCCAGTAAACGAGATTGTGTTTGCTTTCAAATCCCGGTTTGGCAAAGTTACTGATCTCATATTGATTGATCCCATACTTCTCCATCGTTTCAATCAGGATCTCGTACATGGCTGCTTCCTGATCCTGTGACGGCAGTGACAACTTACCTTTTCTCATCAAATTATAGAAAACCGTTTTCGGCTCTACGATGAGCGAGTAGGCTGAGTAATGAGGAAGATCCAGGTCAAGAGCTTTTGTCAGTGTATCCTGAAAATCTTCTTCCGTTTGCCTTGGAAGACTATAGATCAAATCGATGCTGATGTTTGAGAACCCTACTTTTTGAGCGTTTTCTACTGACGTATAGACATCTTTGCTTTTATGGGTACGACCGATTCCTTTCAACAGGTCATCATTGAAGGATTGAACCCCAAAACTCAACCGGTTCACACCGTGATCCTTTAGCACACGAAGTTTATCTTGTGTTAGATCACCAGGGTTTGCTTCGAAGGTGAATTCACCATTTTCAAAGGGCAAATGGGTCGTGATGGATTCACACAGCGTATCGAGCTGACTAGCATCCAATGACGTCGGCGTACCACCTCCGACAAAGATTGTGTCCAGTTTCTCAGAAGCTGAGACTCTATGTTTCATTTCCTGACCCATGCTGATTAAGTATTCATTTACGGGCTGGCCTTCCAGGAAAACTTTATTAAAATCACAATAGTGGCAGATATGTTCACAAAAAGGAATATGAATATAAGCTGATTTTACCAAGATTATCCCTCCTTTGGGGGCATTCATAGAGAAAAGGGGGTAAGCTGTGCTTGAAAAACAAGCCACTTTCCCCCTTTATCTGCATGACGATTATTTTTTATCCGTATCATCCATTTTCAGGACGGCCATGAAGGCTTCCTGCGGAACTTCAACATTCCCAACGGACTTCATACGTTTTTTACCTTCTTTTTGTTTATCAAGAAGCTTACGTTTACGGGAGATATCCCCACCGTAACATTTTGCCAGTACGTTCTTACGGATCGCTTTAATGGTCGATCTTGCTACAATCTTCTGTCCGATCGCTGCCTGTACGGGTACTTCGAATTGTTGTCTCGGGATTAATTCCTTCAATTTCTCAACAATCAGCTTCCCGCGTTCATAAGCAAAGTCACGGTGAACGATAAAGCTCAGGGCATCGACATTTTCAGCGTTCAGCAGGATATCCATTTTCACAAGCTTGGATTCCTTGTATCCGATGAGCTCATAATCAAATGAAGCATACCCTTTCGTATTCGATTTCAACTGGTCGAAGAAGTCATATACAATTTCAGCTAGCGGGATTTCATAGACGATGTTCACCCGGGTATCATCCATATACTGCATATCGATGAAGTTTCCGCGCTTTCCTTGACAAAGCTCCATGACGGCACCTACATAATCGTTCGGAACCATGATCGTTGCTTTAACATAAGGTTCTTCCACATGATCGACCTTTTGTGGATCCGGCATCATGGATGGGTTATCCACCTTCACTTCTTCACCGTCCGTCAATTTCACATGATAGATTACGCTAGGCGCAGTCGTGATCAGGTCGATCTTGAATTCCCGTTCGATCCGTTCCTGAATGATCTCCATATGAAGAAGACCGAGGAATCCACAACGGAATCCAAATCCTAATGCCTGTGAAGTTTCAGGCTCGAATTGAAGGGCAGAGTCATTTAATTCAAGCTTTTCAAGCGCTTCTCGGAGATCGTTATAACGATTTGAATCAATCGGATATAGACCGCAGTAAACCATCGGGTTCATTCGTCGATAACCAGGCAATGCTTCCTGTGCAGGTTGATCGGCAAGTGTGATCGTATCCCCTACACGGGTGTCCCCGACGTTCTTGATTGCTGCAGTCAAATATCCAACATCCCCGACCGTCAATTCCTTCTGACCCGTCGCTTTCGGAGTGAAAACACCGATCTCGGTCACTTCAAACTCTTTCCCTGTCGCCATCATGCGGACCTTATCCCCTACCTTGACGCTTCCATCCATCACACGGATGTAGGCAACGACTCCCCGGTAGGCGTCATATAAAGAGTCAAAGATAAGGGCTTTCAATGGTGCATCTGGATCCCCTTCTGGAGCCGGCACCTTTTCTACAACCTGCTCGAGGATCTCTTCAATCCCGATTCCGGCTTTGGCTGATGCAAGGACCGCTTCGGATGCGTCCAGACCAATGACGTCTTCCACTTCCTGGCGAACTCTCTCGGGATCGGCTGCCGGAAGGTCGATTTTGTTGATGACGGGCAGGATTTCCAAGTTATTATCCAAGGCAAGATACACGTTTGCAAGCGTCTGGGCTTCAATCCCCTGAGCGGCGTCCACTACAAGGACAGCTCCCTCACAAGCCGCTAAACTACGGGATACTTCGTATGTAAAGTCTACGTGCCCCGGTGTATCAATCAGATGGAAAATATATTCTTCCCCATCCTTTGCCTGATACTTTAATTGCACAGAGTTTAATTTGATAGTGATTCCACGCTCTCTCTCAAGGTCCATGGAATCCAGCAATTGGGCCTTCATTTCACGTGCCGTCAATGCTTTCGTCTTTTCTAATATACGATCGGCAAGGGTAGATTTCCCATGGTCGATATGAGCTATAATGGAAAAGTTTCTAATTCTCGTTTGTCTCTCTAATTTCTCTTCACGGTTCATTATTCGTTCAACTCCTGTTATTTCCACACATGTACACTATTTTGAATTATAGCAGTAGACTATACATTATTCAATGTAAACTAAAAGGCCTATTGGGAATTGACCGATTTCCTTGTATTCCGCGAATCGAACTGTGACGTAAAACATAACAAAGAAGGCTTCAATAGGGCCTTCTTTTACGTTTAAATGAGCGAAGCAATGACGTCCACTATTTTATTGGTGATGCTTTCGATGGTATCCGCTATTACTTTTCCGATGGAAGAAAATACATTAAAGGCTTTCATTTCTTCTAGCTTCTCTTTTTTTTCAGTCAGGGTTTTGGAATCTACCTCATTCCCGAGGAACGATGCCTCGACATTTCCCTCCACATTCTGGTTGACGTCGACAGGAGAGGTGAAGTTCTGCTGTTCATGTCCCTTCATATCCACGATTCCTTGATTGGCATATTGCATTCCGATCAAGACTCCGATAAATAATGCCGTTATGAGAAATGCACATTTAAAAAAGAATTTCGTCATGTTCATCCATCCTTTTCATTACTGTCTTACCGCAGGGGTCTTGAGGGAACCATCCACCTTTTCTGCCTGCCAATAATATTCTGCAAATACATCAGCGAAAGCGTCTGCCGTCCTCTCCAGTTCCTCAAATGTATTATCCACCCCTCCGAATTCAAGGAGCATGGCGTTTCCGGAAAGATCCTGATTGAATTTACCGTTTGTGCCACTGCCCTTTTTCGCTATGACTCCACGTGAAATCCCTTTATATTTTGATTCCAATCGCTTATGAAGTTCGGTTGCCAGTTTCAGGTTCTGTTCATAGTTCGGATGCTCTTCCCCTACAACAAATGCAAGCTTCGCGTAGGGTTTTCCGCCTATCGTCACGGTCGTCATGTCTCTTCTCTGTGAATCCCGGTGAATATCCACCATATACAACAAATCTTTATTGCTGGTCATGGCAGCCTGCACCAGCGGCCGTGACTCCTGATAAGCTGCCCAGTAGTCAAGTCCCTTATGGTTTAGGTTTTGGATGACATCGGTCTTATCGATGCTTGTCCCAATCCCCTCGTCCTCTAATCCCGTCTTCACCATTTCACCCACCCTGGTGACATTGATCTTGGAATGCATGGCGGAATCCGGATTCGTCACTCCCTCCAGATAAGGCAGGTAGGATTCCCTCGTATGGGTGAAGTAAAGAAGGACCGTCTTTTTATTTCCTGTGGATAATGGCGGCGCTACGTCCCCGCCTTTTTGATTGGTTTCTTTGAGATCACCGACATTTTTGAGTTGCGCTTCATTTTCAGATTCCAGGACTTCGGGTGGGGGGACCGATTCAATCGGCATATTCGTGAAGTCCGTCCCTTCCCCTGCCACCAGGATATCCCCGTCGAAAATCGAGAAACCCGGCAATTCACGACCGAGAAAGCTCCGGGGATCTTCGAAACTTACGTTGGTCGCCACCTGAAAGAAGATGGATGAGAAGCTTGGGAGGGCCTGCTCCTCTTCTGTCAATATTTGATTAAAGGACCGGTTTTCCAGAGCCAATATTTTATATAATGTTTCACCCTTCACACTGGAAGCCGCTTGATTCAACGAATTCGACGTTATTCTATATTCAGGGTTGAAGGAGGTGAGGATGCCGACCATCGAAAAAACAGAGAGCAATCCTGCAATGAAGATCAGCGTCCCTTTCAGTATCGTAGACATTTGAATGGCAATGACATAATTAGAGTCTTTGTATGATCTCATTCTCCCACCCTTTCTTTTCTCTACTCTAGTACAACCTATGACAATGATAGAGATAGTAGAACTGTATGTAGTAGTCATTATGAGATGATTGGTCGAAAGTTAAACGGTGGAGTCTAGTATTTTTCATGATGGGAAGTTGCTTTCGGATGGATTTTGATGAGAAAGGGACAACTTTTCCCCATACTAAAAACGCCTCGAGGTCCACATTCCCCCTCGAGGCGTAATAATCCAACTTCTTTTATCTTGTCTGATACCCCGTATTCTCCTGATTCACCGCATCATGGAGCGCCGCATTGAGTCCGCTTGCGATGAGATTCGACATGTCCTCCATGAACACATCCACTTCTTTCGGTGTGACCATCAGGTTATGGCCGAGGGGAGACAGGACTTCATGAATCAGTTTTCGTTTCTCCTGATCTTCAAGGGTCCCGACGATCCCCATGAATGTTTGGCGATGCTTTTCCTCCGGGAGATCTTCCTCTGTCAATTTCCTTCTCTCACCGAAGCTTAATCCTGCCGGCGCAAGCGATCTTGATGGACGGTCGCCTTCTCTCATTTCTTTTCCAAAATGTTTCAAGAGGAAATCGACTGTATCGCTGACGATTGTGACAGCATCAAGTACAGTCGGAACACCGATGGCAATGACCGGGACACCCAATGTTTCCTGATCCAGCCCTTTTCGTTTATTCCCCACTCCAGACCCCGGATGGATTCCGGTATCTGATATTTGGATGGTCGCATTGACGCGTTCAATCGACCGGGAAGCCAGGGCGTCGATGGCGATGATAAAGTCGGGTTTGGATTTTTCCACCACTCCGAAAATGATATCGCTCGTTTCAATCCCTGTCAGTCCCATTACACCCGGAACGAGGGCACTAACCGGTCGATACCCTTCTTCCACCGATTCAGGCTGAAGTTCAAATAAGTGCCTCGTCACAATGACATCTTCACATACCCGTGGTCCGAGGGAATCAGGAGTCACATTCCAGTTTCCGAGACCAACAATTAAGCAACTTGCATTTTTGCTGATTTTGTTATTAATCAAGAATTGGCTAAGTTCATTGGCGAATACCTTTTCAACCCGCTGCTGCAGCTCTGTATTTTCTTCACGTATACCATGAGCCTCTATGGTTAAATAGTTTCCCGGTTTCTTGCCGATTTTTTCTTCCCCTTCAGGTGTCACCGTGACCAGGGAAACCTTCACTCCATCCTCTTCTCTTTCTTTAAACATCACACCCTGAATGGAAGACGTGTTTTCCGCTTTATTTGCATCCACCATTTCTTTTGCTTCCACGGCAAGATCAGTACGAATGGAATATTTACTAAGATCGATTTCTTCTTTTTTCATTGTGACTCTACCTCCAGGCTTGGGATATTATCCAGTATTTTTTTATGTTTACCTTTTTGGTATGTGTTCATTCACTTGTTTAATTTCGTTCCATAGTATTGCAATATCACTGTCCGTTTGATAAAATATCATTTGTTCTTATTGTTTAGGAATTTAAATCGAGTCACATAGAATCTCGATCCTTTTATAGGAGGTGACAGGAATGCCAAATATCAAATCAGCTATTAAACGCGTAAAAACAAGCAACGAGCGTAACGCTCAAAACGCTGCAGTAAAATCTACTATGCGTACTGCTATCAAGAAAGCAGAAGCAGCAGCGACTAACAGCGCTGATAATGCGAAAGATCTAGTAACTGAAGCGGTACGTCAATTAGACAAAGCAGCTCAAAAAGGTCTTATCCACAAAAACGCTGCAGATCGTCAAAAGTCTCGCCTAATGAAAAAAGCGAACTAATTGAAAAAAACCACCGAACCAATTGGTCCGGTGGTTTTTTTATGTAAAACTTTGATCATGAAGTTTAAACAGAAACATTTCAATCATCAGTTCTTTCTTGATCTTTCCTGATTTGATTTCATAATCCCCTTGTGAAAGGGTATCGATGATATGGGCCAGCTGCTTATCATTAAAATGCTTCGCCTGCCCGGCTGCTAGTTTCACCCTGAAAGGATGCACTTTCAAGGTCGAGGCAATTTTTTGTTGGCCGTAGCCTCTGCGTGAAAGCTCCTTTGTGCCATAAATAAGGCGGAACTGGCCTGCGAGGATCGCCAGGATTTTGAGTGGTTCCTCATTTTGTTTGAGCAGATCGTAATAGATCCTTAAAGCCTCATCGATCCTTCTGTGCACGACTTTGTCCACTAACGTGAAAATGTTTTGTTCCAACGACCTGGCCGTTAACCGCTCAACAACCTCCATATCGATCCGGTTCGTATCACTTGCATACAAAGAAAGCTTATCCAATTCCTGAGTGAGCATCATCAGATTGGTGCCTGCTAATGTCAGCAGTAATTCAACGGCATCTTCGTCGATCTGTACACTATTCCCGGCAGCACGTTCCCTTACCCAGGATTTCAATTCATGCTCATTCAACTTTTTGGCTTCGACCACCTCAGCACTCTTTTTTAATGACTTGGTAATCTTTTTACGCTCGTCCAGCTTTTCATAATTCGCCGTGATGACAAGGATCGTGTACGGTGCAGGTGATTGTATGTATTGTTCAAAACGCTTGATGTTATGTTCTACTTTTTCTTTTGTTTTTTCAGCAGTTAAAAAAACGGGATTCTGGATAACGACGACTCGTCTTTCTCCCATGAACGGAAAGGTTTCTGCGTCTTCTATCGCTACTTCTATCGGTGTTTCCTCGAGATCATAGCTTGAAAAATTAAAGTCCATTTCTTCTTCTGAAATGGCCCTTGAGACAATTCTTTGTTTCGTTTCATTAATAATAAATGACTCATTTCCGTAAACTAAATATACAGCGGCAAATTGAGATTTCTCTATTTTTTTCCATGTATCGATAACCAAATCAGCACTCTCCATTAAGTCTTTTCTCTACTCTATGGTAAAAAAGCTTTCTGGTTTTGGCAAGGGGTAAAGGGGACATCCCTCTTATAGGACACCCCCTATATCTATATTAACGTTGACGGATAAGACCTAGGAACCTGATCCGTCAACGGTATTTCCTTTGTATTGATTAGTGTCACCACCCAACCATGAACTTATGGGTGACAACTCTTGTCAGTAAAGGAAAAAGTAAAGGGAAGTATAGATTTTTCAGTAGCGTTGTTCTATACTAGAATAGAAATAGGAGGGGTAATTGTGAACCAATTTGAAAAGAATGTACAATCAAAAAGAAATGATGCAGTAGATTCAGGTGTAGCCTTCGGTGTTTCTTTTGGATTCTTTGCATTAATGTTCATTATTGCAACAGCGATCAAATTAATCGGATCTTAATGAAAAATAGGAGGCAGGCCTGTAAAGAAAACGGTTACTTCAACTTCCATATATGGTACTTTCGGTATCATAAAGATGGTTTGAATGCCCTGATTCTTTGCAATAGGTCTGCCCCTTTTTCATTAGCGCTTAATTTGTTTTGTTCTACATCCTATGGCAGGTGGGCTGAAAACGTTCCTTTTTTATCCCAAAAACGATAGGTGATCGCCCCGTTCACAGCCGTATTGTAAATTGTCAGACCCCTTTCCTTTAATCGCTCCACCACTTCAGGGTGAGGATGCCCGAAGCGATTGGTTTCTCCCGCAGAGATCACCGCCACACTCGGGTCCGTTTCATCGAGGAACGCTTCCGATGTACTCGTATTGCTGCCGTGATGACCGACTTTCAACACATCCACAGGTAGATCGAATGTTGCAACGAACGCTCTTTCCCCTTCCTTCTCCAGATCCCCTGTAAACAACCATTTCTTTGAGCCGATTTCACCGTATAGAACAATGGAGTCATCATTCCCTTCATACTCTTTATCAAGGGGGGATACGATATGCAGTCCGTTACGGTCTCCACGCCAGTTGTCCCGATACATCACTTCTTTGACAGGCATCCTTTTTTCCTGCGCCATCTTGACAATCCGGTCCACCTCCATCTTCTCCCCGCTGCCGGGACTGATCAATAGTTCTCCTACTTTCATTTCGTCTAATACTGCTTCCGCTCCGCCTATATGATCTAGATCTCCATGAGTTAGTATCAATGCATCAAGAGACGTAATTCCTTTGCTTTTTAAAAAAGGCACCAAAATGTCCTCCCCTATCGAAAAACGGTTCTTTTTCTCCTCCCATTCTTCCTTCGGGAACGGGATTTCCCCTCCTGCATCAATTAAATAAGTGCCGTGATTGTATGGCAGATCGATCAGGGTTGCATCGCCCTGACCCACATCAATGAAGACAATTTCTCCATAAGGATGGTAGTTGTTCAAGAAGAGGTGTAGGAAGGTAAAAAGGAAAAGCAGGCCGACGGAGAGGTATTTCTTCTTCTCCATCCCAACGAATACGAAATATATCAGTATGAGATACCCCAGGAGAAGAAAAACATTTGGCCTCCCCATCACCAAGGTGCTAAATGGTAAAGAAGCAATGGTTGAGGATAACCATTGAATTCCTTCCAGCAGAATTTGATAAGGGATCATGGCCCATCCGGACGATACTACTGAAATAAAGAGATAGGTGAGGATGGCCATCGGGAGGATGACGATGGAAAAAAGCGGGACATAAAAGAGATTCGTCAAAAAACCGATCAGAGAGAACTCATAGAAATGATAGATCACGAAGGGGAGTGAAGATAATTGGGCCACCATTGTGACGGAGACCATTTGTTTAAAGGAAGAAGAACTCTGTAAAATGGTCCGGGAAGAAAGTACAAGTGAAAAACTGACGGCGAATGAGAGCTGAAAGCCCACATTGAAAACCGAGAAAGGTTCGTATAAGACAATGACGAGGAACACTGTGGCCAGGCTATCGATTACACCAATATTCCTGGAGGTTTGTTTACCGAGGATGAGAATGATCAGCATGAAGGATGCCCGTAAAACAGAGGGAGAGCCACCGGTCAATACGATATAACATAGAAGAAATAGAATGCCTGTCAAGGATGCCGCTTCCCTAGTCAGGCCAACCCTTAATAAAAGGTAATGAAGTATCGCAAACAAGAGTCCCACATGTAGACCTGAAATGGCAAGGAGATGAACGACACCGAGCTCCCTGAATGCCTTCATGGTATCCTCTGTAATCATCCCTGTCTCACCGAACAGTAATGCCTGAGTGATACCAACCGTTGAAGGGGGAAACTCCCGTTCAATTCTTTTCAACCCCTGAAATCTAAGCTGTGTAAGGCCATGTTTCCAGGTGCTTCGATCCACACATCCCTCAAATTCCTGTACTTCAAGGATCCAATACACCCCTTGATGGGACAGATAGTCTTTATAATCGAAGGAATGTGGATTTTTACCGTGTGGAGGTTCTGCCAACTGTCCTTTTACTTTGCAAACACTTCCAGGACTCACTTCTGCAAACAGCCTTTTTTCCTCTTCGGTATCAAAATAATAACGAATCAGGATTTTTTCATTTTCTACTTTTGCAAATGAAACAAAGGTGCTTCCGTCAATGGTGGGGATATCATCTATAAACACTTGTTGGGTGGACGGTTCAGACTGAGGGGGGAAATCTGATTTCTGGTTTTCCTCATGTAAAAAGGAGTGAAAGAAGGAAACGGTCACTAGGAGGAATGAAACGATAAGGATGGGTCGGGGCATTTTTCTGAGGAAAAGGGAAAGGAGGAGGAGAACAAGGACGACAGCACCCCAAAAGAATTGAAGTGCCAGCAAAGTCCCTGATAGAACCGATAACGCCAAATAAACGCATAGGCCCCTATTCATTAAAAAGCTTTATGTATTCTTGCTCATAATGACGAATCTTCTCCTCCGGAAGCCCCTGCTGCCGCAGATCTTCTATCAACTGGATCATGAGTGTTGCCTTTTCCTTGTGTTTTACATCGATACTGCTTTCCTGGAAAGGTACTTTTTCCACATGGACGCCTGCCTTCTCGAACAGCTCGATGGCGTACGGATGATTTTTATAATCTTTTGCATAGTAAACCGTTTTGATGCCTGCCTGGATGAGCGCCTTGCAGCATTGAAGGCAAGGAAAGTGCGTGACGTATATGTCCGCATCCTCCGTCCCGACCCCGAACTTGGAACATTGTAGGAGTGCATTCATTTCTGCGTGGATGGTCCTCACACAGTGATTGTCAATGACATAGCACCCTTCATCTATACAATGATCTCCACCGGCTATGGAGCCGTTATAGCCTCCTGCTATGATCCGCTTATCCCGGACGACGGTTGCTCCCACCGCCAGTCTCGTACACGTGCTGCGGAGGGCCAGCAGTTGACTCTGAGCCATGAAATATTGATGCCATGCGATTCTTTCCATCACCATTCTCCCTTCTTTTGTTCTGCTCTTTATTTTAATGCTTGTTTAAGTGTATAAAGACTTCCTGCCTTCGTCAATCATTGGACAAAAATATGTTCTTTTAATTTCTCGAACGTTTTTTCTCCAATTCCTGAAATGTTTGTTATTTCTTCAATAGAGCTGAACGGACCTTGTTCTTCACGATATTGGATAAAGGTGGCCGCTTTCGATGGTCCTATTCCGGGAAGGGTTTCGAATTCGGCTTGTGAGGCTGTATTGATATTAAGTTTACCCTCGCCTGATTCTGCTCCTTGAGAAACAGGGACAGGAAGCGACTGCGGCGTCGTTTCCATTTCACCGTTTTTTGGGACATAGATCATCATTTCGTCCGTAACTTTCACGGCAAGATTCATCAATTTTTTGTCTGCATCCTTTGTGAATCCCCCGGCCCTGTCTATGACGAACTTAAGCCTGTCCCCCTGCTTGACTTCATAAAGACCGGGATTCACCACTTCTCCCTTAACGTCCACATACACTGTTTCAGGACTCTTCGCTTTTTCAGGTTCTTCAGGATTTTCAGGCACCTTCACTTTTGCTGCTGCAATAAAGGAAGGTTCTTTAACAGGAGGTTGTGAGGTATTTTTTAAAATATACCCAATCAGGAAAACGGCACAAATCGCGAGGATCACAAGGATCGTTCGGTACTTTTCGATTAAGGACTGCATGGAAATCACCTCTGGTGGAATATTCATTGCATGGAATTCATACCTTTTAGGAGAGAGTGGGAAAGAAGGAGGGCTGAACATGAAAATAGGTATCATCGGAACGGGAAACATGGGGAAAATCATTATTGAAGCTCTCATTGAATCACAGGCGATTTCTCCTTCACATCTTCATATTACGAATCGTTCATTAAAAAAAGTCGAGGATATAAAAGAGAAATTCCGCAACGTGAACATAGGTCGCACGAATGAAGACGTCATTTCTTCATCTGATCTGGTCTTCATCTGCGTCAAGCCGCATGATGTATATGATGTGATTCAAGAGAATAAGAAAAATTTCACGAAGGACAAATGTGTCGTTTCCATCACAAGCCCGGTAAGTGTGAATCAGTTGGAATCCTTATTACCCTGTTCCTGCGCACGATTCATTCCAAGTATCACCAACCGCGCACTGAGCGGTGTGTCCCTTTTAACATATGGAAGTCATTGTTCAGATAAATGGAGACGGGAATTAACGAAGATTGCCGGACATATCTCTACTCCAGTCGAGATTGATGAAAATGTAACTCGGGTAGCATCTGATATCGTCAGCTGCGGGCCGGCTTTTTTCAGTTATGTGACGCAGCGGTTCATTGATGCAGCAGTGGAAGTGACAGAGATTGATCATGAAACCGCAACTGTCCTCGCATCTGAAATGCTGGTCGGTCTTGGGGATCTGTTAAAGAAGAATATTTATACGTTGCCGACACTTCAAGAAAAGGTTTGTGTAAAAGGAGGGGTGACCGGGATCGGGATTTCTGTAATGGAAAGAGAACTGGGAGATGTTTTCGAGAAACTTTTTGAAGCCACACAAGAAAAATTCGTGGATGATATTGAAGGAACCAAATCACAATTCGGGGTCTAGAGTGACTCCTCTTTTTATACTTCGACATAAATTGATTTATTCCTTCTTTTTTCTGCCGTCCTGCCGTAAACGAAGATAAGCCGGGTCGTCCTCATTCATGAGGCGACCCGGCTTTTGATTATTTCTTTTTACACGCAAAGAAGATTCTCTCACTCTTGTCAGTCGGAGATTCTTCCGTAAAGTCAGCAGTGATATTCAAAACCTCGAAACCGTTGCCACGGAGCCACTCCTTTATCATAAGGAGTGGATAGGTACGCTGTTTGTGCAGCTCTTCCACTCTCTCGTACTGTCCGGTTTCTTCATCTTCCACGAAAAAAGTCAGTTCATGTTCCACACTATTGGGAACTTCACCGGGGAAGCAATCCCATATATAGGATACGTGATCATCCGTAAGGGTAAAGGTTTGGTTCATGAATATCTGCGTCATTTTGAAAATGGAATGCACATCAAAAAGGAATAGCCCATCCTGCTTCAGGTGACGATAAACCCCTTTAAATGTGCTCTTCACGTCACTCTCGTCTTTTAGGTAATTCAATGAATCACAAAAAATCGTAATGATGTCGTATTCACCAAGGGAATCGAGCCTCGACATATCCTGCTGAAACAACTGGATATGGACATTCTGTGCCGATGCCTTTTCCTGGGCGATGGTGAGCATGTCCTGAGACAAGTCGACCCCCGTCACATCATATCCATCCCGTGCAAGTCTCAATGATAATTCCCCGGTTCCACAAGCGATATCAAGAACCCTTTTCCCCTGGTGACGCTCTGCCTGGCGGTTCACATACTCCAACCAGCCATCGTATGGGACGTCCTGCATTAAATAATCGTATACATAAGCAAAACGCTCATAACTCATTTACAGGTTCTCACCTTGTCCAACCTCGACGAATGATGCATCTCCCCATAAACGTTCAAGATTATAGTAACCTCTTTCTTCTTTATGGAATACGTGAGCGACGACATCTCCTAAATCAACCAGGATCCAGCGTGCCTGATCGAATCCTTCCAGTCGTTTCACTGTGTATCCCTTTTCTTCTGCTGCGTCTTTCAATTCACGCGCGATCGCCTGTACCTGTTTGTCTGAATTACCGTGACAGATCAGGAAATAATCCGCAATCAACGAAACACCTTTCATATCTAATACAACAATATCCTCAGCGCGTTTATCATCAGCCGCTTTAAATGCTAATTCTACTAAATTTTGTTCCATTCCTTCATCTCCTCTGATTTAATGTCAGTTCATTGTAAAAGCGAAATGTATCCGGATAGATCGCTTGATTTTTTTTCATAAGAAACGTGATTGTATTCTGAAGAGCTTTTATGAGTGCCAGGTCCAATGATTCCTTGGCAAGCTCCCTCACTTCTTCCACACCGGGGAACCTGCGATTCGGCTCAATATAGTCGGCTAAATAAACCACCTTGTCGAGTACCGTCATCCCCTCTTTCCCGGAAGTATGGAAGCGGATGGCATCCAGGATATCACGGTCTTCTATCCCGATCTCGCGTTCGACCAGGATAGCTCCTACAGGCGCGTGCCATAACTCGCCATTATACAGTAACAGATCCTTTGAAAGATTCTCCCTTTCAATGATCCCCTGCATTTCCTGTTTATCCCGGAACTTTGCATAGTCATGAAAAATTGCAGCTGTTTCAGCCTTTTTCTCATCGGCTCCATACCGTTTCGCAAGCTCGATGCTCGTCTCCATGACTCCACATGTGTGAATGTAGCGATGTTCTGTCAAATGCTCTTTAACCAGCTCCAGCGCTTTTTCCCTATTCATATAACTTCTCCTCCTTGATCAATCGATACACATCGTCCGGAACCAAATAGCGAACCGTTTGTCCCTTTTTTATTGTGTCACGAATGTATGAGGAAGAAAGATCGACGGCCGGCACTTCAATCACTTGTACGTCATAGGGTGTCTCATGGGAATAATCCGGTCGATTGACCCCGATGAACTTCACCATATTCTGCAACTCTTCGATTTTATACCATTTTGGGAGATACTCGATCATATCCCCGCCTATGATAAACGAAAATTGGGTATTCTCTTCTCTTTCCATCAAAAGCTTGATGGTATCATATGTGTAGGAGGCACCCTGTCTTTCGAGTTCGATCCGTTCAATCGAAAAACGTGGATGCCCCTTGATGGCTGCCTCCAGCATCCGAAGACGCTGGTCCACGGTCACCCTTTCATCCACCTGTTTATGGGGAGGTACAGAGTTTGGCAGAAAGCGGATTTCATCTAATTGTGCCTTTTCCAACACTTGATCTGCAATGACCAAGTGACCCATATGGGGAGGATTGAAAGTACCTCCCAGAAGTCCAACCTTTTTTTTCACCATCGTATCGATCCTTATCTTGGCAGGATTAATTGCTTATTTTCTTTCGATTCTTTGTACAGGACAATGGTATTTCCGATAATCTGGACAATTTCAGCTCCTACACCTTCCGAAAGCTCTTGTGCAACCTCTGTCTTATCCATATCACAATTTTGAAGGATGCTGATTTTCATCAATTCCCTCGTCTCGATTGCTTCTCCGATCGTTTTAATCATATTATCGTTGACTCCGCCTTTTCCTACTTGAAAAACCGGATTTAAGTGATGTGCTTCTGAACGTAAAAACCTTTTTTGTTTACCTGTTAACATGTTAACCTCCTAGTTGTTGTAAAACGGTGTCTCTCATAATGGAATAGGACGGAAAGATTCCTGTCCATTTCTTAAATGAGAGTGCTCCCTGGTAAACGAACATATCAAGCCCGTTCTGAGTCAGGGCACCTTTTTGCTTCGCCTGTTTCAATAATGTTGTTTCAAGTGGATTATAAATGATATCCGAGACGATGCTTCCCTGCTTTAATTTATTGACCTTTATAGGACTGTCTTCAATATGAGGAAACATGCCGATGGATGTCGTCTGGATGATGACATCATAATCGTGCAATTCGTTCTCAGCAGCTTCAAGGGTAAGGAACGAAGAATCTAACGGAAACGGACAGGCATCCATCATCTTCTCAGCCCTGCCCGGGGTACGGTTGGTTACATCGATCTTCCCCACACCCGAAGAGGCAAGTGTATAATAGATGGCCCGGGCTGCACCGCCGGCCCCGATGATCAGCATAGACTTGTTTTCCAGACCCTCACCGGCTACCTTCTTCAAGCCTTCAACAAATCCAAGACCGTCTGTATTATACCCGATCAGCTTGCCATTTTCATTTACAATCGTGTTGACAGCACCGATTGCCTTTGCCAATGGATCAATCCCATCGAGGAGAGACATGACATGTTCTTTATGAGGAACCGTCACGTTCACTCCCTTAATACCCAAAGCTTTGATTCCACGGATGGCGTCGGGTAGCTGCTCTTTCTTCACATGAAATCGAACGTATTCAGCGTTGATTCCATTATCTTTAAACGCACTATTATGCATCAGGGGCGACATAGAGTGAGCAATCGGATCCCCAATTACACCATAAAGAGCCACAGAAACCCTCCTAGATCAGTGATTTTCTTAAGAACACGCTGACACCTTTCGGGACGTGAGCGGCAATCGTCGCTCCAGCATCATTGACGGTGATCCATCCCAAACCTGAGAAAACGATATCTGTTTTCGGTTCTTTGATCCTGAACTCGTGCCTTACAAGTGGAGGGAACGTATCCATATCGTCTTTTCTTGGTGGCTGCAATAATTCCCCCGCATGATTTTTATAGAGTTCATCCGCCTTTTCAATCTTCGTCCGATGGATGGACAGCTCATTTGAGAAATAGCAGGTAAACGGCTGACGCTCACCCGCCATGAAATCAAAACGGGCCAATCCGCCGAAGAACAACGTTTGTTCCGGGTTCAACTGGAACGTCCTTGGCTTGATTTCTTTTTTAGGCGTAATGATTTTCAAATCCTGTTTATCTACAAAGTGGGCCATCTGATGATGATTGATGATGCCGGGTGTATCAATCAATGATTCTTCATCATCCAATGGAATTTGAATCATATCAAGAGTCGTACCAGGGAAATGGGAAGTCGTGATGACATCCTGCTCTCCTGAGACATGTTTGATGATGCGATTGATGAACGTGGATTTCCCTACGTTTGTACATCCTACCACGTAAACATCTTTTCCATTCCGATATTCCTCGATCGCTTCGATTGCTTCTGAGATCCCCTGTCCCTTGGCTGCACTCACCAATTGAACATCGATCGGTTTCAATCCCAGTTGACTCGCTTCATGCTTCATCCAATGAATCAGCTTAGAGTGCTTCACCGACTTAGGCAAGAGATCCACCTTGTTTCCTA
The DNA here is from genome assembly GCF_001591825.1 of Rossellomorea vietnamensis NBRC 101237. Taxonomy (GTDB): domain Bacteria; phylum Bacillota; class Bacilli; order Bacillales; family Bacillaceae_B; genus Rossellomorea; species Rossellomorea vietnamensis. Next base: position 26,989 of record NZ_BCVQ01000046.1, read on the forward strand.
TCAGAAGAATCGGATTGGACCCTACGAACCTGTGGAGTCCCGGCAGCCAGCTACCATTAAAGTCAAAGATGTCCACCACTTTGACTATAAGCCCTTCAGAGTCACCAAGCTCATTCAGTATTTTCAGGAAGTCATCATCGGTCAACGGAACATCCTGGACTTCATTATAATGCTTTAATCTGAAACAGCGCTGACAGATGATTTCTTCTTTTTGAAGAGCCGAAGGAGGGGCATAGCCCAAGCCTTCTTTATTTTCCGTCTGAATTTCAACGCCGCAACCTATACATACAACTCCACTCACTGTTTATCCTCCCACTCAAGCATGCCTTTACGCTTGAAAAACTTCATGATTCTGCGTTCTACCTGACGATTGAATTTTGTAAAAAAACCATCCGATTGAGCCACAGGTACGACCAGTATCGTGTGGAAGCCACTGCGATTTCCACCCAATACGTCCGTTAATAGCTGATCGCCGATGACAACCGCCTCTTCCTTCTTTACACCCATTTGGTTGATCGCTTTCTTAAAAGCACGTCCCATGGGCTTTCGTGCCTGAAAGATGAATGGCACACCCAAAGGTTCGGCGAATGCCCCCACGCGGTTTTTATTGTTGTTGGATACGATGGTCACAAGGATCCCCTGCTCCTGCATTTCCTTGAACCACTGGATCAATTTCGGGGTGGCGTTTGGCCTGTCCCACTCCACCAACGTATTATCCAAATCGGTAATGATTGCCTTGATCCCTTTTTCCTTCAGATGCCCCGGGGTGATAGTAAAAATATCCTGGACCTGTTCATTGGGTAAAAATTGCTTGATCACATGCTACACCTCAAATTTCTTTATCGATTATATGATGAACTGCTTTCGATATAGTTTCATTAAATGATATCGAGAAACGATTTCTATAGTATACCTTTAACCTATAACAGATTAATGATAACCAATTTTACATACAGATTCAAAATAAATCATATATATTCCTGTAATTCCAAACATATACCGATAAAAAATAAATATTTTTCGACAAATTTCCAGCTTTCTTCAACCTTGTGGATAACCTTATTCACATTATACAGAACTCAAATAAGCTTTATTTACCAGTTATATACAAGTTAGTCACAACTTATCCACCATGAACTGTGGATAACGGAACGCTTGTTCTGCAAAAAAAATTTTGGTAAAGTTACATTACTACTAAAAAACGTACTTACATTAAGTTTCGAATAAAAAGATGATGAGTAATGGAGGTGGCATTAATGAGGAAATTATCGGACGAACTGTTGATTGATTCTTATTACAAAGCGTTGGAACTGAAACTCAATACAGAATTCATTCGCCTCATCGAAATGGAAATTCACCGTCGATCTCTTACAAATAAAATAAAAGCTACTTCGTAGAATACTAACATGAAACGGGACGGATTTATATAAAATCCGTCCTCTTTTTTATGGAATATATGCTCCTGAAGCATTACATGTCAATTTACTGACCTACTGTCCAGTCAAATGGTCCACTCAATGTAAAAAACGATTAACTTTAACAGTTTAATAAGTATATAATAAAATATAATTATATACTATATGAATAAGGATCTTTTTTCACTGCATCGTGTTAACCATCAACGTTAACCAGGTGAACAGGTACTCGTCAAGGCATACTTCAGCACGAATCTTGTTCAACAGTGAGCAAACTTAAAAGAAGGAGTGAGTGATGATTGTTTCTCTCCGGGGTACTCGATCAAACGTTCAAAAAGCTTAAAACCCAAACAGCCAACCTGATTACCCTTTCGAATTTATCATTAGGTGGTTTTGCTATTATTTCCGTTCTTCATAACCAATTACATCTTAGCTTGATCCTCATTTTCATCGCTGCCTTGACCGACAGGTTCGATGGATTAGTGGCAAGAAAGTTAAACATCGAGTCGGAATTAGGAAAGCAGCTGGATTCCATGAGCGACATCATTTCCTTTGGTGTGGCCCCTGCATTACTTATGTATACGGCCGTTCTCAGCCAGTTTGACTATCCCGGCATGTTCTTCACCATTTTGTATGTAGCGTGTGGTGCTTACCGTTTGGCCCGCTTCAACATTTCGGAAAATGACGGCTATTTTACCGGTCTTCCCATTACAGCAGCCGGCTGTTTACTGACCTTGAGCTATCTTCTTATTCCATTTGTCTCAAGTGTGCTGATCGTGTGCATGACCATCACACTATCTGTATTGATGGTCAGCCCCTTTACATTGAAGAAGATGTAAGGTATACAAGAGAGCCCTGTTCACACGAGACCAGGGCTCTCTTTGTGTATTTATTTCATACCCATCAGGCTAACAACAGTTATAGTTATTGACGTACCACCAGCCACCAAATAGGAAAAGCAAGATTAGCAATACAACGATTAACGCAAAGTAGAATCCCCCGCCGCCATAGCAACCTGGATAGACTGGTCCGTAACAAGGATATCCATAAGGCATGCCCATACCTCCTCACTCACTTTTACTATCAGTATATGTACATAGGGAAGGAGCGTATAGGCAGTTTGCATCTTTATTATAGAATTCAACTTGGAAAAAAATGTTCCAATTCCCGATTACTTTCACCGGACATGCAAGGACATCCCCTTATAAACATATGAATGAATATAGGCTCAAGTCCTCATGGAGGTGGAAATATGTCTGGAGTTCTAACAGCACTGGGTTATTTCTTTAAGGAGTTAATTTTCCTCGTTTCTTACGTTAAGAATAATGCCTTTCCGCAACCATTATCCGCGGCAGATGAACGAAAATATCTAAAGCTGATGGCGGAAGGGGATGAACACGCCCGCAACATGCTCATCGAACATAATCTCAGGTTGGTTGCCCATATCGTCAAGAAATTCGAAAACACAGGCGAAGATCCAGAAGATTTGATTTCCATCGGCACCATCGGATTGATCAAAGCGATCGAAAGTTATTCTGAAGGAAAGGGAACCAAGCTTGCCACCTATGCGGCACGATGTATCGAGAATGAAATCCTCATGCACCTCCGTGCCCTGAAGAAAACCAAGAAAGATGTCTCACTCCACGATCCCATCGGCCAGGATAAAGAAGGAAATGAAATCAGCTTGATCGATATCTTGAAATCGGAGAGCGATGATGTCATCGACACGATTCAGTTAAGCATGGAACTCGAAAAGGTGAGAAAATATATTTGCGTACTGGACGAAAGGGAAAAGGAAGTCATCGTCGGGCGTTTCGGTCTGGATTTAAAAGAAGAAAAAACGCAGAGGGAAATTGCAAAAGAACTGGGGATTTCGAGAAGCTACGTCTCAAGGATCGAAAAGCGTGCCCTCATGAAAATGTTTCATGAATTCTACCGGGAGGAAAAAGAAAAAAGGAATAAATCCTAATAAAGAAAAGCGGTCCCGGGACCGCTTTTCTTTATTTTCTACTCTACACTGACTTCAGCCGAAATGATCAAACCAATTACAGACGTCAGGATAAGACCCATGATCATTGAAAACATTGTCATCCTCTCCCTCATTAAATTGCATTTCCTACTATTAATGTATCACGAAAAAACGGATATTCCCCTCCCATTCGTGAACAACTCTTTACTAAGTATTGACAGATATGTGACCGAAGACAAAAGGAGGACCCCCGGTCATAGGGGGTCCTCCTTCATTGGTTATTTAAGTTCACGGGTCTTCTTTCTATGGAAGAAAGCGGACCAAATGACAATATTCAAAAACATCTCTCCACCACCTTCTGGTTCGTTAGGCAGTATCCTTCTCTACCCATAGCGCATTCAGCATTTTCTCCTGTACATAAATCATTTTTCATTCTCCTCTCCATGTGTTGGTTTTTTTAGGATTAAAACATTTGAGGCATAGAGTGCTGCTTTGTTTTCGTTTCTTCATAGCTTTTTAAAACCATTTCATGATGAGAAGCTTCTTCAAAGGTTTCCTGTTTCTTATTGAAGGTTACTGTTATAAATAAAAGATTCAGTGTCATACAATATCACCCCTTTCAACGTTCCTGCAAGTATGCAGGGCATAGTAAATAGCCACAAAGCGACTGACCCTTGTGGCACAAAAAAGCCACAGGGATCTACATTCTCCCTGTGGCTATTATTGAATGAAATTCAAATTAAGCAGAAAACATCCCACAAGCGGTCGAATGATCAAAACAATATGAAGTTGTGTCTTTTTTTCCAATAAGCACGAACATTTTCTTCGACCTCCCTCTTGTGATTTTTTTCTTACATTGGTTAGTATATCCAATTCTCGCCCTAAAGTAAACTCTTTTCTTCATTATTTTTTCTACAAATTTCCACATAAAAAAGCGGGTCCTCAC
>NZ_BCVQ01000047.1 GCF_001591825.1 Rossellomorea vietnamensis NBRC 101237
GCTTCTTCTAAAGCAAAACATGAGCGTCTAAAATAGCGTCTTTACTTATGTCTTCAGTTTTGAAATAATAAGGAATTGATGAACTTGGTAAGAAAAGGGGAATAATACAATGATTCAACGTTTTATTGAATTAGGAGAAGGTTATTCAGATATTTATGAGCTTTTGGAGCTTGCGAAAGCGAATGAAGAACGTTTACAGCATATGCTCGCATTCCATACCATTGTGAAGGACCGCGCTGTCACTTCTTTGGCCCTTGTAATGAAACCGACGGAACAAGGGAAATTCCAGGCCATTTATGTATGCCGTGAAGGAATTCCCAATCCTAATATTACACCGAACCAGCGCTACTCACTATTTGAGGAGACAGCCGAGAAGCTTGGCAGGGTCATCATTCAAATGGATGTTAAGCCCTCGACTCTATTTCCGGAAAATGCACTGTACTATCAGCATTTGATTGCCATTTTGAGATTGAATCATTATATTCTGCCTCTGCAATGACCGGCGCCTCGCGACTTAAACAGATTGATGTGACAGTCCAATGAAAAAAGCTGCCAAGATAATATTCTTTGGCAGCCATTCTTAAAATCCCATTTTGTAATCGTATTCCTTTGCTTTATCAGGACGTGAATTTTCAAAGACGGACTTGATAAATGGCTTAAAGGAAGGATCGACTCTCTTCACGTATGAATAAGCAGAGATTCTTTCCATCACAGAGTCCAGTTCGTCCTGATTGCAATACAGCACCACATATTTCATTTTTTTCGATACATAGTGAACATTTCCAAATCGTCTAAGGGACTTGGCATGCTTCAAGCTATGTAACCAAACAACTAAACCTTGTCTTTCTGTTAACATATAGTTTCCCCTCTAGGAATCACTTTTTTTTAAGTCTAGCATAATAGCGTGTGGGTAAGCAATAAGTAATGGGATGATCTTTCCTTAAATGGAGTGTAAAGTAAATAGTGCATATCGAGAGAACGGAGGGCATACATGGACTTGAGCGTGATTTGGGACTATTTCATTGAACACCTGAAAGAAGAGGACGGAATTGAAGAAGCACAAGTAAAATGGAGTGCCGGCATTCCATTCATCTATATTCGATCTAAGAAACCGAAAAATGAAATTGAATACTGCATCAAGAAATGGTCGGCTAAAGCCATGCGTGGAAAGAGAATGCATTCTGATACTATTTTTTTCAGGGAGAAAGAATTTTTATATGTGTATCGCCACCGGTTCTTTGTTCCCCAGGAAAAAATGTTTTGCTGTGGGAATCTCTGTGTGGATTGTGTACGGTTAAAACAATAGGTGAAATCCCCTTGAAATAAAAGAAAGAGCAGACATATTCAGTCCGCTCTTTCTTTTATTTGTTTTGTCACGCCGAACAACCGCAGCTTCCACCTGAACCGCAGCCGCCTCCACAGGATCCCCCACTTGAGAAGAAAGGATTTCCTGATGGAACCTTCACATTTTTAGAGACGGAATGTCCGATCACAAGGCTCACCTGATCAAGGAGATCCTGCAACTCGTTTTCGGCTCTGCGGAATTCTGCCACATTCTCATCAAGATCCATCTCCCGCTTAACTTCCCGGATTTCTTTCATGATGGTTTTGTAGTCAGGATGGTATCTGCCAAAGCGTTGTACTTCTTCGTAACTCTCTTTCATCCGTGAAAAGGTTTGGACCTTTCGCTGGGTTTCAGTATTGTTACGCAGTTTATATAAAGACTTACGATAATTCTCTGCCACATCAGATTCTACTATCCACTGAGATAATTCGTCAGCTGAATCCAATATTTCCATTCTTTCAATAGTAGCAAGCATAACGCCCACCTCCGTAACGATATTTTAACATGTTTTACGGAAGGAAGCGAATAGGCAAATTCGATATTTTAAAATCGAAGGCAATAGACTAAAATAAAACACCGCCGAAATGTGGCGGTGAAGTTCTCGGGCGTCTTATTGAATGGTCACATAAAATTGTTCCTTCATCCCAAATGACTGGTTATTTTTCCCTACAATTTCAACATTTAATAGGTGCACACCTTTGGGTAAACCTTTAATGACAAAGGCAGCCGTGTGATATTCTTTATATAAATTCCCTGTATTGGATCTGACAATGATTTTTCCTTTTTTGGCGCCCTTTTTTTCTGATGTGAATGTAACACCCGGTACAATGCATTCTATATACACTTGATTTCCCTGAACCATATGTTTGATGGAAACAGGCTTTTGCTCTCGATTGGCCGCCTCCACCTTATTAGCGAACGAGAAGCTTTCCGGTTCAGGCATCTTTTCCTTACAACCGCTTAATACTAGTAAAGCGAAGGCTAACATCATCATTTTCTTCATCGTTTACACCACTCCTTACCTATAGCCTTGCCCTATCGATCCCTTTTTTACTCAAATATTATTTGTCCAGATAACGACAAAAAAAATAGCACCTTAATTGTCGGCACTATTCATTGATTGAAACATACTGATCATCATGGAAGCCATCTGTACTCCATTCGAAAATTTTTGAACCCTGTGTGGAATCGTTTTTTCAAAATGATTGATGGACGCGATTTCAAATTTTTCAAGTTCATTTGGATTTCGGGAAAGTGTGCGATACCACTGGGGTTGATCCCTTAGAAATAATTTCAGGTCTTCTTTACCGTAAATATATTCAATGATGTCCGCTCTCATATTTTACCCCCTTAATCTTTTCGGAAAGAAAATGGATGGGAAGGTTTGGATGGAGCTTCCGTTTTGGTCGCTGTACCGGATCCCCTATTGTTACCTGATTGAAATTGACTGAGAACTCCCTGAACGGTTCCAAGAGCTTCACTTAAGCTGTTGATATGCTGCTGCAATTGATTAGCGTCCATTTTCTTCACCATTTCTCCCACCTGGTCCATCCACCCTCCTTTACTTTCGGAATTGGTCGAAGTCTTTTCATTCTCTTTCTCTGACTCTGTCCTATATTTATCCCACCTTGTATCATCTTCCCCAAGCAAATACCAGTCTTCAAAGAGATCCTGCCAATTAGCATCGCCGTTTCGTACATCCTTAATGATTTTTGGATGCTTTTTCACAAAACCTTTAAATTCTTTGACTTTAGGGTGTAATGATTTCCCCATAATATGAACACCTCCATTACAGGCTTCTACCTACTATACTTTATGAAAAGTTGAAAAGAATGGTGATACATTCCTTTTTGTAGTAATATTTACATGTAATTGCCCAATCGTTGTCCCAACAGTTCAGTGCTGACTGTGAATACTTTAAAAGGATGTTTAAACATGAGAGAACAGGTAAAAAAATTATTTAATGAATGTATGACAGGAGCTACCGATGAAGATCTCCTGATTATGAACCAGCTGCTCGAAGGTATACAGCGGAAGAAAAACAGTGAAAATGGATCAATCATCGGCGGGATCTTCGCCATGGACAGAAAAATGACAGACGGGAACTTAGAGGTGAGCATCCCGATCTCTCCCGTTACATATAACTCGCTTGAAATTGTACATGGTGGTGTCACCGCTACCCTCGTTGATACTGCTATGGGTACCCTGGCAAACATGATGCTTCCCGAAGGATATGGCGCAGTGACGACAAACTTAAATGTCCACTACCTGGCACCCGGTGTAGGTGAACGCCTCACTGCCCATGCGACAGTCGTTCATCAAGGAAGCAAAACGATTGTAGTGGACGGTAAAGTCGTAAGTTCTGACGGTAAAATCGTAGCTCACTCAACGGGTTCTTTTTTTATTTTCAAAAAGAATCAATAAAAAGGTGGATTCTCCGTTCTGGAGAATCCACCTTTTTATTCTTCTTCATTCATTTTCTCTATGAAATTCTGGGTGTAAAATCGTTTGTAAACACCTACGCCAAGATGGGTGAAATTCTTCTCCAGCAGGATCTTCCTATGACCTTCTGAATTGAGCCAGCCATGCACAGCTTCCGGGGCATCCATATATTGCGACGCGATGTTTTCCCCAGCTGTCTTAAAACGTACATCCCCTTGTTCCAATCGCTGAGTAAGATCCCCGAGGGTAGGTGAATCATGGGAGAAGTAATCCTCTTCATACATTTCTTTACTATGTCCCCTTGCTACCTCCGCCGTTTCCTCATCCCACTCGAGAGTTTCTTCATCAAACTGATGTCTGATTACATTTGTAATATCAAATATCTGCTGTTCACTTGCTGTATTCACTTTATCCCATTCGTCTTCACTCGGTTCCGTTTCCTCAGCGAGCTCACCACGATACATCATTTCATACGGATGCATCTCGATCAATGTGCGGCTATCCAGAAATCGGATACTCGTCAGTCGGCCTGTGATTTTGTCCAAATAAAGCTGAGCATAGATATTTCCGAGGGGTACGAGAAGGCGTGTATTCAAATCTTCTTCATTCAATTCAAATTGATAAGCTCCTGAATCATCGTTCACAACGATTTCAGATTCGACAATGGTAAAACGATAAATATCTTCCAGGCGCTGTCCAAGCTTATAAGGTGCCACATCCACCTGATTCCCGATGGCATATAAGGTAACCACCTTATCATTTACAACACCCATTTGTATGTATTGTTTAGTTGAAATCGGATAAACCCACCAATCATATCCGTACGGACTGGGTTCGACTCTTTCCGGGTCCCCAAATGATTCCTTTACCATTTTCGTATCTTTGCCTATCCAGGTGGATAAGCCGGAAGCGGGTCTTTCCCCTGGTGTCTCGATGGATTGATTCACCTGGTTCTCTTTGTCTTCCTTAAGAGTCTGGGTTTCTGGTCCCTTTAATGGTTTGTTTTCCTGCTTTTGACCTTGATAAATACCAATAATTAAAATAATGACAAATATGATCAAAACACGTAAAACGGTTTTCAGGATCTCCCCTCCTCTCTTTCCCCATGAATAAATAGGTCAACGTTACTATAAATAGTATACACTAATCGGATTATTAAATTGTGTCTACCATAAAGAATAGCATATTTTTACCCGTACTAAAACTGACGTACTCTTTCAATCTTTTCACAAAAAATTTTACAAAAATCAAAAATCCGAACGAATTCGATTTTCAATAAATGAATGTCGAATGATCGTCCGGATCTTCTTTTAACTAAAGTGGCTTATTACTAAAGTGTGGTTCCGATATATTTTCCAGGGCTGTATACGCCTCTTTACCTAACGTTTCCCTTATGGCGAGGTCGCCTAAGGATATCATTCCGATCAATCTCTCTCCTTGAACTACAGGAAGCCTCCTGATCTGATTTTCGGCCATCATATGGGCAGCTTCCTCAACTGAGGTTTCCGGCCCAGTGGTGATTAGGTGTTTACTCATAATATCCTCTACCTTTGAAGAAGCAGGATGCTTTTCAGCAATACAGCGGAGGACTATATCCCGGTCCGTCATCACTCCCACTATTTTTTCTCCATCCAGAATGGGAATGGAACCAATATTATATTCTTTCATTTTAAGAGCCACCTCATATACATTGTCGAGTAATGAACAGGTCTCTACATCCTTCGTCATGATATCCTTGATTTGAGTCATCTTATCCCTCCTGTTATTCAAAATATTTCATTTCCTATTTTCCGGCTTTAACATGAAAGATATTCACCTTTTTAAAAATCACCCAATTCAAATGATTCAAGACATTGCAAGAAAAAGTTTTTTCCACTATTATTAAGTATGAGACATACCGCATTTAGTATCAATGTACATAAATGCTTCTACGATACGGACAGCATGGGGATAGCAATGTATCCGTCACTCTCATGCAAGCCAATATAGGAGGAAAATATTATGCGTTTTGAAGCAACTGAATTTGAAAGCTTAAAAGTCGATTTAAACCGATTGGACGAAATCATGGAATCCCATGGATTGGTCCGTGCTGGTCAATGGGATTACGAGCGTGTAACCTATGACCGTAAATTTGAAATTAGAGAAGGCATTTTCTATTTACGGATCCAGGGCCTTGCAGTCGAGGGGGATGTCGGAAAGCATGATGCTGTTATCCAATTAATGACTCCTCTACTCGGGAAACATTACTACCCGCACGGAGTTGAATATGGCGAAGGTGAAGAGTTCCCTAAACATCTTGTCACTTCTTGCGAAAAGCTCTTAGCTGATGTAAAAAAAGATGCAACGAACTTTGCATGGTAATAGCCCATATAGAAAAGACTGTCCGCCTTGTGGACAGTCTTTTCTATATGGCCATTTGTACGAAAGGCACTTCATTACACCCTGTTCTAAACGGAAACAAAACCTTCAAAATTTCACTTTCTTCCCACTGTTCATTCTTCTCTGACTCTAATATAATAAAAGGAAGAGGTTCCTGTTAGAAAGGGGTACACCATTGTCCAAGTTTTTCACTAAAAAAGTATGGATGATCTCATTAGTCATCTTACTGATAGCATTAATTGCATTTTTTATTCTGCCGGTATCCGTAACATTGATCACTGCGATCATCACCGCTCTTTTTCTTGAGCCTGCTGTAGGTTTCATCCAAAAACGCTTTTCAACAAAACGGAGATTCGCAGTCCTTTCCGTCTTCATTCTGTTTCTGCTCCTCATCAGTGTTACCTCGTTTTTCGTCACCACTAAAGTGGTCGGAGAAGGAATTAAGCTTATTGAAGATGCACCCAAATACGTTAATCAATTGAGCGATATCTGGCTGGATTATGAAGATCGATTGTTGAATGCAACCGAGGATCTTCCCGATGAATTGGTCAAGAGCTTCAGTGATGATGTCCAGAGCTTTCTGGAGAGTGGTAAAACAAAGATTCTGAATTCATTCAACATAGAAAGAATCAGCGTGTTTTTGTCGTATATACCGAATTACCTGGTAAGTTTTCTTGTCTACTTAATCGCACTTTTTCTATTCATGCTGGATCTGCCCAGGATCAAGAAATCCATTTATGGTCATCTGACAGAAAGAACAGCTGAGAAAGTAACCTTTATGACGTCCAGACTTACCTACGTGATATTTGGATTCTTTAAGGCGCAATTTCTCGTCAGTATCATCATCTTTATCGTTTCCTTGATCGGGCTTCTTTTCATAGCTCCTGATGTGGCGATTGTCATGTCCATCATCATCTGGGTGATTGATTTCATTCCACTGATCGGTTCCATCGTTGTATTGGGCCCATGGGCAATCTTCCATCTCTTGACTGGAAACATCGCTCTCGGAACCCAATTAGCGGTGCTGGCCGCCATATTGTTGATCATCAGACGAACAGTAGAGCCGAAGGTAATGGGAAGCCATATCGGATTGTCCCCCCTTGCTACGCTCATTGCCATGTACCTTGGCCTTAAGTTATTTGGGGTATTGGGATTCATTATCGGCCCATTGCTTCTCATTGTGTTCAACTCCGCTAAAGAAGCAGGAATCATAAAAACCAACTTCAAAGTATAAAAGGGCAAATCCCGCTGTTCGGGATTTGCTTTTTTATATACAAAAAACCGCTATGCTTATTTCGCATAGCGGTTTTTATTAATATCCCAGTATAGCCCTAATAACGGACGTTGTCTCTCCACCTTTGTAGAAAACGTAAAGCAGAAGATAAACGGCAACCCCTGTGATGGCCGTAAAAAACCAGATGAAGCTTGTAATCGGACCAAGCTTGCGATGGGTTTTCAGCCGATCCTTATACCCTGTCCAAAGGCTTAAGATGCCAAATACGGCGCCTGTGGTCGCGAGAGTGATATGAAAGACCAGGAAGATCGTATAATAGACCTTGATATCATCAGGACCGCCAAATGATGTGTTCCCGACAAAAATCGTCCTGCTCAAGTAAATAACGAAAAAGATAAGGGCGAAGATCCCCGCAAGCGTCATCGTTTTCTGATGTTGTTCAATCTTTCTTTGTTTAATCTGCCACCAACCTATTGCCACAGTAACAGCACTTAACACGATGAAACTCGTGCTAATGGTAGGTAAAATAGGTAAATCCATCTCGTTTCCTCTCTTTTCTAAAAAATTCTAACCGGTATCTTTCAAGGCACCTATGTACATACAGGAATAACCACACTCCCGGATATCCCTGTATACGCAATTTATTGTTCTGGCAGAGTTGAATCAGCAACCGGATCATAGGAAAGCTTCTCTTGCTGCTCCTGATCCTTTCTATACCATTGGAAGAACAGATTAAATAGCACGACTCCAAACACAATTTCCTGAATAATCTTCATCAGGACTCCCCCAAGCTGTTGATCATTGAGAGTCGACATGGACGTGAATAATTCCGGACCTGTAAGTGTCAACCCTTCTAGTGTATTCACAGGTACACATAGAGATAACGCTTGAAGCCATTCGTTTGGATCATAATAAGTCGCATACATCGGGTTTTCGGCGAAGATGATCAATCCGCATGCCGGGGTCAATAACACGGCGCTTCCCAAGATATACCCGATTCGTTTTAAACCACTTAATTCAATATCTTCATCCACCGGATTAATCAGTGGCCACCACATAAATACGGCAAGAATGAATAATATGAACGTGGTCAAAGCGTGTAGAGTGACATCCGTCCGTACATTATCAAAAATTAACGGGATATGGTATATCGAAAAAACCAGATTGAATGACAATAAGGAAATCAGCGGCTTGGTCATAAAGCTGAATATCTGTTTCACGACCGGCAATTCAATCGTTGCCTTCCAAACCCAATCCGGTATTCCCAAAATCAATAATGGTGTAAAGACAAGATATAAAAAGGCCATCTGTGTCATATGGGCAGAAAACAATATCCCGCTCAGAACCTCAACAGGCGAACCCTTGATGGCATATAATAAAACCATCGAAACAAGGAAAAACGCTGCTTCCTTTCCAGTCAGCTTCCTGCTATCCCTGAAGCTGTCCCTCCACTTTATCGTAATCAAAAAATAGAGTACCGTCATAAACACCAGCGTCATAAGAAAAAACGGGCTCCATAACGCCATAAATCCAAAAATACCCAAAGGCATCTTCTCACCTCATTTCACAATTTACACCTACCCCCATTATACTGACAACCCTCCCCCACTTCAATGCGAGGTCATGACAAGTTCTTGAACATTAGAAAAGCGGAGGCGCCTTGAACAGCCCCAACAAGCATAAGGCGAATCAACCGGAATGGCGTCCTTTGCCATTTTGGTTGATTCGACTTATGACCTCGAGGGGCTAGGCGCCGGAGCTGGACAATCGAAAAGCGGAGCCGACTGGGTTGGCCCGACAAGCATAAGATGAATGGGCCAGGAAGGCGTTCTTTGCCTTCTTGGACCATTTAGCTTATGACCTCGAGGGACAAGGAGGCGGAGCTGGACAATCGAAAAGCGGAGCCGACTGTTCTGGCCCGACAAGCATAAGATGAATGGGCCGGGAAGGCGTTCTTTGCCTTCTTGGACCATTTAGCTTATGACCTCGAGGGACAAGGAGGCGGAGCTGGACAATCTAAAAGCAGAGGCGCCTTGAACAGCCCCGACAAGCACAAAAAAAGCCAGCCAAACGGCTGACTTTTCTTTAGATCCATACAATTGTTAAAAATGTTAACACTGTGATAAATGCAACAAGTGCACCAGAATACAGGAACAATGAAGGAGCTTCATGACCCTTATGACTCATATGCATGAAGTAATACAGTTGAAACACCAGCTGAACGACTGCTAGTAGGAGAATGAATGGTACAACAAAGTACTTATCGAAATCCCCTGCTACAGCGATAAATGCCACCAATGTTAAGAAAATCATTAACATGAAGGATGTTAACTGCATTTTCATGTCTTCTGCATTCTTCTTACGACGATACTCGTAATCTACACTTGGGTTACCTGAAGTTGATTGTTGATTCGCCATCAGTTTATCCCACCATTCCCATTAAGTATACTACTGTAAAGATAAATACCCATACAACGTCGATGAAGTGCCAGTATAGTGAAGCTAAGTAGAACTTCGGAGCATTGTACAGATTCAAACCACGTTTCGCATTGCGAAGCATCAAGCTGACGATCCATAGAAGACCGAATGCAACGTGCCCCCCGTGGAATCCTACAAGTGTGTAAAAGGCTGAACCAAAGGCACTACTAGTAAAAGTATGCCCATATTCGTGTACGTAATGATTAAACTCATAAATCTCTAATCCAAGGAAGCCTGCACCTAAAAGCACAGTGATCAATAACCAGGCCTGCATCCTCTGGAAATTAAAGTTTTTCATATGATACATCGCATAGACACTTGTCAGCGAGCTTGTTAAAAGCAGCATCGTTGCTAAAAAGGAAAGCGGTAAATCAAAAAGATCAGTAGTGAGAGCATGGCTATCACTAGGAACTCTGTTTTTAAGAGCTAAATACGTTGCAAAAAGAGAGCCGAAAAGGACCGTTTCTCCACCAAGGAAAAACCAGAAGCCCATAAATTTATTTTTCCCCTCAAGGGTCGCCTTTTCAGGGGAGGCCGGCCAGGTCTTTGGCGTGAATTTTTCTTCAGCTTGCATTATGCCTTACCCCCTTTATCGTCATCCATTAAATCTTCTTTATGCACATGATAACCGTGGTCATCTACAACAGAACGAAGGAACATGGATCCCAATGTGATAAGCATACCGATGATGAGAACAGGCAGTGCCCATGCTTTATCATCTACATGATACATGGCACCAAATGCCGCAATGAATAATCCCAGAGAGATAAAGAAAGGTAAAATGGAATTATTAGGCATATGGATATCACCAATAGGTTCAGCTGGAGTCAATCCTTTATTCCCTTCCATTTTCTCTAACCAATAAGCATCCAACCCACGGATAAGTGGTGTTTGTTTAAAATTATAGAACGGTGGTGGTGACGGGATTGCCCATTCAATGGTACGTCCGTCTCCCCAAGGGTCGTTGGATACTTTTACACCTTTAACTTGTGTTGAAATGATATTGATGACATAAACGATTACAGCCACACCCATGAATCCTGCACCGATGGAGCTGATTAAGTTAGCCGTTTCGAATCCTTGACCAGGCAAGAATGTCCATACACGACGCGGCATTCCCATCAATCCAAGGAAATGCTGGATGAAGAACGTCAGGTGGAAGCCGATAAAGAATAACCAGAACGCGATCTTTCCTAAGAAATCGTTCAACATGGTTCCAAACATTTTTGGCCAGTAATAATGAGTACCTGCTAGTAGGGCAAATACTACCCCACCTACGATAACATAATGGAAGTGGGCAACAACGAAATACGTATCATGGAACTGGTAATCTGCCGCGGCAGAAGCCAGCATGATTCCCGTTACCCCACCCGCTACGAAAGTAGGGATGAATGCTACAGCATATAGCATAGGAGTCGTGAATCTAAGACTTCCTCCCCACATAGTAAGGAGCCAGTTAAAGATCTTGATACCCGTCGGAACGGCAATTGCCATTGTAGCAACCGCGAATATAGCATTCGCGATAGGTCCTAAACCAACCGTGAACATGTGGTGGGCCCAAACCATGAATCCTAGGAAACCGATCAATACGGTCGCAAATACCATGGATGAGTAACCGAATAAGCGTTTTCTAGAGAAGTGTGGAATGATCTCTGAGAAAATCCCGAACGCAGGCAGTACAAGGATGTATACCTCAGGGTGACCGAAAATCCAGAAGAAGTGTTCCCAGATAATCGTATTCCCTCCATTTGCTACATCGAAGAAATTCGCTCCGAACATACGATCGAATAACATTAGGAACAAACCTACTGTCAAGGCAGGAAATGCGAATAAGATAAGTGCCGATGTAACAAATACTGTCCAGGTGAAAAGTGGCATACGCATATATGTCATTCCTGGAGCACGCATGTTAATGATCGTTACAAGGAAGTTGATACCACCTATCAATGTCCCCGCACCGGCAATCTGTAACCCCAATACATAGAAGTCGATTCCATGACCCGGTGATGCCAGGGAAAGAGATGCATAAGATGTCCATCCTGCATCTGGAGCCCCTCCCATGAACCATGAAAGATTCAGGAATACTCCCCCTAGGAAGAATAACCAGAACCCTAATGAGTTTACGAAAGGAAACGCAACGTCACGGGCACCGATCTGCAGTGGTACA
This sequence comes from Rossellomorea vietnamensis NBRC 101237, assembly GCF_001591825.1. GTDB lineage: Bacteria > Bacillota > Bacilli > Bacillales > Bacillaceae_B > Rossellomorea > Rossellomorea vietnamensis. The sequence continues at coordinate 12,046 of NZ_BCVQ01000047.1, forward strand.
ACAGCATTCATAAATGCAAATATCAGCGGCATGGCAGCCAGGAATATCATCGTCGTACCGTGCATCGTTAATAATTCGTTGTATAAACCAGCGCTAACAAAGTCGTTGTTAGGAACGGCAAGTTGTATACGAATGATAAGAGCTTCTAAACCACCGACAAGGAAGAAGAATCCCCCTGCCATTAGGTAAAGGATGGCGATCTTTTTATGGTCCACTGTTGTCATGTAGTCCCATACAGTCGCGCCGAAGCCTTTTTTCTGTGAATAGCTACTCACGATTAAACCTCCCTTTTACTAATCCCCAATTAATCTTGAACCTTTAAGCCCATTAAATACTCTGCAAGTGCATCAATTTCATCTTCCTGCAGGTTACCATATGTACCTGTCATTTTATTACCTGGTTTGTACTGCTCAGGATCTGAGATCCAATTTTTCAACTCTTCTTTATTGTGATCCAATACGCCAGCGATACGTGAACGTTCACCGAAATTGGATAAGTTAGGAGCAAGTCGAGCAGATTCAGGTCTTCCATCCTGCGGTGATACCGCGTGACAGCTTAAGCATTTTTTGTTGAAGATTTCTTGTCCTTGTTGGGCTAAATCAGAAGTCGGTTTCGGTTCTCCTGCATTTTTCATATCTTCAACCCATGCTGTAAATTCTTCTTTAGGAAGCGCTTTAACTTTAAAGTCCATTAAAGCGTGGGAAGGACCACATAACTCGGCACATTTTCCATAGAATAATCCGCCTGCTTCTTCGGCCTTTTTCCCGTCGAACTCAAGGAAGAATTTATTCACACCATCTACGTTTGTATCAATCTTTCCTCCTGCTGCTGGAATCCAGAATGAGTGTTTTACATCTGAAGCTGTCACATTGAAATATACCTTCTGGTCAGTCGGGACAACTAAGTCTTGAGATGTAATGATCTTTTCATCAGGATACTCGAACTCCCACCAGTAAAGGTTGGCACGTACATTTACGACCAATGCCTCACGATTTCCGTCTGCATCCTTTTTATCCATCGCTTTTGTATCCGCTAACTGGAACGTTGCGGTAACAGTCGGAACAGCAAGGATAAGAAGTAGGATGATCGGGATAACGGTCCACACAATTTCAAGTGTGTGACTCCCCTCTACCTGCTTAGGGATTTTTGTATCCCCTTTCTTTCTACGGAAACGAACGATCGCAACCATATAGACAACCATGACTACAATGATGACCAATACCATAATTAATGTAGCAAGTATCATCAAATCATATTGTGTCTGTGCTACTTCACCAGCTGGCTGCAGTGTGGAGAGAAATGGCTCTCCACAGCCAGATAGAACTAGCGCCAACATTGCTACAACTGAAAATAAGCGCCACTTAGATAGCCTTGCTTTCATAGCTTAATCAAACCCCTCTTTCATGTAATTTACTTTGAATAAAACAAGGACCCATAAAAATATCTATTTGGATTTCTTAACAGAAAGAATTCCCGCTAATCTTAAAGTACCGTAACGATGACCATCGCTACGAACAAGATAGTCAAGTAATTTAATGAATAGACAAACATAAGCTTTGACCACTTAATATCGTCTTTCATTTTATACCCTGCCAGACCAAGTGCCAGCCAGCCGATGTTAAAGGCCGTTGCCAGAATAAAGAAGAACATTCCGAGATCCATCAAGAAGAAAGGAAGGGGTAAAAGGGCTGCAACCCATGCTACGATATGGTGCTTCGTTGTAGCGAATCCTTTCACTACTGGAAGCATCGGTATACTGGCTGCTCTATATTCTTCCACTCTTTTCATCGCTAACGCGTAGAAATGAGGAGGCTGCCAGATAAACATCATCAGGAACAGTACCCAGGCGACTACATCCAGGTTTGCATCTACTGCTGCCCAGCCGATCAGCGGCGGAACCGCACCTGAGATACTTCCAACAATTGTGTTGCTTACATATTTTCTTTTTGACCACATTGTATATAATACAACGTAACTAAATACCCCGATCAACCCAATGACACCCGCAGTGACGGTTGTCATGAATAACATGATCAGACCGACCGCAATCATGATTAACCCAAGGGACAATGCCTTTGGTCCATTGATTTTGCCTGTTACGGTTGGCCGTTCCTTCGTTCTTTCCATCAGATGATCGATGTCCCGGTCATATACATTGTTAATGGAGCAGGACCCCGCAATAATCAGGGAAGAACCTATCAACGTAAGAAACATGATATCCAGGGAATTCAGAAAGTGTGTATTCGTAAAATAAAAGGCTAACCACATACCTGTAAAGGTTGTAATTAAATTGGAATTAACGATCCCAATTTTAATGAGCGCTAAAAAATCCTTCCAAGCAGTTGAAGCTGTCACATCTGCTTTTTCAACGTCTGTCATAATTCGACTGTTAGACATTTTCTCTCTCCTCTCTATAAAAGGCAAGAGGTTTGTTGCCACCTCTATACTATATAGGAAATGATTAACTATTTCTATATTCATCTGTAAAAACATCCACAGATAAGAAATAGTATATATGCTATCAATATTATATTAAACCATATATTTTTTCCTTTTTGGGGGAGAATTAGACAATTATGTGAAGAAATTGTGAAGAAAGGAAGACGCAGAAGTTTCTTCACAATTTCTACAAACATTTTAATCCCATCATACCATAAAACACAGCTAAGCGCTTACAGATTTTGTTTTTACGCAAATTAGTCCTTCCCTACTATTACTATTCACTATTCTCCCTAGATAAATGCTCATAATTCTGTAACATTTTATCGGTTGAGTTTTTCACACCTATTATGTAATATCGTAGAGGCATATATATTTTTCTACTATATTTATTTATAGAAAGTGTGTAGAGTCTTTTAATTAAGAAGGTGAATAGATTGCAAAAAGGTGTTCACAAAGGATTAAAGTGGCTTGCCGTTCTGACTACCCTGGGTATGTTATTCGTCCTGTTGGGTGGAGCCCTGGTGACGAAGACGGAATCCGGTATGGGCTGCGGGCGATCTTGGCCCCTTTGTAACGGACAGTTCATTCCAAGTGATATTACATTTGAGCTTGTTATAGAATTAGCACATCGTGTTGTATCAGGCGGTGTGGGGTTATTGGTTCTGGCTTTATCGATCTGGTCATGGAGGTCAATCGGTTATAAACGGGAAACAAAATTCCTTGCAGCCCTTTCTTTCTTCTTTCTTGTATTGCAGGGACTAATCGGTGCTGCAGCTGTATTATGGGGGCAATCGGATTTCGTCCTGGCCATCCATTTCGGAATTTCCCTCATCTCTTTTGCTTCCATATTATTATTGACACTGCTGATTTTTGAAGTCGACCAGAAATTTGATGCGAATTCATTGGTCATCGACAGACGGATGAGATTTCATACGGTCGGTGTGACGATTTATAGTTATCTTGTTGTTTATACCGGCGCACTCGTAAGGCATACGGAGTCCAGCCTGGTGTGCAAGGATTGGCCATTATGTGTCAACTCCTCCCCAAGTCTCCCCACTAACCTGTACGAATGGATCCAAATGGGGCACAGGGCAGCAGCAGGCTTCATCTTCTTATGGATTGCCTATATCACTTACATTGCCATTAAAGAGCATAAGCATCAGAAAGTGATCTACTGGGGCTGGATCATCGCCTTTACCCTGGTTTGTCTTCAAGTAATGAGTGGTGCACTCGTAGTGTTCACAAGACTGAACCTGGCGATTGCCTTAATGCATGCTTTGATCATTTCGTGTCTGTTTGGATTATTGTGTTACTTCAATCTTCTTGCTTCAAGAAGTAAACGGAAGCAATAGAATAAAAGGATTCCGGTACAGGTACCGGAATCCTTTTTCATTATGCTTTATTCACTTCAATCAATAAATCCCCAGGGCTTATGGCATCCCCATTTTGCACATAGATATCTTTAACTGTTCCTGCAAAAGGCGCCTGTACGGTCGTTTCCATCTTCATGGCTTCAGTGATCATTAAATGATCTCCCTTTTCAACCGTTTCCCCTTTTTCTGCAATGACCCTTATAACCGTTCCCGGCATAGAAGCACCGATATGATTTTCATTTTTCGCATCAGCCTTCATTTTGGCCGCCACAGTGGATTTAATGCTTTCGTCCTTAATGACCACTTCACGTGCCTGCCCATTTAGTTCGAAGTAAACGATACGTGTACCATCTGCCTGAGCCTGTCCAATCGAGACAAGCTTCACGATGAGCGTCTTCCCTGTTTCGATTTCCACTTCAATTTCTTCACCCAGCCTCATCCCAAATAAGAATGTAGGGGTATCAAGGACCGAGATGTCCCCGAATTGATCCATTGTTCGTGCGTATTCCATGAATACTTTCGGATAGAGGGCATATCCAAGGGCATCAAAACTCGTGACAGGACGCTCGAGATCTTCAAAGAGTTTTTCTTTCAGGGCTGTGAAGTCCACATCATCCAACAGTTCTCCAGGTCGCACCGTCAACGGATTGCGCCCTTTCAAGATTACGCTCTGCAATTCTTTCGGAAAGCCTCCGTGAGGTTGACCCAGTGATCCTTCAAATAATTCAACCACTGAATCAGGAAAATCGATTTTCTCCCCTTTTTCGAGCACGTCTGTTTCTGATAAATCGTTTTGAACCATAAACAAAGCCATGTCTCCGACCACTTTAGAAGAAGGAGTCACCTTGACGATGTCCCCGAAGAGATGATTGACCCTTGCATACATGTCTTTGACTTCTTCCCAGCGATGACCGAGCCCAACTGCTTTTGCCTGCTGCTGAAGGTTGCTGTACTGCCCCCCTGGCATCTCGTGTTTGTATACTTCTGAATGCGGTGACATCATCCCACTTTCAAAGTCTGTATAATACTTCCGGACGTCTTCCCAATAGTGAGACAGGGTTTCCAGGGAATCAATGTTAACATTCGGTTCTCTTTCAGTCCCTTTTAACGCATAATACAACGTATTGGCACTAGGCTGGGACGTCAATCCGGACATGGTGCTAAGGGCCGTATCGACGATGTCGACACCCGCTTCGACGGCTCTTGCGTATGTGTAGATTCCGTTCCCGCTCGTATCGTGTGTATGCAGATGAATCGGCAGGCTCACTGTATCCTTCAGTTCGGAAATCAACCGGTAGGCTGACTGCGGCTTCAACAGCCCCGCCATATCCTTGATGGCCAGAATATGTGCCCCACTTGCCTCGAGCTCTTTGGCCATGTTTTTATAGTAATCGATATCATATTTTGTCCGTGTCGGGTCATCGATATCACCGGTATAGCATATGGCCGCTTCTGCGATTTTCCCGCTTTGTCTCACGGCGTCAATCGCCACTTCCATTCCCTTGATCCAGTTTAAGCTGTCAAAAATCCTGAAGACGTCGATACCGGCAAACGCTGATTTCTCGACGAATTCCCTGATTACATTATCCGGATAGTTCTTATACCCTACCGCATTGGATGCTCTAAGGAGCATTTGGAATAGTACATTAGGAATGCGCTCTCTCAAAGTCAACAATCGATTCCATGGGTCTTCCTTAAGGAAGCGGTAAGCCACATCGAATGTCGCTCCACCCCACATTTCATAGGAGAACATATCAGGCAGCAACTGAGATGTCGGTGCTGCTATCTGTTTCAGATCATTTGTTCTGACACGCGTCGCCAGCAATGATTGATGGGCATCACGGAACGTTGTATCGGTGAGGAGGACTGAATTCTGTTCTTTGACCCAATTCACCAGACCGTCCGCCCCATGCTGATCAAGGATTTGTTTCGTTCCGGGTTGAAACTCTTTCTTTACATCAAGAGCCGGTACCCGGGGTTTTTGGAAGACAGGTTTTTTCTTTTTCTCTACTCCCGGGAATCCATTCACGGTTACGTTCCCGATATACGAAAGCATTTTCGTGCCACGGTCTTTCCTTATCGGGAAAATGAATAGTTCAGGAGTCGTGTCGATAAACGAGGTATCATACTGTCCCGTAATGAAGTTTTCATGCTTGACGACATTTTCTAAAAACGGGATATTCGTCTTGATTCCCCGTATTCTAAATTCTTGAAGATTTCTGACCATTTTAGACGCAGCTTGTTCGAATGTAAGGGCCCACGTGGAAAGCTTCACGAGAAGGGAATCGTAATAAGGTGTAATGACCGCACCCTGGAATCCATTCCCGGCATCGAGACGGACCCCGAAGCCCCCACCTGAGCGGTAAGCCATGATTTTCCCGGTATCAGGCATAAAGTTGTTCAATGGGTCTTCCGTTGTCACACGGGATTGAATGGCAAATCCATTTGTCCTGATGTCATCCTGAAGAGGGATACCAAGCTTATCGCTGTGCAGGGCATATCCTTCGGCAATCATCAATTGTGATTGTACAATGTCCACTCCCGTCACCATTTCCGTAATGGTGTGTTCCACTTGAACCCGTGGATTTACTTCGATGAAGTAGAATTGATCATTTGCTACAAGGAACTCAACGGTCCCGGCATTCACGTACTTGACATTATCCATTAACCGGACGGCTGCCGCGCAGATATCTTCCCTCAAGCGGTCGCTCAACGATACGGAAGGTGCAATTTCCACTACCTTCTGATGGCGTCTTTGAATGGAACAATCACGCTCATACAGATGGACGATGTTACCATCATGATCTCCAAGAATCTGGACCTCAATGTGCTTCGGATTTTCAACAAATTTCTCTACATAAATTTCATCATTGCCAAAGGCTGCCTTCGCTTCTGATTTAGCCCGTTCATAGGCTTCTTTTAGGCTTTCAAGATTGCGGACGATGCGCATTCCCCGTCCACCGCCACCCAATGAGGCTTTAATGATGATCGGGAATCCGTTTTCCTTCCCGAAGCTGATGACTTCTTCCAATGTATCTACAGGTCCATCAGTACCCGGAATGACCGGAATATTCGCGAGCTGTGCCTGATGGCGTGCCTTCACTTTGTCACCAAACATATTTAAGTGCTCAGAATGAGGCCCTACAAAGGTGATTCCTTCTTCTTCACACCTTCTTGCAAAATGGATATTTTCAGACAGGAAGCCATATCCAGGGTGGATGGCGTCCACATCTGCATTCTTTGCAATTCGGATGATCCCTTCTATATCGAGATAGGCATCAATAGGCTTTTTCCCCTCACCTATCAAATAGGCTTCATCTGCTTTATAGCGATGATATGATCCTGAATCTTCTTTACTATAGATCGCTACGGTTCTAATATTAAGTTCCGTACATGCACGGAATACACGGATGGCAATCTCTCCGCGGTTTGCTACCAGTACTTTTTTAATTCGTTTCAATACACTCTCTCCTTTTGGCTGTTCATGATTGAAATTCCCCATATTGAAGTCTATGAAAAAAGGGCTGACCCCAAAGATAATAAAGAAGTATCTTAGGGGGCAGACCCTAGACTTAGAGTTTTAGATACTCTATCAAAGTGACCTACATTTTTACACCATATATTTTTTTGCTATTATCCTTATTCTCCGAAGGATAGTCATTTTCCTTCTTTGTTTTATATTTTTCTTCAAATTTTACAAACATCGACACATTTACGAGGACACCCATCGACAAAGATAGCACTAAGAGGGACGATCCACCGTAACTGATGAACGGGAGTGGGACCCCAGTGATCGGTATCAAGCCGGATACCCCTCCAAGATTGATGAAAGCCTGAATGCCGATCATGCAGGAGATCCCGATTGCAAGCATCGTTCCAAACGGATCCTGACATTTCACTCCTGTATAAATTCCCCTGAGGACAATATAGGAAAGGCCGAGGATGACAAAGCTTACCCCGAATACCCCTAACTCCTCAGCAATGATGGCCATGATGAAATCTGTTTGGGGCTCGGGTAAATAGCCAAGTTTTTGGACGCTTTGTCCTAAACCGAGACCTTTCACTCCCCCGGACCCGATCGCAAGGTAAGAATTCACCAAATGATATCCTTCACCCTGTGCATATTTAAACGGGGAAAGATAGGCTTCAATCCTGCTAAGCCTTTCCTTTGTGAAAATGAAGCCCCTTGCCAAGTATATGACCGGGGAGAGGACAATTAAAAATCCTACTCCAAGCCCTGCAAGCTTGAAAAATGTTTTATAACTGATGCCCGAACAGGAAATGACGATGGCACCGATGGCAAAAATGATTGCTGCCGTACCGAAGTCAGGTTCCAGAAATACTAAAAAGCATATGAAGCCAAGAAACAGTAATGGAGGTGCAAGACCTTTATTGAAGTCATCTATGTATGCCTGCTTCTTGGAATAAACAGAACCAAGGTAAATGATGACGGCAAGTTTCGCAAATTCCGATGGCTGGATGGGCATGAACCCTAAGTTGATCCAACTTTTAGCGTTATTCACCTCATACCCAAAAATATGTACCGCAAGTAATAAACCGATGATCACGATCATCAGGCCTTTGATGATCTTACTTACTTGAAATGCTTTATACGGAAACCACGCTGCTGCCGTAAAGGCAATAAAGCCGATGATGATATTGATCATCTGCCTTTTATAAAAGTGATCGCTATCCCAGCCAAACCGTTCGACTGCCATGACCATACTGGCACTATAAATCATGACGAGGCCAAATAAACAAAGAAATACATACACAGCGATTAAGGAATAATCGTAGGATTTTGCTATTTTTTTAATCATGACATTTCAATCCTTTTTCTCTTATATCATTTTCATCTTTCAAATCATCTTTCCTTAACAAAAAAACTCAAACAACAGATCTATGTATTGTTTGAGTTGTCATGACTATTTTACTTTTTTGTAGATGCTTCATGAAGGGCAGAAAGTTGTCTTTCCAAAGAATCAATCAGATCTTTTCCATCTTGATCATCTACAAGCCCTAAACGGACCGCAAATTCTATTTCACGAGATAATCCGAACATTTGGGTATCCAATACTTCCTCATATAGAGGACATTGGGGCATCGTTAAATTATCCATTTGCACTTTAATAAGTTGTAATATCTTTTCTGCGTCGGCCTTTAATAGTTCATAGGCTTTTTCCCGATGATTGATTGTCATTTCTGACGCCACAGTGATCCCCCCATTCCGAACAAATAACCTTCCTGTCTTAAAATTTTATCGTTAAACCCGATAAATTGCAAGAAAAATAAGTGTTTTTCCCGGGATTCAATGACAGAATTTCGAACATTTTTCATCTAGTAAATGGGGGTATTTCATCACGTAAGTCGCGCTCTTTTACTGCAGGGATGAACCATTATTGCAGGCTAAAATATACTCCATGAGTGTTCATCACTGAGCATTTCGAGAAGCTTCAGCCCTGCAATGCTATTTCCAACATCATCGAGTGCCGGCCCGAAGATCCCTATTCCGCATTTACCGGGAACCGATCCCATGATGCTGCCTGATACGCCACTTTTAGCGGGGATCCCCACCTTAATGGCAAACTCCCCAGAGGTATTATACATCCCGCATGTCACCATGAAGGTTTTACATACCCTCGCCACATCCCTCGTAATCAATTCCCGGCCGCTCTCCGGATCGATCCCGTCATTGGCGAATACCGCTCCCATCTTGGCAAGATCCACACAGTTCATCTCCACGGCGCATTGCTTCGTGTAAAGGACGAGTAGATCCTCGACATTCCCCGTGATCACCCCATGCTGCTTCATGAAGTAGCAAAGGGATCGGTTCAGATTGGCCGTTTGGAGTTCTGAATAGGCCACATCTTCATTATATGAGACCGTTTCGCCTGTCATATGATTGATGAACTCGATTAAGCGGTACCATTTCTCCATTCCGGTGTTTCCCTTGATCATGTTCGTTACAGCCAGTGCCCCTGCATTGATCATTGGATTAAGGGGTTTTGACGGCTTGTGGGTTTCAAGTTTCGCTATGGAGTTGAATGGATCTCCTGTAGGTTCCATTCCAACCTTTGAAAAAACGTACTCTTCCCCGTAGTCCATTAGTACGAGTGCAAGGGTGATGACCTTTGAGATGCTTTGGAGAGTGAATTTCTTCAAATGATCCCCCGCATAACAGGAGTTATTATCCAGAGTGTAAATGCTTATTGCAAGATCATGGGGGTTTTGATCCTTAAGTGCGGGTATGTACTCTGCAACCCTTCCTTCGGATGAAAAGGGTCTCGCCCTTTCAACTAATCCTTCCAACCATTCCTGAGTGTTTATCATATATCCAACATCTCCTTTTATCCTACTTATCATTTCCCTATTTTCATGCATTGAAAACGCTGAAAATGCTTTCATCAGAATGTGACAAACCCGCATTTAACATATATACTGATACTATCAGCGAGAGGAGGAATCAGTAGTGGAAAGTATCATACCGATAAAAGGGAAAGTGAAATTCCCCATTACAATGGATGCGGGAGTCTGGATATTTGATGATCGAAAAGTGGATTTAACTACATATTTTGATGATACAGCAGAAAAAGTGGATGAGTTGGAGGAATATACAAAAGCGGTTTCCAAGCACTGGTCCAGGGAGATACAGGAAGGTGCAACCTATCCGCCCACTTTGAAAACCGAGAAGAGATATGAGAAAGAAAAGATTCTTAACGGCACATTTGCCATTCCTTTTTCACCTTTTTTAAAAAATGCAGAGCCACTTCCTGAAGGGGCTTCCATCGTGATTGAAACCGAAAACGGGGATCACACTTTGGATATAAAAGAGGCTGACCAGCTGTTGATGGGATTTTCTAAAGAAGGCAAGCCGCTCAGGGAAAACGGACCCGTTCACGTTTATTTTACAGATGGGTCGAACAGGGACAACCCGATTACAGATGTCAGGGCATTTCGAGTGGAATAATAAACGTATGAAAACCGGTTCAGTAACATCTGAACCGGTTTTTTCATACGTTATCATTGTGTGATTCCAAATGCTTACAATATATCCGCCGCAAGCTGTGCCAATCCCGACCTTTCACCCTTCATGAGCTTCACATGTCCGGCTAATTTTTGATCTTTGAATTTCTCTACTACATATGTCAGTCCATTATTATATTCATCAAGATAAGGGTGATCGATTTGAGCCGGATCTCCCATCAACACAATTTTACTCCGTTCCCCGACACGTGTCAGAATCGTTTTTACCTCATGCTTCGTCAGGTTCTGAGCTTCATCTATGATGATATATTGATCTGGAATGCTTCTACCTCGTATATACGTCAATGCTTCCACCTCGATGGACCCCATCCCGGCAAGGATATCATCCAGTTCACCCGGCTTTTTTGTATTGAACAGGTATTCGAGATTATCATAAATCGGCTGCATCCAAGGTCTCAACTTTTCTTGCTTTTCACCAGGAAGATAGCCTATATCTTTGCCAACAGGAACGATTGGGCGGGCAACGAGTAATTTGTTGAATTTATTAAAGTCTTCCGTTTGCAAAAGTCCGGCTGCCAGTGCCAGAAGCGTTTTACCGGTCCCGGCTTTCCCGATCATGGTCACTAATGAAATATCATCACGTAATAATAACTCCGTAGCCATCGTTTGTTGGACATTCCTCGCCTTGATCCCCCACATATGTTCTTGATCATAGACCAGTTTCTTCACCTTGAGTCCGGTGGAATCCACCATTCCGAGGGCCGAGGCAGAACTTCCCAGGGCGTCTTTCATAATGAGGAATTGATGGGAATAAAATCGTTGTTTCGTTATCTCCGTAAGAGTCAGTTCCCCTTTTTCATAAAATTTATTGAGGAATTCTCTCTCAGTATATAATTCGATAAATCCGGTATAAATATCATTCACTTCAATGACCCTGTCACTCAGGAAGTCTTCTGCCTGTAAACCCAAAGCATCCGCCTTGACCCTGACAAGGGTATCTTTACTGACAAGGATAACCGATTTCCCATCCTTTTTTGCTTCTTCTTCGAGTGAAAGATTCTTTGCTACGGCAATGATCCGATTATCGTTTGTTTTTTCAACAAATATATCTTGAAGCTGCTGAAAGGAGCGGTGATTTAGTTCAATCCGTAATGATCCACCTGTATATAGGGGGATTTTTTCATGGAGCTTTCCTTCCTGTCGTAAATTATCTATCAGTTTCGATACATGTCTTGCGTTTCTTCCGATCTCATCCATATAACGCTTTTTGGAGTCCACTTCTTCTAAAACGACTGCAGGTATAACCACCTCATTATCCTGAAAAGAAAAGATGGCTTGTGGATCTTGTAATAAGACATTGGTATCTAATACATAAATTTTATTCAAATCGATGCCTCCTGCTCCTGATTTCTTATTACTATTGTATGTAGCCAATGATGTTCCGGTTATTCCCAGCTACTCAAATAGGACGGCCCGTTTCTTAAAATATATGAATAAACGTATAAAGATAGAAGAAAATTACACAATAAGAAAAGATATTGATTCTAAATCGGGAGGTATTCACATGTTTAAGCTCATCTCTCTCTTAATGGTCACCATCATCCTTGGAGCTTGCGCCAACAAAAATGAGGTCGGGTATAACAATGATGCAAACAGTAAACATAATAAACCCATCACTGTCCAGGATAGCAATATTCAACAGGTCCAACGCAAGACAGGACAACAAATCTCGAAGCACCTCGTGGATTTGACCACAAGTGTACCGGATGTGAAAGATGCAACGGCTGTAGTCATCGGTAAATACGCATTTGTAGGGATCGATATCGATTCGGATGTCGAGCGTTCCCAGGTCGGTTCCATTAAATATTCTGTCGCTGAAGCCCTTCAAAATGATCCATATGGGGCAGAGGCCATGGTCATCGCCGATCCGGATCTTTATGCCCGATTAAAGGAAATCAGTAAAGATATCCAACGTGGCGAACCGGTTCAGGGCATCATGAATGAATTGTCAGATATATCGGGCAGATTGATGCCGGAGATCCCTAAATCTTTAAAGCAGACCAATCCCGAAAATGCCCCGAACGAACCTAAGAAAAAAATGAATAACGCAAAAGAAAAACAGCTTAGAAAAAAACAAGAAGATCAAACATACGATAAAATCGATTGATTGGACAACCTTATTTAAAATTGAGAAAAAGCCATGAAAAAGCTTAGGATGCTAAGCTTTTTTCATGGCTTCAATTACTTGACGGTCCAAACGGTCTGCAGCCGTTTTATCATATGTCTTCTCATAAACAGGCTCTGTGGAGATTTTCGATCCATAGAACATGACATCTCTCACTTCATTGATGACAAGTTGAAAAAGGGTAAGCTTTAAAGGCACTCCGGAAAGTTTCTCTTGATGTACTGAAGCTTTTCCGCCAATGGAATAGGTTGATTCATTCGCAATTAAGTTCACCACAACCAGCGGATTCCCCTTAATATTCTCGACAATTCTTGAGCGTTGATCCACGGCAAATAGTAAAGTCTGTTCGTCTTTGGCAAAAACCCACGATATTGCACTGACATTGGGGCCACCTGTTTCATGGTCAACGGTAGCAAGTGTCACGAATCGCTCTGATTGCAGTTCATCAAACAATGCAGGAATTAAGCCGGGTTCTACTTGATTAGCCATACAATCCCCCCTGGTGACGTTTTGTCTCTACGTCTACATGTGATTATCTTGATTCTACTATACCAAACCCGATTGTAAAAGACATAATAGAATGTAAAATAAAGCGTTCGACCTCACTACATGATATACTGAAATGACCAGAGTTATGATTAGAACAAGTAGAGGTGTACAAAATGAGAGTAAAATGTGCTTTATGCGAAGTAATTGAAAATATTGACGACTATTCCCTGCAGGCGAAGAAACTGCGTAACAGACCCATTCATACGTATATGTGTGAGAAATGCCATGACCGCATTAAAGAGAAGACAGAAGAACGAGTTTCGACAGGGAATTTCCGTTTTTATCGTTCTCCTTTAGTCGAAGATGACTTTTAAACAAATAGGTTTCGCTGTCGGAATAATTTCAGGCACAATATTAGGAGTATTCCTCAAGTGGATACAGGGACTTACCGGTATTAAAGTATATGTATTATTATTGAATGTTGACTTCATTCCAGTGTTTGCATCTACATTGCCTGAGTGGCTGGAGTTCTCATTGCATTTACTCGTTTCCTGCGGGATCGGTTTGGTATTTGTGTTTCTGATGGAGAAGCTGAATGTATCAAGCAGGGGAGCCTGGATCCTTTCCCTGCTGCTTACCTTCCCCACTGTCTTTCTATACTTTCCCCTTTCTTATCTCGCCGTACAGGATGTACCCGGTTTATTCGATGGTACGGCTATCACATTCTGGACAGTTGGCCATCTACTGTATGGATTAAGCCTGCCGCCACTCTACCAGTTTTTCACGAAGGCGAATCACAAATAGAAAAAAGCTGTAGTCCTAAATGAACTACAGCTTTTTTTGCTTAAAACGTGCCTTTTTTCTTTTCATTCGTCAGGCGGATCTTGTAAATCACTAAGATTAAAGCCGCAACGACCAACCCTTCAGCAACCGGAAGGAAAATGCCGAGAAATGTCAGCACCGTACATCCGAGTATGAGAAAAGTATAAATCAGGATCGATTTCATGACTGGCAGCTTTTTCGCAAAACCCAGCTTATAAACTAAGATTGAGAGCCCAACTATGGTTATATAAAGCAACCACATACCCATTTCCGCGTTCTGGTCAACCCGGTAAAGGGATGCGAAAAAGGACAAACGTTCTGTTACATCCATTTCCTACTCCCCCTTCACTTCGTTTATTGAGTAACCTTATTTTTCTTTTCTGCTCTTTCACGTTCATTCTTATCAAGAATTTTTTTGCGAAGACGGATCGATTCAGGTGTTACTTCACAATACTCGTCATCGTTCAGGTATTCAAGAGACTCTTCTAGTGTCATGATTCTTGCCTTTTTAATCGTAACAGTTTGATCTTTATTTGCAGAACGTACGTTAGTCGCCTGTTTAAGCTTTGTGATATTAACAGTGATATCATTTTCTCTCGTATGTTCCCCGACAATCATACCGCCATAAATTTCTGTACCGGACTCAACGAAGATGATTCCGCGGTCTTCCACCTGCATGATACCGTATTGTGACGCTTTACCTGTCTCCATGGAAACAAGCACACCTTGACGACGTCCGCCTACGCGGCCTTTTTGCAGTGGTTGATAGCCTTCGAATGTATGGTTGATGATACCATATCCACGAGTAAGAGTCATAAACTCCGTAGAATAACCGATTAGTCCACGTGCAGGAACCATAAACATTAAACGGACCTGGCCGTTACCGTTGTTCACCATATCCAGCATTTCACCTTTACGCTGACCAAGTGATTCGATTACGCCTCCCATATATTCTTCTGGGATATCGATTTGAACACGTTCTACAGGCTCGCTCTTCACGCCATCGACTTCTTTGATGATAACCTGTGGTTTTGATACTTGTAACTCGTACCCTTCACGACGCATGTTTTCGATCAGGATGGAAAGGTGAAGCTCTCCACGTCCCGAAACCGTCCATGCATCAGGTGAATCGGTTGGTTCAACACGTAAGCTTACATCTGTTTGAAGCTGAGCCAGTAAACGCTCTTCGATTTTTCTTGACGTAACGAATTTACCTTCTCTACCAGCAAATGGACTGTTGTTCACTAGGAACGTCATTTGAAGTGTCGGCTCGTCAATACGAAGGACCGGAAGTTGATCCTGATGTTCAACCGGACAAACCGTTTCACCGACGTTGATATCTTCCATTCCGGAAACAGCGATTAAATCCCCCGCTTTTGCCTCTTGGATTTCTTCACGTTTTAATCCGAAGAAACCAAAGATCTTTGTTACACGGAATTGTTTAACAGTGCCGTCAAGCTTCATCAGTGCTACCTGTTGGCCCACTTTCATCGTTCCTCTGAACACACGACCGATTCCGATACGCCCTACGTAATCATTGTAATCAAGAAGTGCAACCTGGAATTGAAGTGGATCTTCAGAGTTGTCTACCGGTGCAGGAATGTGCTCAATGATGGAATCATATAAACACTGCATGTTTTCATCCTGTTTTTCCGGATCCGGATCAATACTTGCTGTACCGTTGATTGCAGAAGCATAAACAACCGGGAATTCAAGCTGCTCATCATTTGCATCCAGTTCAATGAATAACTCCAATACTTCATCGATGACTTCTTCAGGACGTGCTGAAGGTTTGTCGATTTTGTTTACAACAACGATTGGTGTAAGGTTCTGTTCCAGTGCTTTCTTAAGAACGAAGCGAGTCTGTGGCATACAACCTTCATACGCATCCACTACCAGTAAAACACCGTCTACCATTTTCATGATACGTTCTACTTCTCCACCGAAATCAGCATGCCCTGGTGTATCAAGGATATTGATTCGGGAATCTTTATATTGAATCGCTGTATTTTTCGCAAGGATCGTAATACCGCGTTCTCTCTCTAAATCATTTGAATCCATCGCACGTTCCGAAACCGTTTCGTTTTCGCGGAAGATTCCAGATTGCTTTAAAAGCTCATCAACTAATGTCGTTTTACCGTGGTCAACGTGAGCAATAATAGCAATATTTCTTAGGTCATTTCTTAATTTCATATTTCCACTCCTGAATATTGGATTTCTTTATAGTGTAAAGATAATATTTTTCAGTTCAACTAGACCATTATATCACAGCATTGACAAAAGCCCTAATAAATATTTCATCTCCCCTATTCATTCTTGCTAAAAGTTTCCTTACCGACTCTCATGTTCTGCTTCTTTGTCCCCGAAACCCATTGCGATTTATTGAATTGATAGGTAAAATTTAATAAGGGCAGCATAAGAAGCTGCGTCGACAATCAGTAAAGAAACGAATCATCGTTTATCAATAATGGGGGTTACAGGATGGCAAATATAAAATGGATCTTTGTACTTTTTTCGATATTAGCGGCCGTTTCACTGATGGGCATAGCCATTTCAATCAGTTTGCAAAGTATATTGCTTGCAGCTGTAAGTATCGTTTGTTTATTCATTGTGATGGGATTTGGTTTTAAGACCAAGAAGAAATACAGAGAAGAAGGAAGATTGTAGTACAAAAAAAGGAGTGGCGGCCATCCAACGGCCGCCACTCTTTTTTCATTTATTTATTTCTATGCAGATAGTCAGTCAAAATGGTTTCATGCAGACCAGGCTTCCCGACGAAGACAGAACTCTTGTTTAATGGATTCAATGGGTTGCCATCAAGGTCCGTCACCACTCCACCAAGCTCTTCGATCATAATCTTTCCGGCTGCGAAATCCCACGGTGCAAGGCGCATTGTCAAGTATGCATCCAACCTCCCTGAAGCCACATAAGCAAGCTCCATAGCTGCTGAACCATAGGACCGGGTCCCTCTCACATCCTGCACGAGTGGAGCCAGAATGGAGGAATCAATACGCTTGTTCTTTGTCACCCACAGTGCATTCAATGCAACAATCGCATCTTCCACGGGAACGGGATCAAGCTGCGGGAGCTTCACATCATTCATATAGACACCTTTGCCTTTATTCGCAAAGTAAAGCTCGTCATGCACGACATCATATATGTATCCTAACTTCCCCTCATTTCCATCGTAAATCCCGATAGAAATGGCAAAGTTTCTCTGCTGATGGACAAAATTCATCGTTCCATCGATTGGGTCGATGATCCATGTTATTCCGGATAACTCTTTGAAATCATCACCATATCCTTCTTCCCCCAAAATTTGATGATCGGGGTAATTGGTTCGTATGTTTTCTGTAAAGTATCGCTCAGTCGCTTCATCCATATCGGTGACCAAGTCATTTCGGTTCGATTTCGTTTTAATATTCAGTTCGGTTTTAAATGACTGTCGTATCCTCTCACCGGCTTCATGTATCCATGTTCTAACATTTTGATCTAGTTCGGTCCAATTTGTCATGTATTTTTAGCCTCCAATATGCTTAGCGGAAATCAGTGTAGTCATTACTAATATGGTCTTTTCAGATAATCTTAACTCCTAGGTTCGATTCATTCAAGAAAATAGGCTTCACCAAGTAAGGTCATTTACCCATAAAAAAGCGAACTCTCCAACCACTATGAGCTCGCGTTCAAAAGTAGATTTTGTTATCAGCATACTTTAAACCATTGAATGTTATTTGCTCTATAAAGCCTTCATTTTCATTAGTTCTTCCCTGATGCTCATAAGTTTCTGCTTTGACTTGGTCTGGGTTTCTGTATTCTTCGTTTGGATTGCTTCGAACAATACGGCTAATTCATAATCCATTTCAAGTCTCAATACGTTCATTCTTTGCTGTTGGACATCACGTTTTTTAGAAGTGTTCATTACTTGTTTCATGGCCATACACCCCTTCCGAGTTTTCGATTTATCTGATTGTTCTGATAATATTTACTACATGTTATGAAATATCCTCTCATCTTGTAACTAAAATGTGCAGACACCTATAGATAATTCATTTGGCTACAAGCCTGTGCCTCTTTATGGTAAGATATTGGTGGAAATAAGGAGGTTACAACATGACATTTAACGGTTTCACTAAAGATGATTTTAATGTTTTTAAGATTGATGGTCTCGACGACCGGATGACGGCCATCGCAGAACAGATCAGGCCAAAGCTTGCCTACCTGGGTGAACATTTTGCACCCGCTCTTAGTGCCCTGACCGGTGATGAGATGTTTTACCATGTGGCGAAACATGCAAGACGCTCAGTGAATCCACCAGATGACACGTGGGTTGCATTTGCAAACAACAAACGCGGATACAAAAAACATCCTCATTTCCAAATCGGGTTATGGGAAACCCATGTATTTATTTGGTTTGCAATGATCTATGAAGCTCCAAATAAAGTTGAATTCGGTAAGAAAGCTGAAGAAAATGCAGATAAGATAAGGTCATTGATTCCCGGTCACTTTGTTTGGTCTGGAGATCATACTAAGCCGGATGCTGCATCCTTCTCCTCTTTGTCACAAGACGAATTCATTGCTTTAACTGAAAGAGTTCAAAATGTAAAGAAAGCTGAACTTCTATGCGGACTTCATCTGGATCGTGACTCAGCCATTAAAATGAGCGGAGATGAATTGATCCAGGAAGTTGAAAGTGCCTTTGAAACACTTTTACCCCTTTACAAAATGAACTAAACCATATAACTGCAGGGAATAATGCAGAAAGAGGCTGGGACAAAACTAGTTTCTAACTG
>NZ_BCVQ01000048.1 GCF_001591825.1 Rossellomorea vietnamensis NBRC 101237
CGGTGTAACAAGTGATCCTAACTAATTTCCTGGTTGTTCGTCTTTAAAGGCCATCTAAAGGAAGGTCCGTCCCTCTAAACGGCGTTTTTATCAGTTTGGACAAATCGTTTATGGATCCATTTTTTGGATCGCCAGCGTTTGAGCATGATGATGCCCCGCAGCCATTCATCAGCAATGAAGGAGATCCAGATTCCGATGAGCCCGAGTCCGAACCAGATTCCGAGAATGTAGGAAAGCGTCACGCTGACTCCCCACATGGATAAGATCCCCATATATACCGGGAAGCGTACATCACCTGTTGCCCTTAGCGCATTAATGACCACTAAATTAAAGCTTCTTCCCGGCTCGAGAATGATGGTGAGATAGATCAATGTTTTACCAAGGGAAATGATTTCTTCGTTGCTCGTAAATATGCGGAGGAGGGGTTCTGCTGCAACGGAAAAAACTCCGGCCATGATGAGCGAGATGATAATTGCGATCTTTAAGCTCTTCAGGCATCGTTCGTAAGCACTGTCAAAATCCCTGGCGCCGATCATGTGTCCGATGATGATCTGTGTTCCCTGGCTAATGGCGACGCTGAATAAGAAAATGAACATCATCAGATTTTGGGCATATACCTTCGTCGTAAGAGCATTGGTCCCGATACTTGCAATGAAGTAGGTAATAACCATTTGTGACCCGTTATAGGAAAGATGCTCCCCTGCAGAGGGGATGCCTATCCGCAGTAAATTTTTAACGTGAGAGAGAGGTAGATTCAATAGTCTTCTGAATGGAAGAGCAGTGGGTATCCGTTTCTTTATCACGATGATACTTACGATGAATCCGATCAGTCTTGAAGTGATGGTGGAAATCGCCACACCCTCTACGCCTAATACAGGGACACCGAACGGTCCAAAAATAAATAGGTAGTTTCCGATCACATTGATAATATTCATGCCGATTGTGATATACATGGCGTCTTTTGTGTAGCCGTAGCTCCTCATGATGGCTCCTGCAGTCATGATCAATGCCTGGATGAAAGCGAAGCCTCCCACGATTCTTAAATAGGAAGAAGCTTCATCCATCAGTGAACGGGGGAGATCCATTGATGATAAGATCGGCTTACTGAAAAATACAAGGGCGATACTCAATAAGAGTCCGAATAGTAGATTGACGGCAATGGAAACGATCGACACTTCCCCGGCCATGCGATTCTCATCCGCCCCGAGATGTTGGGCCACAAGGATGGCTGTACCCGTCGCAACAAATCCAAACATCACAATGATGAGAGAAAGGATCTGATTGGAGACCCCTACGGCTGCTACCGAATCATCCGAGTACTGACTCAGCATTAACGTATCCGCATTTCCCATCAGCATGTGAAGAAAAATTTCAATGAAGATCGGCCAGGTCAAGGCAAAGAGGGTCATGTTTCTTTGGTTATTGCTCATAGATTTTCTCCTTTAGCTTACCGGGGGCATACACCGGCATTCGTTACATATGAAATAGATAAGGGGACTAACCGTTAAGGTATAGTCCCTCTTGTTTAGGAAGTAAGCATCATTAGAATTTCAAAATGGCAAATCCATACCCGTCGAGTGCCACCTCGATAGACTCTGCTTCTGCGGAAAAATCTTCCCCATTCCACAGATTCGTGATCTTCTTTCCTTTCAACTCAAAAGGAAGGGAGTAGGTGGTCGATTCTTCACTGCAGTTTAATAAAACAAAGATTGTTTCCTCTCCGTTTGACTTGGTGAATGAAAGACAATGCTCATGAAGGTCACCGGGTAAGAACGTCAGATTTCCCTCGTTGCTTAACAGTGGGTATCTCTTCCGGAGGGCGATATGTTTCTGTATATGCCCGAAGAGCTCCTCGTTATGATATTCCTGTTCCCATGGGAAGCATTTACGGCATCCTGGATCCTGTTCACCTGTCAGACCGATTTCATCACCATAATAAATACAAGGTGTGCCGGTAAAGGAGAGCATGAACGTGTAGATTTGTTTAGCACGTCGGATATCTTCGCCGCACTCTGTTAATACTCGTGGTGTATCGTGACTACCGACTAGGTTGAAATTCACTTCGTTTACATTCTTAGGGTACATATGAACGACAGATGTCATGTTTTCTGCAAATTGAGAAGCTGAAATGGTCTGGTGGGCAAACAAATTCAATAGATTGGTCGTAAAAGGATAATTCATGACAGCATCGAATTGATCTCCACGCAGCCAGGGCATGGAATCGTGCCAGATTTCCCCTAAGATATACAGCTCCGGCTTTATACCTTTTACTTCTTTTCGGAATTCACGCCAGAAGTGGTGATCGACTTCATTGGCTACATCGAGACGCCATCCATCGATATCAAATTCCTTTATCCAGTAGCGGCCCACTTCCAATAGATAATTGCGCACCTCTTCATTCTCAGTATTTAACTTCGGCATGGAGGGTTCGAATGCAAAGGTATCATAATTGGGAGGCGAACTTTCGATATCCAATGGGAATTCATGTACATGAAACCACTCTTTATAAGGAGAATCCTCGCCCTTTTCCAGCACATCCTGAAACTGATCAAAGTAAAAGCCGCTATGATTAAAGACGGCATCCAGCATGACTTTGATATCATGCTCGTGACAGACCTTGATTAATTCCTTCAATGTTTCTTTCGTCCCAAACTGGGGATCGATTTCGAAATAATCGATTGTGTCGTATTTATGATTGGAATGCGCTTTAAAGATCGGAGTAAAGTAAATCCCGGAGATTCCAAGCGTTTTTAAATAAGGAATTTTCTGGATCACGCCTTCTAAGTCCCCTCCGAAAAAATTGGTCGGTGTGGGCTCTGCACTATTCCAATCCAGTGTCCCTTCCGGATCATTCTCCGTATTCCCATTTGCAAATCGCTCAGGGAAAATTTGATACCAGACCGTATCCTTCACCCAATCAGGTGCTTCGAAGACATCGATGGTATTCAGGAACGGGAAGCAGAAATAGTCCCCTATATCAGTGGAAGGAGCCTCATTAAATCCCTTTTCTCCATAAAAGACTTCATCCGTTGTGTCATCGAGGAGAAAACCATAGCGAAGCCGTCTGAAAGGAGGGGAGATGGAAGCGAACCAATAATCGAACAACTGGTCCGTTCCGGTTAAAACCATTTCCTTGCGATTATATTGCCATTTTCCATTTTCCCATTGATAGGGATCTCCGTGGAGGAGCGTGACGGTTTCGACGTCTTTTTTCTTCGTGCGAATCCGTATGTGTAATTCATTATTTGTGCAAGCGTATGCATAATTATCTTTCGGTCTATGATAGATGGCTTCCAGTAACATCGTATATCCTCCTCTTATTCATTCCATTAAAGAGTATTCCAAACCAACAATGTTGTCAATGATAGGCAGTCAAACTAGTAAAGCGTTTTCTTTTCTTTTAGGTCATACGCAAAAATTTTCAAAAAAAGTATTGTCAAAGGAGATTTAGTTTGTATAATAAGAAGTAGGTTGTGCAATCGTTTTCACAAGAGAATGTAAGCGATATCTTTAGAGATTAAGTCATAGTATGTGCAAGCGTTTGTTCAATCTAAAACATGAATTAATAGTTTCACCATACTTAGGAGGGGTCGAAATGAAGAAAGCGTTATCATTGCTTATGGTAATCATGCTTGTACTAGGGGCGCTCGCTGCTTGTGGTCCAAACCGTGAGGAAGGATCCGGTGACAAAGGAGAGAAAAAAGCTGACGATGCGAACAAACCTGAAAAACTGGTTGTCTGGGAAGATCAAGAGAAAATCGGATGGCTGGATGAAGTAGGTGCCAAGTTCGAAGAAGAAACTGGTATCAAGGTTGAAGTGAAAGAAGTAGAAATGGCTACTAAGATGAAAGAACAATTACGTTTAGACGGTCCAGCAGGAACGGGCCCGGACGTTTTAACATTACCACATGACCAAATCGGTGAGCTTGCTCTTGCAGGGCATATCGCTCCTTTAGAAGTGGACGGGGACATTGAAAAGCGTTTCACCGAGTCTTCTATGACAGCTGAAAGTTATGATGGAAAGTTATATGGATTGCCAAAATCTTCTGAAACGCCTGTATTTGTATACAACAAGGCGTTAATGGAAGAAGCTCCAAAGACAATGGATGAAGTTTACACTTTCTCTAAAGATTTCACCAAAGACGGAAAATATGGTTTCTTAGCTCTTTGGGATAACTTCTATTTCGCTCATGCACCGATCGGTGGATTCGGCGGATATGTATTTGCTGAAAAAGATGGTGCTTTAGATGCGAAAGATCTTGGATTAAATAATGAAGGTGCCGTTGAAGGTACTGAATATATTCAAAAATGGTACACTGAAGGATTATTCCCTAAAGGAATCATCGGGGAAAATGGCGGATCTGCACTTGACGGTCTTTTCGGAGAAGGAAAAGTGGCATCTGTCATGAACGGACCTTGGTCTTTCCAAGGGTATAAAGATGCCGGCATCGACATTGGTATCTCTGCAATGCCTAAGCTTCCAAACGGTGAGCCGATGAAAACATTCATGGGTGTTAAAGGATGGCATGTGTCAGGCTACTCTAAAAACAAAGAGTGGGCTCAAAAATTCATCGAATTCATCACTCAAGACGAGTATGCTAAATTACGTTTCGAACAAACTCAGGAAGTTCCAACAAACCAAGGTCTGATCGACGATCCTGCGATCGCTGACAATCCTGGTGCAAAAGCGGTTGCCGAGCAATCTCAATACGCGGTTCCAATGCCGAACATCCCTGAGATGGGAGAAGTTTGGGGACCAATGGCTGATTCACTTCAAACGGTTGTAACAGGTAAGCAGGAACCGAAAGCGGCTCTTGATGCAGCAGTGAAGCAAATTCAGCAAAACATTGATGCGAACCACTCTAACTAATCATAATCATAGCGGTACCTTCTCGTATTGAGAGGTACTGCTATCCTTTTAAAGACCTATTCAAGGGCTTTTTAAGGAAAAAAAGCTTTCTTTTCTTAAAAAGCTCTTGAAGCTTATCAAAACTGTGAACGTAGAAAGGGGAATATAGGATGGAGCAACAATCCTATCAAACAAATCATAGAAAAACAGCGCTGGCCCTTTCCCTAATCCCTGGTTTAGGTCAGATGTATCATAGACAGTTTCTAAAAGGCGGATTCTTCCTGATCATGACTGCCGCCTTTATTCTTGTCTTCAGAGATTTGATCGGCTACGGATTATGGGGGATTACGACCCTTGGGACAGATGTATCATACGGAGATCATTCCATTTTCTTAATGGTATACGGTATCTTGGCAATCATAGTATCTATTTTTGGAATCGGTTTTTATCTGTTTAATCTCCGGGATGCGTATAAGAATGGAGAAAAGCGCGACAGGGGAGAGAAACTTAGCACGATCCGCGAGCAGTACAGAAATCTGATTGATAATGGTTTTCCATATCTTATTATGTCTCCAGGGTTCTTACTACTTGTATTCGTCGTCATTTTCCCGATTATCTTTGTCGTTTTACTGGCGTTTACAAACTATGATCTGTATCACTCACCACCGGCTAAACTGGTCGACTGGGTAGGGATTCAAAACTTTGTTGATATCTTCAAGATTGATATATGGAGAGAAACGTTCATCACTGTACTTGCCTGGACACTCGTTTGGACATTCGGAGCGACAACCCTTCAAGTGGCACTTGGTGTATTCCTTGCCATCCTTGTGAATCAAAAGGATTTAAAAGGGAAAGCCATCATCCGTACTGTATTCATCCTTCCATGGGCAATCCCGGCTTTCGTTTCGATCCTGGTTTTCGCCGGAATGTTCAATGAATCATTCGGAACGATCAACCGGGATATCCTGGGCTTCTTCGGCATTGAAGGATTACCTTGGATGACCGAACCGATGTATACACGAATCGCCTTGATCGGAATCCAGGCATGGCTCGGCTTCCCGTTCATCTTTGCCATGACAACAGGGGTGCTTCAATCGATTCCCGATGAACTTTATGAAGCAGCGACGGTCGATGGGGCTTCAGCTTTCCAGAAATTCAAGAATATCACGCTGCCACTTGTCCTTTTTGCAACGGCACCAATCATCATTACACAATATACGTTTAACTTTAATAACTTCAACGTCATCTACTTGTTTAACGGCGGTGGACCGGCCTTAACCGGACAAAATGCAGGCGGGACGGATATCCTGATTTCCTGGATCTACAGTCTGACGATGACATCCGCACAGTATTCGAAAGCCGCTGCCATTACATTATTGTTGTCCATCATCGTCATCACTGTAGCGATCTGGCAGTTCAAGAGAACGAAATCATTCCAAGAAGAGGATATGATGTAATATGAATATGAAGAGACAGAAACTCATACGTTTAACACTTTCATACGTCGCCATCGGAATCATGTTTGCCATCATTCTATACCCGGTTGCATGGATCATTGGATCATCATTCAACCCGGGTCAAAGTTTATCCGGTTCATCCATTATTCCGAAGAATGCCACACTGGCCCATTATAAGGAACTGTTTGATCTCGAGAAAAGCAATTATATGCTTTGGTACTGGAATTCATTGAAGGTCAGTTTATCCACGATGGCCCTGACTGTCCTGCTTGTCAGTTTAACGGCCTATTCATTCTCACGTTACCGGTTTGCCGGTCGTAAGAATGGTCTGATGACATTCTTGATCTTACAAATGATACCGAACTTCGCCGCACTGATTGCGATTTTCGTACTGGCACTATTAACGAAACTTTTAGATACTCACATTGGTTTGATCCTCGTTTATGTTGGTGGTCAAATTCCGATGAACACATGGCTGATGAAAGGGTATCTGGATACGATCCCGAAAGAGCTTGATGAATCAGCCAAGATGGACGGAGCGGGACATTTACGGATTTTCTTCCAGATCGTCATGCCCCTTGCGAAGCCGATCATTGCGGTGGTTGCACTGTTTTCTTTCATCGCACCTTTTGCAGATTTCATCATTGCAAGCATCCTGTTGCGTTCAGAAAAGATGTACACATTACCGGTTGCCCTTTATGATATGGTGGCAAAACAGTTCGGAGCAGAATTCACGACCTTTGCAGCCGGATCTGTACTCATTGCTGTACCGATTGCCCTATTATTCCTGTTCTTCCAGAAATACTTCGTTTCAGGATTGACGGCAGGGGGTACAAAAGGATAATCTTATAGGCGTTACTAACATTTTTAGGAGGAGCGGAGATGAAAAGAAGAGTATTATCTCTCATTTTAGTCCCGTTTCTTCTTTTTTACGCCCTTCCGGTAGGAGCAGTTGAAAAAGAAGAACGCAAATGGCAGGATGAGACCATCTATTTTCTAATGGTCGATCGATTTAATGATGGGGATACAAGCAATGATAAAGATGTTAACACGAAGGATCCGAAAGCCTATCAGGGCGGGGACTTCCAAGGAATCATCGATAAACTGGATTACATCAAGGATATGGGATTCACTGCTATTTGGCTGACCCCCATATTTGATAATCAACCGATGGGTTATCACGGTTATTGGATTACAGACTTCTACAAAACCGAAGAACATTTCGGCTCCATGAAGACATTCAAGAAGCTTGTGGAAGAAGCCCATAAACGGGATATGAAAGTGATGCTGGACTTTGTTGTGAATCATGTCGGGCCGGAACACCCCTGGGTCAATGACCCTGAAAAAGAGGACTGGTTCCATGAAAAACAGCCGATGAACTTCAATAATGAAGAAAGTCTTCAGAATGCCTGGTTATATGATCTTCCCGATTTAAATACAGAAAATCCCGAAGTGAAAAACTATCTATTCGATGCGGCAAAATGGTGGATCAAAGAAACCGATATCGATGGATATCGTCTCGACACTGTACGTCATGTCCCGCAGGAGTTCTGGGATGAGTTCAGCGATGAAGTGAAGTCGGTGAAAGAAGACTTTTACCTGTTAGGTGAAGTGAACGACAGAGATCCGGAAAAAATCGCTGCGTACAATGGGACAGGGATCGATGGATTCGTCAATGTTCCCCAAGCGGAAGAAATGCGCTCCGTCTTCCAAAAACCCGATACGTCCATGGATCGGTTATTCAACTTTTGGAAGTACAATGAAACGTTCTATGACAATCCATATGTGATGGGAACATTCATTGATAATCATGATATGGAACGATTTACGAGAATGATTGTTCAAGAGAAGCTCTTCCCTGGAACGAGATGGAAGCTTGCCCTCACGTATATGTATACAACCCCGGGAATTCCGATCGTTTATTACGGATCTGAAATAGCGATGGACGGAGGGAATGATCCTGACAATCGCCGCTTTATGAATTTCAGGGCTGATAAGGAACTCATGGATTATATCTCCCGGTTAGGTGAAATTCGCCAAGAATATCCCGCACTGACGAGAGGGGATATCACACCGATATACAATCAAGATGGGATGGGAATCTTTAAGCGTACATACAAAGATCAGACCATCGTCATCGCCATCAACAACACGAGTGAAACACAAAATGTTCAATTATCGAAAGACGATCTGGCGGATAACCATGAACTAAAAGGATTGATCAGTGATGACCTGGTCCGCAGTGACAAGGATGGAAATTATCAGCTTGTCCTCGATCGAGAAGAGTCGGAAATCTACTTGCTCAAAAACAAGAGCGGACTGAATTATCCTTACCTGATCGCTTTGGGAATCATGTACTTCCTTTTCTTCCTCTTCCTTTATCTTGTAAAGAAACGTGGAAAAGCGAAGAACAAGTAATGAGTGAAGAGCAGGGCCCTTACGATGAGCCCTGCTGCCATTTTAACCATACAGAATTGGAAGCGTTTTAATTTTATGAATGAGCAGCCCGCCTACGGGTCCGCATTTTTTAATAAAGGGGGGTGGAATATATGGCTGTTACCATCAAGGATGTTGCAAAGCTTGCAAACGTAGCGCCATCCACGGTTTCACGTGTGATCGCAAACAATCCAAGAATAAGTGAAAAAACAAAACAAAAAGTCCGGGAAGCGATGGAGCAACTTGGGTACCATCCCAACTTCATTGCAAGGAGTCTGGCAAATCAGTCCACACAGGTGATCGGACTTGTATTACCGGGTTCCGCCAGTGCTTTCTCGCAAAATCCATTCTTTCCGACGGTCTTAAGAGGATTGAGTGAAGGGGCTCAGGAAAAACAGTATGCCCTTCAAATGTCCACCGGGCAATCTGAAGAGGAAATTTATGAAGGTGTCGTCCAGATGGTACAGGGTGGACGGGTGGACGGAATCATCCTGTTATATTCAAAGGTAGAAGATAAAGTGATGAACTACTTGAAGAATCGTGATTTCCCCTTTGTTGTCGTCGGGAAGCCATATAAATATTGTGAAGAAATCACACATGTGGATAATGACAACTACCGGGCAACGAAAGAAGTGACGGACTACCTCCTCGGACTTAAACATGAATGCATCGGCTTCATCGGGGGAGACCTGAATCTGGTTGTGACGGTCGAGCGTTTGTTAGGCTACGAGAAGTCCCTCCGTGATGCCGGGATCGATATGAAGGAAGAATATATCATACATGAAGAATTCCTTCGGGAAGGGGGGCGTGAAGCCATTAAAGAGCTCATGCAGCTGGAAGCACCCCCGACTGCCCTGGTCGTAGCCGATGATTTGATGGCGCTTGGGGTCTTGAATACATTGGATGAGATGGGCATCCGTGTCCCGGAAGACATCTCCATTGTCAGCTTCAATAATGTCCTCCTGGCGGAAATGTCCAGACCCCCGCTTACTTCAGTGGATATCAATATTTATAACCTTGGGAATGAAGCTGCGAAAAGCCTGATCCAGAAAATTGAGAATCCGAAAGAACCGATCAAGAGAATCATTGTTCCTCACCATCTAGTGACTCGGTGTACCTGTGGTGAACGGAAGGTGAAGTCCTAATAAAAAGCGACTGAAGTGATGACTCCCTCAAAAAAGAAGGGGGTCATGAACTTCAGTCGCTTTTGTCTTATCCGTTGATGACGGTACCGCCATTAACATGAATCATCTGTCCTGACACGTAGCTTGAATCATCACTGGCAAGATACACGTATGCAGGTGCTAATTCAAATGGTTGTCCAGCCCGTCCAAGGGGTGTATTAGCTCCGAATTCCGACACTTTTTGTGAACTGAAAGTCGAGGGTATCAACGGAGTCCAAATCGGTCCTGGAGCGACCCCGTTCACCCTGATGCCGTCTGTTGCGATGTTTTCAGCCAGTGAGCGGGTGAAGCTGACAATGGCCCCTTTGGTAGAAGAGTAATCGATCAGATCCTTGTTTCCTTTATATGCTGTGATAGAAGCTGTATTGATGATCGAGGCTCCCTTCTTGAGATGGGGAAGAGCAGCCCGTGTCAAATAGAACATGGAGAAGATATTCGTTTTGAATGTACGCTCTAACTGTTCATCGCTAATATCCACAAGTCCTGCCTGAGGGTGCTGTTCGGCAGCGTTGTTCACGAGGATATCAAGTTTCCCGAACTCGGATATCGTCTTACTCACGATATCTTTGCAAAAAGTCGAACTGCCCACATCACCTGGTAATAGGATGCATCTGACTCCTTCAGCTTCTACAAGTTCCTTCGTTTTATTCGCATCTTCATGTTCATCCAAATACGAAATCGCTACATGAGCGCCTTCCCTTGCGAAGTACCAGGCAACCGACCGGCCGATCCCACTGTCGCCTCCTGTGATGAGTGCGACCTTTCCATCCAGCTTGCCACTGCCTTTATAGTTTTGATCCGTATGGATGGGCTGGGGGTTCATTTCATCCACCGTACCAGGCTGATGATCCTGGTGCTGAGGGGGAAAAGTCTGCTTCTGGTTTTGTTGTTGTTGAGACAATGAAAACACTCCTTTAAAGGTTTAGGTTATCTTAAGATAGTGTTTACCCGGAAAAAATAATTATTAACGTGTTTTGGGAGGATTCAGCAGGATTTGAGGCCCACTAAAAAAGCAGGCTCCTCATACGGGAAGCCTGCGTGCATCATCTCTTTTTCATTTTTCCTGCAGCCTTATATCCAATCATATTCAACAATCCTTTCGGTGAAGAGAAGGGAGGGGCGTAGCAGGTCTCGATTTCCTGTAGATCGGTGACCGAGAGTCCACCGTAGATGGCAGTGGCCAGGATATCGATTTGTTTATCGACCCCTTCACCGCCTACCACATTTCCACCGAAGATCTTACCGGTCTCAGGACAGAAGTGGACGCGGACATATACGTCATGGGCCCCGGGGTAGTAGCCGGCATGGGATTTTCCTTCATGCACGACGGTTTGATAAGTATAGCCTTTGTCCTTTAATTCTTTTTCTCCAAGTCCTGTTGAAGCGATGGAAAGGTCGAATACTTTAGCAATCGCTGTTCCAAGCATTCCCTTAAAAGGGACAGGATCCCCGGTTACGTGCTTAGCGATTATATAGGCTTGCCGATGAGCCGGCCATGCAAGGGGTACTTGTTTCGGCGCATTGTCAACGAAGTCGATGGACTCGACGACATCCCCGACTGCATAAATGGAATCATCGTCGGTTTGCATGAACTCATTGCTGACGACCCCACCTGATTCCCCGATTGATAAACCGGCATCCTTCGCCAGGTGGTTCTGGGGTTTCACTCCGACTGAGAGAAGGATGAAGTCGGACTGTAACGTTTCCCCGCTGTCGAGTTTTAACGTGTTCTCCGGCAGTACTTCTTTCAGACCATCTTTCGTATACAGCGTTACCCCTTTTTCTGCGATATGATTCTGTAATCCTGCAGCTGTCTCCTCATCAATGATACTGATGACGTGCTCAGACCTTTCGACGATATTCACCTTCATTCCTAGATGAGTGAAGTTTTCAGCCATTTCGACCCCGATGAATCCACCGCCGATGATGGTGCATGAATCAGGTTTGGAGGTTTCCAGGAATTGCTTGATCCTGTCCATATCTTCGACGGTTCTGAGATGGAAAGACGGGATTTGGTCGATCCCCGGAATATCCGGAATAAAGGGGGATGCTCCCGTTGCAAGGACAAGATAATCATAGGTTTCATCGTAATCTTCATTGCGGTCATGATCCCTGATAAGTAAAGATTTCTTTTCGCGATCGATGTTTAACGCTTCATGATGCATTCTGACGTCAATATTCTTTTTTGTATGTAATTGTTCAGGAGTGGCGGCAAAAAGACTTTCCCTGTCTTTGATTACATCTCCCAGGTAATAGGGCATGCCGCAGGCTCCGTAGGATAAGTAAGAGGTTTTCTCGAGCAGGATGATCTCGATATCATTGTCGAGCTTCCTGATTTGAGAGGCTGTCGTCGCTCCACCGCCGACTGCACCGATGATGATGACTTTTTTCTTCATGTTTTTCCTCCTAAATGAAAGAAGTCCAATGGCTTTATTGTACCCATTAGACTTCTTTGGAAAACCGTATTAACGGAAGTTTACGTATTGTACATCAATGGAAAGATCAGCTTCACGGATGGCTGCGATGATTTTTTGGAGATCATCTTTGCTTTTACCGGTAACGCGAACCTGATCATCCTGAACCTGACTCTTTACCTTCACGCCGGAGTTCTTGATGATTGTGTTGATTTTCTTTGCATTGTCTTTGTCGATCCCCTGTACAAGCTTGGCGCGCTGACGGACAGTACCGCCTGATGCACCTTCAAGCTTACTGTAATCAAGGTTCTTCACAGGGACGTTACGCTTGATCAGCTTACTGAGAAGGACGTCCTTCAACTGATTCATCTTGAATTCATCATCAGAGACGAGGACGATTTCCTCACCGTCCAATTTAATGTCACTCTTGCTCCCTTTGAAGTCATAACGGGTTTGAACCTCTTTCAACGCGATTTGAATCGCATTGCTCACTTCTGACATATCCACTTTGGATACGATGTCAAACGAACTTTCCTTTGCCATATGTAACCCCTCCATACTTTTTTCTCTTTTCATTATAGACAAGCTGTGACGGGACATACAACTTCTTTGGTTGAAATGGTGCAGGTTTTTTTAGGGGAAATACAAAAGACACCCCTTCAAGAAAGAACGGGTGCCTTCCGGCCGGTTCATCCCTTACAGATGATCCGTTTTTTTGGAGTATTGATTTTTACCGGCTTTCCGGTTTATTTCTTTGATTTTATTCTTCTCCTGGCGCAGGGCATTGTTGTCCCTCGCCTTTTTTTCGTTATCAGAAGTATGTGGCATGATGATTCTCCCTTCCGTATTGGATCTCGTTATTAGTATGGGGAAGGGGAGAGAAGTTTATGAGTGCTGGTTTAAGAAAAATATGGCTAAGGTCCCTGTCCCTGTATGAGAACCTATGGCGCATCCAATAATACTGATGTAAACGTCCTTCGGTGAAAATTTTTCCTCTATGAGCTGCTTCATTTCAAGAGCGAGCTCTTCGTCGTCCCCATGACTGATGGCGATGACTTGATTTGAAAGATCGTCACCACGTTCTTCCATCACATCTAAAATGCGTTTAAGGAGTTTCTTCTTACCGCGCATTTTTTCAATCGGAACAAGTTTCCCATCTTCCACATGGAGAAGGGGCTTGATATTAAGGAGTCCACCGAGAAAGGCTGAAGCTTTTGAGACCCGTCCTCCTTTTGCCAGATATTCAAGATCTTCTACGGTGAAAAGATGTTCCATATGCTCTGAGTTAAAGCGGGAGGCTTCGATGATTTCTTCTTTTGTCCCGCCGTTGTTCAGGAGTTCGGCCGCTTTCATGACGACCAATCCATATCCGAGTGATGCACATTTCGAATCGATGATGGTCAAATCAAGATCAGGGTGATCTTCTTTAACCTGATCCCGGATCATGACAGCCGTTTGATACGTGCCTGATAATTGGGAGGAGAAGGCAATGTAAATGCCGGATTGATTCGATTCTGCAAGCTGTGTGAACTTTTTCAGGAATAGATCCGGTGAGACTTGGGACGTTTTCGGCATATGTCCGTCCCTGATTTTATCGAATACGGATTTCGGTTCAATGGTGATCAAGTCCTCGTAGTCCTGACCATCTATATGTACTTTAAGCGGAAGAAGCTCTATGTTGTGTTCGTTGAAATAGGCAGCGGGAAGGTCGCTTGCACTATCAGCAAATAATTTTACTGTCATCCTCATCATCCTTTGACTTATCTTTATAGCTTTAGTCTAGCGATTTTTAGTGAAAATAACAATCGATTGAACATGAATTTGGATAAAAAGATGAATAGTAGAGGGAGTTTAGGTAAGATGAAATGTGGAACATAGAAAATAACAACAAGATGCAGGAGGTATGTGTATGTCGAGAGATCATGTTCAATTAGAGGCGAAGAAATTTATCGTGGTCCTGGTGGGATCCCTTTTAGGAGCCATAGCCATGAACTTCTTTCTTATTCCGGCAAATGTGTATGCGAGCGGCTTTACGGGACTTGCCCAGCTGCTGTCGAGCTTATTGAAGGAGTTTGCACCATTTAATATTTCAACCGGTATTTTATTATTCATCCTTAATATTCCCGTCACCATTCTGGGATGGCTCAAGGTAGGCCGTTCTTTTACTGTGTATAGCTTTATTTCCGTGTTTTTGACTTCCTTCTTCCTGGAAGTGCTCCCGGTCATTAAATTATCACCGGATATCCTCCTGAACGCAGTATTCGGCGGGGTCATAGCAGCTGTCGGTGTCGGGATCACATTGAAGTGGGGGGCATCCACCGGGGGAATGGACATTATCGCCATGATCCTGTCAAGAATGAAAGATAAGCCGGTCGGATCGTATTTCTTTTTGATGAATGCCGTCATCATCACGTCTGCAGGGTTCCTGTACGGATGGGAAAAAGCACTGTATACGTTAGTGACATTGTATGCTTCAACTCGTGTCATCGACGCCATCCATACTCGCCATGAGAAGCTGACTGCGATGATCGTCACCAAGAAATCGAATGAATTGCGAGAAGCCATTCATTCAAAGCTCGTAAGGGGAATTACGACTTTGCCCGCTAAAGGGGCTTTTTCCGGAGAGGATAAGGAGATGTTAATCATCGTCATTTCACGGTATGAATTGTACGAGCTTGAACATACGATCAAGGATGTAGACCCAAATGCGTTTACAAATATCGTTCAGACTACCGGGATATTCGGGTTCTTTCGAAAAGATTAGATTCTCATGTTTAACAAATACTATGGGTGAACCCAGATAGAAAGGGGCATCACCTTGAAAGCCATTGTGTATATACTGATCAGCTCAATCCTGTTATTGGGGATCCCCGCCAAATCGGGAGCAGAGAGCGTATTACCCCAGGAACACCCTTCCTTTAAAGATGTAAAGGTAAGGGAGGTCAAAGATCGCTTTACGGTCACTGGGCAAGCCCGTGTATCGAGTGGAAGTTTTTACTATATGGTTGAGGATGGCCATCGGGTTCTCCTCCCGGAAACGCTCTTGAAAGTGAATAAAGAAGCTCCTGCCTGGACGGAGTTTTCCATCATACTCCCTGAATTGAAAAAGAGAAATGGAAAGCTGTTCCTGAATTTATATGAGCGGGATGAGGGGGACGGGAAGATCATTCACAGTTATCTTGTCGTTCTTCCATACAAATAAACAGGGTTGCCCTTTTACGGGCAACCCTGTTTGATTTAGCTTATGAAAGGCGGTTCAACACGTCCTGAAGAGCATGAAGCTGCTTCTGCTCTTCGACATTCGAGTTAGCGTAAGCAGATGACAAAGCATTCTTCGCTTTATCAATGGACATTTGAGCGTTTTCTCCCGTACTGCATGCCTGTTTAGCGGAAGATACAGCGGTACGTGCCTGCTGGAATAGTGGATTGCTCATTATTCCAGCCCCCCTGCACCGTCACCATGTGAAGCAAGCTTCTTAGCCTCTGCTTCTGCATACGTCAGATGATACGGGATACGTTCGTCATGTTTTGATACAGCAATTTTACCTTGTTGTACAAATCGTTTCGATTTTCTACCCATCACTTACCACCCCTTGTGCAAGTTGGAACGCTGGATGCGTTCTCTTCTAGTATGGCTCTCGGAGGCGGAACGTACAGTAAGAAGATTTACCCACCGTTTCCATCAGAATTTATAAGTCGAAGCGTTTTTGCAGATAACGCCCGATGCCATCTTCTTCATTCGAAAGTGTCACTTCATTCGCGATATCCTTCAGTGGATCAATGGCGTTACCCATGGCGACACCTGTTCCTGCGTAGTCGAGCATTTCCAAGTCATTGTCTTCATCCCCGAATGCGATGATTCTTTCTTGGGGGATATTCAAGGAAGAAGCCACACGCTCTATCCCGACAGCTTTATTCAATCCGGATTTAACGATCTCTATGATATGCCAAGGTGCTGCCCAGCGGCGATGGTCGATCAGTTCTGCATGAACATCATCGAGGTGGGCACGAATGTCGGCTACATCCTCTTCCTCAGCATGAATGAGCATGGAGGTTGGGTGATCCGATAATACGTTCCGGATATCACCTGTTGAAATCGAAGGGTTACCCATCATAAATACATCGATGATCTTTTCATCATGATAATGAAGATAGACATCATCCATCACTTCAGCGACGATATTACGGAATGGAAAATCATCACAAGCATTGATGATTTGTTTGGCCACATCGAGATCCATCGGCTCATGATAGACTCCCCATGATGGGTCGGTCGGGTGATGCACGAATGCCCCATTGAAATTGACAATGGGAGTGGTCAACTGCAGTTGTTGATAATACAATTCACTTGCACGAAACGGCCTGCCTGTTGCAATCATCACTTCATGCCCTTTATGGCGCGCTTTTTTTAATATATCATGTGTTTTGGACGAGATTTTCTTCTCATCGGTTAATAATGTTCCATCGAGATCCAGAACAATCAGATGTTTTTCTTGTGAGTTCATGAATACAAATCCCCAATCTTATTGGTATGAAGGCTATTCTAGTGTAGCGTTACACGAAGAAAGTTGTCCACCGCCTGCACATAGATTTTAAGAAATGTTTACATACGCCTTCGATTTAAATATTATACATACTACCAAATCTAGGATATCATAGTAAAGTGAAAAGCAATCAGGAGGGAGAGAACCATCATGATTCTTATTGATAAATCGACTATTCAAACGATCCCATTCCTTCATCTTGTGAGGGAAGAGGACATAAATAAACCGTTACCGACATGCTTCTTTATTCACGGCTTTACGAGTGCGAAAGAGCATAATCTTCACTACGCATACCTTCTTGCTGAAAAGGGGTTCAGGGTGATACTCCCGGATTGTTTAGAGCACGGAGAACGATCTTCTGGAAAGTCAGAGTATCAATTAGGAGAAGTTTTTTGGAAGATCGTGTTGAATACCATTCATGAATTATCCATATTGAAAGAGCACTTTGAAGAAAAAGGACTGATCGCACCAAATGGAATCGGTGTGGCAGGAACATCCATGGGGGGGATCGTTACACTTGGTGCCCTGACTCAATATGAATGGATTTCTTCAGCCGTTTCACTGATGGGGAACCCTACATATGTGAAATTTGCACAGGCCCAGCTCGCTCAAGTGGAATCGCTTGGATATGATCTGCCATTTAGCGAGGGGGAAATCGAAAGCATGATGAGTGAGCTTGCCCATTACGATCTTAGCCTTCAACCCCAGAAGCTCGGGGGCAGACCCCTCATGTTCTGGCATGGAAAGCGCGACAAAGTCGTCCCCTTCCATTTGACCAGGGAATTCTATGACAGCATATTGCCTTATTATGAGGAACGGGAAGACCATCTGCTGTTCATAGAAGATGATAAAGCCGATCACAAGGTTACGAGAGAAGGCGTATTGCGGCTTGTCGAGTGGTTCGAGAAGCATTTATCAGCTTAACCTTTTGTTTTATACGTGGTTATTTGTTAAGATGAGTAATGAAAATGGGTAAGAGACAAGTATAAGCATGAAGGAGTGATTAGCATGGATCAAGATCTTAAAGATAATATGATGGGTGCTTTAGAGCAGGTTGTCGACCCTGAATTAGGAATAGACATAGTGAATTTAGGTTTAGTGTATGATGTGGATCTCGATGAGGAAGGAAAAGCAACAGTCACCATGACCCTTACGTCAATGGGTTGTCCCCTGGCCGGAACCATTGTGGATCAAGTGAAAACAGCACTGAGTGACATTCCCGAAGTGAAAGAAACAGAGGTGGACATCGTCTGGAATCCACCATGGAGCAAAGACAATATGTCCCGCTATGCGAAAATCGCATTGGGAATCAGGTAATACCCGATACAAGAAAAACCCCCTGAAAGGCTTGCTTCAGGGGGTTTTTGGTTTGGATCAATCAATCCGGCAGATGGAGACCGGGCAATTCTCACAGTCAATTTCATTCTTCAAGTATTCCAGATCCAAAATCGTGATGTATCCTTTTTCCGACATAAGGACGTTGTCTTTCTTCAGTTCGCTCAATAATCTGTTCACGACTTCCCTGGATGATCCACAAAAATTGGCCAATTCCTGATTGGTTAAGGGCAGGTCGATCAGGATACCGGTGTTAACGGCTTTTCCGTAGCTATTGGTCATGCGGATCAGGGTAGAATACAGGGCTCCTTTTTTTCCATGAAGGATAAGGTCGCGAAACTTTGTCTGGTTCTGCTGATTTTGAAGCTGTATCCATTTCAGCCATTGTAAGGTCAGATCACCGTTTTGAGAAAGTGTTTCTTCAAACGTTTCTTTCGGTAAAACATAAACCGTCGTGTCCTCAAGTATTTTTGCGCTAAGCATGTAGTAGGCTTCTTTACTGAATAAAGTCAATTCTCCGATGACATCATCCGTTGAACAGATGCGGAGGGATAATTCCCGTCCATCGGGAATGACTTTGCTTATTTGAATCCGACCGTTTTTGATTAAATATAACTCGTGAGCCGCTTTTCCTTCTTGAAACAAGTAACATCCTTTTATTAAGGTTCTCACCGACTTTTTATCGATGAATAATTGTTTTATCTCCGAAGGGAGTTCAATATTCTCACTCATGAGATCACACCGTTTCCATCAAAATGTCTTATTCTAACAAGCTTACCAAAGATACCCGGCGGATAGAAGGGTTATGTGAAGATCAGGACGGCAGCTCCGACCGCGACACAATAAATAGCGAAATATTTCAAGTTCCCTTTTGCCATAATATTCATGAACCACTTCAATGAGAAGTAAGAAGCGATCAGGGAAGCAATGAAGGCAACTGTATATGGAATCGCCATGGAAGCAAGGTTCGGATCACCCATCAAGTCGCTTATTCCAAATACCATGACGCCCACGCTGACAGGTATATAAAGAAGGAATGAGAAGCGCAGGGCTGTTTCTGCCTTCATACCGCTTGCCATGGCAGCAACGATCGTTGCACCTGAACGACTGATTCCGGGGATGAGGGCAACTGCCTGTGCAAGACCGATGATGATTGCGTCCTTTACATTTAAGTCTCCATCATTTTTTCTTCCTCTCAGGTTACGGATCATCCAAAGGGCAATACCTGTAACGATGAGCGTGATCCCTACCGTGATGACAGAAGTAAGATGTTCCTCAATCACATCGCCGAATAATATACCAATCACCCCTGCTGGGATTGTGCCGATCAGTAAGTATATGATGAAATGAAAATCACGTTTTGTTTCGGGTGTTTTCTGCTTGAAATAACCGAGGCCATTTACGATGAGGCGTAAGATGTCTTCCCGGTAAATAATGAGAACAGCGAGTAAAGATGCCGTATTGACCAGAATTTCAAAGGTCAGTGTTGTGTCTTTGATACCAAGGAAATGCTGTGCAAGCAGCAGGTGTCCACTGGATGAGATCGGAATCGGTTCCGTGAACCCTTGAAAAATCCCTAAAAATAAGTATTTCATAATCAAATAAAAATCCATTGTATATCCTCCAAGCTTTTTTTCTCCACATTTTTTAATTTAACACCATTAAGGGAAAGACTGTAAAGCCTTTTTCCGAATGTTAACCGAACCGTAACGGGATTATCATATTTATCCTTCATCTGGCATGCATGAAAGGTCACGCTTGTAGAAAAATAGGAAAGAAGCATCGCTTCGAAAAAGGAGGGGTAAGAATGGGACAGTCACGACAATTCAGGGCCGGAGAAAAGGCACCGAACAATGGTGAGTATATAGAAATCGGTGAAACCGGGAGCATGGTAAAGAATCCGCAAAAACTGCGTTTGAAAGCAGGGGACAGGTTTCCTGAGAACTCCAACCATAACCGCCTATGGTCGTATATGAGAAAACCTTAACCATCTGGAACAAGGGTGCCCCGTTCAAGGCAATCCTTGTTCCTTTTTCTTTTCCTTTTTCGAATGAAAGGGATATAATGTCATTAAAGGTCAGTGAAGGTCAAAATGTGAGGTGGCAGATAATGAATCTTGATAACATGACCCACAGCATTCAGGAAGGGTTGGCTTCGGCTGGTCAATTGGCCGCTGAAAAGCTACATACAGATATAAGTGCGCTGCATTTGTGGAAGTCGCTGCTCGGGTCGGAAGAGAGTTTCCTTCGCACCATATATGAACGGGCGGGGGTAACTATTCAGTCTTTAACGGAATGGATCGATGGGAAGATAGATGACATTCCTGCAGTAGAGGGGGAAGGAATCCAATATGGACAGTACCTTTCAAGGGATATCCATCAACTTTTCTCCGAAAGTGAGAGTTTAAAACGCAAATGGGAAGACGATTATATTTCCGTTGAGCATCTTGCCCTATCCCTGTGGAAGCAGAAACAGCATCCGATAACGTTGTACTTAACGCAGCAGGGGGTAACAGAAAAGAGCGTCAGAGAAATCATTGAAGAGATAAGAGGAGGGAGCAGGGTGACGACACAAAACCCGGAAGTGAAATATGAAGCACTGAAGAAATACGGAAGGGATCTTGTGGCAGATGTGAGGTCTGGCAGAATCGATCCTGTCATCGGAAGAGATAGTGAAATCCGCCATGTCATTCGCATTCTTTCACGGAAAACGAAGAATAATCCCGTCTTGATCGGCGAGCCGGGAGTAGGGAAAACCGCCATTGTGGAAGGTCTGGCACAGAGGATTGTTCGTAAGGACGTACCCGAAGGCTTGAAGGATAAGACGATTTTCGAGCTGGACATGAGCTCATTAGTCGCCGGAGCGAAATTCAGGGGTGAGTTTGAAGAGCGGTTGAAGGCCGTACTCCAAGAAGTGAAAAAGAGTGAAGGACGCATTCTTCTTTTCATAGATGAACTCCATACGATTGTCGGTGCAGGAAAAACAGAGGGGGCCATGGATGCGGGGAATATCCTGAAGCCCATGCTTGCCAGAGGGGAGCTTCACTGCATCGGGGCAACGACCCTCAATGAATACCGAAAGTATATCGAGAAGGATCCTGCCCTGGAAAGACGTTTCCAACAGGTGCTCGTACAAGAACCGAATGTGGAGGATACGATTTCCATCCTTAGAGGGTTGAAGGAACGTTTTGAGATCCATCATGGGGTCAATATCCATGACCGGGCCATCGTAGCTGCGTCCAGCCTGTCCGATCGTTACATATCAGACCGGTTCCTCCCTGATAAAGCCATCGACCTGATCGATGAAGCATGTGCGATGATCCGGACGGAAATCGATTCGATGCCATCGGAGCTCGATGAAGTGACCCGTAAAGTG
Source organism: Rossellomorea vietnamensis NBRC 101237 (assembly GCF_001591825.1). GTDB lineage: Bacteria > Bacillota > Bacilli > Bacillales > Bacillaceae_B > Rossellomorea > Rossellomorea vietnamensis. The sequence goes on from NZ_BCVQ01000048.1 coordinate 21,595, forward strand.
ATGCAGCTTGAAATCGAGGAAGCAGCATTGAATAAGGAGAAGGATGCTGCAAGCCTTGAGCGCCTCGGACGTATTCGTGAAGATCTAAGCAATCTGAAGGAAAAAGCGAATACCATGAAATTAAAGTGGCTAAAGGAGAAAGAAAGCATCTCCGTGGTACAGGAGAAGCGGGAAGAACTGGAGAAACTCAGGCGCCAGCTGGAAGAAGCCGAAAGTGACTATGATTTGAATAAAGCGGCTGAACTCAGGCACGGACGGATTCCGGCCATGGAGAAAGAACTTGCTTCGGTGGAGCAGGAAATGATGAAAGAACAGGAAGGGCGCCTGCTTCGTGAAGAAGTGACAGAAGAAGAAGTGGCGAACATTGTGGCCAGATGGACCGGGATCCCGGTCACAAAGCTTGTTGAAGGAGAACGGGAGAAGTTATTGAAGCTTGATCACATTCTTCATGAACGGGTGATCGGCCAAGATGAAGCTGTCGGGCTGGTCAGTGATGCCGTCATTCGTGCAAGGGCAGGGATCAAGGATCCGAACAGACCGATTGGTTCCTTCATTTTCTTAGGCCCGACAGGAGTCGGGAAGACAGAGCTTGCGAAGACACTTGCCCAAACGTTATTTGACAGTGAAGAGCAGATGATCAGAATCGATATGTCTGAATACATGGAGAAGCATGCGGTATCCCGTTTGATCGGTGCACCTCCTGGATATGTTGGCTATGAAGAAGGCGGTCAGCTGACGGAAGCGATCAGGCGTAAACCTTATTCAGTCATCTTACTGGATGAAATTGAAAAGGCCCATCCCGAAGTATTCAATATTCTTCTGCAAATGCTTGACGATGGCCGGATCACCGATTCTCAAGGAAGAACCATTGATTGTAAAAATACTGTGATCATCATGACATCCAATATCGGATCCTCTCATCTCCTTGAACGGAATAAAGGGGAGGAAGAGATTGACCCCGATACGAAAGATCTTGTGATGGGGCAGCTTCGTTCCGCGTTCCGACCTGAATTCCTTAACCGTGTGGACGACATTATTCTATTTAAACCGTTGAGCATCCAAAATATTAAGGGGATCATTGATAAACTCATTGAGGACCTTCAACATCGGGTAGAGGAACAGCAAATCATCCTTACCCTGACAGAAGGGGCGAAGGAATTCATCGCGGAATCCGCATACGATCCCGTGTATGGAGCACGTCCTTTAAAAAGGTACCTTCAGAGGGAAATCGAGACCAAGCTTGCAAGGGAACTCATTGCCGGAAATATCCGACAGGGTCAAACCATCACGATCGATGCAGGTGAAAATGGTCTAACGATTCATTAAATGAAAAAAAGCAGCCGGATTTGGCTGCTTTTTTTAATGGTTTTCTGCAGGCTCGTTTGGAATAACAAGCGTGATAAGGAATACCAGTACCGCGAAACAAACGGAAAGGATTAATCCTGTTTGAAAATGAAATTCGTTTCCATTCATTGAACTTACAACGTAAGTCAGCATTTCGGACAATGCAAAAGCCCAGAAGAACATCCAAAAAAATCTCACGCCAAGTCACCTCATTCCTATGTATTGAACACATTCAAGCATATGTTGTCACTCATTTCAATCTTTATTAGTTTACCACAGCTTCACCAATTAATAAATGACTAATCTGTGAAATGTAAACCCTGTCATCTGTTGGAGGGTAGGGAACAAAAATTAATAAATAATAGGTTTCCTATGGGCTATCTCCCTTACAAATGCTGTCTCTTTACATAAACTATAGAGACTCAGTATGTAAAAGGAGAAATTTAAATGTATCAACGATTGTTTCAATTAGAGCAAGAGTGGTGCATGATCCATTACCCTGAACGACCGAATGGATTCGCTGTAATGATTATTGGGGACTCCCATCACTATGTAGACGAAAAGAGCAGTTTCTGGGTGCAGCATGAGGCACGGTATAAGTGGATTCAAGAGCTGACAGCCAAGGGGTACATTGTATATTATAGTAATCTGTATGGAGCGAATTGGGGTAGCGATCAAGCCGTGCAATTGGCCAGGCGACTCTATCAGCATGTGAAGCGGAACGAAATCATTAATGGGAAGATCCACATTTTGGCCGAAGGAATGGGAGCGTTAGTATTGAAAAATCTCTATCCGAAATTGGCACATGATATAAGAAGTGCTGTCCTGCTCTCCCCCTGCGTATCGATGTATGATCATTTAGAACAAGAGAAAGAACAGAAATTCTTTTATAAAAAAGTGATAAAAGAACTTTCCTTCATGCTGAAGATGAAGGAAGAGGATTGTGAAGCCTTCATCTCAAAACAATCACAGGACTACAAAATATTCCAGGAGATCCCCATTCCCCTGTATATTGTTCAGTCAATGACTCTAAATCGTTATAAAAATCAATTCACTCTCATAAAAGATATATATACGGAGCGTTTAGCAAAAGGAATTTCAACGGATCTATTCTTTGTTCTTCCTGAGAAGCGAGGGTCTCTTGGAGGGAAGATTGCCTCTTACTTTTCCCTGCATGAGAAAGAGTTATAACTAATAAATTGGAGTGATTGACTTGAACCATTATGCATTCGTTTTTGCTGCACAACAGTTTTTGGGATTTGAACTCTGTCATGCCCTTCTGGAAAAAGGATGGACCGTGACCGCCATTGATGAGCACAAAGAGACGAAGGATAAATGGATGGAAATTGGAAGGAATGCAAACCTTGAGTACGTGCCTTATGGGGAATGGGATAAGAGCGTACGCTCAGGGTCCAGTGTATTCCTTCCTTACTATGATCAGGTAAGAGGGAATAGAGCGGGGTATTTATCAGAAGTGGATGAACTGCTTTCAAAAGTGGACCAACCCTTCCATGTGATTCGAATTTACAGCAACGGGAAAGAGAATGGAAGTGTTGAAGAAGATGGTGCTGCCTTCTACCTTCCAACGTTATATGGCATCCATCAACCGGAAGAATTCCTGTTTGCACAGATTTTGACCGGCAGAGGGGAAGGAAAGAAATATGTGGATGATCCCTCAGGTGCGATTTATGTGAAGGATGCAGCCAAAATGATTGTCAATCTTTCTTCAAAAAAAGAGATCTTTACCTTGAAGCCTCTGTCAGACAGGAGCTGGAATGAAGCTCTATCCTATATAACAAATGAAACGTTTTCAACTGGTCACCGTAAAATCGATGCCGTTGGAAAAGAAGTGATCGTCAGACCATCAAAGTCTCACAAGGGCATCATTGATCAACAAGAAAAAGGGATTCGATTGCATGAAATGGAGGAGTGAGAAAACTTTTCCTTTTCATGTGGATACAGGTGAGGGTAAAATAGGAATGATGTAATGAACCTTTTATAGATGCTGCATGGGCTTTAAAGGAGTTGCTGCACATGAATAAGAAATGGTACATGTTTTTCCTGATTGTATTCCTGGTCGGACTAAGTGGTTGTTCAGCAGGGAACAGCGAAGAGATAGAAAAGGTTGGTTTACTTGTTCCGGAAGCAGTGAATGATGGAGTTTGGGGAACAAAAGGTTACAAAGGATTACTAAAAATACAATCCGATTATCATGCAGACGTGTTCTATAAAGAGGGAATGAAGAATGATACATCAATCAAGCAGGCAGTAGAGGAATTTGATGATAAGGATGTCACCTTAGTATTTGGACATGGAAGTGAGTATGCGGATGTCTTTAACGATTTGTCAGGAGAGCATCCCAATATGCATTTCGTCAGCTTTAACGGACATGCCACGGAGAAAAACACGACAAGCCTACAATTCAAGGGATACGCTATGGGCTTTTTCGGAGGAATGACAGCAGCCTTTCACTCTAAAACGAAAAAGATCGGTGTGATTGCGGCCTTCGAGTGGCAGCCGGAAGTTCAAGGGTTTATAGATGGAGCGAAGTATCAAAACAGTGAGACAGAGGTTAACGTAGAGTACACCAATCATTGGGACGATCAAGAGAGGGCCCTTAACGAGTTGGACACTTTATTAAACGAGGATATCGATGTTGTGTATCCTGCAGGTGACGGCTATAATGTAGCTGTAATCGAAAAGCTTAAGGAAAAAGGACTGTATGCCATAGGGTACGTATCCGATCAATCCGATCTCGGGGAATCAACGGTCCTGACAAGCACAGTTCAACAGGCAGATAAGTTGTATGCAGTAGTAGCCGAGAGGTTCGCCCATGATGAGCTGGAGTCAGGCAACCTGGAATTCGATTTTGAAGACGGTGTGATCTCCATGGGGAAATTCAGTCCAGTCATTCCAAAAGATTTTCAATCTGAAATGAAGCAACATATCAAGGACTATATTGATACCGGCAAATTGCCGAATGGAAAGGAATCGAAGCAATGAATCAAGACAAAACAATGGAATTTATGCAAATTGCCATGAAGTATTTCCCTCAAGCGAAAGAACAACTCGATCAAGCGGGAGTCGAGTTCTCTCCTGAAATGCTGCAGCCATTCATGACGTTGTTCACCCAAGTCATGAGTGAAGCTTATGAATTAGGCAAACAGGATGCCTTACATAAAGAATAAGCGAATGGAAAGACGGGTCACCTGAATGTTAGGTGGTCCGTCTTTCGTTGTGTAGTGGGGATGAACGAGTGTGGTCAGATGATGTGGGAGAGGGAAAGGAAGAAAAAATAATTGCAGAAAGTAGAAATCTTCGATAAAATTAGTACCAAGTCATAATAATTGATAATAACCATTGAGCATATGAAAAAAATTATAAACGAAAGTAGGGAACGCCAGTATGAATACAGGTATTATTGGAATTGGACGTTATCTTCCTGAAAAGATCTTAACAAACGCGGACCTCGAGAAAATGGTGGATACTTCGGATGAATGGATTCGTACGAGAACAGGCATTGAAGAGAGAAGAATAGCAAATAATGAAACAAATACCTCTGATATGGCTTTCGAAGCCGCAAAGAAGGCAATCTCTGACGCGGAAATCGATCCCGAGGACATCGACCTGATCATGGTTGCAACCGTTACCCCGGATCATCCATTCCCATCCGTTGCCTGCCTCCTTCAGGAAAGATTGGGGGCCAAGAAGGCTGCTGCAATGGATATCAGTGCCGCATGTGCAGGCTTTATGTATGGTATGATTACGGCAAAGCAATTCATTGATAATGGTGCGTACAAGAATGTCCTAGTGGTCGGTGTGGAGAAATTATCCAAGATCACTGACTGGGAGGACCGTAACACAGCCGTCCTGTTTGGAGATGCTGCAGGTGCGGCGGTCCTTGGACCCGTTCCTGACGGCAAGGGGATTCTTGCCTTTGAATTAGGATCGGACGGTTCAGGAGCGAAGCATTTGTATCAGGATGAAAAATTGATCATGAACGGTCGGGAAGTGTTTAAGTTCGCCGTTCGTCAAATGGGTGAATCCAGTATAAATGTGATTGAAAAGGCAGGTTTAAGTAAAGAGGACGTAGATTTCCTGATTCCTCACCAGGCCAATATCCGTATCATGGAAGCAGCCAGGCAACGACTGGAACTGCCCGTGGAGAAAATGTCTAAGACCGTAAATAAATATGGAAATACATCAGCGGCTTCTATCCCGGTTTCTTTAGTGGAAGATCTAGAGGCGGGAAGAGTGAAAGAGAATGATGTTGTCGTCATGGTAGGATTCGGTGGCGGTTTAACTTGGGGCGCAATCATTATGCGCTGGGGTAAATAATAGAGTATCAGAAACTTATCGACAACTTGCAGATAAAGGAGATGGAATAGAATGAACAAGAAGCGTGTAGTAGTGACAGGATTAGGAAGCGTCACGCCTTTAGGTAATGATGTTGAATCGACCTGGTCGAATATTTTGGCCGGAAAGACAGGGGTAGGGCCTCTGACGCGTTTAAACGCCGATGAGTATCCTGCCAAAGTAGCGGCAGAACTAAAAGACTTCAATATTGAAGAGTTCGGAGTGGAAAGAAAAGAAGCAAGGAAGATGGACCGCTTCACTCACTATGCGATTGCCGCGTCGTTAATGGCAGTAAAAGATTCAAAGCTTGATATCACAGACGAAAATGCACATCGCGTCGGTGTTTGGATCGGTTCAGGAATCGGGGGAATGGAAACATTCGAACAGCAATACGAAACCTTCCAAAAACGTGGATACCGCCGGGTGAGCCCGTTCTTCGTGCCAATGATCATACCTGATATGGCAGCGGGACAAGTATCCATTATGCTCGGAGCCAAAGGCTTCAACTCTTGTACCGTAACGGCATGTGCGACAGGGACAAACTCAATCGGTGATGCCTTCAAGGTGATTCAGCGTGGGGATGCGGATGTGATGGTTTCCGGTGGAGCAGAGGCACCCATCACGAAAATGTCCGTTGCCGGATTCTGTGCAAACACAGCCCTTTCCACGAATCCAGATCCTGAAAAAGCATCAAGACCGTTTGATTCCAATCGTGATGGCTTCGTAATGGGAGAAGGAGCGGGAATCGTCGTTTTGGAAGAACTTGAGCATGCCTTAAAGCGTGGAGCAACGATTTATGCAGAAATCGTAGGGTACGGGTGTACCGGAGATGCTTATCATATCACTGCCCCGGCACCGGCTGGAGAAGGCGGTGCACGAGCGATGAAAATGGCACTTGAAGATGGCGGGATCCTTCCGGAAGAGATGGATTACATCAATGCACACGGAACAAGCACTCCATATAATGATAAATACGAAACGATGGCTGTGAAAGAAGTATTCGGAGAGCATGCTTATAAACTGGCCATGAGCTCGACGAAATCCATGACAGGCCACCTTCTTGGTGCGGCAGGCGGAGTTGAAGCGATTTTTACTGTACTGGCGATGAAAGACAGTGTCCTTCCTCCTACCATCAATATTGAAACGCCGGATCCTGATTGTGATCTCGACTATGTAGCAAACGAAGCAAGGAAACAAGAAGTGAATGTAGCGATGAGTAATTCATTAGGATTCGGTGGTCATAATGCCACCATCGTATTTAAAAAATATCAAAATTAACAAAAAGAGGCTTTGACATTATTTAAATCCATTGCTCTAAAGCCGAACCATTTAATAAATAGTTAGGATCCTTGTTACACCG
>NZ_BCVQ01000049.1 GCF_001591825.1 Rossellomorea vietnamensis NBRC 101237
ATGTGTATTGATATAAATCAGAAAATTTCAGGCGTGTCACTTGTTCAAGGAGGTAGGCGGACTTCGTTGCATCCTTTTTGCGAAGCGTGTTCAGGGCTTCGATCATTTCGTCATGTGTCATGAGGCCCACCCCGTGACCGAAATACTGATCTTCTTTTATAAAGACCGAGTTTTCACCCATCCAGATCGGATCTTCGAAATCGGGGTTAAAAAAGTAATAAACATCCCCGGGGATATAATCCAGCCCTTTGTATGTGACCATGGGAAGATCATCATCATAGTTGTGACCCCACACAAGGAGGTGTGAGTATAGTTCATCGAAATAGGAAGGTTTGATTGTATCGAGGATGGACTTATAGTAAAGCAGGACAATACTTGTGACACATTCAAAGCTGTACGCAGAACTGTTGGTGAAGATATCATCAATGGCGTCTGATGGAAGCTTGGATTCCTTCAGCTGGTATCCATAAGGGGTTTTGGTCCAAAATGTCGGGTTGAACTTCGAATGCTCGAAGGCTGAAAAAGTGGCGTCACTTTCATTCATTTTTTTCGCATTGCTAATGATTCTTTCTCTTACTTTCAGCTCATATTTGAGCTCTGGAAGATTCCGATACCGATACTCGGTGGGGCTTTCTTTCAATGTAGTAAATATGTTTTCTTCAACAGCGGTCAGGTTCGGTAATTCCTTAGGGGTGGATTCATTTTCGATGATGATCAATCCATACACCTCCAGGCCTTTTTATTAATGTATGTTTGGGTGGGGGATATGGTATTAAGAGAGTGAAAAAAATGGAAGGAGAAACGAACTCTTCCGTTTCTCCTTCCATTAAGTTTGCAGGTTATTTATTTTGCTTATTTATCTTCTCATACACCCCAGCGATGGCCTGTTCGAACTTCCCTGTGGCTTTCGGGGTGTAGTAGTGAGCCTTCTTCAGTTTATCCGGGAGGTAGGTTTGCGCCACCCAGCCGGATTCATAGCTGTGGGGATATTTATACTCCACACCTCTGCCCAATTCCTTGGCTCCTTGGTAATGCGCGTCTTTCAGGTGATCCGGCACCTCGCCGCTCTTGCCTTTCCGGATATCTGCAAGGGCAAGGTCGATGGCGGTGATCGCAGAGTTCGACTTAGGAGAAAGGCAAAGTTCGATGATGGCATTAGCCAACGGGATCCTGGCTTCCGGGAACCCGATCTTCTCTGCTGTTTCCACTGCCGCGAGTGTCCGTGGTCCCGCCTGGGGATTGGCAAGTCCGATATCTTCATAGGCAATGACCAATAGTCTCCGTGCAATGCTCGGCAGGTCTCCTGCTTCCACGAGTCTTCCAAGGTAGTGGAGGGCTGCATTCACATCACTCCCGCGGATCGATTTCTGAAATGCGCTGACGACATCATAGTGAGCGTCGCCATCCTTATCGTGAGAAAAGCTTTTCTTCTGTAGGCACTCTTCTGCTATGGAGACATCAATATGAATGACCCCATCGTCACCTGGGGAAGTGGACAATACAGCCAATTCCAATGCATTCAATGAACTTCTTACATCTCCGAAGCTGCTGCTTGCAAAATGTTCAATCGCTTCGTCGGTTACATCGAGTGAATATCCGCCCAAGCCGCGTTCTTCATCTTCAATGGCACGGGTCAGGGCGATTTTCATTTCTTCTATGGAAAGAGGCTTTAATTCGAAAATCTGGCATCTGCTTCGAATGGCGGGATTGATGGCATGATAGGGGTTGCTTGTTGTAGCCCCTATCAAGGTGATCATCCCGTTCTCTAAATAAGGAAGGAGAAAATCCTGCTTTCCTTTATCCAGTCGGTGAACCTCATCCAATAGGAGGATCACCTTACCTGACATCTTCGCTTCCTCCGCTACGATCTGAATATCTTTTTTATTATTCGTCACGGCATTCAGGGTTTTGAAACGGTACTTTGTACTTCCGGCTATGGCACTTGCGATGGACGTTTTTCCAATGCCGGGAGGGCCGTACAGGATCATGGATGATAGCTGCTTCGCCTTCACCATCCGGTCGATGATTTTTCCTTCTCCGACTAAATGCTGCTGCCCGATGATTTCCTCGATTGTCCTTGGTCTCATCTTAAAGGCAAGTGGTTTTATCGACATGAAACATCTCTCCAAACTGACGTTCTAGTACCATTCACTTTATCACAGGAGGTAGCATTAAGGAAATATTGTGGATGCACAATGAGAATGAAACCGCCCCTTTCACAGTGAGGGCGCGAATATGCTATAATAACAAAAGTCAATAAGAAGAAAAACGTCCCGTCTCAACATGTGACGTTATTAAATATAATAGAGGTGCTGGACATGAAGATATCAACTAAAGGCCGTTACGGTTTAACCATTATGATAGAACTTGCAAAACGCCATGGTGAAGGGCCGACTTCACTTAAAACCATCGCACAGCAGCATGAGTTGTCTGAACATTATCTTGAGCAGCTTGTCGCTCCACTGCGGAACGGAGGTCTGGTCAGAAGTATCAGGGGTGCGTACGGTGGTTATGTATTGGGCCATGAGCCATCTGACATTACAGCGGGAGATATTATCCGGATCCTTGAAGGTCCGATTAGTCCCGTTGAAGGAATCGAGGACGAGGAACCGGCAAAGCGTGAACTGTGGATCAGGATCAGGGACGCCGTCAAAGAAGTACTCGACAATACAACAATTGAAGATTTGGCCAGCCACTCTGATGACGGTGAATCAGATGCGTATATGTTCTATATCTAGGAGGTAACAATCAATGGAAAGAGTGTATCTGGATCATGCTGCAACGTCGCCCATGCATCCTGAAGTGATCGATGAAATGACAGCGGTGATGAAGGAGGCCTTTGGCAATCCTTCGAGCATTCATTCATTTGGACGTGCATCGCGTCGTCTTGTGGATCATGCACGGACCATCATTGCAGATAGCATCCATGCCGATTACAATGAAATCATTTTCACCAGTGGTGGAACTGAGGCGGATAATTTAGCGATCATTGGAACGGCCGAAGCCAATAAGGAAAAGGGTACCCACATCATTACGACACAGACCGAGCATCATGCTGTGTTGCATGCATGTGAATTCCTGGAATCAAAAGGCTTTGAGGTCACGTACCTGCCTGTGGACCGCTCAGGAAGGATAGCGCTTCAGGATCTTGAAAAGGAGCTGCGTGATGATACCATTCTCGTGACAATCATGTTCGGGAATAATGAAGTGGGGACCCTGCAGCCAATTAAAGAAATCGGTGAATTATTACAGGATCACCAGGCCTATTTTCATACGGATGCTGTACAGGCCTTCGGATTGACCAGCATCGATGTCGAGGATCTGGGGGTTGATCTGCTTTCGGTTTCAGGACATAAGATCAACGGTCCCAAGGGAATTGGATTTCTTTATTCCCACAAAGGGGTGGATCTTCAGCCGGGATCATACGGCGGGGAACAGGAACGCAAGCGCCGTGCGGGAACAGAGAATGTCCCTGCCATCGTGGGTCTGGGAAGAGCAGTGGAGATTGCACGGCACTCTTTTGAAGAGAAGCATGCGTCGCTCTCTGGTCTCAAGAATCTGCTTAGACAGACGTTGGCTGATAAGGGGACCCAATTCGAAGAGAACGGATCCCTTGAGCACGGATTACCCCATGTGCTAAACTTAAGCTTTCCCGGCACGGATGTAGAATCCATGCTGATGAATCTGGATATGTCAGGTATCGCCGTTTCAAGCGGTTCCGCTTGTACGGCTGGATCGATAGAACCATCACATGTACTCGTGGCGATGTATGGGAAACAGTCCGAGCAATCAAGGAACTCCATCCGTTTCAGCTTCGGCCTTGGAAATACGGAGGAACAGATTGAGAGAGTGGCCCATGAAGTCGCAAGCATCGTGAAGAGATTAACAATATAAAAAGATCGTCCTACATGAGGAGATCGAACGGAAACAAGGAGGTGGCGTTAGTGAAAAAAGAACCAAAGGATACGAGAGTGGTCGTTGGGATGTCCGGTGGAGTGGACTCTTCTGTAGCTGCATTATTATTGAAAGAGCAAGGCTATGAAGTCATCGGGATTTTCATGAAGAACTGGGATGATACCGATGAAAATGGAGTATGTACGGCAACCGAAGACTACAACGACGTGATTAGGGTATGTAACCAAATTGGGATTCCTTACTACGCTGTGAATTTTGAGAAACAATACTGGGATAAAGTCTTTACGTACTTCCTGGATGAATATAAAGCCGGCAGGACCCCGAATCCGGATGTGATGTGCAATAAGGAAATCAAGTTCAAGGCATTCCTTGATCATGCATTGAAGTTAGGTGCAGACTATCTGGCCACGGGTCACTATGCACAGGTCGAGTACCGAGATGGCGAATACAAAATGCTGCGCGGGGTCGATAACAATAAGGATCAAACATACTTCCTCAATCAGCTCGGGCAGGAACAGCTTGAAAAAGTGATGTTCCCCCTAGGCGGCATCGATAAGAAGAAGGTACGTGAAATTGCCAGGGAAGCGGGTCTTGCCACTGCAACCAAGAAAGACAGTACGGGAATCTGCTTCATCGGTGAACGTAACTTCAAGGATTTCTTGAGTAACTATCTTCCGGCGCAGCCTGGAAAGATGGAGACCCTGGATGGAAAAGTGATGGGGAAACATGATGGATTGATGTACTATACCATCGGTCAGCGTCACGGCCTTGGCATCGGTGGTGCAGGTGAGCCATGGTTTGCCATCGGGAAGGACCTGGAAAGGAATGTCCTTTACGTAGGTCAAAGCTTTGAGCACCCTGCCCTTTATTCCGATTCCATCCTTGCGACGGATGTTCACTGGACATCGAATGAAGAGAAATCGTCTGAGTTCGCATGTACGGCAAAATTCCGTTACCGTCAGGATGATAATAAGGTCACGGTGATTCCATTGGAAGATGGCAAGGTAAAAGTCATCTTTGATGAACCTATTCGAGCGGTGACGCCGGGACAGGCCGTCGTTTTCTACAACGGGGATGAGTGCCTTGGTGGAGGAACGATCGATACCATCTTTAAAGATGAGAAAAAACTGACGTACGTCGGTTAAAGAAAAAGGACTGGGAAAAGGAGAAGGGAATCTCTTTTCTCTCAGTCCTTTTTTTCATCATGGAAGGATTCCATTTCAGGAGTTCCCTTATGTTATACTAGTAACGTTAAAAGGAAGTACATACATAAATAATAGACCATATAGAGGTGTTTACATTGGATAAGAATTTAAAAGGCATTGAGTTATTACAAGAAGGAAAAGTAGAAGAGGCGGTAAAACTCTTCACAGAAGCCATCGAAGAAAATCCGAAGGAACCGGTCGGATATATCAATTTCGGAAATGTATTGATGTCGGTTGGTGACAATGAAAAAGCGAAAAAGTTTTTTGAACGGGCGATTTCCGTCGATGAAAACGCAGGAGCAGCTTATTACTCTCTTGGAAATCTGTTCTTCAATGAGAATAAATTTGACGAAGCAAAAGATCAATTTGAAAAGGCCATCTCCAAAGGAATGGAGAATGCCGACGTATTCTTCATGCTTGGGATGAGTCTGTTCCAGTTAGATCAGCCAAGATTTGCACTACCGTACTTTCAGCGAAGCGTTGAATTGAATGAAGAAGACATCGAAGCCCGATTCCAATTAGGATTGTGTCTTGCGAAAGTGGAAGCATATGAAGAAGCGATCACTCAATTATCCCAAGTGGTGGAAGCAGATCCTGAGCATGCAGATGCCTATTACAATCTGGGGGTTGCGTATGCCGGACATAAGGATGATGCGGATACGGCACTCATGCATTTCAACAAAGCCATTGAGGTTCAACCTGATCATATGCTGGCGGGTTATGGAATCAAGATGATCGAAAAGCTTAAAAATGAACAAAGTGAATAGTTAGGGGGTTCACTGCCTTGAGCCAGCAAGACTCTTTAAAGCTGTTTGGTGAGGAAGAAATATATATAAAAGGAAGGCATCTTGTCACGATTTTTCATAATGAGGAGAATCTTTATTCGGTTGTCAGAATCCGTGTGGATGAAACGAATGATTCATATGAGGATAAAGAAGCGGTCGTAACCGGGAATTTCCCTAAGATACATGAAGATGAGACCTATATATTTTATGGGAGATTTCAAGAGCATCCAAGATTTGGTATGCAGTTTCATGCCAAGCATTTCAAGAAAGAAATACCCCAAACCACACAGGGTGTCGTCCATTATTTATCAAGTGATCTCTTCAAAGGGATCGGGAAAAAAACAGCTGAAAAGATCGTCGAGCATATCGGGGAAAATGCGATCAGTAAAATACTCGAAAATCCCAGCCTTTTAGATGAAATTCCAAAGCTTCCAAAGGAAAAGGCTAAGAGTATCTATGATACGTTATCTGAGCATCAGGGACTCGAGCGGGTCATGATCATGCTGAATGAGCTTGGATTCGGTCCCCAGATTTCCATGAAGGTCTATCAGGCTTACAAAGAGCAGGCACTTGAAATCATTCAAAAGAATCCTTATAAGCTTGTGGAGGATATTGAAGGGATCGGCTTTACCCGTGCAGATGAATTGGGGTCCAAGATTGGTTTGACAGGCAGTCACCCGGACCGGATCAAAGCAGGCTGTTTATATACCCTGGAACAAACATGTGTCAAGCAGGGGCATGTGTATCTTGAAGCGGAAGAACTCATTGTAACGGTGAAAGAGCTCCTTGAGAAAAGTCAGCCTGAAAGAATCGAATACACGGACATTTCCACTCAATTGGTTTCCTTGGAGGAAGAAAGCAAAGTCATCGGTGAAGGGACGAAGGTGTATGTTCCTTCCCTCTATTTCTCTGAAAAGGGGATTGTGACGAATATCGAAAAGATATTGTCCCAGACACAGTATAAAGATCAATTCCCCCAGTCTGAATTCCTTCTGTCACTTGGTGCCCTGGAGGACAGGCTAGGGGTGCAGTATGCGCCTTCTCAAAAGGAAGCCATCGAGACGGCATTGATGTCTCCCATGCTCCTGTTGACTGGTGGACCGGGTACGGGGAAGACCACTGTCATTCAGGGGATCGTGGAACTGTTCGCGGACCTTCACGGGTGTTCTTTGGATCCCAAGGATTACAAAGATGAACCGTTCCCCGTATTGCTCACGGCCCCGACAGGACGTGCAGCTAAGCGGATGACAGAATCCACGGGGCTGCCGGCCATGACGATCCACCGACTCCTCGGATGGAATGGTCAGGAAGGATTTCAGAGCGATGAAGAACGGGCGATCGAGGGCAAGCTGTTGATTGTGGACGAAGTGTCCATGGTCGACACCTGGCTGGCCCATCAATTGCTGAAGGCTCTGCCTGATGATATTCAAGTGATATTTGTCGGGGATGAAGATCAATTGCCGTCCGTCGGTCCGGGTCAGGTACTGAAGGACTTGTTGAATTCGGAAAGCGTGCCGACTGTCAGGTTGACGGATATATACAGGCAGGAAGAGGGTTCCTCGATCATTGAGCTTGCTCACTATATGAAAAGGGGGCAGGTTCCCGCAGATTTGACCAAACAGCAAAAAGATCGTTCGTTCTTTCCCTGCAGGACGAATCAGATTTCAGAGGTCGTTCAGAAAGTGGTGGAAAATGCCAAGAAGAAGGGCTACTCACCAAAAGATATACAGGTACTTGCCCCTATGTACAGGGGACCAGCAGGGATCGACCGTTTGAATGAGCTTCTGCAGGAAATTTTTAATCGTAATGATGGGACCCGTAAAGAAATCGCCTTCGGTGACGTCAAATACCGCATCGGGGATAAGGTCCTTCAGCTGGTCAATCAGCCTGAAAACAATGTTTTTAACGGGGATATCGGTGAAATCGTTTCGATATTCTATGCAAAGGAAAACACGGAGAAACAGGACATGATCATCGTTTCGTATGAAGGCAATGAGGTCACCTATACACGGCAGGATCTCATGCAAATCACCCATGCGTATTGCTGCTCGATCCATAAATCCCAGGGAAGCGAATTTCCCATTGTCATTTTACCCGTCGTAAAGAGCTATTATCGGATGTTACGGCGAAATCTCCTATACACGGCCATTACAAGGAGCAAGCAGTTCCTCATTCTCTGCGGAGAGCTGGATGCTTTCAAGCTTGGAGTGGAGAGGGAAGATGATTTTCTCAGGAAAACGACCTTGAGTGAGAAGCTGAGAGGCTTACTTCATCACGAGGGGAGTCGTGTGGAAGAAGATTTATCAGAAGGGGACATACCCATTGAAGAAGTCCTTCTGAATGAAGACCCGATGATTGGAATGGAAGGGATCAGCCCTTACGATTTCATGAAGGCATAAAGTTGATGAATGAAGATGTCATTCATCAACTTTTTTTAAGTTTATTGTCAACTAAAATAAAATTTAAGTTGACATATATTTAATGAAAGCGATATCCTTATCTTGTAGAAAAAATGACAGATGGGGGAAGACAGATGAGCAGAAAATTAAGGACAATCGATCTTACACTGGCAGGGATGTTTGTTGCACTAATGGCAATCGGTGCCAACATCACCATATTCGTACCTTTTATGGTAGTGGGCGGTGTGCCCATTACATTACAGACGTTTTTCGCCATTTTAGCAGGAGCGATCCTTGGAAGCAGGATCGGGGCGATTTCCATGACAGTTTACGCATTGGTGGGTCTCGTGGGGGTCCCAGTATTTGCCCGGTTTGGAGCAGGGTTATCTTCTATAGTAAGCCCGACATTCGGATTTATCGTTTCGTTTATCTTCACAGCTTACATCACCGGTAAAATCGTGGAAAAACATAAGGGGATCAAAGTATATATCTTCGCCGCACTCGTCGGGATGGTCGTCAATTATGTAGTCGGAACAAACTGGATGTACTCTGCATATAAGTTCTGGGCACAAGCTCCGGAAGGATTCACCTATAAGCTCGCATGGGCATGGATGGTGGTTCCGCTTCCGAAGGACATCATTTTAGCCGTCTGTGCTGGTGTCATGGCCCATCGTTTAGAAAAATCGGTTTTGTCAAAAAGTACATTCAGAAATTTGAAGCGTGCCGCTTAATGGGGAGGTTGTCAGATGAAAACGTGGAAAACACTTGCAGATGAGGTCATTGAGGGAAGGGAACTAACGAATGAAGAAGCTTTAGCCATCCTGAAAAGTCCGGATGATGAGCTTCTGGAGCTGTTGCACAGCGCGTACGTGATCCGGAAACATTATTATGGAAATAAGGTCAAATTAAATATGATCATCAATACAAAATCGGGACTGTGTCCTGAAAATTGTGGGTACTGTTCCCAGTCAAGCGTCTCTGATGCACCGATTGAGAAGTACCGCATGGTGGATAAAGAAACCATCATGAAGGGAGCCGAAAATGCTCATCAACTGAATGTCGGCACCTACTGCATCGTCGCAAGTGGCCGTGGTCCGAGCAATCGGGAAGTGGATCATGTTGTCTCGGCCGTGAAAGAGATCAAGGAACAGTATAATTTGAAAGTATGCGCATGTCTCGGATTATTAAAGGGTGACCAGGCGAAACGGTTAAAGGAAGCAGGGGTGGATCGCTACAACCATAACATCAATACGTCCGTTAACCATCATGAAAACATCACCACTTCCCATACATATGAAGACAGGGTGAATACCGTAGAGCAGGCAAAAGCAGAAGGAATTTCCCCATGCTCCGGAATCATCGTCGGCATGAAAGAAACGCTGCAGGATGTGGTGGATATGGCTCATAGCCTGAAGGTCCTCGACGCCGACTCGATACCGGTCAATTTCCTTCATGCCATCGATGGGACGCCTCTTGAAGGAACGGATGAACTGAACCCGAGATATTGCTTAAAGGTCCTTTGCTTGATGCGCTTCATCAATCCGACGAAAGAGATCAGGATATCCGGTGGGCGTGAAGTGAACCTGCGAAGCCTTCAGCCATTGGGCCTTTATCCTGCAAACTCGATCTTTGTCGGGGATTACCTGACGACAGCCGGGCAGGACGGGACAGCGGACCATAAAATGCTTGAAGATCTCGGATTTGAAATCGATTATGTGAAAGAAAAAATCGGAGAGTCCGTCACCACTCCATAAAAATTCAATGGATGCTATGGAAAAGGTTACTCCTTATGAATTCAGGAAAATATCCCACACTATATAAGAACGTTGATATTGCATCAATGTTCGGGCGTCAGAACTCATTAAACGAGTATAAAACATGCACTGATTGGACATGATGGTAGGGAATAATCACCATTATCCGGTGAACCCTGAGGTGAACGTACCGATGAAGTGTCCAAATTGTCAGAGCAAAGATATCGGGAAGATCGGCATCAACCAATACTATTGTTGGGGATGTTATATTGAACTTTCCTTGTCTAAGGGAGTCATTCATACTCACCAAGTGGAAGAGGATGGATCACTCAGCTCCTTAGATGACTTGTTTGATGAGGAAGAACGCCGACTAAGCTAGGAAGAGGTGTCTTTCTTGAATAAAACATTTGCATCCATCGTTGGTTTTGGAGCAGGAGTCGCGGCTTCCATCTATTCACAGAGATCCAATATGATGAGTCAAAGACAAATGAAACGAATCCGTAAACAAGTAAAGAAACTTTTTTAACAGCTGAAAGAGACTGGCTCATTGTGGGTCAGTCTCTTTTTTGTTCTTTAATAAAGGAGAGCGAATGAATCCCCATGAATAAAACCACCTCTTATCTTCAAACACTAGAGGAGAAAAGAGGGAGGTGTGGATAGTGGAAAGAAAATCTTATACAAGATGGATATACAGGCTTTCGATGGCCCTCATTCTTGCATTATTTCTATATGTTCTCTATTTATTGAAGCCTGTATGGCATCCGGTATTAGAGGTTTTATTCTTTTCCCTGCTTCCTTTCTTCATAGGGGGCTTCATTGCCTACCTGCTTCATCCGGTAGTGGAGAAACTGCATGAAGCAGGCATTCACAGGGGGATCGCCATCCTGTTCATCTACCTCCTTTTCTTTGGGGGGGTGGGCTATGCCATCTATAAAGGGACCCCGGCCGTCATTCATCAGCTGAAGGATTTATCGGAGAACGCGCCGGTTTTCACCGAGCAGTACCAGGGCTGGCTGAAGGTTGTACAGAGTGAGACTTCCACATGGCCGGACGGGATCCAGTCACAGCTTGAGAAGAGAATAGACGGACTCGAAGCGTGGGTGACGGGCCTTGTGGCTTTAGTGCTGGCGACGGTGATGAAGTTCATGAACAGTCTGCTCATCGTGGCCATCATTCCCTTCGTATCCTTTTATTTATTAAAGGATATTACAAAAGTAAAGGCGTTCATGTGGCAGCTTACCCCGAAAAAATGGAGGCAGAGTGCGATATCATTTTCACATGATGTGGATGAATCCCTCGGTGGTTATATCCGGGGGCAGCTCTTGGTTTGCTTGATCATTGGTGGTATTTCAGCCGCCACCCTATGGCTGATCGGTATGAAATACCCCCTCATTCTCGGCTTGATCATTGGCGTGACGAATGTGATCCCTTATTTCGGTCCGATCATCGGGGCGGTACCGGCCGCCATCGTGGCAAGTACGATTTCCACGAATATGGTGATTTATGTGGTCATCCTTGTCGTGGTCCTGCAGTTCCTGGAAGGGAACATCCTATCCCCCCTCATCGTCGGGAAAAGCCTTCATATGCATCCTCTCTTCATCATGGGCGCTTTGATCCTCGGGGGCGAGGTGGGAGGAGTGATCGGAATGATCGTGGCGGTACCGTTTCTTGCGGTCATAAAGGTGGCCATATTACATGGCAGGACGCATTTTCTTCATACGATGAAGAATGACAATACTGAAAAATGGGAATGATCATTGACAAATACCATGAATATTTCTATAATCCAACATATACAAGTATTCGCATAAAATGAAAGCAATGAAGGACCGAGTACGTTATAGTCCATCTTCCAGAGAGAAATCCCCCAGGCTGCAAGGGATTTTAGATGAAGGATAACGGAATGCTAATCCTGAGTGCAGGTAAAGCCTGCCGTCCGGCCGCGTTAAGGTGTATTGAGGGATGAATGAACGCAATCGCGTTTATTCATAACCAGGGTGGTACCGCGAGAAACAGCTCTCGTCCCTGTTTTAGGGATGAGGGCTTTTTTGTATTCTTTTTTAACCATACATACAAAGGAGGAAGCTTGACATGAACAAATTAACAGGCGCAGAAATTCGTCAGAAGTTTTTAGATTTCTTTCAGGAAAAAGGACACGGAGTAGAACCGAGTGCATCACTCGTTCCCCATGAAGATCCTTCCCTATTATGGATCAACAGTGGGGTAGCGACATTAAAGAAATATTTTGATGGACGTGTGATCCCTCAAAATCCACGAATCGTGAATGCCCAAAAATCGATCCGTACGAATGATATCGAGAACGTTGGTAAGACAGCACGACATCATACATTCTTCGAGATGCTCGGGAACTTCTCGATCGGTGATTACTTTAAGGTAGAAGCAATTGAATGGGCATGGGAGTTCCTCACGGATGAAAAGTGGGTTGGCTTCGATCCTGAAAAGCTTTCCGTCACGATCCACCCGGAAGATCACGAAGCATTTGACATCTGGAACAAAAAAGTGGGCGTACCCGCTGAACGCATCATCCGTATCGAAGGGAACTTCTGGGATATCGGAGAAGGCCCGAGTGGTCCGAATACAGAAATCTTCTATGATCGCGGACCTGAATACGGAGACAATCCCGAAGATCCAGAATTATATCCAGGCGGGGAAAATGATCGTTATCTTGAAGTGTGGAATCTGGTGTTCTCTCAATTCAATCACAATCCTGACGGGACGTACACACCGCTTCCGAAGAAGAACATTGATACTGGCATGGGGCTTGAGCGAATGGCGTGCGTCGTTCAGGAAGTCCCTACGAACTTTGATACCGATTTATTTATGCCGATCATTGCTGCAACGGAAGAAATTTCAGGAAAGTCTTACGGCAAAGACAACGATACGGATGTAGCTTTCAAAGTCATTGCCGACCATATCAGAACCGTTTCCTTTGCAATTGGCGATGGAGCCCTTCCATCCAATGAAGGCCGCGGGTATGTCTTAAGAAGACTTCTTCGCCGCGCTGTACGCTTTGCCAAACAGATCGAAATCAACCGCCCATTCATGTATGAATTGGTTCCTGTCGTTTCTGAAATCATGGTTGACTTCTATCCGGAAGTGAAGCAAAAAGCAGAATTCATCCAAAAAGTGGTGAAAAATGAAGAGGACCGTTTCCATGAGACATTAAATGAAGGTTTGGCTATCCTTTCATCCATCGTCAAGGTACAAAAGTCTTCCGGAAGTAACGTGATTCCTGGTGAAGATGTCTTCCGTCTTTATGACACGTATGGTTTCCCTGTTGAATTAACGGAAGAATACGCAGAAGAAGAAGGATTGACGGTTGATCATGAAGGTTTTGAAAGAGAGATGGAAGGTCAGCGTGAAAGAGCGAGATCTGCCCGCCAGGATGTAGGAAGCATGCAGGTGCAGGGTGGAGTCCTGAGTGATATTACAGTGGAAAGCCGCTTTGTCGGATATGACACACTCGAAAGTAATTCGAAAGTCCTTGAATTATTGGTCGACAATGAACGTCAGCCTCAGGTCGGTAAAGGTCAGGAATGCCAGTTCATCCTCAACGAGACTCCTTTCTATGCAGAAAGCGGTGGACAAATCGGGGATAAGGGATATATCGAAGCAGATGGCGTAAGAGTATTCGTCAAAACGGTCAAAAAAGCACCTAATGGACAAAACCTTCACACGGCCGTTGTAGAAGAGGGGACATTGGAGCAGGGTGCCGAGGTCCTTGCAAGGGTTTCCAGAGAATCCAGAACAAAAGTGGAGAAAAACCATACAGCGACCCACATTCTTCATCAGGCATTGAAAGACGTCCTTGGAGAACACGTGAATCAGGCAGGTTCCCTTGTTGAACCGGATCGTCTGCGCTTTGATTTCTCCCATTTCGGATCTGTATCACCAGAAGAAATGGAACGGATCGAAACCATCGTCAATGAGAAGGTTTGGAAGGCGATGTCAGTGAACACGGCCCTGAAATCTCTATCCGAGGCTAAAAAGATGGGTGCCATGGCGTTATTCGGTGAGAAATATGGTTCAGAAGTACGTGTCGTATCGATTGGAGACTACAGCCTGGAGCTTTGCGGAGGTTGTCACGTATCCAATACATCAGAGATCGGCTTATTCAAGATCCTCTCTGAAAGCGGGATCGGTGCCGGTACCAGACGGATCGAAGCCGTTACGGCAGAAAATGCGTATACAGTATTGAATGATCAGGTATCTCAACTGAAAGAGGTTGCTGCGAAACTGAAATCGAATCCGAAAGAAGTAGTCAATCGAGTAGACTCATTATTAGGTGAGATGAAAGAGCTTCAAAGGGAAAATGAATCATTATCTGCAAAGTTGTCTAACATAGAAGCAGGTAGCTTGACGGATCAAGTGAAGGTCATCGATGGTGTGAACGTCCTGTCTGCAAAAGTGGCAGCCGGAGACAGCAACGGACTGCGCACGATGATGGATGATCTTAAGCAGAAGCTTTCATCCGGGGTAATCGTACTGGCAACAACTGGTGACGACAAAGTGACCATCATTGCAGGAGTTACGGATGACTTAGTCGAAAAAGGATATCATGCCGGCAAATTGGTGAAAGAAGTCGCTTCCCGCTGTGGTGGAGGAGGCGGTGGCCGTCCGGACATGGCCCAGGCTGGCGGTAAAAATCCGGAAAAAGTGGAAGAAGCCCTTCAATTTGTAGAAGAATGGGTCAAATCCATTTAACTCCGTGTGAAAGTGGTGTACAATGTAGGTAACGATTAACAATTCGGTTGTCAAAAAGACAAGCCTAAAGAGAGGTGCTAAAAATGAGTTCTTTTGACAAAACGATGCGGTTTGATTTTTCAGAGGAGCCGTTCGAACATGACGTGAAAGAAGTGCTCTTACAGGTTCACGATGCTCTGCAGGAAAAAGGGTACAACCCGATCAATCAAATCGTAGGATACTTATTATCTGGAGACCCGGCTTACATTCCCAGACATCAGGATGCCAGAAATATCATCCGCCGTTTAGAACGAGATGAGATCATCGAAGAATTAGTCAAATCGTATTTGAAACAACACAAAGAGGGATAATAGATGCGTGTAATGGGTTTAGACGTTGGTTCTAAAACAGTCGGAGTCGCAATCAGCGATGAGCTTGGCTGGACAGCTCAGGGAATTGAAACGATTAAGATCGACGAAGATCAAGGTGTGTTCCGGATGGATCGAATAAAGGAACTTGCCGATGAATACCAGGTGGATACCGTTGTGGTTGGAATGCCTAAAAACATGAATAACACGATCGGTCCGCGTGGGGAAGCGTCTAAAGCTTATGGAGAATTGATTCAACAGGAGTTATCCCTTCCCATTAAATACTGGGATGAAAGGCTGAGCACAATGGCTGCTGAACGAGTGCTGTTAGAAGCTGACGTCAGCAGGAAGAAACGTAAGAAAGTGATCGACAAAATGGCTGCGATGATGATCCTTCAAGGATATCTTGACAGCCAAAAATAATGAGGTGAATGTTCATGGAACACGGAGAAAAACAAATTACAGTAGTTGACGAACAAGGAAATGAGCAATTATGCGAGGTCCTTTTCACATTTGAATCAGATAAATTCAATAAATCGTACGTCCTTTACTATCCTCTTGGGGCAGATGAGAACGACGAAGAAGAAATCGAAATTCATGCATCTGCATTCATGCCTGGTGACGAAGGTCAGGAAGGCGAATTAAAGCCGATTGAAACAGAAGAAGAGTGGGACATGATCGAAGAAATGTTAAACACTTTCCTTGATGAAGAAGAAGACGCTGAATAAGCAGTCGTCATAGGACTATATGAAACAGGGACCGCAAAAAGGGACAAATAATTCACCCTTTTTGCAGGTCCCTGTTTCACTTTGTGCAAAATATTGTATAATAGTGGAGATGATGTCGAATTGCGCATGACGGATAGCCCGCTTTTTTGCTCGAAGGGGGGAAATGAAAGCGTTGGAAGAAAAGAAAAAGATAAAAGAGACACTTATGAAGAAATTGCTTGAAAGGCAAGAGGAGGCCAAAGTCATTAGAAAAGTAGTAGGACTTGTCATTCTTTGTCTTGTCATTATCATAGGGGGAACGGCCATTGGAGGCTACCTTTATGTGAATTCAGCCCTGAAACCGGTTGACCCTGATAATACGAAAACGGTGAAAGTGGACATCCCCATTGGCTCCGGGGTATCGAGTATAGGGAAGATCCTGGAGGACAAAGGGATCGTTAAGAATTCAACAGTCTTTAAGTATTACGTGAAATTCAATAACGAAGCAGGATTCCAGGCAGGTTCTTATGATTTGACGCCTTCCATGACCTTGAATGAAATCGTCAACAGCTTGAAGACTGGTAAGGTCATGAGGAAAGCAGAATTCAAGATTACCATTCCAGAGGGACTTCAATTGGACCAGATCGCAGAGATCATCGCTGAAAAGTCCCCATATAAAAAAGATGAGATTGAAAAGAAATTAAACGATAAGAAATGGCTCGAGCAATTAAAAGAGGAATATCCGGAATTGATTACAGATGAAATCTTCAAGAAAGAAATCAAACGACCGCTGGAAGGATATCTTTATCCTGCGACGTACCCTTTCTATGAAAAGAAGCCATCTTTAGACACAATCTTAAAGAAGATGATCGCGCAAACGAACGAAGTATTGGCTCAATACCAGGAAGCCATGGCAGCAAACGAGTATACGCCTCATGAGCTCCTCACCCTTTCTTCCCTGATCGAGGAAGAAGCGACGGAAAAAGCGGACAGAGGCAAAATTTCAAGTGTGTTCTATAATCGTATGGAAGAAGGTATGCCCCTTCAGACAGATCCGACGGTCTTATATGCATTAGGAAAGCATAAAGACAAAACCGTTTATAAAGATCTTGAAGTGGAATCACCTTATAACACGTACCAGGTGAAGGGGTTGCCGCCTGGTCCGATAGCGAATGCGGGCTTGTCTTCAATTGAAGCCGCCCTGCAGCCGGAGGATACTGAGTATTATTATTTCCTGGCAGCTTCCAACGGCTCGGTATACTATTCCGAAACACTGGATGAACATAACGAGAAAAAAGCAAAATATATTACCAACAAAGAAGAATAGCATGGTGTGAAGAGGAAAGAAACATTCGCTTTCCTCTTCTCTGTGTGGTAAAATAGTACAAGTTATTTTTATATACGGGCGTTATCTTGATGAACGTGTGAAGTAGAAAGCTCATTGTAGCTTTCTTCTTTTCATGTTAAGAAAGAAGCGTTACACAGGCACCAATTATGAACATGATCGTGAGGCTTATATATGAACGAACAAGTGATTGGCTATATAGAATCAATTGTGAAAGGACGTCCGGCCTTGATTTCCGAGATGGAGCAATATGCAGTGGAACACAATGTTCCCATCATGGAACTGGTCGGTATCGAAGCGCTCCTGGGGATGTTACGGATCCAACAGCCGAAAGTGATCCTTGAGATCGGGACGGCCATCGGATACTCTGCCCTTCGCATGGCGGGGGCACTTCCAGAGGCGAAGGTCGTGACCCTTGAGCGGGATGAAGAAAGATTCGAAGCAGCACAGGGGTTCCTCTCCCGTTCTGAAGATGGCAAAAGGGTCGTCACCCTGTTCGGTGATGCATTGGAGCTTGCCGAAGAAGTGGAAAAGCACGGACCATATGATGCTATCTTTATCGATGCTGCCAAAGGTCAGTACCTTAAATTCTTTGAGCTCTATTCCGGTATGCTGTCGGAAAACGGCGTCGTTTACTCGGATAATGTCTTATTCAAAGGACTTGTTGCAGAAGAACACGTCGAACAGAAACGAATCCGGAACATGGTCAAGAAGCTGCAGAATTATAATGCGTGGCTAATGGATCATGAAGAGTTCGATACAAGTATTTTACCTGTCGGTGACGGAATTGCCATCAGTAAAAAAAGAGGTGAACAACGATGAAAAAGCCGGAACTTCTTGTGACCCCTGCCTCTGTATCCGATATTGAATCATTGGCATCTGCTGGTGCCGATGCCTTCATGATCGGTGAAGAGCGATACGGCCTGAGGCTTGCCGGGGAGTTCTCCAGGGAAGATGTAGGAGAAGCCATCAAAGTCGCCCACAAGCATGATAAGAAAGTATATGTGGCGATGAATGCCCTCTTTCATAATGATAAAATCGCTGAACTCGATGACTATATTGCCTTTCTTAAAGAGCAAGGGGCGGACGCCATTGTCTTCGGTGATCCCGCCGTATTGATGGCTGCCCGTGAAGTGGCACCGGAGATGAAGCTTCACTGGAATACGGAAACGACGGCCACCAATTGGTACACCTGTAATTATTGGGGCAGAAAAGGGGCAAAGCGTGCCGTACTCGCCCGGGAATTAAGCATGGATAGCATTATTGAAATGAAGGAAAATGCAGAGGTCGAAATCGAGGTGCAGGTGCATGGGATGACCTGCATGTTTCAATCCAAACGCTCATTGCTCGGGAACTATTTTGAATATCAAGGCAAAGTGATGGAAATCGAAAACCGGAAAGAACAGCGCAATATGTTCCTTCACGATGAGGAGCGTCACAATAAGTATCCTATCTTTGAAGATGGGAACGGCACGCACATCATGAGCCCGAATGATATGTGCATCATCGATGAGCTTGGTGAAATGATGGAAGCGGGTGTCGACACTTTCAAGATCGATGGAGTGATGAAGTCTCCTGAATATATCCTGGAAGTGACGAAACTGTATCGTATGGCCATTGATTTATGTGCGGAAGACGAAGCGCGTTATGACGAACAGAAAGACGAGTTTCTGGAAGAAGCGAAAAGGCTGCAGCCGGATAATCGCCCGTTGGATATAGGTTTCTTCTTTAAAGAAACCGTGTATTAAGAACGATAGACGGATATAGATTGATCAGAACGGAGGAGTTATGATGACCACGGTGGTGAAAAAACCGATCTCAAAGGTTGTAGACGGGAAGCGTGTCATTGTGAAGAAACCTGAATTACTGGCTCCTGCCGGTAATCTGGAAAAATTGAAGATCGCGGTCCATTATGGTGCAGACGCCGTCTATATCGGCGGGCAGGAATATGGACTGCGTTCAAATGCCGGTAATTTCACCTTTGAAGATATGAAAGAAGGCGTGGAGTTCGCCCGGAAGTATGGTGCAAAGATCTATGTCACTACCAATATCTATGCCCATAATGAGAACATGGATGGTCTTGAAGAATATCTTCGTGGACTTGGGGAAGCGGGAGTAGCGGGGATCATTGTCGCAGACCCCCTTATCATAGAAACATGCAGAAGGGTTGCCCCTAATGTAGAGGTGCACTTAAGTACACAGCAGTCCCTTTCAAACTGGAAAGCCGTCCAATTCTGGAAAGAAGAAGGACTGGACCGGGTGGTGCTTGCACGTGAAGCAAGCGGTAAAGAAATCCAGGAAATGAAAGAGAAAGTGGATATAGAGATTGAGACCTTCATTCATGGAGCGATGTGCATTGCCTACTCCGGTCGTTGTACATTAAGCAACCATATGACTGCGAGAGATTCAAATCGCGGCGGCTGCTGTCAGTCCTGCCGCTGGGACTATGATTTATATGAAATGAATGATGACGGGGAAAATCCCCTTTATGATAAAGAAGATGCACCTTTCGCCATGAGTCCGAAAGACTTGAAGCTTGTCGAATCCATCCCTGGAATGGTCGAATTGGGAATCGACAGTTTGAAGATCGAAGGGCGGATGAAGTCCATTCATTACGTGGCCACTGTCGTAAGTGTGTACCGCAAAGTGATCGATGAATATTGTAAAGACCCGGATAACTTCAAGATCCAAAAGGAGTGGCTCGAGGAGCTTGAGAAGTGCGCGAATCGTGAAACGGCCCCGGCGTTTTTTGAAGGGGTACCCGGATTCAAAGAGCAGATGTTCGGAGTCCACAACAAGAAGAATACAAATTATGAATTTGTCGGACTCGTATTGGACTACGACGAAGACACCCAGATCGTCACCTTGCAGCAACGGAACCATTTTAGAGCCGGACAGGAAGTAGAGTTTTTCGGTCCTGAAATCTCCAATTTTACGCAGGTTATCGAAAAGATGTGGGATGAGCGCGGGAATGAGCTTGACGTTGCCCGTCACCCGTTACAAATAGTGAAATTCAAGGTGCATCAGAGGGTTTACCCTGATAACATGATGCGAAAGGAGAACATCTAATACTTATGAAGCAGAAACCCGTTGTGATCGGTGTAGCAGGAGGATCCGGCTCTGGGAAGACGAGCGTCACCAAAGCCATTTATGAGCAATTCCAAGGTCATTCCATCTTAATGCTGCAGCAGGATTATTATTATAAAGATCAATCGAATCTACCATTTGAGGAACGGTTGAAAACCAATTATGATCACCCATTAGCCTTTGATAATGATTTGTTGATTCAACATTTGCACGGTCTATTGGATCACCAGCCCGTCAATAAGCCGGTGTATGATTACAAAATGCACACCCGCTCGGATGATACGATTCTCGTTGAACCGAAAGATGTCATTATTTTAGAGGGGATTTTAGTATTAGAAGATGAAAGATTGCGTAACTTAATGGATATTAAGCTTTACGTCGATACAGATGCGGATCTTCGGATCATCAGAAGGATGCTTCGCGACATTAAAGAGCGCGGACGTTCCATCGATTCTGTCATCGATCAATACATTACGGTCGTCCGTCCGATGCACAATCAATTCATCGAACCAACGAAGCGATATGCCGATGTGATCATCCCTGAAGGCGGTCATAATCACGTGGCAATCGATTTAATGGTAACAAAAATTCAAACAATTCTTGAACAAAAGTCATTTTTGTAATACGATAGCATAGATAAAGACATATAGGTGAAGGTTACCATTTCCCACATTGTAAAGAAGCAGGGAATGGAGGGAGAAGAAATTCTCCCTCCATTCCCTCCCTTTACATACGTAGCACATTTACATATGGAGCATGGGAAGCTCTTAGATAGAAAAGGAGTGAAGAGGGTCATGAGTACAGAAAAAGTATTTCCTATGACAGCAGAAGGTAAAGAGAAGTTAGAAAAAGAACTGGAGAATTTGAAAACGGTTAAACGTAAAGAAGTCGTCGAGCGCATCAAGATCGCCCGCAGCTTCGGAGATTTATCCGAGAACTCTGAGTACGACGCAGCGAAAGATGAACAAGCATTCGTTGAAGGTCGTATTTCCACATTGGAAAACATGATTCGCAATGCGAAGATCATTCAAGAAGATGACATGAATTCAGATACAGTACAATTAGGAAAAAAAGTGACATTCGTGGAATTGCCTGACGGAGACAAAGAAACATACACAATCGTGGGCAGTGCAGAAGCGGATCCATTCGAAGGCAAGATTTCAAATGATTCACCTATCGCGAAAAGTCTACTTGGACATAAAGTAGGCGCTGAAGTGAATGTTCAGACTCCAGGCGGGGAAATGAGCGTCAAGATTGTAGAAGTAAGCTGATCACCCGGGAAGGGGCTCCAATTTAGAGCCTCTTCTTTTTTTATGATTAATTCGCATAAAACTCGTCAACAATGGGGACGAGGTGACTAAATGAAACGGAAACGAATCAGGTTGTTGAGTATCGTCTTATTGCTTGCTCTCTCAGGACTTTCAGGCAGGTTGATGCAATTGCAATTATTCCAGACTGAATCCTATTCCAAACATAAAATCAACCTTCTTGAAGAGAGTGTCGCACAAAGAACGCAAGCATTGGTGATTGATGAAGGCAGGGGGGAGTTTCTTGATCGGAACGGTGAACCCCTTACGTATACAGAAAAGAATGTCCTGGTCCTTTTCCCATTTCTAAAACAACTGGATTGGCCGGTGGAAAAAGTGGCAGAGATCCTTCATGTTCCACAGCAGACGATCCAAACGAAAGTGGAGGAAGCGAAAGGGCCGATCGTTTTCGGCGGGAAGGATCCCTTAAGGCTTTCAGAGGAACAGATGAAGGAAATTAATTCTCTTGAAATACAGGGAGTGTTCGCCCTTACGAAAAAGTATAAAAGCGACGAAGTACCTGCTTCCCAGCTGATAGGGGTCACCGGGGAAAATACAGATGTATTCCACGAACGCTACCCTGACAAAGTGAAGGGCGCCAATCAGAAAATCGGTGTGTCGGGACTTCAGGAGAGCTTTGATGAATGGCTGGTCGCAGAAGAGGAAGCGAAACTGATCTATCATGTTGATGCAAGGGGTGGCCCTTTATTCGGGGTGGATGTAAAGTATCTCGCACCCGCCAACCCCTTTTATCCACTGAATGTGAAAACGACCATCGATAGAAGGATGCAAGAGGCACTCGAAGATGTGGCGGATACGTACAACATCCAAAAAGGGGGGCTGTTGCTCCTGGATATTGAAAAGAGTGAAATACTCGCCAGTGTATCAAGACCTGCAATGAAGAGCCGGGACCCATTCAGTGGAGGAGCGGGGAATCTCATGCTGAAAGCGTTGATACCGGGTTCTGTCTTCAAGACCGTCGTCGCAGCTGCAGCCATGGATGAGGGGATCGTGGATGAACGCAGGCTTTTCCCTTGTAATGAAAACATCCGTGGCGGGACCGCTGAAAAGCCTCACGGCACCATTAATATTAAGACAAGCATAGCGGTCAGCTGTAACCGTACATTTGCGGATCTTGCTAAAGAGCTGACTGAGAAGGATGACCACCTGCTCGATGAGTATGCCGAGAAAATCGGACTGATCGGTGACATTGCATGGAGAGGCAACGTCTTTCATTACGAAAGCTTTCCTCAGCTTCAGGTGAGTGAAGGAAGGATCTTCGCTTCTGACGGGGACAGGGCTGAACCTAAACTGGTCGCCCAGACAGGTATCGGGCAACAGGAAGTCCGCGTCACACCGCTCGGCATCGCCAATATGATGGCGACGATTGCCAGGGGGGGAGAGAAATTTCAGGTGAGTGCCGTCTCTTCTGTGCAGTATCAAAATGGCACCAACATGTTTTCCTTTCCTCACCAGAAGATCGAGGGTGAGACGATCACCCCTTTCACGGCCATGAAGCTTCAGCAGTACCTGCGGGGTGTGGTGAACTCCCCGGAAGGTACGGCACCCTATTTGCAAAACGCGGCCTATACCATCGCCGGGAAGACTGGAACCGCACAGACAGGGAATTATCGGGGAGAAAGAGTGAAAGCAAATGAATTATATAATAAATGGTTCGCAGGCTACTTTCCCTTCGAAGATCCCAAATACGCATTGGTGGCCGTCAACATGGACGTGACCATAGGCGAAGGGGGAATTTACCCGATCTTCAAAGACAGCGTCGATGCTGTCTACCGGCTTGATCATGAGTAGAAGGGCGTCCCGTGCGTTCTGTGACCTTTTTCCCTTTATAGCTGAATCATCCCGGGATGGATAATGTTTCGCTTTATTCTTTTCCTCTTATCATGTTAAAATGTTTAGGATAATAGGGAGGGAACAAAATGGCGAAATACCAATCTCGATTAGACAAACGATCTAAAAAGAATACTAATAAACTGTTAAACATAATGATTGCAATCGTACTTCTATTAATTGTCGTGGTAGGAGGCACCATCGTACTTGGAGGTGGCGACGAAAAGGCAACGACAGACGCCCCGAAGAATTCAGAAACCAAAAGTGCTGACAAGAACGATAAGACGACGAAAGAAAAAGACAACTCCGTTTCCATGGATGAGAAAGACGATTCTAAGGATAAAGCGGACGATGAACAAAAAGATGAAGACAAGAAGAAAGATGATGAGAAAAAGAAAGACGAGTCTTCTGATGAGGAGCAGGATTCTGTCGCATTAGACGGGGAAGACCAAAGTAAGATGAAGGTCGAGGAAAGTGACGACCCCAATGTAGTAAAAACGATGGTGCATCCTGACTGGAAGCCGATCGGCACCGAGCAGACAGGTGAGCACGTATCCGTCTATGAAGAAGGAACCGTCGACTGGCAGGAAAAAATCAAGGCGACTTCTTACGCTACAGGCATCCCTGCAGGCAATATGACCGTCTGGTGGATGGAAGGGAATGGCGGTCCGCAGAAGTCCATGGCGACCGTAACGGCTAAAGACACCCAAACCCCTTACCGGGTGTATCTGCAATGGGTCGACGGCAAAGGATGGCAGCCGACGAAAGTGCAGGAATTAAAGGAAAATGATAAAGACTGATGGATATAAAAAGGCCCTTCCAATTATATGGAAGGGCCTTTTTGCATGAATTACTTCTTCACTTTAAAATGAACCACGGCACTGTATAATCTTCTGCCATTCTCATCGATGGAAACGGAATGATCCACGTGATGGACGGAGAGCATGATGGCTTTATTATGCTGGATCTGTTCGTCTACCTTTTTCTCCAAAGTCCTGAGATTGTCAGCTTCGAAAAACTCCACTTTATCTTCTATTAAATCGAATGAAATATTCATGGTGAACCTCCTAATTATACGTGATACGGAAAGGCTTTCTCCCTCTATTTTAGAGTCCCCCCACCCTTTTGACAATGAATTATTGTTGAATTCATCAGGAGAATATGATAATTTAATAACAGTTTTAAAATTAATTCATAGTATGTTTATAGGAATTATAAACTTAATGCAGCTGAGGTGCTGAACCATGGGTAGAGAATTTTTAGATCTGTTCGGTGACTGGGCAGATTCGTATGATGATACAGTGACAGGAAAAGATGTGGAATATCAAGCCGTATTCGAACACTATGATTCGATTCTTGACGGGGTGGTCGCCCGTTCAAAGGGGAAGGTGGTCGAGTTTGGACCTGGTACAGGGAATTTAACCAAGAAGCTATTGGACGCGGGACTCGAGGTCATTCCCTATGAACCCTCTCCGGAAATGAGAGCGATTGGAATGCAGAAGCTTGGTGATCGTGTCACATTCCGGGACGGCGACTTTCTGGATTTTCCTTTAGAGGGAAAAGCCGATTCCATCGTAAGCTCTTACGCATTTCATCATTTAACCGATGAAGAAAAGGGAAAAGCTTTCGGCATCTATGGAAAGCTTCTAGTACAAGGTGGTAAAATAGTATTTGCTGATACAATGTTTGAGACCGATCAGCATCATCAAGCCGCCATATCCCAAGCGATCAAGAAAGAGTATGTCAATCTGGCTGAAGATTTAAAACGGGAATATTACACGACTCTCGAAGTGTTAAGAGAGCTTTTGCGAGAGAATGGGTTTTCTGTACAGTTTCAGCAAGTGAATACATTTGTGTGGATCATGGAGGCGACTAAATAGTAGAAAGAGGTTTTAGCAATGAAAATCGCCATCATCGGAGCAATGGAAGAAGAAGTAGCCTTATTAAGAGAGAATATTTCAAACCCGAAAGTGGAAACCATCGCAGGGTGTGAATATACAAGCGGTACAATGCATGACAAAGAAGTGATTTTGCTTCGTTCAGGAATCGGGAAAGTGAATGCAGCGATGTCAACGGCTGTCCTATTGCAGCACTTCAAACCGGATTACATCATCAACACAGGGTCAGCAGGAGGATTCGATCCTTCTCTAAATGTCGGTGATGTAGTCATTTCAACTGAAGTAAGACATCATGACGTGGATGTAACCGCTTTTGGTTATGAATACGGTCAGGTTCCCCAGCTTCCGGCAGCTTTTACGGCAGACGAGAATTTGAAGCAAACAGCGATCAATAGTGTGAAAGAACTCGGAGATGCACAGGTGGTTTCCGGATTGATTGCCACTGGGGATTCATTCATGAATGATCCAGTGAGAGTGGATGCGATCCGTGACAAATTCACGGATTTACAGGCAGTGGAAATGGAAGCGGCAGCGATCGCCCAAGTAGCGCATCAATTCCACGTACCATTTGTCATCATCCGTTCCCTTTCCGACATCGCCGGCAAGGAATCAGACGTGTCTTTCGATCAATACCTTGAAAAAGCTGCACTTCATTCAGCTAAAATGGTCATGAATATCGTGAAATCTGTTTAATAGAAAGAAAATATAGCTGACCCAGGCATCTACCCCTCTTACCGTGTGTACCAGGCTTGTTCAGACGAACAGTCCTTTCATTGGTAATGAAGACGGTTTGGTGAAAGGGTCAGTTTTTTTGGTTGAAAGGGGATTGAATATATGGACGTGTATAAAAGTGTACATGACCTGATAGGGAATACACCGATTGTTGAACTGACACATTTCCCGCTGAAGAACGGGGTCCGCCTCTTCGCGAAGCTTGAATTCTTTAACCCCGGAGGCAGTGTGAAGGATCGATTGGGGCTTGAGCTGTTAAGAGATGCAGTG
Organism: Rossellomorea vietnamensis NBRC 101237; assembly: GCF_001591825.1. Lineage (GTDB taxonomy): Bacteria > Bacillota > Bacilli > Bacillales > Bacillaceae_B > Rossellomorea > Rossellomorea vietnamensis. Next base: position 26,328 of record NZ_BCVQ01000049.1, read on the forward strand.
GAGAATGGCAAGATCATGCCAGGGGGTACCTTCATCGAACCAACGGCAGGCAATACGGGGATCGGCCTGGCTTTAGCCGCCGTCAATTCAGGATATAAAGTGAAGTTCTGTATCCCTGAGAAATTCAGCGTGGAGAAACAGGAACTGATGAAAGCCCTTGGAGCGGAAATCGTCCATACCCCCACTGAAGAAGGCATGAAGGGTGCCATCGCGAAAGCCGCTGAATTGGTAGAAGAGACCCCTAACTCGTATTCCCCGCAGCAATTCGGGAACGAAGCCAACCCGAATACGTATTACAGAACATTAGGACCGGAACTCTGGAAACAGATGGACGGTCACATCCATACATTTGTCGCCGGCGCAGGGACAGGCGGGACCTTCATGGGGACTGCACGCTACCTTAAAGAAATGAAGGACACGATTAAAACAGTGATCGTGGAGCCTGAAGGATCGATCCTGAATGGGGGAGAGTCAGGCCCACATAAAACAGAAGGCATCGGGATGGAGTTCCTGCCTGGATATATGGATGCAAGTTATTTTAACAGTATCCATACCGTCACTGACGAGGATGCCTTCACAAGGGTAAAGGAACTTGCATTATTGGAAGGGCTGCTGGTAGGCAGTTCTTCCGGAGCTGCCCTGCATGCAGCGCTAGTGGAAGCAGAAAGAGCTGAACCGGGTAGCCATATTGTCACCATCTTCCCGGATTCAAGTGAGAGATATCTAAGCAAAAAAATATACCAAGGAGGAATCTAATCATGAAAAAGAAAACGCAATTAATCCACGGTGGTATCCCTACAGATCCTCAAACAGGGGCAGTATCCACTCCCATCTACCAGGTGAGTACGTATAAGCAGGATGAAGTAGGAAAGCACAAGGGGTTCGAATATTCTCGCTCAGGAAATCCCACACGACATGCCCTTGAAGAGCTGATCAAAGATCTTGAAGGCGGGGAAAAAGGCTTTGCATTCGGCTCGGGAATGGCGGCGATCACTGCAGTCATGATGATGTTCAACAGCGGGGATCATATTGTGATGACAGATGATGTGTACGGAGGGACATACCGTGTCATGACGAAGGTGTTAAACCGGATCGGCATCGAGTCCACTTTCGTAGATACTAGCGATGTAAACACTATCGAAAAGGCCATCCAACCGAATACAAAAGCGGTTTATATTGAAACACCGACCAACCCATTGCTTAAAATCACGGATATCGAGGCAGCGGCTTCATTAGCCAAGAAACACAATCTGCTGACCATCGTAGATAATACGTTCAGTACACCATACTGGCAGAACCCGATTGCCCTGGGAGCGGACATTGTCCTTCATAGTGCTACGAAATACATCGGGGGACACAGTGATGTTGTGGCAGGTCTCGTTGTAGTGAATTCAGAAGAACTGGCTGAAGAATTATTCTTTGTACAGAATTCAACAGGCGGTGTCCTTGGGCCGCAGGATTCATGGTTATTGATTCGCGGAATCAAGACATTAGGGCTGCGTATGGAGGAGCATGAAGAAAACACCAGGAAAATCGTCGAGTTCCTGACGGCTCATCCGAAAGTATCGAAGGTTTACTATCCTGGTCTTGAAACCCATCCGAATCATGCCATAGCCAAAAAGCAGGCATCAGGATTCGGCGGGATGGTCTCCTTTGATGTAGGCAGTGAGGAAAATGCAGACCGTCTTCTGACCAATACGAGATATTTCACTTTGGCTGAAAGTCTCGGAGCAGTGGAAAGTCTTATTTCCGTTCCGGCTCGCATGACCCATGCGTCCATTCCGGCGGAGCGTCGGAACGAACTGGGGATCACAGACGGCCTTGTCCGGATATCCGTCGGTCTTGAAGATGTGGAGGATTTGATTGAAGATATTGACAACGCCCTTTCCAAGTAACCCTTGGCAGAACTGGTATCAATTACATGGTAGGCTGTATGGAATCATATGTTACCATAGAATGAGAGTTTACTAGTTCAAAAGTAGGTGAATGCAATGAAGAACACAAGCAAAAAGACCATTCAACATAAGGTCGTCGATTTCAAACGATTTGGTTTTACATTACTTGCACTTAGTGTCTTTATGTATTTAGGTGTCATCATTCCGACAGTGACCGTTACACCCGGCAAAATGATGCCCCTCATGACAGGGACCGTTGTTTTACTCGGGCTGTCACTATACTTCTTCACAAAAGCAATCAAATATAAAAAAGATCTGCAATCAGCAGATGAATAATAGATGAAAAAAGCGGGGTCTCAGT
>NZ_BCVQ01000050.1 GCF_001591825.1 Rossellomorea vietnamensis NBRC 101237
GTGTAAGTGCTTCGTTTGAAGCGACCTATATAATATATCATTTAAAGCGTTTGCCGTCAAGGTATTTTTATTATTTTAGAAAAGTTATTTTCATGATAATTATGTAATGCCTTTCGGACAACAAATAATAGTATACACACTATTAAACAAGTTTGCAAGGGGTAAATAATAAAAAGTCACAGATCATTTTATTGACCTGCGACTTTTTCGTTCGAATGCTGATTCCGTAGAAGGATCTTAGGTAAAGACCTCTGTAATATAGATGTTCTTTTGCTGAGATAAATCTACTATTTCATCATTTTTGAGTTTAACGATCGGGCTGGTGAAGGCGTCCGGTTTGGTATATATGACTTCCCCAAACTCTCCCGTTGATAACCTTACCGGGGTTCCGGTTCTTAAGTCTCCCATTAATTGCAGGAGCCCTTCCACTACTTTAAGATCGAATTTACCAAATAAGTCTTTACTGATCATATCCAATACTTTGAAAATCGGTTGCTTGCTTCTATATATTCTCTCTGATGTCATAGCATGAAAAACGTCTGCAATCCCGACGATCTGTGAATAGAGGTGAATGCGTTCGCTCTTTTCGGATGCTGGATATCCTGTTCCATCAAAACGTTCATGATGTTGAAAGATCGCTAGTTTTGTTTCCGTTTTTAATAGTGGAGTATCTTTGATCATCTTATACCCATTTGCCGTGTGTAGCTTCACTTCTTTAAATTCACTCTCTGTCAGGGGCTGCTCCTTGGATAATATGTGGGGGCTTACTTTCGCCATCCCACAGTCAGCCAGTGCCCCCGCTAATGCCAGTTGATTGATCTGTCCCGACTGTAAACCGATCTTCTTTCCTATTAAAGCACTGATGATACTTACTGAAACCGCATGATGATAGAGATATTCTTTCTTCGTTGAATAATGTTGAAGGGAATAGATGTATATATGATTTTGTTCCACCTCTTGAATAACGGGGAGGATGAGTTCTCTCACTCTTGCGACATTAACGGCCGTACCCGACTGCCAATTCAAGAATTCCTTCTTATATTCCTTTACTGTCGTTAAGTAAAGGTCTACAAATCCCATTGTCTCCTGAGAATCAGTCTCTTCCTGATTCTGATTCGAGACTTTATCAGAAGAGAGAGGTGACTTGAATGGGTTCCCGTCGGCTTTTGTCTTCTCTATGTATAACTCGTTGATATGAAATGCTTGCAGGATATTTAAATGTTCTTCTTCTAGCACCGTATTCTTTGGAATGATCGGGTTTGCTGACAATCCCATGATATCCTCTGCTACGATGCAGCCTAATTGTATTTCGCCACGATAGACCTTCAACTATACACACCTCACGACTGTTCTTTTAGTTTATTTTACCAAATTCGGCGATATATAGTTGTTATTTTCAAAAAATAAATAGGTCCCTGACAAAAAAATAAGCTATTTCCAGCATGGGCACCCATTCCTGAAAATAGCTTACTCTATTATTTATTCTTCTGTGCCTTCATCAGTCTCATCTGAAGCTGGTTGGTCTTCCATATCGTGCTTTTCCATTCCTTCAACAGATTCGACCGGCGCTTCCGTTTCTTCTTCATCCTCTTTTTCAACTTTAGCGACGGTTGAAACGAATTCACTTTCTTGAAGACGGATCAGCTTGACCCCTTGGGTGTTACGTCCCGTTGTGGAAATGTCATTGACGTCCATACGGATGAGAACACCATGGGCGGTGATGATCATTAAGTCTTCTTCACCTGTGACGGCTTTGACAGAGACGAGTTCTCCATTACGCTCAGTCACATTACATGTCTTCAATCCCTTACCACCACGGGTTTGGACTCTATATTCACTGGCTGGAGTACGTTTACCGTAACCATTTACCGTGACGACCAGGACATCACTCTTGTCTTCTAGAATCTCCATGCCGACAACGATATCATCATCGCTGAGGTTGATTCCCTTTACTCCAGTGGCGGTTCTTCCCATGGAACGGACGTCAGTTTCAGGGAAACGGATCAGCATACCCTGCTTCGTTCCGATGATCATGTCTTTTTCGCCATCGGTCAGTTTGACGGAAATCAGTTCATCATTTTCCCGAAGGTTGATGGCGATCAGACCGTTCGTCCGGATATTGGCGAAATCCGATACCGGCGTACGTTTTGAGATCCCTTGCTTCGTCGTAAAGAATAAGTACCAATCATCCACAAATTCTTCGACCCGGATCATGGCGTTGATCCATTCATCTTTTTCCACGCCGAGGAGATTGATGATCGGAAGTCCTTTCGCAGTACGACTGAACTCTGGGATTTCATATCCTTTTGCACGATACGCTTTTCCTTTGTTCGTAAAGAAGAGGATCGTATCATGAGTAGAAGTCGTCAACAGATGTTCGACGAAGTCTTCATCATTGGTACCCATACCCTGGATCCCTCTTCCGCCCCGTTTTTGACTGCGGTAGGTTGAAACAGGAAGACGCTTGATGTAACCGTTATGGGTGAGGGAAACGACGATGTTCTCTCTAGGGATCAAATCTTCATCCTCTATGTTCTCGATTCCACCCGCAACAATTTCAGATCTTCTTTCATCATTGAAGCGTTCTTTGATTTCGATCAGTTCTTCACGGATGATTTCAAGGACCTTTTCGTCATCTGCCAGGATCGCTTTTAGTTCAGCGATCAGCTTCACCAGCTCCTGGTACTCATCTTCAATTTTTTCACGTTCTAAACCGGTTAGACGTTGAAGACGCATATCCAGGATCGCCTGTGCCTGTTTATCGGATAAGGAGAAGTTCTCCATCAATCCTTGTTTGGCAAGCTCTGTTGTTTGAGAACCACGGATAAGGGCAATGATTTCATCAATGTGATCGAGGGCAATCCTCAGACCTTCTAAAATATGAGCCCTTGCTTCAGCCTTGCGCAATTCAAATTCTGTTCTGCGGCGAATGACTACCCTTTGATGCTGAAGATAGTGATAGAGACATTCTTTTAAGTTCAATACCTTCGGCTGACCGTCTACAAGTGCCAGAAGATTGATCCCGAAACTCGTTTGAAGTGCCGTTTGTTTATATAAATTATTAAGTAGTACGTTAGCGTTGGCATCTTTTCGTACTTCAATGACGATGCGCATACCATTTCGATCCGATTCATCACGAAGATCCGTGATGCCATCAATCTTCTTATCCCGGACCAGATCCGCGATCTTCTCAATGAGTCTCGCTTTATTCACCTGATAAGGAATTTGATGGACGATGATCGTTTCTTTTCCATTGCTCTTTGTTTCGATTTCCACACGGGCACGCATGGTGATGGAGCCTTTACCTGTTTCATAAGCACGACGGATCCCGCTTCTTCCTACAATCAAACCGGCAGTAGGAAAATCAGGTCCGTAGATGAATTCCATCAGCTCTTGAATCGTAATGTCAGGATCTTTACTTAATGCAAGGATTCCATCGATGACCTCTCCAAGATTATGGGGAGGGATGTTCGTTGCCATCCCTACGGCGATTCCTGAAGAACCATTAACCAAAAGGTTAGGGAAACGGGCAGGTAATACCTCCGGCTCCCGCTCAGTGCCATCATAGTTATCTTTATAATCAATTGTGTCTTTATTAATATCACGAATGAGTTCCATAGAGATCTTGGACATACGTGCTTCTGTATAACGCATGGCCGCTGCGGCGTCACCGTCCACAGAACCGAAGTTACCGTGACCGTCAACCAGCATATAGCGATAGTTGAAATCCTGTGCCATACGAACCATGGTGTCATAAACAGCTGAGTCACCATGAGGGTGATACTTACCGATTACTTCACCGACGATACGTGCCGATTTCTTGTACGCTTTGTCAGACGTCATTCCGAGGTCATTCATCGCATATAAAATACGGCGATGGACGGGCTTAAGGCCATCACGTGCATCTGGTAAGGCACGTGAAACGATGACACTCATCGCGTAATCCAGGAAAGACGAGCGCATTTCACTACTTATATTAATCTCTTTAACATTCGATCTTGGTGTTTCTGCCATAGTAAAAGGGACCTCCTTTTAAAGAAAGATTTATACCTTTCTCACTCTTTACCTTGTCCGCTATGTAAAAGACAGGATAGCACGTGGTCTATCCTGTACTATTTCAAAAAAGTTTTCGTTAAATATCCAGATTCTTAACGTACGCAGCGTTTTCTTCGATGAAGTTACGTCTCGGCTCCACTTTGTCACCCATGAGGATTTCAAAGGTTTCGTCGGCCTCGATTGCATCCTGCAGACTCACTTGCAGCAATGTCCGTGATTCAGGGTCCATGGTCGTTTCCCAAAGCTGTTCAGGGTTCATCTCTCCAAGACCCTTATAACGCTGGATTCCAGGTTTAGGTGTCGGGGAAATTTCTCCAAGAATGCGATCCAGTTCTTTATCATTGTAGGCATACTCGATTTTCTTCCCTTGTTGCACTTTGTACAACGGCGGTTGGGCGATATAGATGTAGCCTGCTTCAATGATGTTTCTCATGTAACGATAGAAGAACGTCAATAACAGCGTACGGATATGGGCACCATCGACGTCGGCATCGGTCATGATGACAATTTTATGATATCTTGCTTTCGCGAGATCAAAGTCCTCTCCGATTCCGGTTCCAAGAGCTGTGATGATCGCACGCACCTCATTGTTGGAAAGGATCTTATCAAGACGTGCCTTTTCAACGTTGATGATTTTACCACGCAGTGGAAGGATGGCCTGGAAGTGACGGTCACGTCCCTGTTTGGCCGATCCACCGGCTGAGTCACCCTCAACCACATAGATTTCGCTGATGCTCGGGTCTTTGGAAGAACAGTCAGCCAGTTTACCAGGCAGGCTTGAAATCTCAAGGGCACTCTTACGGCGGGTAAGCTCCCTTGCTTTTTTCGCAGCCAGTCGGGCACGGGCAGCCATCAGGCCTTTTTCAACGACCTTCCGGGCAACAACCGGGTTTTCAAGTAAGAATGTTTCCAGATGCTCTGAGAATAGAGAATCCGTAATCGTCCTCGCTTCCGAGTTCCCAAGTTTTGTTTTCGTCTGACCTTCGAATTGAGGGTCAGGATGTTTGATCGAAATGATGGCTGTCAGACCTTCCCGGACATCTTCCCCTGAAAGATTCGCATCGTTCTCTCTGAATACATTATTTTTACGGGCGTAATCATTGATGACCCTCGTTAAAGCCGTTTTAAATCCAGACTCATGGGTTCCACCTTCATGGGTATGGATGTTATTGGCGAATGAGTAAAGATTGCTTGCGAAACCGTCATTGTATTGAAGGGCGATTTCAACGGTAATATCATCCTTCTCACCTTCGATGTAGATCGGTTCTTCATGGATGACTTCTTTCGAACGGTTAAGGTGCTCAACGTATGACTTGATTCCACCTTCATAATGGTAGTCCCGTCTTTTCCCTTCTCCGCGCTTATCTTCAATACTGATCTGGATCCCTCTGTTCAAGAACGCCAATTCACGAATACGGTTTGCCAGTGTGTCATAATCGTATTCCGTCGTTTCAGTAAAGATTTCAGGATCTGGAGTGAAGTGGATGATCGTTCCGGTCTTATCCGTTTCTCCGACCACTTTAAGGTCGAAGCTCGGAACACCTTTTTCGAATTTCTGATAGTAGATGTTCCCATCACGATGGACATGTACCTCAAGTTCCGTGGAAAGGGCATTTACAACCGAGGCCCCTACTCCGTGCAGACCTCCGGATACTTTATATCCGCCGCCGCCGAACTTACCGCCCGCGTGAAGGACCGTCATGATGACCTCTACGGCAGGACGTCCCATTTTTTCGTGGATACCGACCGGAATCCCCCGTCCATTATCCGTCACGGTAATACTGTTATCCTCTTCAATGATGACTTCGATTTCACTACAGTGTCCGGCTAATGCTTCATCAATACTGTTATCAACGATTTCCCACACCAAGTGATGCAGACCTCTGCCGCTTGTTGATCCAATATACATACCCGGTCTTTTCCGAACGGCCTCTAAACCTTCTAAAACCTGAATCTGATTTTCATCATAGGAGCCGCCTTGCGCTTGATTTTGTTCTATAGCCATACTGATTCACCTACACTTTCTAACCTTCAGGGCTTTATATTTCTATAATAAATTCTCATAGTTTGAGTATTTCTTTGATCGCTTCTTTAACGTACTGGATGCCAGCGGTGAGAGATACAACTGGCCCGTTGTGATAACAAGAGATTTATATGAACCCTTTGCAAGATTGCAAAGGTTATGATCTTTCGTTTTTAGAAAATGTTGAATTTCCTCTGAAAATTGAACGGTGTCTCGATCAATAATTGCGATGATTTCATCTGTACGTACCATGACATCTTCTCCAACATGTATGTACAAGGTAACACCTCATTTCAATCTTTTCATAGATCCGGCTTCCACTTCGAACGTAGTCGCCTCGTTTAAGGTTTGATGATCAATCCCGTCCACATTGGTTGTGGTCACGAAGGTTTGAACTTTCCCCTGAATGGTATTTAATAAGTGAGACTGACGATAATCATCCAACTCAGATAACACATCATCCAGAAGTAAGATGGGATACTCTTTGATCTCAGAGTGTATCAGCTCGATTTCTGCAAGCTTCACAGAGAGGGCTGTCGTCCGTTGCTGCCCCTGTGACCCGAATGTTTGAACATCCCGTCCATTCACAATAAATTGAAGATCATCCCGATGCGGTCCGACCAGGGTCACACCCCGATCAATTTCCCGTTCACGGATATCATTGAATTTCTGCTCATATATATCTACCATTTTTGACCATTCTTGATTATCTGATACATCCAAAGACGGTTTATATACGATTTCCAACGTTTCCAGGTTTCTTGAAATCCCTGAATGGATCGGTTTCGCCCAACTTTCCAACAATTGAACGAATTCAAATCGTTTCTTCGTAATCTTCACCGCCATCTCGATGAACTGTTCCGTCAAGACATCAAGCATCGTCTGGTCTTTTTGTTTTCTCGTCTGCAACTGTTTTAAATAATGGTTCCGCTGCTGTAATATTTTTTGATAAAGGCTGATATCATGTAAATAAACAGGAGAAACCTGACCGATTTCCATATCAATAAAACGGCGCCTGACTTGAGGGCTCCCTTTTACTAAATGAAGATCTTCAGGTGCAAACATGACAACATTCATATTCCCGACATATTGACTCAATTTAGACTGTTCAAGGTGATTACTCTTCGCTTTTTTCCCCTTTTTGGACAGGATCAGCTCCAAAGGTAAACCACCGTTATATTTCTGAATCCTACCTTTTATTTTAGCATATTCCTGGTCCCAACGGATTAAATCTTTATCATTCGAGGTACGATGGGATTTAGCCATTGCCAGGACATAGATAGATTCCATGATATTCGTCTTCCCCTGAGCATTTTCTCCAAGAATGACGTTCACCTTATTTTCGAAACTCACGTCGATCGATTCGTAATTACGGTAGTTTCTTAATTCCAATTGTTCAATGTACATGGACATAACACCCTTTATTATTCTCCAGCAACCACAAAGACCCCTACTTCAGGAATTTCAACTTTGTCTCCAACCGTAAGTTTTCTCCCTCTTCTTTGGTCTTGTTCCCCGTTTATGTATACTTCATATTCACTTAAGAACCATTTCGCCATCCCACCGGACTGAATCACTTCAGCAAGCTTCAGGAATTGTCCCAATGTGATGATTTCTGTTTCGATGGTGATCTCTTTCGCCACTAAAATCACTACTTTCCGTATAAAGTCTCTAATATATTATTTTACTCTAAATGGAGTTAAGTCACAACTAACGAAAAATGGAGAAAATGGTCGCAGTTGATTTCAGAAGGATTCCCTAAATGTAAAAAGCCAACACCTGAGCTTTTTCTAAGGTGTTGGCTTTTGATTTTTAGTACGTTCTAACCGGAAGGATCAGCTGAAGGATGGATTCATCATGAAGCGGCTTCAATACGAACGGTCTCATCGCTCCAGTGAAGTTCACATGAATTTCCGTTCCTTCAATCGCTTTTAACGCGTCCATCATATATTTTGCGCTGAAAGAGATTTTCAGTTCTTCCCCTTCAACCGAATGGCTTTCCACCTGCTCGATTACTTTCCCGATTTCAGGAGTGTTCGACGAAATTTCAATGATTCCACCATCAAGGGTCGAAAGTTTCACGACGTTGTTCCGGCCTTCTCTCGCCAGCAGCGATGCACGATCGATCGCTTGTAAAAATTCTTTTGTATTAAGGGTCAATTCTGTTTTCGTATCAGATGGAATCAATCGGCTTGTGTCCGGGTAATTCCCCTCTAATAGTCTTGAGAAGAATAATAAATGTTTTGCCTTAAAGAGGACCTGATTTTCCGTAATGACGATTTCAACTGGTTCATCCGTATCATCAAGGATCTTGTTCAACTCATTTAAGCTCTTTCCTGGAATCACGATATTGTAAGAAGCATCATGATTGGTTTCGATCGGTGCTTTTCTCATGGCAAGCCTGTGACTATCTGTTGCAATACAGCTCAGCTCCCCGTCTTCGATCTGACAGTTTACACCTGTCAAGATGGGGCGTGTTTCTGAGGTGGACACTGCAAATACGGTTTGTCTGATCATCGTTTTAAGAAGATCCGTTGATACTTTTATTCCGTTTCCTTCTTCAATTTGAGGAAGATGAGGATATTCTTCAGGATCCAGCCCGTTCAAATTGAATTCTGCCTGTCCTGAACGGATGACTGTCTGGAAGTGACTCTGAACTTCGATTTCCACCGTATCTTTCGGTAATTTCTTAACGATCTCACTAAAGAATTTTGCTTGGAGGACGATGCCGCCTGTTTCCATGATCCCAACGATTTCAGTGCCTTCTTCCTCATTCGGGATAAAGGATTCAATCGAGATATCCGAATCACTACCTGTCAATGTAACACCATCTTCAGTGGCAATGATCTTGATCCCGGTCAGAATGGGAATGGTCGTTCTTGATGTGACAGCTTTCATGACGTCCTGGACACTCTGGACAAGATAGTCCCTTTGAATAACAAATTTCATGATTTATTCCTCCAATTTGCACATAATTTTATGGACTGAATCATATACTAATAATTTATTTAAAAAATAGTAATAGAAGTAGTAGGGCCTGTTGATATGTGGATAAGTGTATGAATCGAACGTAAACACAGCCTATCCACATGTGGACAGACTGTGTGCTAGTTAGTCGGAGTTATTCACATTATCCAGTTTGGTTGTGTGTAGAATCAGGCCTTTAATGTTTCACGAATTTCCTTCAATTGCTGCTGAAGAAGAGCATCCGTTCCGAGTAATGTACTGATTTTCTCATGCGCATGAATGACAGTCGTGTGATCACGTCCGCCAAACTCTTCGCCGATTTTCGGAAGGGAGGAATCCGTCATTTCCCTTGATAAATACATGGCGATTTGCCTCGGGAATGCAATGGACTTTGTTCGTTTCTTCGCTTTAAAGTCCTCTAGCTTCACATTGAAGTGCTCCCCAACGACACGTTGAATTTCCTGGATGGTAATCGCCCTTGGCTTCGAGCTCGGGATGATATCTTTCAACGCCTCGGCTGCAAGATCTGCATTGATATCTTTATTTATAAGAGAAGAGTACGCGACGACACGGATCAATGCGCCCTCTAACTCACGAATATTCGAATCGATCTGATTAGCTATATAAAGCATGGCTTCATTTGGAATATCCAGTCCTTCAGCCTTTGCTTTCTTTCGTAAAATCGCAATCCTCGTCTCGAGATCCGGTGGAGTGATATCTGTTATAAGCCCCCATTCGAATCGGGAACGAAGTCTATCTTCAAGTGTCGGGATTTCCTTCGGTGGCCGATCACTGGAAATGACAATTTGCTTGCTTTCTTCATGTAAGGTATTAAAAGTATGGAAAAATTCCTCTTGTGTTTGTTCTTTACCGGCTAAAAATTGAATATCATCGATTAATAAAACGTCAACATTCCGGTATTTGTTGCGGAAATCGACTGCTTTATTATCCCTGATGGAGTTAATGAATTCGTTGGTGAATTTTTCAGATGACAAGTAAACCACTTTTGCAGCGGGATTATGCTCAAGTACATAATGGCCGATGGCATGCATTAAGTGAGTTTTTCCAAGACCGACTCCCCCATAAATAAATAAGGGATTATAGGCTTTGGCAGGTGCTTCAGCCACAGCCAAAGAAGCGGCATGGGCGAACCGGTTGCCCGAACCGATAACAAACGTGTCAAAAGTGTATTTAGCGTTCAGCATATTTTGGTTAATATCCTGCTGATCATCATCCTTCATCGACTTTGGCGGTATTTGAATATCAAACTCTTCCGGCTCCTGGTTTTGAGGAATGATAAATTTCACGACTAGTTCTTCGCCCGTAATATCATACAAAACCCCTGAGATTAGCTGAGAGTAACGGCCTTCCAGCCAATCTCTAGCAAATTCATTTGGAGCTGTAATCACAAGGGTGTCCCCTTGAATGGAATGGGCCTTAGTTGATTTCAACCAAGTATCAAAGCTTGGTTTACTGATCTTTTTTTCGATATTTTCTAAGGCCTTGCTCCAAAGATCCCCGATATTCTCCAATCCTGATCCCTCCTTTTCTTAGTTTGTATAACTTCTGTACAATCATTACGTGCTATACATTCCTTAAACGTACGCTATTTTATAAAAATACAATTCGTTGAATGTGGAAAATATATATAATAAGGAAGGAAAATGGTTTTTCGACATTATCCACCACTTGTGGACAACGTTTTACAAACCCTCTGTATAAGTTACCCACATGATATCCACATTTTGTGGATAAGTTATTTCCGTAAACACAGTTATCAAGAGTGAAAACACAATAATCATATCAAAATATCCTTAGAGGTGCAATGCTTTTTAAATTTTATCCACAACCCCCCACACCTTGTGGAATGAAATTGTCCACAACCCAAGAACTTGTGAAAAAGTTGTCAGTATGTGTTGTGGATAATTTAAAACCATGTCGAATCCTATCCACAGGCACCTTGAATAGAAAAATGGGATAGGATTTGTAGAAGGAAACGAATTACGGAGAGAGTAGTGGTTGATTTCCGCTCCAATCAACTATATGAGTATGCAACTTTTCCATAATCTAAATTACGGATAATTCAATTTCTAATGTTGTGGAAAGAATTTTTCGATTGATCCCCCACATTATTAAAAAACGGCAATGTGAGCTTCCTTCTGACCTGCAAAAGGTAACTAGTAACTTTTTTCTACCGATTTGTATATCTCCTAAGCAGCAGACCCATAAAACCTAGTGCTCTGTTCATTGATCTTTCTTTGGGATTGGAAGGAGATTTGCGAGACTCCTGCGGAAAAACGGGCTGGGAAAGACCCCGCAGCGAAGCGAGGAGGCTTGCCCGCTCGTCCGCGGAAAGGGAGCGTAATCTCCTTCCAATCCAACACTGAACTAAAAGAACATAGCCGTGAAAGAACGATTAACTTTTAAGTGTTCATAAAAAACTTCAATGAACTATCACTTAAAAAGAAAAATAATCTGAGTGTTGACTTTTTATGGGTACCGTCTTTATAATAGTGAGGAATGTCTTTAACTTTTTTTAAAGATATCCTTCAGGGAGGTGTCATAGATGAAAAGAACGTTTCAACCAAATAACCGCAAAAGAAAAAAGAATCACGGTTTCCGTGCACGTATGAGCTCTAAAAACGGACGCAATGTTTTAGCTCGCCGTCGCAGCAAAGGAAGAAAAGTACTATCTGCCTAGACCACTGAACTGACTCAGTGGTCTTTTTTTTCCTTTCTATTAGGAGATAAGACGATTTGGCTCGTTCGTATTTTGGTTAACGAGAAAAAGTACTTATAATTTCATATGAATGAGCCAATAATGTCGAGGTTAGATCAAGACAAAAATGAAAATTAGGTGTGGTCCATGCGGAAAGAACAAAGAGTAAAGAAAAATAAAGAGTTCCAGGAAATATTTAAAAAAGGAACATCCTTCGCGAATCGTCAATTCGTCTTGTATCTATTAAAGAAGGAAGAGCCTCAGCCATTTCGAATCGGGATTTCCGTCAGTAAGAAAATCGGGAATGCTGTGTGCCGTAATCAGATCAAGCGTTACGTGAGGCAGGCTTTCTTAGAATTACAAGAAGAGGTGCACGATCAGTACGATTATCTTATCATCGCCAGAAAACCGGCGGCCGAAATGAATTTCCATGAGGTGAAGGGGAGTCTCACCCATGTATTAAAAAGAGGAAAAGTATTGAAAAGGTCTTCTTATGGCAAATATGATAGGAAGAAGTCATAACATTTTGAGAGAATGACAGGTTTCGTCATCACAAGCCAAGGAAAAGATGTTACAATACGAGGGATTGTACTTTTTTTGGGTACGGGATGATGGTACTTGTTTACATTTTATTTGAAAGATATTAGTTGGGAGGAAAATAAGGGTGAAAAAGAGAATGATAGCCCTGGTGGGAATCATTGGGCTAATGGCTATTCTATCAGGTTGTACAGATTACAATAAGCCGATTACATCTGATAGTAGCGGAATATGGAATGAATATATTGTCTATCCTTTATCGCAATTGATTACCATGGTTGCAGAATTCATGGGCGGATCTTACGGATTAGCGATTGTCATCGTTACATTGCTCATTCGTTTAGCGATTCTGCCATTGATGATCAAACAAACGAGAAATTCAAAAGCCATGCAGGCATTACAACCTGAAATGAAAAAACTGCGTGAAAAATATAGCTCTAAAGATGCACAAACTCAGCAAAAGCTTCAACAAGAAACGATGGCTTTATTCCAAAGTCACGGGGTGAATCCGTTAGCGGGTTGTTTACCATTGATCGTTCAAATGCCGATCTTGATCGGTTTCTACCATGCGATCGTCAGAACACAGGAAATCAAAGCGCATAACTTCTTATGGTTCGATCTCGGTAATCCGGATCCATACTATATTTTACCTTTAGTAGCAGGTTTAACAACGTTCATCCAACAAAAATTAATGATGGCGGGTACAGCGAATCAGAATCCGCAAATGGCCATGATGCTTTATATCATGCCGGTCATGATCATCATTTTTGCGATTAACTTCCCTGCAGCTCTATCCCTTTACTGGGTGGTCGGAAATCTATTCATGATTGCTCAAACGTACTTCATCAAGGGACCTGAGATTAAAGAAGCGCAAGCAGTCAAAGCTGGTGGGAATTCGGGAGGAAAGAAAAAGTGAGAGAAGTAGAAGCGACTGGTCAAACGGTGGAAGAAGCCATTGAATCAGCCTTGTCTCAACTGAATATCACCAAAGAAGAAGCAGAGATCGACGTCATTGATCAAGGTAAAAAAGGTTTATTCGGATTGTTCGGCGGAAGGCCGGCAGTCGTTCAAGTGAAGAAAGCGGTTGATCCGGTAGAGGAAGCGAAGAATTTTCTTCTATCCGTCGCACGTGAAATGGGCGTGGAAGCGACCATAGATGTGAAAAGGGATGGAAGAGATGTGGAATTCAACATTTCCGGTGAAAAAATGGCTCTATTGATTGGCAAAAGAGGACAAACGTTGAATGCTCTTCAACATTTGTCGCAATTGGTCGCCAATCGGGTATCCGGTCAGTTCATCACGATCCTGTTGGATGCAGAAAACTATCGGGAAAGACGGAAGCAGACGCTGACAACGCTTGCGGAACGTTTAGCAGAAAAGGCACTGCGCACCAATCGCTCTGTTTCATTGGAACCGATGCCCTCTTATGAACGAAAAGTGATCCACACCGCTTTAGTGGATTCCAAAAGGGTCGATACCCATTCAGAGGGAAGAGAACCCAATCGATACATTGTCATTGCACCAAAATAATGAAAGACGATTCCTTTTGAGGGGTCGTTTTTTTTTTTTTGCAACTTTGCGTAAATTGTCATTTTTTGTAGAATGACAAATATCATTCCAGAATTCTCCTTCCCCTCTTCCATTCCTTACCTCCTGCCTATTCTTATTTCATCCCGGTTTATTGTTATTCACATGTGGATAAGTTAAAATAATAGAGATGAGATGTTATCTATGTGGATAACATTATTTGGTGACGAACAAAGGGTTTCCTTTCTTTAGAATTAAAACGGAATGTGATATTCTAATAATTTGGGGAAACGTTACTTTCAACTATACATTTCATATAAATAGGTCAGCTATAAGAGAGGTGAACATAATGGAATTAGATACAATTGCAGCCATATCCACTCCGATGGGAGAGGGAGCGATCGCCATCGTCCGTTTGAGCGGTGAGTTGGCATTCGATATCGGTGATAAAGTCTTTAAGGGAATGAAGGGGAGTTCCATGAAGGAATTTGCATCCCATACCATTCATTATGGACATATCGTTGATCCCGACACCGATCAAGTGGTGGAAGAGGTCATGGTTTCCGTGATGAGAGGACCAAAGACATTCACCCGGGAAGACATTATCGAAATCAACTGCCACGGAGGACTTGTGTCGGTGAATAAGGTTCTGCAGCTGGTGTTGAAAAACGGGGCGAGACTCGCAGAACCAGGTGAATTCACGAAGCGTGCTTTCCTGAACGGCCGAATTGACCTTTCTCAGGCAGAAGCGGTGATGGATCTCATTCGGGCGAAAACCGACCGGGCCATGAATGTAGCCCTGAATCAAATGGAAGGCCGCCTTTCCAATTTGATCAGGAAGCTCCGTCAGGAAATCCTTGAAACACTTGCCCATGTGGAAGTGAATATCGATTATCCCGAGTATGATGATGTCGAAGAGATGACGCATAATGTGCTTCTGGAAAAATCCAAACACGTACGGGATGAAATTGAACGGCTGGTTCGCACCTCTGAACAGGGGAAGATTTTAAGGGAAGGTCTTTCTACGGTGATCATCGGACGGCCTAATGTAGGGAAATCCTCCCTCTTGAACAGCCTTGTTCACGAAAATAAAGCCATCGTGACGGATATTCCGGGAACCACACGTGATGTGATCGAGGAATATGTCAATGTAAGGGGAGTCCCTCTCCGTCTTGTTGATACGGCCGGGATTCGTGAGACCGAAGACATCGTCGAACGGATCGGCGTCGAACGCTCGAGACAGGTGTTGAAGGAAGCTGATTTAATACTACTCGTGCTCAATTATGCGGATGAATTGACCTTTGAGGATGAACAGTTATTCGAAGCGGTGAGGGGAATGGACGTCATTGTCATCGTGAACAAAACGGATCTGCCTCAGAAGATTGATATAGATAAGGTAAGAAAGCTTTCCGAAAATCATCAGCTGGTGACAACGGCTTTACTGGAGGAACAGGGAATCGATGAACTGGAAGAAGCCATTTCATCCTTATTCTTTGCGGGATCCATCGAAGCGGGGGATATGACATATGTGTCCAACAGTCGTCATATCGCCTTACTCAACCAGGCTTCCCTTGCAATCAATGAAGCGATCGACAGCGTGGAAATGGGGACACCGATCGATATTGCTCAGATCGATCTGACGAGAACGTGGGAACTATTAGGTGAAATCATCGGGGACAGCGTTCATGAAAGCCTGATTGATCAGCTGTTTTCTCAGTTCTGCTTAGGGAAATAAACACTATTATAATGTGGACGGTACTTATCCGTCCGACAAGGAGGAAATAACAAACCATGCAATATGACGCAGGGCAATATGATGTCATTGTCATTGGTGCTGGCCATGCCGGGGTAGAAGCGGGACTTGCTTCTGCACGTATGGGAGCAAAAACGTTAATGGTCACCATTAACCTGGATATGGTCGCCTTTATGCCGTGTAATCCATCTGTCGGTGGACCGGCAAAGGGGATCGTTGTAAGGGAAATCGACGCTCTCGGTGGAGAGATGGGTCGTAATATAGATAAAACACATATACAAATGAGGATGTTGAATACAGGAAAAGGTCCTGCTGTACGTGCATTGCGCGCGCAGGCAGATAAATTCCTCTACCAGAATGAAATGAAACGAACAATTGAAAACGAACCGAACATGACCTTGATGCAGGGAATGGTTGAGGAATTGATCGTGGAGGATGATGAATGTAAAGGTGTCGTCACGATGACAGGTGCCGCCTACCGTGCCAAAACGGTCGTCATCACCACGGGTACATTCCTTCGTGGTGAAATCATCTTGGGAGACCTGAAATATTCAAGCGGTCCCAATAACCAACAGCCTTCCATCAGATTATCCGATCACTTGCATGAGCTCGGCTTCGATACGGTCCGGTTTAAAACCGGGACACCGCCGCGGGTCAACAGCTCGACCATCGATTATTCGAAAACGGAGATTCAGCCAGGTGATGACGTTCCGCGTGCATTCAGCTATGAAACGACCAAATACATCACGGATCAACTTCCATGCTGGCTGACGTATACGAATGAATTGACTCATCAATTAATCGACGACAATCTACATCGTTCGCCAATGTATTCAGGTATGATCAAAGGAACGGGACCTCGTTACTGTCCTTCTATTGAAGATAAGGTCGTGCGTTTCCACGACAAGCCGCGTCATCAGATCTTCTTAGAGCCGGAAGGAAGAAATACTCAAGAAGTGTATGTTCAAGGATTATCGACAAGCCTGCCTGAAGATGTGCAGCAAAAAATCCTCCAGACCATTCCGGGTCTTGAGAAAGTACAAATGATGCGTGCCGGTTATGCCATCGAGTATGATTCCATCGTACCGACGCAATTATGGCCGACACTGGAGACGAAAAAAATTAAAAATCTGTATACCGCAGGGCAAATCAATGGAACATCCGGCTATGAAGAAGCGGCTGGACAAGGATTGATGGCAGGAATCAATGCTACTTGCCGTGCACTTGATAAAGACGAAGTGATCTTAAGCCGATCCGATGCTTATATCGGGGTACTGATCGATGACCTCGTGACAAAAGGGACGAACGAACCGTATCGTCTTTTGACATCACGTGCGGAATACCGCTTGTTGCTCCGTCATGATAATGCCGATCTTCGCTTAACGGATATCGGTCATCAGATCGGATTGATCTCAGAGGATCGCTTTGAACGATTCACAGCGAAGAAAGAAGCGATATCTGCCGAGAAGAAGCGACTTGAATCCCTGCGCATCAAACCGAGTGAAGAAACTCAAAGGGTGATCCGTGAGGCAGGCGGAAGCGAGCTGAAAGATGGGATACTGGCAGCAGACCTTCTGAAGCGGCCGGAAATGAATTACAGCCATATTAAAGCACTTGTTCCAAGTGACATCGAGCTTGATCCCGATGTAGAAGAACAAGTGGAGATCCAGGTGAAATACGAAGGGTATATTGAAAAATCCCTTCAACAGGTCGATAAAATGAAGAAGATGGAAAATAAGCGAATTCCTGATAACATTGATTACAGTGCAATCAGCGGATTGGCTTCTGAAGCAAGACAGAAATTGATCGAGGTCCAGCCTCTTTCCCTTGCACAGGCCTCCCGCATTTCAGGTGTGAACCCTGCAGACGTATCCATTTTGATGGTCTACATTGAACAGGGGAAAATCGCCAAGGTCTCCGGTGATCAATAGAAGTAAAGGAAGGATCATTTCATGAACGTAAATGAATTTCAATCAATGCTTGAGGAGAAGGGGATTTCCCTTTCTTCCAGGCAATTAGATCAGTTTGAACGTTATTATGAATTGCTTGTTGAATGGAATGAAAAAATGAATTTGACGGCAATCACTGACAAAGAAGACGTATATTTAAAGCATTTTTACGATTCAATCAGTGCAGCATTTTATGTCGACTTCACGGAAGTTCAATCTCTGTGTGATGTTGGGGCTGGTGCCGGTTTCCCAAGTATCCCGCTTAAAATATGTTTCCCGCATCTACATATTTCGATTGTTGATTCCTTGAATAAGCGGATTACATTCTTAAATCATTTGTCGGATGAACTGGGACTGGAAAACACCCATTTTTATCATGATCGTGCAGAGACATTTGGAAAAAACAAGGCTCATCGTGAAAAATATGATATGGTTACAGCAAGAGCCGTAGCCAGAATGTCCGTTTTAAGCGAATTATGCCTGCCGCTTGTGAAAAAAGGTGGAGCATTTGTCGCCATGAAGGCTTCCAATGTTAATGAAGAGCTGTCCAATGCAAAGAAAGCCATCGGCACACTTGGTGGACAAACGGATAAAATGTATTCCTTTATCCTTCCTCAAGAGGAAAGTGAACGGAACATCGTGAAAATCAACAAAGTGAAAGAAACGCCTAACAAATATCCCAGAAAACCCGGGACACCGAATAAATTACCGTTAGAATAGTATGGTCATTCTCCTGCCTTCATCGGTCATGGTATAATCGACATATAGTGAGAAGGCAGGAAATGGACATATTTTAGAGAATATTAATAAAGGGAGTTTCTTAAAGGTGGTGTAGGAAGATGAAGCATCCTTTCTCTCGTTTTTTTGGCCTAGGTGAAAAGGAGCAAGATGTTGAATCTGAAGAGTCGAATGTAGTGGAAGAAGATCGGGATGAAGTGAGGAAGATACAGGTCTCGCAAATTATCCCGAATCGATTTCAACCAAGGACTGTGTTTAATGATGAAAAGATAGAAGAGTTATCCAGAACGATTCACACTCATGGCATCATCCAGCCGATCGTGGTGAGACAGTATGATGATGACCAGTTTGAGATCATTGCGGGTGAACGGAGATACAGAGCTGTTCAAAAGCTTGGCTGGGAAACCGTACCGGCGATTGTGAAGAATCTTAATGATACAGAAACAGCCTCTGTTGCATTAATTGAGAACTTACAAAGAGAAGAACTCTCTCCTATAGAGGAAGCAATCGCATATGGAAAACTGTTGGAATTACATGATCTAACTCAAGAAGCCCTTGCTCAACGCTTAGGAAAAGGACAATCAACCGTGGCGAACAAGCTTCGTCTCCTAAAGCTTCCAGAAGAAATTCAATCAGCCCTACTAGATAAACAAATCACTGAACGTCACGCCAGGGCTTTGATTCCTTTGAAGAATGCTGAAAAGCAGATCCAGCTTATTCAGGAAATCATTGAAAAGAGCTTGAATGTCAAACAGACCGAAGACCGGGTTGTGAAAATGCAAGAAGGAACGACCCAAAAGCCGAAACCTAAACGGAAGGCCTTCAGCAAAGACATGAGAATTGCCGTGAATACGATCCGACAATCGCTGTCCATGGTATCCGATAGCGGAATCAATCTCGACTCAGAAGAAGAAGAGCACGAGGAATTTTATCAATTCACCATTCGTATTCCGAAAAAAAAATAGATTCGTAGTCTAAAAGTGAGAAACATATCCGATCCGTTTCTCACTTTTTTTATTGCAAGAACAACAGAGCCCTTCCTATTTATGGAAAGGTGTTTCTTTTTGAAAAATTGACAGACAATTATCCGGGAATTTTGATAGAATAAAAGAATACTGTGTAAAATTGAAATCAATCTTAGGAAGTCAAAAGGTAGGTGACAACCTTGGGCAGAATCGTAGCCGTTACAAACCAGAAAGGCGGGGTGGGAAAGACCACGACATCCGTCAATTTGGGGGCTTGTTTAGCTTATATAGGGAAAAAGGTTTTACTTGTAGATATCGACCCTCAGGGAAACGCCACTAGTGGTGTCGGCGTGGAAAAAGGGGATGTACAACAGTGTATCTATGATGTGTTAGTGGATGATGTAGATGTGAAAGATACGATCAAACAATCAAAAGTAGAGAACTTATCGATTGTCCCTGCAACGATTTCACTTGCCGGGGCGGAAATTGAATTGGTTCCGACCATCTCCCGTGAAGTCCGTTTAAAGAAAGCACTGGAGAAGGTAAAGGACGAATTCGATTTCATCATTATCGATTGTCCCCCTTCATTGGGACTCCTGACGATCAATGCGTTAACCGCTTCGGATGCTGTCGTCATACCGGTCCAGTGTGAATATTATGCCCTCGAGGGATTAAGTCAGCTGTTAAGCACAGTCCGTTTAGTGCAGAAGCATCTGAATCATGACCTTATGATTGATGGTGTATTGTTAACGATGCTTGATGCCAGGACCAATCTGGGGATCCAGGTCATTGAAGAAGTGAAAAAATATTTTCAAGACAAAGTGTATCGCACAATTATCCCACGTAATGTTCGTTTAAGTGAAGCACCCAGTCATGGTGAACCGATTATCATCTATGATGCGAAATCCAGGGGAGCAGAAGTTTATTTAGAACTGGCAAAGGAAGTGGTGGCGAATGGCTAAAGGTTTAGGAAAGGGCATCAATGCTCTCTTTACTAATATGCAAACAACCCAAAATGAAGAGTCCGTCCAGGAAGTGAGCCTGAAAGAAATAAGGCCGAACCCTTATCAGCCACGAAAGATCTTTGAGCCGCAGGCAATTGAAGAATTGAAAGAATCGATACTGGAGCATGGGATCCTCCAACCGATCATTGTCCGTAAGTCCATTAAAGGGTATGAGATTGTGGTCGGTGAACGCCGCTATCGTGCAGCTACGGCGGCTAAGTTAGAGACAGTTCCCGTCGTCGTCCGTGAATTGAATGATCAACGAATGATGGAACTTGCCGTTTTGGAAAACCTTCAACGCGAGGACCTGACGCCGATCGAGGAAGGCGCAGCCTATCAAATGCTGATGGATAAATTGAATCTTACTCAGGAAGAACTGGCGAAACGATTAGGGAAGAGCCGACCTCATATCGCGAACCATATTCGCTTACTCTCCCTCCCTGCACCCGTTCAGGAACTGATTTCTGAAGGGAAGCTGTCAATGGGACATGGCCGTGCCCTTCTTGGATTGAAAGATAAAAAGAAGCTGTCCATGATCGTGAATCGGATCCTGAAAGAATCATTAAACGTCCGTCAATTAGAAAAAATCATTCAAGAAGCCAATGACAATGTTCCACGTGAAACAAAAAAGAACGAGCGGAAAGATGTTTTCATCCAGGAACAGGAATCCCTCTTGCGGGAACGCTTCGGTACAACCGTAACGATTAAACAATCGAAGAAAAAAGGGAAGATCGAACTGGAATTCTTTTCGAAGGAAGACCTGGATCGGATTTTGGAATTATTGCAGTAGCATCAAGGGACTGACTTACGTGGTATATCACATGCCATTTAAGTTAGTCCTCTTCCATATGGTACATATACTATTCTTTGGGAAATAATCATAAGGGGAAACGTCATGGTACTTTTAGGAACGCTAGTAAATGGAGTATGTATTATCATCGGGACGCTATTGGGTAAGATCCTGCACCGGATACCTGAAGATATGAAGGGAACGGTCATGAAAGCGATCGGACTCGCCGTTATCGTTCTTGGTTTACAGATGGGGTTGAAAAGTGAAAACTTTCTCATCGTGATCATCAGCCTTGCCCTTGGTGCTGCCTGGGGAGAGTGGATGAATCTCGAGGACAAGCTCAATGCCCTGGGGAATTGGTTAGAAACGAAGATAGGCAGCAAAAATGAAACGTCCATATCTCAAGGGTTTGTAACCGCCACCCTGATATTTGTGATTGGGGCCATGGCCGTGATCGGTGCGCTGGACAGCGGGATCAGGGGAGATCATGATGTTCTTCTGACCAAATCGATCATTGACGGGTTTACATCGTTAATTCTAACAACGACCCTCGGGATCGGTGTCATGTTCTCGGCCATTCCAGTCGTCCTGTATCAGGGAATCATCGCCCTATTCGCTACTCAGATCCATCAATGGGTGCCTCAGGAATTGATGGACGCTTATATTGTCGAAATGACGTCAACGGGAGGCATCATGATTTTTGCAATTGGACTCAACCTTCTGGGTGTTACGAAAATAAGAGTCGCCAATTTACTTCCAGGCATCATCGTGGTGGCCATGGTGGTCGGAATCATCCACGCCTATCATTTGTATATGTAATCAAAAGGGAGATGGCCGAACGCGCCATCTCCCTTTTCTCTTTACTGCTGCAATTCTTCCCGCCATTTTTCAATACTGACGGCATTTTTCCGCTCTACAGAATGACCTGCCAGCACAATCGCTTCGGCAATCGTCCTCGCCATTTTCATAACAAGATTCAAACGGGTATTCTGCAGGACAAAAAACTCCATGAACCCACTGACATTTACAATACCGGTCAAATGAATCTCCCCGACTTCAGGCAGCTCTTTATTGACTCCGGCTCCCGGGCGCAAAGGACCTTCACTCAACTGGATGGCACCAACACTCTTTAATCGTCCAAGACAGGCATCTACACCTATGATAAAGGGATTGATATGTTTAGAAGCGATATCCTTGAGCTTTTCCTCCAGATTAACGGCATGGATCGGATCATCCAATGTCCCATAGACATGGAATGGTTTGATATCCTGTTCCTCTATTAATGTGCCAACCAAAGGCCCCAATGAATCCCCTGTCGAACGGTCCGTACCGATACAGACGAACACGATGGGCCTTGTACGATAATAAGTGGGAAGCATCGACGACAATTGAACAGAAAGATCCTGTGCCGCACGCTCTTCCTGATGAAGGACTCTAAAAGGTTCAGATCTTCGTTCAAATAGTCCTTTTTTTAGATTCATCGCTTCCACTCCTTTGGATGTGATTAGGGGGGATTATGTTGAAATTGACTATGTCAGGTCTTGCCACCAGAATCATACTATTTAAGTATTATCAGTATACGGACGATTTCTTTTTTTCATACATAATAAACTCCGATTTTTCATAAAATAAAAATTTTCTAGAAACTATTCTTTATGAGGTTATATCTACACAAGGAGAGGGAAAGTTGATAAAATAAGGAATACTTCTTATTGAATGATAAGTGGAGGTTCGATATATGAGTGCGAAAAACACCAAAACTACTGTAGATGAGACTATTGAGACTATCAAACAGAGTGATACAGCAAAAAAACTTATAGATAATGAATTATGGCTTTCACTTGGGACGGGTGCCTTGAAGATCGTGGCAATCATGGTCATTACCTATATCGCTCTCAGGTTGGGAAGGTCGGCGATTCGAAACGTATTCAAAGTCCGTTCCCGCTCCCCTCTTAAGTTCACTGAACGACGGGAGGCAACCTTGTCCAAACTGTTGGAAAACGTCCTGACCTATGTGATCTATTTCATCAGTCTGATGACAATCCTGTCGACGCTTGATATTGACGTAAAAGGACTCATCGCAGGTGCCGGGATCGTCGGCCTTGCCGTCGGTTTCGGTGCTCAGAATCTGGTACGTGATATCATCACCGGTTTTTTCATTATCTTCGAGGATCAATTTTCAGTTGGCGATTATGTTCGCATCGGTTCTGCAGAGGGAACCGTGGAAGAGATCGGCCTGCGAACGACAAAGATCAAAAGCTGGACCGGGGAATTACATATCTTCCCCAATGGGAATGTTACGGAAGTGACGAACTTCTCCATCCATAACAGTATCGCAGTCGTGGATGTCAGCATTGCGTACGAGGAAAATATTGAAGAAGCCGAGAAAGTGATGCAGGAACTTCTTCTCGCTTTGCCGCAAAAGTACGAAGACCTTGTGAATCCGCCTGAGCTGTTGGGGGTTCAAACCCTTGGAGCATCGGATGTCGTCATTCGTATCGTTGCTGAAACGGTTCCGATGAGACATTGGTATATGGCCAGAATGATCCGGAAAGAAGTAAAACTTTGCCTGGATGCGCATGGTATCGAGATTCCATTCCCTCGTATGGTGATGTATTCACGTAAGGATGAAGAAGAGATTCACCCCCGTGAAAAGCAAAGAAGACTTGAAAGCGAATAAGGAGGAATAACCGGTGGAACCAAAGACATTCACATTAAATGATATTGTAGAAATGAATAAGCCTCATCCATGTGGTATGAACCGCTGGAAAGTGATCCGTATGGGGATGGATATTCGCATCAAGTGTGTCGGGTGCGGTCACAGTGTCATGATCCCCAGAAAAGACTTTGCGAAAAAAATGAAAAAGGTCATCAGCAGTGGTGAAGAAGAGTAAGTATTCTTTTTTTACCCATAATTCTTTTGACCTAATCCACCTTATGTTCTCATGAATGTAATCAAGAGCATCCACTCGTTTCCCAAAGAGCGGATGCTTTTTTCTGCTGGGATGTTTTCCTATGGAACACTGGAAGCTTCACTTGTCTTTTACCACTATTATCTCTATAATTGTGAAAGGTTCGACCGTTTACTAGTTTTTTGATCTTACAGGATTTTTAATAGATAAGAATATGGATGAGGAGTGACTGAAATGGCATTAACAGCCGGTATTGTGGGACTACCTAACGTAGGGAAATCCACACTATTCAACGCAATTACAAAAGCAGGTGCAGAATCTGCGAACTACCCGTTCTGTACCATTGATCCGAATGTAGGAATCGTAGAGGTTCCGGATCACCGTCTGGATAAATTAACAGAACTTGTGGACCCGAAGAAGACGGTTCCGACTGCCTTCGAATTCACGGATATTGCCGGGATTGTAAAAGGGGCAAGTAAAGGAGAAGGACTGGGGAACAAATTCCTATCCCATATCCGTCAAGTGGATGCGATCTGTCAGGTTGTCCGTTGCTTTGCAGATGATAATATTACACACGTATCCGGTAAAGTAGATCCGATTGCGGATATCGAAGTCATCAACCTGGAGTTGATCCTGGCTGACCTTGAAACGGTGGATAAGCGTCTTGCAAGAGTTCAGAAAATGGCGAAGCAAAAAGACAAAGAAGCAGTATTCGAGCATGATATCCTAGTGAAAATCAAAGAAGCGTTGGAAGCAGAACAGCCAGCTCGTACAGTTGAGTTCTCGGATGAGCAAATGAAGCTTGTGAAGCAGCTTCATCTTCTGACGTCTAAGCCTGTATTATATGTAGCAAACGTAAGTGAAGACGAGATCGCGGATCCTTCTGATAACGAATATGTTCAGAAAGTACGTGAATTTGCGAAGGACGACAATGCAGAAGTAATCGTTGTCTGTGCGAAGATCGAATCTGAAATTGCCGAGCTGGACGATGAAGAAAAGGCGATGTTCCTGCAGGAATTAGGCATCGAGGAATCCGGCCTTGATCAGCTGATCCGTGCTACCTATTCCCTATTGGGACTGGCGACTTACTTCACAGCAGGTGTACAGGAAGTCCGTGCCTGGACGTTCCGTGAAGGAATGAAAGCCCCTCAATGTGCAGGTGTCATCCACACCGACTTCGAAAGAGGATTCATCCGCGCCGAAACCGTATCGTATGAAGATTTAGTGGCTGCCGGTACAATGGGTGCAGCACGCGAAGCAGGAAAAGTCCGCCTCGAAGGTAAAGAATACCTTGTAAAAGACGGAGACATCATTCACTTCCGCTTTAACGTATAAATGTTATTTAAAAAGACTAGAGTTTCGATTCTAGTCTTTTTTTTACGTCATATTGCAATAATAGAGAACCTGTGCTATAATTTTATTTCGTGAGTAATGAACGCATTGCTCCTTGTTCTTTCGTAAAGAAAGGACCGCATAGACCACGAGGAGGTGACATTCAGATGAGAAAGTACGAAGTTATGTACATTGTCCGCCCAAACATTGACGATGAGTCAAAGAAAGCAGTAGTTGAGCGTTTCGATAACGTTTTAACAACTAACGGCGCGGAAATCATCGAGTCAAAAGATTGGGGTAAACGTCGTTTAGCGTATGAAATCAACGATTTTCGTGATGGTTTCTATCAACTAGTTAAGATGAGCGCTACTTCTGATGCAGTTAACGAATTCGATCGTTTAGCTAAAATCAGCGATGATATTATCCGTCATATCGTTGTTAAAGAAGAAGAATAATCCGTACGTTTTTTAAGATATACACTTCTATCATCTGTTTCACGTGAAACAGTAAACTAGAAGGAAGGGGTTGATTCTGATGATGAACCGAGTTGTATTAGTAGGGCGTTTAACCAAAGACCCTGAATTAAAATATACTCCAAGTGGAGTGGCTGTGGCTTCGTTTACACTGGCTGTCAATCGTAGTTTTACGAATCAATCAGGAGAACGGGAAGCAGATTTTATTAACTGTGTTGTATGGCGTCGCCCTGCAGAGAATGTAGCAAACTTTCTTAAAAAAGGCAGCTTAGCTGGCGTTGACGGTCGCATTCAAACACGTAATTTCGAAGGACAGGATGGACGTCGTGTGTTTATGACGGAAGTTGTAGCAGAAAGCGTTCAGTTCTTAGAACCGCGTAGTGCGAATCAAGGCGATCGTGGAGGAAGTCCGGGCTATTCGGGTGGAGGTCAGCGTGACCAAGGAAATCCGTATAGTCAGAATCAGAATCAACAACGCAACAACAATAATAACAACAACTATACACGTGTAGATGAGGATCCATTCGCTAATGACGGTCAGCCGATCGACATTTCCGATGATGATCTGCCATTCTAAACGAACGATATCAAACCTAACAAGATAGGAGGCGAAACAAATGGCAGGAGGACGTAGAGGTGGACGTAGACGCCGTAAGGTATGCTACTTCACAGCAAACGGAATTACACATATCGATTTCAAAGATGTTGATCTTCTTAAGAAATTCGTATCTGAACGTGGAAAGATTCTTCCACGTCGTGTAACTGGAACAAACGCTAAGTACCAACGTAAGTTGACTCGTGCGATCAAACGCGCTCGTACAATGGCATTACTTCCATACGTTACTGGTGAATAATATCATCGACATAAAAACAGCAGAGACTTGTCTCTGCTGTTTTTTTGGTTCTATAATATTTG
>NZ_BCVQ01000051.1 GCF_001591825.1 Rossellomorea vietnamensis NBRC 101237
GCTTCATTAACAGCAACAACGTTTGAACATACAGCTAATAGAAATGACAATTTTAGAATCTACTCAAATTAGTTTACAATAGGGTTAATGGAGTTACATAGAAAGGTGGACGAACAAAGGTATGAAACAGATGAATGATACTTTTTTACGAGCGGCAAGGGGAGAGGAAACGGATTATACTCCGGTTTGGTATATGAGACAAGCGGGTCGTTCACAGCCTGAATACAGGAAGATCAAGGAGAAATATTCTCTTTTTGAAATCACGCACCAGCCTGAACTCTGTGCATATGTAACAAGGCTGCCTGTGGAACAATATGACGTCGATGCAGCAATCCTTTACAAGGATATCATGTCCCCACTTCCTTCGATTGGAGTGGATGTCGAGATCAAATCAGGCATCGGTCCTGTGATCGATAATCCCATCCGTACGACTGCGGATGTTGAAAAGCTTGGGGAAATCAATCCTGAACAGGATGTTCCTTACGTATTGGACACAATCAAATTACTGACACAGGAACAATTATCGGTTCCATTAATCGGCTTTGCCGGTGCTCCGTTTACAATGGCAAGCTATATGATTGAAGGCGGTCCTTCTAAAAACTATAATAAAACAAAAGCGTTCATGTATGCAGAACCGCAAGCCTGGTTTGCTTTAATGGATAAATTGGCAGCGATGACAATCACCTACGGAAAAGCCCAAATCAAAGCAGGGGCGTCTGCCTTCCAAATATTCGATTCCTGGGTAGGTGCATTGAATGTACAGGATTATCGCACATTCATCAAGCCGGTCATGGAAAGAATCTTTAATGAACTGAAGGAAGAGAATGTACCATTGATCATGTTTGGTGTCGGAGCAAGCCACCTTGCAAATGAATGGCATGATCTCCCTATCGATGTAGTCGGACTTGATTGGAGATTGCCGATCAAGGAAGCAAGGGAAAGGGGCATCTCCAAAACGGTGATGGGTAACCTGGATCCTGCGATCCTGCTGGCACCATGGGACGTAATTGAAGAAAAAGCCAAAGAGATCCTGGATCAAGGGAAGGACCTGAGTCACATCTTCAACCTCGGACATGGGGTATTCCCTCAAGTCAATCCAGACACATTAAAGCGATTAGCAGCCTTTGTGCATGAATACAGTGCCAGGTAGAGAACATTCATACATCTCTATAAATGGATTCTATGAAAGAAACATGGCACAATAATGTAATGTATGAAACTGACAATGAGGTGAAATGGGATGTCAAAGAAGAAAATGGGTCTATTGGTGATGGCCTATGGTACACCATATAAAGAAGAAGATCTGGAACGCTACTATACACATATCCGCCATGGAAGAGTCCCTTCCAGTGAACTTTTGGATGACTTGCGGGGACGTTACGAGGCAATCGGGGGGATTTCCCCACTGGCTAAGATCACCCTTGATCAAGCGAAAAGCCTGGAAGAACGTTTAAATGCGGTTCAAGACAATATTGAATTTAAAATGTATCTTGGATTAAAGCATATTGAACCGTTCGTAGAAGATGCAGTCGAACAAATGCACAATGACGGCATTGAAGAAGCGGTTTCCATCGTACTTGCCCCTCATTTCTCAACGTTCAGCGTCAAATCGTACAATGGACGTGCGAAAGAAACAGCGGAAAAGCTTGGCGGTCCAACGATTACATCGATCGAAAGCTGGTATGAGGAACCTAAATTCATACAGTACTGGGTAGACCGGGTGAAGGAGACCTTTGCAAACATGAGTGATGAAGAGCGTAATAAAGCGGTGCTCATTGTTTCTGCTCACAGCCTTCCCGAACGCATTCTGCAGTCCGGAGATCCTTATCCGAAGCAATTGGAGGAAACGGCGAAGATGATCGCAGATGGAGCCGGAGTCACTGAATATGCGGTAGGATGGCAAAGTGAAGGGAACACTCCTGACCCATGGATCGGTCCTGACGTCCAGGATCTGACAAGGGATCTTCACAAGGAAAAGGGCTACACTACTTTTGTTTATACGCCGGTAGGGTTTGTAGCTGATCACCTTGAAGTTCTTTATGATAATGATTATGAATGTAAAGTCGTAACAGATGATATCGGAGCTTCTTACTATCGTCCGGAAATGCCGAACGCCAAACCGGAATTCATTGAGGCCATGGGAGATGTCGTGTTAAAACACCTTAAAAAATAGTTTCCCGTTTTTGGCTGTACACCGAAGGACTGAAGCGAGTGGGATCACTCTCAAGCGCTTTAGTCCTTCTCTATTATTGGATATGAAGATATTTTGTTAAAGAAGGCGATGAACGTGTTGGAACAACAAAACAAAAAGATTGTAGTCGTAGGTGGAGGGATCACTGGTTTAACCACAGCCTACTATCTGCAACAGAAAATCAAGGAAGAACATCTCCCCATCGAAGTAAAACTGGTAGAAGCCACCCACCGATTGGGCGGGAAGGTTCAAACCCTCAAAAAAGACGGCTATATCATCGAGAAGGGTCCGGATTCTTGTTTATCCAGCAAAACGGAAATCTCCCGTTTAGCGGAAAAACTGGGTATGGAGGACAAGCTCGTCCGAAATAAGAAAGGCACGTCCTACTGTATAGCCGGTGGTGAACTCTATCCGATTCCCGGGGGATCCATCGTGGGGATTCCAACCCAAATCGCCCCTTTCATCACAACAAGTTTATTTTCACTATCAGGAAAAATGAGGGCTGCAGCGGATTTTATCCTTCCGCGTTCCCAGGAAAAAGAAGATCAGTCATTGGGGAAATTCTTCAGGAGAAGAATGGGGGATGAAGTGGTTGACCATTTGATCGAACCGCTCTTAACGGGCATATTCGCCGGGGATATCGATCAATTAAGCTTAATGTCTACATTTCCGCAACTCTATGAATTGGAACAGAAACATCGCAGTTTAATAGCCGGCATCAAGAAGAGCGGACAAGCGGGGGAATCGAACGAAGAAGGAAACTTCCTCACTTTTACAGGGGGTCTTCAATCCTTGATCGATGCCATGGAAGCAAGCTTGGAACCAAATACCGCTTACAAAAGCATGAAGGTAACCAGCATAGAAAAAGAGACCAGCGGTGATTATACAGTCACGTTCACGAACGGGGATCAAATGGAGGCAGACAGCGTCATCGTCACGACTCCCCATCACGTATTGCAATCCATGTTCCCCTCCTATCCATTCTTACATTTCTTAAAGGAGATGCCAGCTACTTCAGTGGCGACGGTTGCAATGGGGTTCTCACAAGAGGCCATAAAAAAAGATATCGCCGGGACCGAGTTCCTGGTCTCCAGAAATAGCGATTACTCCCTGACTGCGGGAACGTGGACACATAAAAAATGGCCGCACACGGCTCCGGAAGGAAAGGCATTATTGCGTTGCTACCTGGGCAAGTCCGGTGACGAAACCATCGTAGATTTATCCGATGACCACATCGAGCAGATCGTCCTCGATGATTTGAGTAAGATCATGGAAATTGATGGTCCCCCTGATTTCACGATTGTCTCACGCTATAAAAATTCCATGCCTCAATACACGGTGGGGCACAGGGAACGGATTCAACGTATGTATGAGCAAGCAGAGGCTACTTTGCCGGGGATATTCATTGCTGGGAGTTCATATGATGGATTGAGTATTCCCGACTGCATCGGGCAGGGGGAAAGGACCGTAGCAAAAGTGTTGGACTACTTGAACTAATTATTTGCGGAAGACTGCCGGGAAACTGGTGGTCTTTTTTTGACGGCATGTTGAATATTCTCTATGCCTCACTTTCCAGATGAAAGAAAGCACCCTCGGGTTGAAGGTGCATCCTACTTCTCTACCTGATATCTGGAATGCTGAAGCACCCAATTCTGTGGAAAGGCAGAACCAAGCACCCAGTAGCTCAGCCCCCTTAATCGATAGTCGTTCACCACCATTTGCTTTGCCAGCATGCTTCTTGCATCCTCAAACCAGACCTCGTGCTGCTGCCCGTTCTCATCCCAATACTTGAAGAATGGAGACTGATACTGATCATTATATTGAATGCGGACCCCGTATTTGCTTGCAAGGTCTATGGCACCCTGAGGAGAGACGGATTTCGCAAAGGTCCCATCCACCCATGGTATTTTCCAGTCACGACCATATAAGGGAGCCCCCATGAGGATTTTATTGCGGGGTATGACCGTTACGGCGTAGTCCAGTACTTTCTTTACTTCATCAATGGGTGCGATCGCCCATGGTTTTCCCCCTGCCCATCCCCACTCATAAGTCATAAGGACAACAAAGTCGACAATTTCTCCGTGGGCCTTATAGTCATGGGCCTCGTATAATAGACCTTTTTGATCTGCCTTGATTTTCGGTGCGAGTGCCGTTGAGACAGAATAGCCTTTTGGTCTTAATGCTGAGACCGTCTTCCTTAAAAAGGAATTATAATTTTCCCGGTCTTCAGGGTAAACGTATTCGAAATCAATGTTCAAGCCTTTATAACCCTTTGCCTCCATTTTCTCCTGAATGGAAGAGATTAACGTATTTTGCAGTGAATCGCTCCTTAAAATCGTGGCGACAAGATCGGAGTTGAATTTGCCGTCTACATAATTAGTCAGGACCAATAGGGGATCGACTTGTTGATTATCCGCAGCTGATATCAGACCGGTATCATTCAATTCTGTAATCGTGCCTTCTTTTGTAATGGAATGGGTGAAAGGAGCAAGGTAAGTGAAGTAGCTTCCCAGCCCATTCACTTCGGCCACTCCTTGACTATCCGTCCTCGTGATGTATGCATTCACCTCAATCACCGGTTTCGTATTCGGGATCCGAATTTGTTGATTGGGGTAGATAAGGGAAGGATTCGAGATGGCATTCGCATTCAAAATCTCTTGCATGGGCACTTTATAATTATAGGAGATGGTATAAAGGGTATCGCCTGTTCGAACCCTGTGAATGAAGGCGGGCATGACAATCAACTGACCGATAAATAGTGTGGAGGGGTCAGAAATTTGATTGAATGTCTGTAGTTCATTGAGATCCATTTGATACTGTTGACTGATCTTATACAACGTATCACCTGGCTGAACGATATATTCTTTTAAAGGTTCAGGGATGAGAAGACTTTGTCCGATAACGAGTATATTGGGATTCTTTAATTGATTTCCATAAGCGATCTGGTTCACCTCAACCCCGTACTTTGATGCGATCGACCAGAGTGAATCACCGCTTTTCACTACGTAAATATTCATATGACACCTCCTGAACGGTCTTATACCTATAGCCTATTCAACAGGGCTTATTCGATATGAAAGAACGAGGATAAAGAAATTGAAAAATATCACTTGTGTAATGATCGAAGATGTGATAAATTTATCAATGTTAACAAAATGACTAAATTACAAATATAGTCAAACGGTCAAATGGAAGGAGTGAGTTCATGGCGATTGATCGAAGGAAACAGATCCTCGAGGCGGCTACCAATTCTTTTTCCTTGTTTGGGTATAAAGCCACGACGATGGATCAAGTAGCTAAAATAGCGAATGTGGGAAAAGGAACGATTTATACGTTCTTTAAGAATAAGGAAGAATTATTCGACGAGATTGTTTCATCGTTAATTAATGAAATGACCTTTGAAGCAGAAGAAGTGATTGATCCGGAAGCTACATTTTCTGAAAATGTCCACCGCGCGTTGTTTCGTCTTCTCGAATTTCGCAAAGAGCATAAGCTGACGATCAAGTTATATCAGGAAGCCCGTGAAATGGGAACGCCTGCTGTATCCGAGGTCATTGACCGCATGGAAAAAGTGGTCATCGAATTTTTGAGTCGCCGAATAGAAAAGGCCATTTCCTCAGGAGCTATTAAGCCCTGCAACCCGGAAATGACAGCATTCGTCCTATTGAAGCTATACGTTTCATTGATCTTCGATTGGGAACGTGCACATGGTCCACTTGATAAAGATGAAATAGCCAATCTGTTTGAGCTATATATCATTAAAGGGTTATCAAATTGATAGTCCTTCATTTTTAGGGAAAAATGACCAATCGAATGAAATAGTCATTTATTTTTTTCTTTTAAATGACCGTTTGGGTTTATTGGTCAATAGTTCAAATCATTTGAATAACAATAGGAGGATAATATGAAGAAATCATTTATTGGTTCAGAATTCAAAGCGATTTTTCGCAACAAGAAGCTGCTCATTCCAATACTAGCCGTTCTCTTTATTCCTGTACTGTACAGCGGCATGTTCCTTTGGGCATTCTGGGATCCATACGAGCAGCTTTCAGATCTTCCTGTAGCTGTTGTGAACAGTGACCAGGGAGCAGAGTTTGACGGCAAGGAGTTGCATATCGGATCAGAGCTTGTTGATAAGCTGAAGGAAAGCGATCAGTTCGATTTTCATTTCGTGGATAAAAAAGAAGGGTACAAGAATCTGGAGAAACAAGACTACTATATGCTTGTAGAAATTCCAGAGAATTTCTCTGAAAATGGTACAACATTGTTAGAAGATAATCCTCAAAAGCTTTCGCTGAAATATGTACCGAATGAGAGCTTTAACTTCCTATCTGCTCAAATCGGTGATACGGCCATGAAAGAGATCAAAGCGAGTCTTTCTAAATCCGTTTCAGAAACGTATGCCGAAACCATGTTTGATAAGATTCAGGAAATGGGAGATGGTTTCAAGACCGCCAGCGATAAAGCAGGCGAAATCAACAATGGGGCCATTGATCTCTCTCAAGGTGCCAAGAAGCTAAAAGACAATTTAGCGGTCCTTGCTGAAAAGAACGTCGAGATGACAGACGGTGTGGCCAAAACCCGTGCAGGTGCCGAGAAACTGGCTAAAGGCTCTCAGGAACTATCTGACGGTGTCGGTGTCATGACGGATAAATCACAGCAACTATATAAAGGGACACAGGATGTTCAAACCGGGTTGAATTCCCTTGCTGCCGGAATCGACAAAAGCAAGGCAGGTTTGGAACAGGTGGACGCCGGGCTTGATAGTGCTGTGGACAATACGGCTAAATTGCAGGCAGGTTCACAGACCCTTGCAGAAAAAATCGGTGCCTTGAAAGGCGGAGCCGATAGCGCTCAAGCAGGTGCTCAAGCGATTGGTGCCGGAGCTTCAAAGCTTGAAGAGGAATTGGCTCCATTCATGGGAAGCCTGCCGGAAGAAAAGCAGGCTGAACTTCAGGCAGCGATCGATCAAATCAAGCAAGGTGCATCCGGACTTCAAACAGGTACCGGGGCTTTAAGTAATGGTGCCGTTGAACTTCAAAAAGGAGCGAACTCGCTTGCGGGTGGAATCGGTACATTAAACGAAGGTCAAAAGAAACTACAGGGCGGCGTCGATCAGCTCGTAGCCGGTTCAACACAGCTTGACGAAGGTTCCAATCAACTTGTGGCAGGTCAAAACAAAGTAGTGGAAAACTACGGTTTATTAAATCAGAAACTTGGAGACGTATACCAGGGGACGGTAGGTCTTGCTTCAGGAGCGAATGAACTAAGCTCTGGCCTTAACCGGGTATATGATGGATCCAATCAGCTAGCAGACGGATCCAGGAAACTCGCCGATGGTTCAACTGAGCTCGCAAACGGTTCAACGAAACTATCTGATGGAACAACGGAATACGAATCGAAATTAAAAGATGCAGCAAAAGAAGCCAACAGTGTCAAAGCGGACGATGATACGTATGACATGATGGCAGGTCCAGTCGATGTGAAAAATGAGAAAATCAATCATGTGCCAAACTACGGAACAGGATTTGCTCCTTATTTCTTATCTCTTGGATTATTTGTAGGGGCATTATTAATCTCGATTGTGTATCCACTCCGCGAACCATCCGATCGTCCATCAAGCGGAATGAGCTGGTTCATGGGTAAATTCACAGTGCTTACGACAGTGGGGATCATCCAATCTCTGATCGCAGCAGCGATTTTACTCTTTGGATTGGGGCTAGAAGTGGAAAGTGTACCATTATTCTTACTTTCTACTATTATTACAAGTCTTACGTTCCTGGCATTGATTCAAATGCTGGTTACAATCCTTGGTGATCCTGGACGATTCGTCGCCATCATCATCTTGATTCTGCAATTAACAACGAGTGCCGGTACATTCCCACTCGAATTGATACCGACGGCACTGCAGCCAATCAGTGCACTGTTACCGATGACGTACTCGGTGTCAGCGTTCAAAGCGGTCATTTCAAGCGGGGATTTCGCCTTCATGTGGCAGAATCTATACATCCTGCTGGGGTACTTCATTGTGTTCGTTGCATTGACGGCCGTGTTCTTTGTAGGGCTATTCAAGAAACAATATACAAAATCAGTAGAAGCTTAAGGAAAAAAACGGTAGATGTCACACACATCTACCGTTTTTTCTTCATTAAATGGACAAACCCTGTGTAAACATAAACGTGTATACTAATGGATGAGTGGTACATAATGGTGATACATTAAAAAATGCTTAAAGGAGGATTTATTATGAAAAAAATAAGTTTATTTATGCTCGTGGGTTTTCTCGCGTTATTATTCGCTGCATGCGGTAATTCAAATGAAGATAACGGAGCAAAAGACGACGAGAAATTAGAACCAATCGAGGCAAAATTAGACGTACCTGAAAAGGGGGAGAAGGGTCAAACTGTTTCCTTTTCCACAAAAGTCACCCAAGGTGATGAGAACGTCGACGATGCCGATGAAGTGAAATATGAGATTTGGAAAAATGGTCAGAAAGATGAAAGCGAAATGATCGAAGTGAAGCACGACAAGGACGGGGTATACAAGGCAGAAAAGACGTTTGAAGAAGATGGCATGTATACCGTACAGGTTCATGTGACCGCCCGCGACATGCATACGATGCCAAAGACAGAGATTGCGATTGGTGATGTAGAAGAAGGAGAGCATGAGGAAGCGGGAGAGGATCACCATCATGGCGAGCATGAAAGTACCGTATCTATTCATCTTATGAAGCCTGACAGTATTAAAGCCGGGGAAGAATCAGAAATGATGGTCCATGTTGAAAATGAAGAAACTGCACTGGAAGATGCCAGGGTTCGTTTTGAAATTTATCAGGACGGTCAGGAGAAACATGAGTGGGTGGACCTGGCACCGGGTGAAGCCGGCAAGTATAGCGGTTCCTACACATTCCCTGAAAAAGGTTCTTATAATGTACAGGTTCACGTAACCAAAGGAGAAGAAATTCACGAACACACCATGGAAACAGTAGACGTACAATAATCATAAAAAGGATGCTCTTCATTTTGAAGAGCATCCTTTTTAGTACCCCTTGATTTTCATGCGCTTAGTATTCGTAGTCAGTCGTACATTTTTCGCAATAAATGCCGTAGCATTCATGTTGCTCCTCAATTGTATCTCCACATTGTGCACAAGACTTAGGCGGCAAATTTCGAAAGAACTCAACAATATTTTTTACCATGTTCATCACCCTCCGTAAATTTGTATTCACCCATCAATTGTTCGTGTTATATAACTGATGTGTTAATTTATTTTATTGTATTATAACAGTATGAGTTTCGTCAACAATAAATTCTAAAATGGGCGGAAAAAATGAAAAAATAGGCACAATGAAGTATAGTAGGGGGACAGACTAAAGTGAAAGGCGTTGTTCAGACATGAAGTTAACCGTTATTGGTCAATGGGGCGGATATCCGAAAGCAGGAGAAGCGAGCACCGGGTATTTACTTGAAGCTCATGGCTTCAAACTGCTTATTGACTGTGGAAGTGGTGTATTATCCCAACTTCAGCACCACATAGAAGCAACAGAGTTGGATGCGGTCCTTCTGTCCCACTATCATCCTGATCATGTGGCAGATATAGGTGTACTACAACACGCATTATTGATTCAATACTTCCTGGGGAAAAACAAAGGTACACTGCCTGTATATGCCCATAGGGAAGATCAGCAAGGATTCAGTTCCCTTACATACAAAGATTTGATGACAGCCCATGAGTATACTGAGGACTCTTCTTTATCCGTTGGTCCCTTCACGGTAACGTTTGTGAAATCCAAGCATCCCGTTCCATGTTACGGAATGAGAATTGAGGCAGATGGGAAATCCCTCTTTTATACAGCAGATTCAGCCTTCAGGGAAGAATTCATTTCATTCGGGCAGGATGCTGATGTGCTTCTGTGTGAATGTAATTTCTATGGTGATATGGATGCCTCGAATGCTGGTCATATGACTAGTCTGGATGCCGGAAAACTTGCTCAGAAAACCGGTGCACGCAACCTCATTCTCACCCATTTGCCTCATTTCGGTGACTTGGAGCAGTTGATGACAGAAGCGAAAACAATTTATAGCGGTAATGTATCATTAGCAAAAAAAGATATGGTAGTAGAAATTTAGGAGGAAAAACGATGTTATTTATTGATAATAAAGGAATCACAGATCCGCGGATCAATCTTGCTATAGAAGAATATGCACTGAAGAACTTAGATATTAATGAGAGTTATTTATTATTCTACATCAATGAACCTTCCATCATCATCGGGAAGAATCAAAATACAATTGAAGAGATCAATACAGATTACGTAGAAAAACAGGGACTTCACGTCGTACGCCGCCTTTCCGGTGGGGGAGCCGTGTATCATGACCTTGGGAACCTGAACTTCAGCTTTATCACGAAAGATGATGGGGAGAGCTTTCACAATTTCAAAAAGTTCACTGAGCCTGTTGTAACGGCTCTCCACAAACTCGGGGTGAAAGCAGAGCTGAGCGGTCGTAACGATATCATCGCAGAAGGCAGAAAGATCTCAGGCAATGCCCAGTTCTCCACTAAGGGTCGGATGTTCAGCCACGGAACGCTGCTGTTCGATTCCGAAATGGAAAACGTCGTGTCCGCTCTCCGGGTGAAAAAAGACAAGATCGAATCAAAAGGAATCAAATCAATCCGGAGCCGTGTGGCCAATA
Organism: Rossellomorea vietnamensis NBRC 101237; assembly: GCF_001591825.1. Lineage (GTDB taxonomy): Bacteria > Bacillota > Bacilli > Bacillales > Bacillaceae_B > Rossellomorea > Rossellomorea vietnamensis. Next base: position 10,885 of record NZ_BCVQ01000051.1, read on the forward strand.
TTTCAGAATTCCTGGCTGAACAAATGACGATAGAAGAGTTCCGCTCAACCCTCCTTGATTTTATCTTCGACGGAAGCGACGTTGAAGAATATGTCCTGACGGAAGAAGACTGGGAGAATATCCATGAGCTTTCAAAAGAACGCTATCAGAACTGGGATTGGAACTATGGGAAGTCACCAAAATTCAATCTCCAGCATTCCCACCGCTTCCCGGTCGGTTCCATCGATGTCCGACTCGAAGTGAATAAAGGGAAGATCGATAACTGTAAAATCTTCGGTGATTTCTTTGGGGTTGGAAATGTAGAGGACATTGAAGAAAAGCTTTCTGGTACTCGCTACGAGCGAAAGGACATTGCCGGGGCATTGGAAGGTGTTGATATCCAACACTATTTCGGTAATATCACGAAGGATGAATTCGTTGATTTGGTGTATTGATATAAATGGAAGAACCGTCCAAATTGGGCGGTTTTTTTGCATCAATATACTTGTATTAATACTATTCTTTATATAGAATATATTTTGAATACTTTTAATAGTTTGATGAATGACCATTCATTCAGTTTGTTGAAAAGGGGAGGGATACAATTGAATATTGCTACACGGTTAGACCAAATCGCTCAAGAGAAAGCAGATAAAACAGCTTATCATTTCTTAAATACTTCAAGTACATACGGGGAATTGAATGGTGCTGTATCGAAATTTGCAAGCGGCTTAGAGCAATTGGGTCTGAAAAAAGGAGATCATATCGCGCTTGTATTGGGGAATTCACCGCATTTTGTCATCGGATTATATGGTGCACTTCGTCTTGGATTAAAGGTCATCCCGATCAATCCGATCTATACTCCTGATGAGATTGGATATATTCTGAAAAATGGTGATGTGAAAGCCATTCTCACACTTGATCTACTCGTGCCATTAATCGAGAAGATGCAGCATCTGTTATCGGATGTCGAGCACTTCATCCTGTGTGAATCTGGAGATGAACGGGCAAAGGATATTGACTTAGAAAACATTTCTCTTGCTTACCCTAAAATGAAATCGTTTACAAGTGTTTTGGGGAAAGGGGACCCCGGATTCAAAAGTGAGACGGTGGATGAGAATGAGGTGGCCATCATTCTGTACACTTCCGGAACAACAGGGAAACCAAAAGGTGCCATGCTTACTCATAAGAATATTTATTCCAATGCCACAGACGTCGGCAGCTATTTACGAATGAATGAAGATGATACCGTCATTACCGCTCTGCCAATGTTCCATGTATTCTGTTTAACAGTGGTCCTGAATGCACCACTTTTGAGAGGGGCTACCCTGTTAATCGTCCCGCGCTTCAGTCCAAAGGCCATTTTTGAATTATCTAAGGCGTTTCAACCAACCGTATTCGCCGGAGTACCGACCATGTACAACTTCCTGTTTCAGTATCCAGATGGAAACCCGGAGGATCTATCATCGCTTCGTCTCTGTATTTCAGGAGGCGCTTCCCTGCCGGTGGCTCTCTTGAAAAACTTTGAAAAGAAATTCAATGTCATGATTTCTGAAGGATATGGATTATCCGAAGCGTCACCGGTGACCTGCTTCAACCCGCTGGATCGACCAAGAAAACCGGGATCGATCGGAACATCAATCATGAACCTTGAGAATAAAGTCGTCGATGAAATGGGAGAAGAAGTCCCTGTAGGACAGGTGGGTGAACTGATTGTCAAAGGCCCGAATGTCATGAAGGGATATTACAAGATGGAAGAAGAAACCGCCGCAACGATCCGTGACGGATGGTTATATACCGGGGACCTTGCCCGCATGGATGAAGATGGCTACTTCTACATTGTGGACCGTAAAAAAGAACTGATTATCGTAGGGGGGTACAATGTTTACCCTCGTGAGGTGGAAGAAGTGCTATACAATCATCCCGGAATCGTGGAAGCAGCGGTCATCGGTGTCCCGCATCCCGAATTGGGTGAAGCCGTCAACTGCTATGTTGTAAAAAGCGATCCATCCCTGACAGAACAGGGTGTGCTGGAATATTGTAAAGAGCATCTTGCGAAATACAAGCTCCCGGCTTCCATCGAGTTCCTGGATGAACTGCCGAAGAACACAACGGGAAAAATTTTAAGAAGAGCGTTAAAAGAGCACGTCCTACAGTCCTAAAGAAAGAAGATGTTCAGTGGATCACTGAGCATCTTTTTTCTTTATTTCATAGCTTTACTGGCCTGTAATAACTTGGATTCACCTTTTTCCCACGTCTCAACCTGCTCAATTGCCTGCTCTGGAGTGAATCCCTGCCCGACCAATACACCGGATAAGATAAATTCCTGAAAGAGGTGGGTCAGATTGATGCCTTCTTCCACTTCAGATAAGGCACGGGTTACGAGTGGTTGAATATACTCAACCCACTGATCCGGAAGACTTTTCGTTTCACGGTGGTATGGATTGAAGCTTTGACTGGCCTGTTGATACTGGAAGTAAGGGTTTTGATTATACGGATGATGCATAATATCGTACAACTCCTTTATGGGTTGATGTCACGATAGTTTATGCATTTGCCCGGGAAGTGTTCAGTCCTTTTAAAAAATGAAAGGGTTTTCTCGATTCGTGTCGAATCATACATAAGGAGGAAACACTTAAACAAAGGGGAGAACAAACATGGAATCCATTTTACTGGAACAAAAGGGCAACGTTGCAACGGTCACCATCAACAGGCCGGATGCCATGAACGCCTTTAATTACGATACACTGAACGAACTGCAGCAGGTAGTCGAAGCACTCCGCATCAATCCGGACGTCCGGGTCGTCATTTTTACCGGAAGCGGGGAGAAAGCTTTCTCAGTCGGTGCTGATCTTAAGGAACGAAAGACCTTGACTGAACAACAGGTCATCCGTAATGTTTACAAGATCGGGGAGGTCTTCCAGTCTGTCGCCACCCTTCCGCAGCCGACCATCGCCGCCATGAATGGCTACGCATTCGGCGGAGGGATGGAACTTGCCCTTGCCTGCGATTTCCGGATAGCTGTAGCTGGTACGACAATGGGGCTTACCGAAACCAGCCTCGCCATCATACCGGGAGCAGGAGGGACTCAGCGTCTGCCGCGACTGGTCGGTGAATCCAAAGCCCTCGAACTGATCCTGACGGCTAAACGTTTAACTTCAAAAGAAGCATTGGAAATCGGGCTTGTTACAAAAGTAGTAGAAAAAGAGAATTTCATGGGGGAAGTCCATGCATTCGTGGAACCGATGCTGTCGAATGGGCCGGTCGCCCTGCAGCAGGCAAAGTTTGCCGTCAAGAATGGGATGAACGTGGACTTGCAGACAGGTTTGCAGATTGAGAGAAAAGCATATGAAATCACAATACCCACTGAAGATCGCGTAGAAGCTTTACTGGCATTCAGTCAGAAGCGGAAGCCTGAGTTTAAGGGGAAGTGAATCGAACATTTTGACTGATTAAGCTTTTGCGTGAGTAGGAGATCTGCTGTGGAGCCAGCTTGGCTCTCGTGGCGGATCTTTTTTATGGTGCGGGATTGGTCGGGATCCACTTTCAAAAATAGAAGGCATGAACACATGTCTGCAGAAAATGAATTTCTGAGAATGAAAGGAAGTGCAACATGATACAAAAATCACTTGAACTAACAGCGAAAAAGACGTTGCAGTGGAAGAGACAAACCATACCTTCCCTCAATGAAGATGAGATCCTCATTAAAACCATTGCAGGAGCCATCAGCATCGGGGCAGAACTTCCTCAATACAATGAAATGGATCCCACTGACCTTCCGCCGACTTACCCGAAAGAAACAGGATATGAAAGTTTTGGAGAAGTGATAGCCACAGGGGAGGCAGTCAAAAGCTTTAAAATAGGAGACCGGGCGGTTGCATTTTACGGGCACAAGGATTATGGAATCGTAAAAGAGAGTAAGGCCATCTTCGTTCCGGAAGATATTCCACCTCAAGAGGCATTGCTCGTGATATTATCATGTGATGCAGCGAAAGGTGTGCTTAAATTGAATCCAAATGAGAACGATCGGGTGTTGGTTACTAGTGCCGGAACGATGGGTCTATTGACCATTTACTATTTAAAGGAATATATGAAAGTCAGTCACATTGATATGGTAGAACCTCATAGCGTCAGAGGCGGATTAGCAAGGGGATTGGGGGCGGAAACCGTCTACAAAGATCAAAGTGAGTGCCCAAGTGATCTTTACGATTATGCACTAGAGTGCTCGGGGTTTAACGATGCATTTAAGATACTGCAAAAGTCGCTTAGGTATGAAGGAGAAATGTGCATATTATCCGACGGGAATAAGGAATCATTTATTCTGCAACCTGACTTTTTCCGCAAAGAGCTTAAGGTGGTAGGATCAAGTGACGGATGGGATTATGAGGAACATTCTAGATGGTATTTTGAGCAGATCAAAGATAAGGATTCCGGCTTACGACAGCTATTTGAAAAAACGATCACATTTGAAGAACTGCCACAGTGTTTTGAAGAGCTGGGTACAGGAAAGATTTCTCCCATAAAGGTTTTGGTCAACTATGTCTAACAACATTACTATCAAGAAAGAGGTTCCCATGGAGCCTCTTTCTTTACGCGGGTCTATCTTAAAACCAAAATTCATGTAAAATAAACAATCATACCAAACTGCACAGGAGTGACGCCCGTGAAAAAGAAGAAGCTTAAACTAAGTACCATCATCATTCTTTTCGTATGTGTCGTTGTCCTCATTTCCCTTGTCATAACCGATCTGCTGATTACAAGGACGATCAATGATAATATTGAAGCGAATATTGAAGAAAAAGCTAAGATTGTTTCAAGGACGGTGGCCCACTCGACGATTGTGAAGAGCGGCCTTCAGAATCAAGAAAAGGAAGACAGCATACAAGAATATGCTTTGGATATCCAAGAATCAGCAGAGGTCCTGTTTGTTGTGGTGATGGACATGGAGGGCATACGGAAATCACATCCTGATCCTGATCGGATTGGCAGGCACTTTGTCGGTGGGGACGAGAAAGATGTGTTGGAAGGTAAAGAAAGCCTGTCCATTTCTGAGGGCACGCTTGGTAAGTCTGTGAGGGCTTTTTCTCCCGTTTACAATGAGAAACACGAACAGATCGGGGCAGTGTCTGTCGGGATTTCCCTAAAAAGTGTAGAGGAAGCGCTGAACCAAAGCCACTACAATATCTTATTGGGTTCGGCTCTTGGAATCATTGTGGGGATTATTGGCGCAATCTTCATTGCCCGGTACATAAAGAGAATCTTATTTGGGCTTGAACCCTTTGCGATCGCGAAGATCTTAGAGGAGAGGAATACGATGCTCCAGTCGGTCCATGAAGGTGTGGTGGCTGTGAATAAGGATACCACCATTTCCCTTGTGAATAAATCAGCCCTGAAAATTTTCAATAAAGCTGGACTGAGTTCTAATCCGATAGGTATGCCCATTAAGGAATACATGCCGCACACCCGTCTGGAACGGGTGATGGAGACGGGGAAACCCGAGCTTGACGAAGAGCAGACAATCAACGGGGTATCAATACTCGTGAACCGGGTTCCATTAATCGTCAATGATGAGGTAGTCGGAGCGATCTCTACCTTCCGTGATAAGACGGAAGTAAATCAGTTGGCGGAACAACTAACTGGTGTAAAATCATATGCGGAAGCTCTACGGGCTCAGTCACACGAATTCATGAATAAGATGCATGTCATTCTGGGACTCGTAAAGATGAAGGATTACAGCCACTTAGGCCGGTATGTGAAAGAACTTGTTTCCTTCCGTGTCGACGAAGTGAGCAGGGTGACCTCGAAAGTGAAAGACCCTGCCCTGGCCGGTTTTATCATGGGGAAACTGAGCTATGCGAGGGAAAAGAACGTTAGGTTAACCATCGAATGTCACGACTTTCTTCCGGAACCAAGGGACCATGCCGTTACCCATGAGCTGATCACCATCATTGGAAACCTATTGGATAACAGTATTGATGCAACGATCGGCTGTGAGGAAAAGGAAGTGTTGATGGAGTTATTTTATGAGGATGGTGGGCTTGAAATCGTAGTGACGGATACAGGAATAGGGATGCCGGATGACATGGTTGAGGATATTTTCATCAAGGGGTATTCTTCTAAGGGAGAAGGCCGGGGCTACGGTCTTTTCCTGGTGAGAGAGAGTATCGGTAAGCTGAATGGAACCCTGCATGTTGAATCGAAGGAAGGTTCGGGAACGACCATAATCGTTCAGGCTTCATATAAGGAGGCGATGAAAGGTGATTAATGTATTGATCGTGGAAGATGATCCAATGGTGGCCCGGTTTAATCAAAGGTATTTGGAAGAGATTGATGGATTTCATTTAATCGGCATTTCGAATTCCATTGAAGATGCCATGGAGAAGATAAATGAGTTGAAGGTCGATTTGATATTATTGGATGTTTATTTGCCCGGGAAGCAAACGGGAATGGACTTATTGGAGCAAATTCGCATGGAACAGCGGAAAATGGATGTCATCCTCATCACAGCGGCATCAGAAGTCGAGAATATTCAAAGTGCCCTCAGGATGGGCGTGGTCGACTATTTAATCAAGCCCTTTGAATTCGAACGGTTTAAAAAAGCGTTGACGTCTTACCGGGAGAGTGATCACATTCTTCAAAAGCATTCTACCATCGAACAAGGCGAACTGGATTTGCTTTTATTACGGGATGTCCAGGAAACCCGGGAGAAGATGTCCCTTCCTAAAGGGTTGGCGAGAAGTACATTGGCGTCTATTTATCAAGAGCTTGTCAGTTTCGAAGAAGAGTCATTTTCAACAGATGATATAGCGGAGGTGACGTCCATTTCACGGGTGTCGATCAGAAAGTACCTGAGGTTTTTGAAAGAAATCGGGGTTGTGGATGAAACTTTGGTCTATGGAATCGGAAGGCCGGTATATCAGTATTCGTTGAAAAAAATGAATATCCCGAGAATTGAAAGTTATTTATAAGCAGCTTATGGCTGCTTATTTTAATTTCAAAAAACAAACAATAGTTTCATAATCTATGAAATCATAAAGCGTTTTCATAAAATGAGTATCATGTAAGCGGTTGCTAAAGTGCGATTACAGGGGTGTAAGGAAGAGAGTGCTGGAAAGAGTGGTCCAGCATTCAGCTCGTACTTATAAATCGACAAAGGGGATGAACAAAATGGGACAACCTGCATCAACACTTTCATATGAAAATGGGAAAACAAAAGAGGATGTGGCGGATACGAAAGATCGTTCTCTCAAGATCTTTAATATGCCGATCCTTTGGTTCCTGGTCTTCGCGGGGATTACACTGGTTAGCATGTACACGGGGAATCTGCCGGGAGGGATGATCGGAAGCCTTCTCGTCATGATGGTCCTTGGTGAATTATTTGGATGGGCAGGAGACCGTACCCCCATCGTAAAAACGTTCCTTGGAGGCGGTGCCATCATCGCGATTTTCGGTGCGGCTTATATGGTCTATGCCGGATTGCTTCCTGAAACCACGGTCACATCCATGACTGACTTTATGAAGTCAGGTGGATTCTTGAATTTTTATATTGCGGCGTTAATTACCGGAAGTATATTGGGGATGAATTCAAAAGTGTTGGTGAAGGTGGGCCTTCGCTACTTTCTCCCAATCTTCGGGGCAGTGGCCGGAGCGATCATTGTAGCTGGTATATTCGGATCTCTTGTGGGCTTTACCCTTAAAGAAGCGATCCTTGTCATTACCATGCCCATCATGGGTGGTGGAATGGGAGCCGGCGCAGTGCCGATGAGTCAGATCTATTCAGAAATGATGGGGAATGATCCGAGCTATTATATTTCGATGCTTGTACCGGCACTTGCGTTGGGAAATGTATTTGCCATCATTCTCGCATCGGTTCTTGATATAATCGGAAAAAAGGTCCCTTCCCTGAGTGGAAACGGCCAGCTCATGAAAGGCTTTACCTATGAGAAAACAAAGCAGAAGTATCATATTGAGAAGATGGGAGTTGGCTTACTTGCTGCCCTGACATTCTTTACGGTTGGTACCCTGCTGGGATCCATTCTTCCTCTTCATCCTTATGCCATCATGATCATTCTGGTGGCAGTGGCGAAGATCTCAAATATCATTCCTCAAAATGTTGTAGAGGGAGCGAGTCAGTGGTATCAATTTGTAGCGGCTAACTGGACCTTCGCTTTACTATTCGGAATCGGTGTTGCGTACACGGATTTGAATACGGTCCTTGAAGCTTTGACTCTTCAATATATCCTGACCGTACTCGGAGTGGTCCTGGGGGCGATCATCGGTGCAGCGATCCTTGGGAAACTGGTTGGTTTTTATCCAATCGAAGCAGCCATCACCGCGGGACTGTGCATGGCGAATATGGGAGGAACAGGGGATGTTGCCGTGTTGTCAGCATCCAAACGAATGGAGCTTATGCCATTCGCACAGATTTCTTCACGACTGGGTGGCGCATTGATCCTGCTGTTAGCCGGATTAATCATCCCACTCCTGTAAATATGGTACACTTAGGCTTGGCTCTAGTAGTCAGGCCTATCTTTCATTTCAATAGATTGTGGTGACATAAATGGATGTAATATTGATTGTACTGCCTGCCTTACTGGTCTTTGCCGTTGGATATATGGGCCAAAAGAAGCTTGGCTTTGAAATCAATTCGATTTCGAAGATGGCCATCTACTTAATGTATCCTTTCCTGGCGTTCAAGACCTTTTACGAAAATGAACTGAATATGGACTATCTTTATATTTTTCTCTTTTGCCTCGCACTTTGTGTCATATTGATTCTTTCCGTTAAAATAGTGGCTGCGGTCAGGAATTACTCAAAACCGAAAGAATCGGCTATGATCCTTTCCGGCGTTTTCATGAATTCGGGTAATTACGGTGTACCCATCATTCTGTTCGGGTTTGGCGAACTCGGTTTTCGCTATGCCGTCATCATGATGGTGATTCAATCTTTCCTTATGAATACGATCGGATTATACTACGCTATTAGCGGGAGTGACAAAGCAAGGGGACCAAAGGAAATCTGGATAAAGATCGTCAAAATGCCGATTTTGTATGGTGCGTTTATCGGGCTTGCCTTCCAGGTATTGCACCTTCACGTTCCACTATTTCTACATCAAACGATCGATTTGATCTCACAAGCCACGATCCCTACGATCATGGTGGTCCTCGGGATGCAGCTCGCCACTCTTGGCGGGAAGAAAGTGGAGAGAAGCGCATTATCCTTCATCGTGATTATGAGAATGGTCGCTTCACCCATTCTGGCATTGGCGATCGTCTCCCTGCTGCCGATTTCATCGACCCTTGGTTCAATCCTTATTATATTGGCAAGCATGCCGACTGCTGCCAATACGACGATGTTTTCATTGCAATTCAATACGGAACCTGATCTCGTATCAGCAAGTACGCTGGTCACGACGCTTTTGAGTATCGTGACGATTCCGGTTATGTTGGCACTGGTTTCATAATGTAAAACCACTTGAGTGTTTTCACTCAGGTGGTTTTTTTATGGAAGCTCATCTTTTGACAGATTCTGAAGAATCCATTACTATTGTAAAATAAATTCCAACCGAATCAATAAGATTAAGGAGGATTTGTTATGGCTGAATATGTTCAACCAATCAATGAACAAAAAGGTCCGGAGAAAAAGAGTACCGAATTGAACTCACCACAGACGTCATTAGTGGCTGGTGGGATCATCGTATCAGCGGTTCTTGGTCTTTACCTGCTCTTTACACAGGAAATCGCCCAAACCGTGCTTCTCGTTCTCGGACTTCTGTTAGGATATACATTATTTCACGCACGATTCGGCTTCACTTCTGCCTTCCGCAGGGTGATGTCTGTCGGAAACGGCCAGGCGATGCGTGCCCATATGGTGATGCTCGCCGTTGCAGTTACTCTGTTTGCACCGATTCTTGCTACAGGATACACCTTTTTTGGAGGGGAAGCGACAGGCTATGTGTCACCAGTCGGTGTCAGCCTGATTGTTGGTTCCTTTCTGTTCGGAATCGGGATGCAGCTGGGGGGAGGATGTGCTTCCGGAACCCTTTATGCGATTGGCGGAGGGCGTTCCGTCATGTTCATCACGCTTTTATTCTTTATTGTAGGTGCAACAGTCGGAGCGGCTCATCTTCCATTTTGGACAGAGGAGCTTCCTTCCTTTAAGCCGATCTCGCTGGCCACGTCTACAGGACTGGGTTATTTCGGTGCTTGGGTCGTTTCCATGGTATTCTTCGCATTCGTTGCATGGGTCACCCTTCGGATCGAAAAGAAGAAGAATCCCCCGCGCATGGCAGTTCTTCCGTCTGCTAAAGGGTGGAAGCGCATCTTCCGTGGATCCTGGCCACTTATCGCAGCTGCCATCGTTCTTGCGGTATTGAATGCCCTAACGCTCATGACGAGGGGAAATCCATGGGGAATTACTTCTGCCTTTGCGTTATGGGGATCAAAGGTTGCCGGAATGTTCGGTGTAGATGTTGCCAGCTGGGGCTATTGGTCGGGAGCCAATGCAGAGGCCCTTCAAGCATCAATCTTTGCTGATTCTACTACCGTATTGAATTTCGGTGTCATTCTTGGAGCGTTCCTGGCCTCTGCAGCCGGAGGATTGTTCCGTTTCAATAAGATCACTGGTAAAAATGCCATGGCATCGGTCATTGGCGGACTGTTGATGGGATACGGTGCCCGCTTGGCATTTGGATGTAACATCGGCGCGTACTTCGGGGGGATTGCTTCCTTCAGCCTTCACGGTTACATCTGGGGAGTTCTGGCCCTTGCCGGCACTTTCCTTGCACTCTATCTTCGTCCTCTGTTCGGCTTGTCCGTTCCAAAACCGAAGGATACGTTCTGTTAATGGAAAGCGTGGGAATTTCTTGTTCCCACGCTTTATTTTTTATTACAGATATCTTAATTCCTTTCTCAGGTAAGCACCGCGATCTTTAATGAACTGAAGGATGAAGGAAGGTTCCCGGTCATACACATCAATATCTTTCTGAAAATGGGGGTCCATCAGGATATAGGGCCTCAGGGAAGAGTGTAAGCTCATCACTTTGTCTTCAAGGTGTGGCACATTGAACGTTGTTTCAAGAATTTCCTCCAATATATCCTTATATCGTTTTCGGAAGCCCGATCGTTTCATTAGCTGTGTGGTCAGTTTGTTTTTCGTTTTCCCCGTAATCGGCACATAATCCCATTCCATGACGTCCCCGTTTACCCGTCTTCCAAATGTAGCGTCGTAATCCCACGGTATGATGGAAAATTGTTGATCCCTCCTGTTCAGATACAAAGCGTAGTTATGTGTGAATCCATCATTATTCATTGTACAGACAGCTCCGGCAAGCCACCTCAAGTAGTTTTCAATGTGTAAGAGCCGGGGGATTTCATGTTGGAAGGTTGAAGGAGAATTGATTCTCTTGATGAAGTGGATGAGAGTATGATCATCTTCCATATGTCCGAGTTTTCGCTGGTATCCTGATGTCAGGCCGCGTTTTCCCTTTTGAGAGAAGTCAGCTTTGTCGCTGACCGCATAATAGATCGTCCCCGGGGAAAGGTTTCTCTTTTTCAGGTAGATCTCATCCACTGATTCCAGCTGAAGGTATAAACCAAGGGGTTCCCCCTCCAGGGTAATGAATACATGCTGACTCTCCGGTGTGTGGATGCCCAGTTCCCTCATGAAATCGAGGGAGAGTTTATTCCGGAAATGGGAGGGGTCAAGGGACTCTGCGTTCAGGTGCATTTCTGGTGATTCATACGCCCCGGGTTCTTTGGCAAATTCTATATAATACGACTTTTTTTCCAGTTCCCGTGTATAGGATCCCCTGTACCGGATATGGATGTCGTGTACGGCCCCTTCTACTTTCAATTGAGCCGGAACAGGCGTGTTGCTCCATACATCACGCTCCAGCTCCTGTAAATCAGCCTGATCCAATTGGAGGTCAAATGAGGGTAGGGAAGAAGGCATGTTCATTATTCTCCTCTCAACTTAAAGATGTAATAGTATATTGGTAGGTTCTAAAGTTTGACACGACGTGAGAAAAAAAGCAGTCATGAAATGGAGGTTCCATTTCATGACTGCTTTACTCTTCCCCGTAATAGATGACCATTTGGCAGACAGCTTCCTGATTCGACTCATTGGAGTATTGATGACCGGAGTCAGCGGCAAATCGAATTGAACTTCCTGCCGTCAACTCATACTTTTCCTCTGCAATCTTCAGGGTGACCTCTCCTGATAGAACCGTGATGTATTCTTCTACACCCTTTGTATGTCCTTCATTCCGATAGGTACACCCCGGTTTCATTTCCACCCGATAGCTTTCCCATTTCTTTAAGGGATCGAAAGGGAAGATGGGATACACAATGTAGTTGCCGTCATCCTCAAGCACAGGCTGGACGTCTTCATAATGAATGATGGACACCTGGCTGCTCGGCTTCTCAATGAGGGAAGAAAAGGATACCTTCAAGCCATTGGCAATCTTCCATAGAATGGCGACGGTAGGGTTCGAATCCCCCCGTTCGATTTGACCGATCATTGCCTTGCTGACCCCTGTCCGCTCAGCCATTTGTTCAAGGCTGAATCCCCGTTCTCTCCGGATCTTTCTGATATTCTCACCAATTTGTATCGGGAAATTTTCCATGATAAAACTCCTCTTGTTTATTATAACGTCTATATGTATAATATAATAAATTATCAAAAAATTAAAATAGTGAATAACACTTATTATAAAGGATGTGAAGGGATGGAAGCACTTCTTTCTACGAAAAAAGTGAGTGACTTTCGCTATGGCCTGCAGGCGGGCATCAGCATTGCCATTGGATATATGCCTGTGGCCCTGACGTTTGGCCTGTTGGCACGTACAACCGGGCTTACAGTGACGGAGACGATCTTGATGAGCATGCTCGTGTTCGCAGGAGCTGCTCAATACATATCCTTGAGTCTGATTGCGGTGGGTACCGGAATGATTGAAATCATTCTCACAACGTTCATTGTAAACATCCGTCACTTTCTGATGTCTGCTTCGTTAAGCGAGAAGCTTGAAGAAGACCGTTTGTTTAAAAAGCTTTTTTATGCGTTTGGCATCACGGATGAAACCTTCACGGTCATCAGTGTCAAAGAGGGGAAAGTGCGGACGGGGTTTGCCGTTGGGGTTATGCTCATTTCATACGGCAGTTGGGTCGTGAATTCCGGTGTGGGATATTTTATCGGAGAAATCCTCCCCGGTTTCCTCCAGGCCAGTATGACCATTGCTTTGTATGCCATGTTTGTCGGACTTCTCGTCCCTTCTATGAAAAAGAGCGTCAAGGTCACATTTTTAGCCGTTGTCGCAGGGGCTCTGAATACCACCCTCCTATTTACGACAAACCTTTCAAACGGCTGGTCGATTGTGGCCGCCACGATTGCATCTGCCGTAATCGTTGAGGCAGTCATCATGCTGAAAGAAAGGGGGAAAACCATATGAATCCTGCCATTGTGTGGATGATCATTGGAATGGCCGTAGTGACCTACATACCCAGAATGCTCCCTTTCCTCGTATTTAAGGGAAAGGAACTTCCACCTTTTTTTCAAGGAGTGCTGAAAAATGTCCCTTTTGCTGTCTTGGGAGCGTTGATTTTCCCAAGTATTCTTCTGATACAGGAAGGGAACCTCCTGTTTGGGGCAGTGGGGACGGTGGCTGCCTTTGCCATTGCTTTTTTGGGTGCCAACGTGATCCTTGTGGTGATCGGGGCGATCTCCGTTTTGTCTTTGTATTCGGTCTTTTTAATGTAGAGGGCTACGATTTAAATCGTGGCTTTTTTTTATGGAACCTGGACGTACTATATAAATTTGAAAAATGACAGATAAAAATTTGTCCTGGCAGATATAATGAAGATATGGCGGATATGTGGAATCACCAGAATGTCAGATAAACGATTTTCCCTTCCCGGACGGGACCATTTCATTCACCGTCCGTGTTTAGGTTCTAAAACTTTGGACAGGGTATTACATATAGTAGTGAAGACGAAGGGAGGAAGTATGTTGGCTAGAAAATGGGCGCTCAGGTCAATACTGGCTTACTTGCTATTAGGCTTATTTTTATATGTGTACTTATTTTTCCTGGCGGATTCCACTTTACCTGAAACGTATAAGGGAAGCAGTGCGGACCCGGCCACTTTTATGAATAATAAAGAAATTCTGTTGAGTGAGGACTTTTCCAAAATCAAGAATCTATTATTTTTCTTATCCACTCCGTATGAATGGTTATTCTATTTCCTTATCCTGATTTTCGGAGTATCCCGTGTGTTTGAAAAATGGGCGAGGGGGAGCGTGAAGAATGGGTTCCTTCAAACGGCCATTTTCTTATTCTGGTTATCGATCTCTTCATTTGTGGCTATTTTCCCTTTGCAGTATATTTCATATAAGATTTCAAAAAGCTACCACATTTCCACTCAGACGTTTTCCATGTGGATGAAGGACGAAATCACGGATTTCTGGGTGAATTATCTTCTTATGTTCATCATCGTCTCAGTCCTGTATGCCTTGATGAAACGCTTTAAACAGCGCTGGTGGCTTGCGGCCTGGGCTTTGTCTGTGCCATTCACGATTTTCATGATGTTTGTTCAGCCTGTACTGATAGATCCCCTCTACAATGATTTCTATCCATTGAAGGATAAAGCATTGGAAGAGCAGATCCTCTCACTTGCAGACAGGGCCGATATCCCTGCTGATCACGTATTTGAAGTCGATATGTCAGAGAAGACCAATTCCCTTAACGCATATGTCACCGGGGTAGGGTCCAATTCAAGGATCGTCTTATGGGATACGACCCTTGAAAAGCTGACAGACAAGGAAATCCTCTTCGTCATGGCCCACGAAATGGCCCATTACGTGGAAAAGCATATCTATATCGGAATCGGGATCTATCTCGTTCTGTCCTTCTTCGGACTATTCCTGACGGCTAAGCTGATGAGGGGCATCGTGGCCAATCACAGTGATGATTTGAAAGTTTCGAAAGTCTCGAATTTGAGTTCACTTCCATTGTTTTTAATGATCACATCCATGCTGTTGTTTACGATCAGTCCACTCAGCAATTGGATTTCCAGGTACCAGGAAACGAGGGCGGACCGCTACGCCATCGAAATGACCGGTGATAAGGAGTCAGCCATCTCGTCCTTCCAGAAGTTATCGAAGGTGGGATTATCCCAAGTGAATCCGCCTCTGTTGGTGAAGATCTTCCGTTACGGACATCCTACAATGCTTGAACGCCTGTCGATGCTTGAGGAATATGAAGCGGAGAAGAAAAAAGAGTAAAGAGAAAA
>NZ_BCVQ01000052.1 GCF_001591825.1 Rossellomorea vietnamensis NBRC 101237
AAAATATTATAGAACCTAAAATTTTCGCAGGCTTGTACTTTATGATTCATCGTTATCACGATATTCGGTTTCCCCATAAAAGCGGAGCAGATCTCCATAAATGATCTTATCGGAGTATTCCAGCTCATTATTGACTCGTTCTTTAAAGGGTTCACAATACTTCATATCGGTTTTTTCTTCCGTTTCCTTATTCCAGCATTTTTCCCCTGCATATACATAGTTCTTCGAGATGAACCGGCCGTCACGGAGTATGGCCAGGTCTTCATGGTCATCTGAGAAGAGATCCGAACCAAATTGGATATCCTTTTTGGTATCGATGCCGAGAAGATGCATGATGGTCGGCTTTAAGTCGATTTGTCCGGACACCTTCGAAATGGTCTTCCCTTCCTCACCGGGAACGTGGATGATCAGCGGCACCTTTTGAAGCTGTGTGCTTACGAACGGTGTGATGTCTTTACCGAGATATTGACTCATCGCTTTGTTGTGATTCTCTGAAATCCCATAATGGTCCCCATACATCACGATGACGGAATTGTCGTACAAACCGGACTCCTTTAAGTCCGCAATGAAGTTCTTCACCGCTTCATCCATGTAACGGACGGTTTGGAAATAACGATTCACCGTACCGTCATGGGAAGTGTAAGGATCGATTAACTTATCTTCTTCATCAAGCGTGAAAGGATAATGGTTCGTTAAGGTGATCAGCTTCGTACTGAACGGTTGAGGCATTTGTTTCATATGCTCCACGGACTGCTCGAAGAACGGGATATCCTTCATGCCCCAGTTCACGGAGTTTTCTTCTGTCACATCATAATCCGGTAACGAATAATACCGGTCATATCCCAGGGAATCATACATGATGTCACGATTCCAGAAACTTTTATTATTGGCGTGCATGGCCGATGTATAATATCCGTTCTCCCCAAGTTTTTCCGTCATGGACTCAAACTCATTCCCGGAATGGGTAAAGAAAACCGCACCCCGGTTCAAGGGATAAAGGGAGTTGTCCATGATGAACTCGGAATCGGACGTCTTCCCTTGCTGGGTTTGATGGTAGAATTGATCAAAATAGTAGCTTTCCCCTATGAAATCATTAAGGAAAGGCGTGATTTCCTGGCCATTCACTTCACTGTTGATGACAAAATTCTGCAGTGATTCAAGGGAGACAATGATTAAGTTCTTGTCTTTCGCTACCCCGAACATTTCTTTATCTGGGCGGGCGTAACCCGCTCTGACGTAGTTGTCGATATCTGCCAGTTCACTTCCATCTGCGAGGGCTCTCTGGGCGGAAGATTTGGATTGCAGGAAAAGATCGTATACATGATAATTATAGGTTCCGATATTCTTGACCAGCATTTCCCGGTCAAATGTCCTGGTCAGAAGCTGAGGCCTTTCCGATTCTGCCAATCCCAGGTTAAAGAAAACCAGTGCTGTTGCAACGAGGAAATAAGCGCGTCGATTGGCTTTAGAGTAATTCTGTAAAGAAAACCAGGTTGGTTTCAACTTTATGATGAGAATTAATGCGATTACATCGGTGAAATAGAAAACGTCCTTCCAGCTCATGATTGCACTGGCACTCGTGCCCAAATCAGAGAAATTACTTGTTTGGAAGAGGACGGGCATTGTCAAAAAGTCATCAAAGAAACGATAAAATACTACGTTTCCGTACAGGATAAATGAAAGGACGAAGCTTGCCGTGATGATGTACCGGGTGCGAGACTTATCCTTTTTAAGAAGTAACCCCACTCCGAAGATGAAAAGTAAAAAACTTAGCGGGTTAATGAATAGAATCAGTTCCTGGAGTGCGTTTTCGATCTTTATGTCAAAACTCGTTTTGTAGACAATATACGTTTTGATCCAAAGGAACAATGCAGCGATAATGATAAGCGGGACCTTTGGAATTTTTTTCACATTCATTTATTCAACCTCCTTGCTACAAACGGTTCAATCGTATGTAACACTTTCATGATTTCATAAGGAATTATTCCGGATGTAACATTGACTCATCTTCATTATTTATTTACATAACGTCAAACGTGGATACATATTGAAGGTGTATAATCGTGGATGCCTTATTCTCCTACCCATACTATTAGACGGATGAAACCATTAAAAGTTTCAAATTAAACAGCATTATATAAAAACAGTTCATTTGTCATTAGGTGTTTCAGACTACTAATCCAAATAAAAAAGAACTCTCCATAAAGGAAAGCTCTCTTTCGAATCTCACTTTAAGGTCAAATCAGATCTTGTTCTTGACCAGCCAGGCTGCCCCGATAACACCGGCATCATTTCCAAGCGTGGCAATGCTTAAGTGTGTAGAGGTACGGACAGTCGGGAATGAAAACTGTTTAAAGAATTTAACGACCGGCTGTAATAAGATGTCCCCTGCTTTAGAGACTCCCCCACCGATCACGATTTTTTCAGGGTTCAGGCCATTCCCGAGGTTCGCAAGGGATAAACCGAGATAGAAGGCTAATTGATCAATGACTGCCAGGGCTAGTCCATCTTGGTTTCTTGCCGCATCGAAGATATCTTTGGCGCTGATTGAGCCGTGAGAATCCCTGAGGGCACGAAGCGTTGATTCTTGCTCAGTGGCATCCAATTTTTCATTTGCGAGTCGGACGACACCGGTTGCTGAAGCAACGGTTTCAAGACACCCTGTCTTCCCGCAATTACACTGGTATCCGCCTTCCGGTACGACGGTGATATGGCCGATTTCACCACCTGCTCCTTTTACACCGTGGACGATATCGCCATTTGTAATCACACCGCCTCCGACGCCCGTTCCTAATGTCACACAGACAATGTCCTTCGCCCCGTCTCCTGCACCCTTCCACATTTCACCGAGTGCCGCACAGTTTGCATCGTTATCGATGACTGCGTGCAAACCTGTTTCGACTTCGAGCAGATCTTTTAATGGTGTATTATTCTCCCATCCTAAATTGACCGCTTCATAAATGATTCCTTTTGCCGTATCGACGGGTCCAGGTGCCCCCATTCCGATACCAACCAGTTTATCTCTGCTTTGGTCCAACTCCTCGAGCTTTTGATCGATCGCTTTCGCAATATTCACAATGATATTTTTACCGTTTTCCGATTTGTCAGTGGGGATTTCCCATTTATGTAAAAGCTCACCGTATTTACTTAAGAACGCTATCTTCGTCGTCGTTCCCCCTAAGTCAACTCCAACTAACCATTTTTCTGTCATCATTATCACCTGTCCTGTTTTTCTTTTTCAATCGCTATTTCATGACGCAACAAAAATAAAGCGGTCTGAAAATCCCGGGTATCAATCAGTTGGGATTGGTAGAGTTCCTTTAATTCGCCTTCCATCAGTTGCAGGTCGGAAAGACGATGCCCAACATATATGATCGTTCCATAACTTTTGAGGAGCTGTTGGATATCATAAATCGTTTTCATGCATACACCTGCTTTCTCTTCTTCCCTATAAAGTATAAGTGAAAACCGCTTTCTTCTCAATCCTAAACAAACCCGTACAGGCACAAAACAAAAAGAGATTTCCTTAAAGGAATATCCAGTAAGAAAATCTCTTTTCTATCATGTCTAACGATCCGGATCTTTCGGGTGCAGGAATCGCGGCCGCCTGTTCTTAAGGGGAATCGGGGAACGAAGGAATACGTCCCTGAATGCTCTGAGATTGAATGGAATAAATGGCCACATATATGGAATGCCAAACGAACTCATTCTTGAAAGCATGATGATCCATAAGAATACACCTACCACAAATCCATAAACACCAAATAACGCCGTGCATATCAATAGGAAGATCCGCACCAGTCGGTTAGCCAGACTCATCTCATAACTCGGCGTAGAGAACGTACCGATGGCAGCGATGGCCAGGTAAAGTATGACTTCATTAATGAACAGCCCGACTTCAACGGCAACCTGCCCAATCATCAATGCTGCAACGAGCCCAAGGGCGGTTGCAAGGGAAGACGGGGTGTGTATGGCGGCCATCCTTAAAATATCGATCCCCACCTCAATGATGAGGAATTGAAGGAATAGGGGGACTTCCCCTACATCATTCGGACCAATATAGGCCATGGGTTCCGGCAGGAGCTCCGGGTGGATCGCAAATAAATAATAGAGGGGCAATAAAAAGATCGATGACCACACCGCAATAAACCTTACAAAACGCAGATAAGCCCCAACAGAAGGTTTATTCCTGTATTCCTCGGCATGCTGAAGATGATGCCAGAACGTGGTCGGGGTGATGAGAACACTCGGAGATCCATCCACCATGATGAGGACATGCCCCTCATATAGGTGGGACGCCGCAGTATCAGGTCTTTCCGTGTACCGGACCAGCGGATAGGGATTCCAATGCCGTCCCGCAATGTATTCTTCTAACGTTTTCTCCCCCATGGGAAGACCGTCTGTATCGATCTTCGAGAGCGCATCCTTGATTTTGTGCACCAAATTGGGATCGGCAATGTCTTCTATATAACTGACAACGATATCCGTTTTGGATCTTCTGCCTATTTGCATGTATTCCATCCGAAGAGAAGGATCGCGCACCCTCCGCCTTGTCAATGCTGTATTAAATACAATCGTCTCGACATATCCGTCCCTCGAACCCCGTACGACCCGTTCTAAATCAGGTTCCTGAGGCCCTCTGACAGGATATGTCCTTGCATCAATCATGATAACCTTGTCAATGCCGTCCACGACAAGGGCTGTCGGACCTGCCAATACTAAATCGATCACCTGATTCAAGTCATCTACTTGTTCAATCTCTATATAAGGAATATACGTCTTCAAAAGCTTTTCCAGAGTATCCTCTTCCAATTGTTCAGGACTGAGTCCAGATAAGAGCTTCATCAGATAATGCATAATATCATCTTTAACGAAGCCATCCACTAAAAACATGGCCATTTTTCTTTCTGCATACTCAAGATCCAATTGAATGACATCAAAGCTCTTGTCCACTGCCAAGGTATCCCTTAAATAATTGGTGTTTTCTTCAATCTGAGTAGAGACAGGCTTTTTCTTTTCATTCGACATTAGCCTTCACTCCCAATACCTTTACATGATTTTCCAACCTTACCATCCTAGACAAAGAAGCTTGAAATCATACATCCTATCATATTCAATTCCATCGATTCATACTATGTAGAAAATGGACAAACCACTGGAGTGAACAAAATGAAGGATAGGCTGAAAGAAGCAATGCCATTTCTGGTGATCATGTGTATAGTGGCCCTGGGCATTCAATTTATTTACAAGCCGCAAACCAGGGAGAGCATCATTTTCTTTCCCATCAATGAGAACGTATCTTATGAATCGGCCACGACGATTCTCATGCTCCAACCGGAAAAGAAAAATGATCATTATGAAGTGAATTGGAAGGTCACTTCAAAGCTTGATACTCCTGCCTATTTACGTCAGGATGTCGGTTTTTTATATATGAACGGGAGATTGAAGGGTCTGATGAATGAATGGGAACAAGATACCGATCAGATTGTAGAGGAATCGACGATAAAGGGGAAAGATAGCAGCATTCTCCAGGCTGTATCTTTTCACTATTCAGAAATACATGAATCTGACACGGAGTTCACCAGTGCCCAGAAGATGTCCGAAGATACCCTGTACGTGATTGATTCCAATTTCAGCCCATTGAATGCCTTCAGGCAACCGGGGAACAGCGCAGAAAAAGAGTGGAAGAATATCCTGGACAAGGTGACGTCCCAACAACTCGAATATTTATGGGAAAAAGCCATCACCTCTATGGGTATCCCAGCCGATGAATACACCCCCATCCCCCTGACCAGTCTCCCGATGTATGATGGCCGTCCCTTGGAAGGATTCACCAGACAGGAATGGGATCGCCTGATCGGGAATCTATGGGAAGGACTCTATAAAAACTATTATTTAGGAATTAAAAAAGAGGATGGCTCAGTCGTGGATTCCATCGACAGTGCCATTCCTCTCCTATTGGTAAAAAAAGATAAAAAGGAAGTCCTTGTACTCCTCGTTGATCAAAACGGGGACGCGTCCTTTCTCAGACAGCTGATATCTTAATCGCTCCCTTGCAACTCTTTATAAAGTTTCTCATAATTTTTATCCTGCCTATTTAATTCATAGGCTTTTTTTGCGTGAAGGAGAGCTTCTTCCCTCTCCCCGGAATCGATCAGGATTAACGCAAGATTGTAGTGGGCTTCATGGAATCGATCATCTTCTTCGAGCGCAGCTTTCAAATGCTTCTTCGCCGGTGCCAATTTATTCTGCTTGATTTCAGCATAAGAAAGATAGAAATAGGTTTGGGCATCCGGGGACCCTTCCTCCACCACAGGGGAAAGAATGTCCTCGGCCTCTTTCCACTCCTGGTTCGATATTTTTTCCTGGGCGACACCATTTGCCGTATCGACGTCCCAGGAGCTTGAATCCCCTCCGATCCCATTCCATACCAATGTACCTGTTAGTAGAATGCTTCCGAGCAGAAACAGGAGCTGACGCACCGGCCGGATGGCGTTTGGCAGACTGACGATCCCTGCCGCAAGGAACCCTCCGATAAGACCCCCGATATGACCCGCATTATCAATGCCTGGAAGGCTGAATCCCAGGACCAGGTTCAATAAGATGACCGCAATGATATTGGTGCCCATGGTGCGGAAGAAAACGTTCGGATGTAATACCCCAAAGTACAGGAGGGCGCCGAAACAGCCGAAAATCGCCCCACTGGCCCCTGCTGAAAGATTGGATGTAAACAGGAAGCTTGCAAGGGTGCCAGCGACTCCCGACAGCATATAAATGAGCACGAACCGAAGCCTGCCGAACATTTTCTCCACTGCCATTCCGAGATAATAAAGGGCCAGTGTGTTCATTAAGAGATGCAGTAATCCTATATGCAGGAAGATGGGCGTGACGAGGCGCCACCATTCCCCTTCAATCATGAGGGGGTTATATTTTGCACCGAATTGAATGAGCGTCTCCGGGTCCTTACTCCCTCCATTCATTTCAAGAATGAGGAACATGATCACTTGAACGGCAATAAAGAGATAAGTGAAAAACGGTTTCCCTCTCTCAAATAGCTGTCTCTCTTTCTGAATTTGCCTGGAGGAAGACGTCATGGTCATATTTTTGATCCAATCCACATTCGCCTCCAACACTTCAGGGGGGAGAACCCATTCTCCATCATGGAATAGTGGATGGGCTTTAAGCTTTTCCACACTTTCATCTCCATCAAGGAGAATGGGCTGAATGGTCGTTTTATGACGATTCACCGGGTCGAGGAATAGACCTGGATCCCCATCGACGGGTGGATAAGTAGATATGTAGAGATTCTTGATGTGAAGCTGCCTTTTCCTCAGGGTTTTCCTGATTTTTTCTCCATTCATGGAGGTCAATTCCAGATCCCTCTTGACCCAGTTACCCCAATCGAGGTCCTTTCGAACGATCCGGACGATATTTCCTTCTTTCATGCCTGAATTCTCCAACCATATTTCATCCTGGTCGGGGGAAATATTCAGGATCCGATAGTGTTTATATTCCACTAAATAGTGGGCTACTTTCCAAAATAAATAATGATAACGTAAATCCACATCATCCACTACTTTCTTTTTACTCTTTTAACCTACCGACATCAAATAAACGCGTCTCTCCCTACTATACCGAACCTGTTTTTGATGTGTAAACAAAAAAGGCTGCAGGAATGGGGTATGGCCCTCCTGCAGTCTTTTTTTGTTTGGTCAAGAGCGGAATGCGCCCTGAATGAATTTCGAGCGTATACCGGGTATTCCCATGGCCGCTCTTACGGCAAATTTGCGTAGTAGAAAATTCCCTAATAACAGGTTTAACAAACGATATCGATTCGGAACCAGAAAAAGAACCAAACCTCCGAGCACTAACCATTTTGTCCATCCGTTCATCATGATCCCTCCTGCTTATAGTTTGGATCATAACCGATTAGCTTATCCCATAAATTTATCTAAACCTGGGATTTTTTTGCCTGCTACCAATAGAGGAGAAGCAGGATCACTCCGGACATTACGCTTGAAAGGGCATTGACAAGTTCATTGTTCATCCAGTAGCCCTTCGTCCTTTCGGTTTGCTGTCCGCAGTGGACAGTCGATTCCGTCTGTAACCCGCACACCCGGCACCTGTAATCCAATTGTACATATGCCCCCAAGCATGTATCCAGGAGATTTCCAAGAAACCCGGAAAGTGTGATCAATAGAAAAAGCGTAGCATCCATAGCCTCCAGCATGACCAGGGCTGTCAGTGCGATAAAGGCTGCACCCATGACCGCCGCGATCGTACCGATAAGTGAAACGGCTCCCGATGTACCTTTTGGAACTCTCTCGAATGACCTTATGGAATAAGGATGTTTCCGACTCAGGGGACCGATTTCAGAAGCCCAAGTATCCGAATTTGCCCCTGCAATCGATGCAACAAAAGCAAATGTCCATACGCTTTCCCCAGTCAAGCTGAACAACATGGCGAAAAATGCTGCAGGACCGCCGTTGGCCAATACTTGCTGCCAATCCCGTGTGGACGTCTTAGCAAGCCGGTCCTCTATCCCGATCTTGTCCTTCTTGAATAGATGAGACCAAATACTTGAAGAAAGGAAGAAAGCCCCCAATACAAATAAGCCCCGGAAACCATAGGCAAACCCAATGACAAGCCCGATCAACACCGCCATCCAAGCCCCTGATCTACTTAAATTCTTTGTTCTCCATCCTGCAATCGCGATGGCAAGGATAAAGAGAAGAAGCAGGAATAACTCAATCTTCACAATCGATCCGTCTCAATTCCGTCAGGATGGTTGATACCTGCATATCAAAGGATTCAATCGGCAATGATTCGACCATCTGCTCTTCGAAGGCAAGTGACATCGTCATTCCTGAAAAGGCTGAAAGCAGCCGATCATAATATCCCCCGCCAAACCCAAGACGGAAACCCGCGTTTGTATAAGATAACCCAGGGACAATCATCAATTCAATCGATTCGTTATGTACAGCGACGGACTTCGCGGGGTCCGGTTCAAACAAATTGAAATATGATTGTTCCAACTGATGAAAATCATTCAGTTTATAAAAAATCAACCGTCGGTCCTCTGGCAGGCACTTTGGCGCGACCATTGTCTTCCCTTCTTCCCAGCCCCTCTTAATGATATTCCAAGTATCGAGTTCCGGAGGCCTTGAAATGGTGATCGAAACCGTACTGCTTTGCTTCCACTCGGGAGAATCAAAAAGACGTTGTTCTATTTCAAAACATTTTTGTTGAAATGCAAGATGGCCAATGGATTGTAATATTTGCAGCTGAGATTTCCGCATTTCCTTTTTAGACATATGATCCCTCCATGCTTACGATCCTGAAATTATTTTAATGGATTTCCAGCCTAAATGCGACAGCCAGTCCACCACTTTTCGGAAAAGTCATTGCTCTAGAACCTAATAAAGCATAAAAAAAAGCAGCGGATAAAATCCGGCTGCTTATTTCGTTTCGCGGTGAAGAGTCACACGCTTTAATTTCGGGCAATATTTTTTTAGCTCTAAACGGTCTGGGTTGTTACGCTTGTTCTTAGTAGTAATATAGTTACGCTCACCAGTTTCTGTGCAAGCCAAAGTAATGTTTACACGCATTATAATTTCCCTCCAAACATATACATCTTCTACTATTCATACGACTTTTATATAATATCACTTTTCACCGGGAAATGCTAGTCCGTTTTTAATTCTATCACTTAAATTTGCAACCTCTTCTTCCATCTCACCTTCAATCGCATATACTTTCCCCTGTTTCACTTCAAATGGCTTGAAAGAGAAATCCAGCATATACACCATCATATTGAGGCCATTTGTTATGGGATAGTAGTATAAGCTACCTTTGCTTAAGGATTTCTTCCAAAGTTTAAGCCCCTTCAGATTAAGGGGATAGATGGTTTTCTTGACAGATTCGGCACAGGAAACAATATTGGTGATGGCAACCCGTCTACCGCTGTAATTCCAGAATGTATCCTTCGAAAGGGACAGGACCCCCACTCCATCTTCTTTGCAGGCGAGCCACTCGATGAGAAAGAAAACTTTCAGACGGCGGGTTTCTTTCGACATATTCTCCATTTCGAATACATAGGAGTCCCCCCACCCCTCAGCTTCTTCTTTCACCCTTACGTTAATATCCGTAAGGGAGGAGCACTTGTCAGAGTGAATAGGAGTATACTCATTTCTCTTGTTCCAGGCTATTCCTTGAATATGAAACGTTCGATTCCGGTTCTCCCTCATTAGCCTCTACACCTTTTGCCAGATTTTTATTTTTTTTCCGTAATATCTTGCAAACTCCCTTGCCAGATTCCTTCTGTCCGCATTGGAATAGATGATGAATCCTCTCTTTGGATCACTTATGATTTTCGTTCGGCCCCCATCCCTGTGGTCGAATACAATCTCTTTCTGATTGGAGGAAGATGGAACCGTCTCAAGCAGTTTTGCAAGGACCATCGGTTTCTTCCCATTTGGACAGGCTACCTGCAGTCGGGTAATGAAAGGCTCCATCAATCCCTTCGAATGATGGAAGCCTTTCTTAAAAGAGGGAGGGGAGAAATGTCCCCTCATAAGATCGTCCCTTGCACACTTATATTCTTCCGGGCTACCGATATCTCTCCAATAAGCACTCGTCTTGAATACGTATACTTCTTCATTATTCAACAGGAGACGGGGAATGAAATCCTGCCCGAAATCTTTGGCCCCAATGTGGGCATAGCGGTCCAAAAGCCGTGGATCAAGCATATAAACACCTGTATTGACTTCATTGCCCACCCACTCTTCGGGCTTTTCGATAAAATCGACTAATTTGCGGGTTTCGTCCGTATGACAGATTCCGTATTCCTTTGGATTCTCCACTTCCTTTGAGACGACGGTCATGACCGCTCTTTTCTCATAATGGAACTCAATGACCTTGTCAATGGGAATATTGGTAAACGCATCCCCGCTAAGAACAAGGAACGGTTCTCGAAGCCTGTGTCGCGCTAGGAATATGCCGCCTGCTGTCCCGAGTGGGGATCTTTCTTCAAGATACGTGATATTCACATTGAACCGTTTCCCGTCTCCAAAGTAATCTTTAATGGTTTCACTTTTATAACAAGTCGTAATCAATATATCTTTTATTCCATAAGAACTCAGGAGGTTAATGCTATATTCAAGTATTGGCTTATTCAGAATCGGGACCATGGGCTTCGCAACGGACATCGTATATGGCCTTAATCGCCTGCCTTCTCCACCTGCCAATATAACCGCCTTCATCTTTTTATACCCTCCACTTTTGATTGAAGGAGCACATCATCATATACATGAATGGTCTGGTCTGCGATCCGGTCCCAGCTGAACATGGACTGAGCCATTTTAAAGCCCAGTTCACCCAGTTGTTCGGATTTCCGCGGATTTTCAATTAATGAAATCAATTGAGTATAGAGACTATGTTCCTGATTTGGTTCAAATAATAATCCGGTTTGTTCATGTTTCACAATGGACTTAAGCCCACCTGTATTCGAAGCGACCACGCCTTTCCGGAAGGCCATCGCCTCCAGGGCAACGATCCCGAACGGTTCGTACAAACTCGGGAAGATGACGGCTAGACAATTTTTCAAATAATCATTCCGTTCCCTATCCGAGACGTATCCGACGAATGAGACGCTATCCGAGAGTTCCTCCTCGATCACAGCCTTTCGGTATTGCTCGAGCATCGGACCCTTCCCTGCTATGACAAAGGAGATGTCATACCCAGCACTCTTTAACCGTGAAGCTACACGGATGATCGTCTCAAACCCTTTCTCATGGACCATCCTTCCGATTGAAAAAAAGTACGGCTTCGATGGTTTGGAAAGGGTGTACGGAGAAGACTGATCCAGTTTCTCCAGTTCCACACCATTCGGTATGACGGCAATTGGTGCTTCTATCGTGAATAAGCTCTTGATTTCGTCCTTCATATGCTCACTGCAGACGATGAGATGATCGGATGCTCCGATGAGAAGCTGCTCTTCCCCGTGGATCTTGTGTTGCAAATCCGTATAAATCCCTTGATTCCTGCCATGTTCAGTAGCATGGATCGTAGTAATAAGTGGAAGGGCATAATAGTCTTTCAGCTTCATCGCTGATGTCGATACGATCCAATCATGTGCATGGATATGGGTGATTCGTTCATCTCGTATCAGGTCATGGGCGTACTGAATGAAGGACTGATTCAAATCGAATACCCACTTAAAGAAATCTTCTTCATATGGATGCAAAGGATGCACCCGATGAATTGTGACACCTTCCATTTTCTCAAGGGGAAGGGCATCATTGGCCATGGTGGTAAGAACATGCACATGCTTTCCCTTTTTCACAAGATTGTTGGCTAAGTCATACACATGTCTCGATAATCCACCCACGATATTCGGTGGATACTCCCAGGAAAGGATCAGTACGGAATCATGCTTCTCTTCCACGTCTCCCTTCATTCCAATGGAGAGTTTCTCAAGGATTTCGTCAGATGGAAAAGGCATCATTCTCTTCCGATGAAGAAGGAGATGTCCATCCTTGTGCCCATCCATGACTTGTTGAAGCAACCGGTCGAAATGGACCGTGGATATTCCATTGTCATCTTTAAAACCTTCTATGCTAGAGATCCATTCCCTTATAATCTGAAAGGTCCACTCTGTTTCTTCTGACAGCGCCACCATATTTTCCAGCTGCTCTTCCATGCGATGGACCACACGGATATTCCGAATGGCTGAATCGGTCATGATCGGTACCTGTTTCTCCATTCCAAGATACCCGAAGCCGACCCTTGAAAGAGCGGTAGGTTCTTCCATCATGGCTTCCATTGTATGACGGTCATCTCCTCTATCCAGTTTCATTAATGCATCATAGTCTGATAGCGACTTTACAAAGACGATTGAAAGTGTATTGCCTTCCTCCAGGGCGTCGATGCCCTCCCTAACAGGAATAAGCTTCAACCCTCTCGGCGTCCTGCTGACCCCTCTGTGCTGTTCCTTTTCACTATGTTCATAGGAAAAAGAAGAAATGAATGTATACTCGATGCCTTGCTGAGTGAGATAAAGATCAATCCCCGGTACATATGCGGCTTGAGGTAACCAGAACGATTTAGGGATCATTTGGAAATATTGTTTGAATAATAACGTACTCATCCGGACCTGGGATTCGATGGCTCTTGGAGTCCGGTAATGGGTTAATGGGAACGGGCTTAACGCCGTGGGGATGACGGTTGCCTTCCCTTCCACTGCGAGATGTTTGTAGGCTTGTACGAGATTCATATCATAAGTGGACCACTGTGAATAGATGAGCTGCCACTTCTGTTTATCATGAGAGTCTGCTTGCAGGAGGTGGCCTTGAATGATGGCGTTCGCCCTCTCTTTAAACTCTTCGCTCATAAAAAGGGAGAAAAGGAGGGGATTCAATACGACAGGAATGGAACTACCTTCATTCCGATCAAGGAAATCGATCAATTCACCATTCTCTATGAGTAATGCAGTAAGCATATCTTCCCGTTCAAACACTTGAGAAAATGAACATTCATTACATGTTGGATACACGATGATTTCTGAAAGAGCCTTCATGCCTTTTCCTCCCCATTCATGACATAATACGAATATGTGCTGACATGCTCAACCCATTTTGGTTCCCTGATTAACCCCTGCTCGTATTCCATCAACTCTTTCATACTATGCGCCTCCTGATGATGAGAGGTTCTTGGTGTATGAATGACATTGGAACGAGTGAAGGCAACAAAGTCCCCTGATGGCAGGCGCAAACCGATCTCCATGCAGTAGCTTCGATTTTCCTTCAATCCGTTCACAAACCAATCAGTTTCTGTAAAGGGTACATATGAATCCGAATAGTGATGCTGATTATGACCATTAAAAGAAATAGAGGTAATATCATATAATCGAAGAACATATGGCTGTGGGTCGGAGTTCATCTTAAAATGACTCTTCACATGCCGGATCCATTCATGGGAAATGTTCCAATAACAATAGATTCTTGAAGAAGTTGAAAACGTAATAGATAACTCCGTCGCTTTCGGATTTTTTGATCTGCGCTTAGGCATCTTCCTGCCAAATGCAGCTCTTCCTACACGTTTCTTCGATGCTTCGGGTTTTATCATTTCAACATCTGCCGGTTCCGGACCATTCTCCAATGCTTTCTGGTACTTCACCCATTGATACTGAACCTTACCCACAGTTGTATTCAGTTCTTTGGCAATTTTCCTGAATGACACACCTTGTTCCTTTAACTTGATTATTTCTGTTATCAAAACCATTCCTCCTAAACCGAAACATTTATTATATGAATTGGATCTAAATACTATGACAATTAATCTTAAATTCATCGTAACACCGTATTGAAAAACCTACAATAAACGCATTTTGTCGTATCTTGTTACACATGATGGCAATAGGATTCAACATGCATTTTTTTTATGAATTAGTATGCTGAAATGATAATAAAGCGATTACATTTCCATAACGACATTTTTCTTGGGAAATCTCTCCACGACATTCGACAAAATATTGGGATATCCCTCACATTTATCCACGTATCATATAGAGTTGGAACATGATCTGTGCTATAAATAAAGGAGAAGAATACATCTTGGGGTGATAAAGTGACTTACCTATTCATTGGATTAGTAAGCTTCTCTATCCTATTACTTGTCATTTCGTTTTTTCAACGGGATCGGTATCGCGATATTGAAAAAGACATGGAAGAGTTATCGATGAATGTCCTGCAGGAGCATTATAAATTGAAGAAGAGAATAAGCGTTTTGGAAGAAGAGCTCATGTTGGATGGGGATATGAACTTTCATAAGAGTCCCATTAACGAAATCATTAAGAATCAAGTGATTTCCCTTTATAAGCAGGGGGTAAAAGTGGAACAGATCACAAAACAATCCACCCTGTCCAAACAAGAAGTCCTCTCTATCATTCAGGACTCATAGCAGGATTACAAGAACGGCTTACTCAAGGAGTAAGCCGTTTCTTTTACATTCTGAATGTTTTCACGAGATCAGAGAGTTGGTTTGCCTTTTGGGTCAGGTCATCTGATTGGCCATATAGGGTTTCAATTAAGCCATTTTGTTCCTGGATGGAGGAATTGATGGTGATCGTTCCGTCATTGAACTCTTTCCCTACAGCTGAAACGCTTTGGAATGCTCCCTGAATATGGTGCATATATTCCTTTAACATCTTCAGGCTTCCTGATATTTCCGTGATATTGTGATCCATACCAGAGGCCTGTTTTTTCATTTCATTGAAATGTTCACCTGTTGTACGGATATATTCCTTACCGGTACTAAGCTCTTTATACCCGTCTTTTAATGAACTGGATACTTCCTTGGATATATGTTGAACATTTAATACACTCTCATTCATTTCAATCAACGAGGCGTCTACATCTTGTGCCAGCTTCCTGACTTCGTTTGCAACAACTGAAAACCCTTTACCTGCTTCTCCGGCCCTGGCCGCCTCAATCGAAGCGTTAAGGGAGAGCAGATTCGTTTGATCGGCAATTTTCTTGATGCTCTTTGTCAGGTTGCTGATATCGATTGCGCTTTCCTCTAATCGATCCAGAAGATCATGCGTTTTTTTTATTTTCCCATACACCATTTCGATCTGGTTTGTCGTAGAATTCATGGATGCGATTCCTTCTACCGTGACTCCCTGCATATGCGATGAGAGTTCTGACAGGGAAAGACCATTCGTTTCTACTTGAAGGACCCCATCATTGAATGTTTGGTACTGATTGTTCAGCTGTTCAGCAGCCGCGACTTGTTCTTCAGAACTCCCGGATAACCGTGCCATGGAATCTCCTACCTGGTGACTGGAGGCATTTATAGAATCTGCAAGGGATTTGATATGCCGGCTGTTGCTTTGTACGGTGTGGGAACTGTCTTTGATCCCTATGACCAGCTCCCGCAAGCGCTCCACCATATATCTGATGGAAGAATTCAACTGACCTATTTCATCCTTTCTCCCCGTCGGAGGAACGGAATGGGTTAAGTCTCCCTTCGCCACGGCTTTTGTCACCGAAAGAATTTTATCGATACTTTTATTAATCTTGTTCGATACGAGGTTTACAATGAAGAAGCTTTTGACGATTGAACTTATCACAAAACCGATCAACAAGAAAAAGAGTGTGTTCATATTATTTTCGGTTGATTGCAAGACTGTATTCTGTTTATGGAGGGTCCGTTCCCTTACTTGCATTAATAATGTATTGTTTTGATCCCTCAGAACACTTATTTTCATTCTGGCATCTGTATAAATGGCTTCGTCTAAACGAACGACTGCAGGTGCAATTTCTTTAATAAATAGTTCATCGATGGTTTTGTTATTTTCAGAAAATCTTTGAAGGAGTTCCCGGTCTTTTTTACCCAGTCCATTCATGGTCTCATCGGTCATGCCATTCAGTTCCGCTCTCAGTTTCCTGTACTCTTTCACATCCTCCTCATTCAAAAAGGTAATGTAATCGGCAATCCGTATATCTTTTGCATTAATGAGCCTGCTCAATTCCGTGATTTGAACAGAATGCTCACCTGTATCTTTCATGAATCTCATGTCCTTCATCAGATCGTTCATGCAGAATATGGCCAAGCCTACACATGAAATGAACAGTACGGCATTAAGCAGAAACGTATAAACAAGTTTATTCTTGATAGAGTGTTGATAAGACATCTTGGATAGGATACGGATTTTTCTGATATGGGGTACATATTTCATAAAGGGAAACGATTTTTTCGACATTGTGTCCTCCTGTATGTATAACTTTGTGTCTATTATGAATATGTACCAAAATACCCATATTTTCTATACTTTCACTGTTATCTTAATATAATCTTTACAAATCACGCACATCATCCAAGAATGCAAAAAAAGCGTCCCTTCAGCAGAAGGAACACTTTTCATTTAGTTATTCAGATCAAACCGTTCACCGGTCACTAAGAAAATGACATTTTCACAAATATTCGTCACGTGATCCGCTACGCGTTCAATGTATCTGCACGTAAACGCCAACTGGGTGATCTGACTGATTTCATTCGGATAATTCGGAATGTAGGTCATGAGTTCTTTTACTAATTTACCATATAACTCGTCGACTTCATCATCACGATCCGCCACTTTTTTCGCAAGGGAAGCATCCTCGCTGTAAAAAGCGGTTAGCGCTTCTTCGAGCATTTCTTCAGCAATCGAGAGCATTCTCGGAATTTCTTCAATCGGCTTGATCAACTTCTGGTTTCCAATATGAAGGGTTGATTTCGCGATATTCGTAGCCATATCCCCGATCCGTTCAATTTCCGAACAGATCCTTAATGCAGAGATGATTTTCCGTAAGTCCGTTGCTACAGGAGATTCCTTTGCAATGAGAATGATCGCAAGATTATTGATTTCGTTATCATATTGATTGATGAGATGATCTTTTTTGATGATTTCCTCTGCTTTTTCAATGTCCTGGGTCTTCAAGGCAATCACGGACTCTTTTAAAGACACTTTGGCAAGATCAGCCATATCAAAAAGCTTGTCTTTTAACTCTTTTAAATTGTTATCGAAATTTCTTCTTATCGCCATACTTATTCCCCTTTGCTAAGTGATGATGAAGAACCTTTTTCTCTTAACGTGCACTTTATCCAAATCGACCCGATACATAGTCTTCCGTTCGTTTGTCACTGGGATTAGAAAATATTTTATCCGTTTCGTCCAGCTCAATCAAGTCCCCTAATAGGAAAAAGGCTGTTTTATCAGAAACCCTTGCTGCCTGCTGCATATTATGAGTCACAATGACAATCGTATATTGTTTCTTGAGCTCACCAATCAGCTCTTCGATTTTGACAGTGGAGATGGGATCGAGAGCCGATGTCGGTTCGTCCATCAAAAGGATTTCAGGCTTTGTCGCAAGTGCCCTGGCAATACACAGACGCTGCTGTTGACCACCTGAAAGACCCATGGCCGGGGCATCTAATCGATCCTTTACTTCGTCCCATAATGCAACACTCTTTAAAGTGGATTCCACTATTTCATCAAGCTCTTTCTTCTTTTTGACTCCATGCACTTTCGGACCGAACGTAATATTGTTATAAATGCTTTGCGGAAATGGATTTCCTTTTTGGAACACCATCCCCACTTTTTTTCTCAATTCAACTAAATCAACCTTGTCTGAAAGGATATTCGTCCCGTCAAAATTGATTTCTCCGGACATTTTAATCCCAGGGACCGAACGATTCATTAAGTTCAATGTTTTCACGAATGTCGATTTTCCGCATCCGGATGGTCCGATGATCGCTGTGACCTCTTTATCATAAATAGGAAATGTAATGTTTTTTAACGCATAGTTATTTCCATACCATAAATTTAAGTCGTTTACATTAAATGCCGTTTTTTGCGTTGTAGCTACTGACACGCGAAACCCCTCCAACTAAATGATCAACTGAAACGCCCTGAAATATAGTCTTCCGTCCTTTTTTCTGATGGATTGGTGAAAATCTTTTCGGTTTGGTCGAATTCCACTAAATCACCATTATAAAAGAATGCCGTTTTATCAGAAACACGGGATGCCTGCCCCATATTATGGGTCACAATGACAATCGTGTACTCTTTCTTTAAATCGGTGATCAATTCTTCAATTTTTGCATTTGAAATTGGATCAAGTGCTGAGCTTGGCTCATCCAATAACATGACAGTCGGTTTCATAGCAATCGTCCTTGCAATACATAAACGCTGCTGCTGTCCACCGGATAATGCGAGTGCCGAAGTATGGAGGCGGTCTTTAACTTCATCCCATAGTGCTGCTTTGGTCAAACTTTCCTCTACCAGATCATTCAAGACACTCTTCTTTTTGATTCCAGAGAATTTCAATGCATGAACAATATTTTCGTATATGGATTTACTGAATGGATTCGGCTTCTGAAAAACCATCCCGATTTCTTTGCGAAGGGCTACTACATCAATGTCCTTACCTAGAAGATTCACATCTTCATACATGATCTTCCCCTCTGCACGGGCGATCGGGACCAGGTCATTCATACGGTTAACCGTTCTTAAGAAGGTTGATTTCCCACAACCGGAAGGGCCGATCAAAGCTGTTACAGCATTTTTTTCGATTTCCATATTAATATTTTTAACGGCGTGATTATCCCCGTAATAGAAATCTAAATTCTGAACATCGATGATGGTCTCTTTTTTGATTTCATCCGCCACTCTTGAAGAGCGCTTCTGTTTCGTTTCTAATTGAACCGACATGTACTATCACACCTTCTATTATTTTGTCGCTGTCATTTTATTATGAATGTAGCTTCCGATGAAACGTGCACCCAGATTAAAGATCAACACTGAAAGAATCAAGACCGCTGAGGCTCCTGCTGCTTTTTCGTCTACGTCGGGAATCAATCCTTGTGTGTTGACTGACCAAATGTGAACAGCCAGTGTTTCCGCCGGTCTGAAAAGATTCAAAGGTGACGTAGGGGAAACTGGATTCCAATCCATATAATTCAATCTGGGAGTCGACAGGCCGGCTGTGAATAATAGAGCAGCAGCCTCACCGAATACACGACCCGATGCAAGGATCGCTCCTGTCAGGATAGATGGGAATGCACCCGGGATGAGCACGGTTTTAACGGTGTGCCAATTGGTGATCCCAAGAGCAAGGCTCGCTTCTTTCAACTCACGCGGTACGCTTCTGATGGCATCTTCACTAACACGAACCAATACAGGAAGATTAAAGACCGTAAGTGCCAGGGCTCCACCTATAATGGTATATCCCCAACCCGTTGTATTTACGAACACCAATAGTCCAAACATTCCAATGACGATAGATGGTAATGAGGCCAGTACTTCGATACAAGAACGGATGGTATTCGTGATCTTGCCAGGCTTGGCGTATTCAGCCATATAGATGCCTCCGCCGACACCAAGAGGCACCGTAATAATCATCGTGATGATCAGGATATAGAATGAATTAAATAATTGATCCCGGATCCCTCCTCCGGCACGGACTGCACTGGATGGGGTTGTAAGGAAGTCCCACGTTACATATGGTAAACCCTTCACCAGAATATATGAGAATAGAGCCACTAAAAGGGCGATAATGACTGTTGCGATTCCAATGAACACGCCAGTGGCGATCTTGTCTGCTCTTTTACTATTCATTAGACTTTCCTCCTCGATGATAAGTAGCGGATTAATAAGATAAATACGAAGGACATGATTAATAGGATAAGACCCATCGACCATAGTGTGTTATTCTCCACGCTTCCATAAGTGGTATGTCCCATATTCAGCGTTATGATCGTGGTCAACGTAGCCGACGCATCTACTATACTTTGAGGAAGATCTCTTGTATTTCCTATGACCATTTGAACAGCTAGTGCTTCACCAAATGCTCTCGCCATACCGAGTACGACTGCTGTCAATAAAGTTGGCAATGCTGCCGGGATTAATACTTTTCTAATCGTTTGCCATCTTGTTGCCCCTAATGCATATGATCCATCGCGCAGGCTTTTTGGCAAAGAGCTCATGGCATCAGTGGCAATGGTTGTGATGGTAGGAAGGATCATCACGGATAATACAATCATTCCGGCTAATAATGAAAATCCGATACCGGATGTATGGTTACGAATGAATGGAACCAATACTGTAAGTCCTATAAATCCATAAACAACGGAAGGAATCCCTACAAGGAGTTCTACAATCGGCTGCATGATTTTCCTTCCCCATGACGGTGCGATGTCCGTCATAAAGATCGCCGCTCCGATTCCGAGCGGTGCTGCAATTAAAGCAGAAAGAATCGTAACAGCAAATGATCCGAAAATGAAAGGCAAAGCGCCATACATCGGGTTTTCTCCTGTAGGACTCCAATCTGGACTGGTTAAGAACTCAATTGGACTTACACCATTTTTGATAAATGATTGCAACCCTTTTGAAGTTAAGAAAATGGTGATGGAAATTGTTGCGGCAATCATGATGACTGCGCTTAATGTCACTAAGAACCTTCCCTTAAATTCACCGTTCATCCAAGATCTATTGCTTTTGATCAGCCTCTTTGAGGCAGGTAGCTTGTTTTCCATATCCATAAACACCCCTAAATACGAGATAATAGGGTAAATGCCCTCGAGCATCTACCCTATCAATTTATTTAATTGATTCACCTTTTACTTCTTTGTTTGTTTTCCTTCAGCGTCACGCTCTACTTCCATCTTTGTAGAAGCGATGTAACCTTGATCTTTCAATAAACCAGTTTGAACATCTTCACTCATCATGTAATCAAGGAACGTTTTAGCTAGACCATCAGGCTCACCTTTAGTGTAAGAGTGTTCATATGCCCAGATTGGGAAATCACCTTTTTGTACGTTTTCGTCAGTTGCTTTAACACCATCGATTGCTAATGGAGTTACACTGTCATCTGTGAAGTAAGAGAAAGCAAGGTAACCAATTGCTCCATCAGTTTCGTTGATGATTTTCTTTACAGTGTTTGAAGAGTCTTCCGTGATTCCTTCAGCAGGAGTCTCTCCATCAAGACCGAATTTCACGAATGTAGCGCGAGTACCAGAAGAATCAGGACGGTTTACAAGCGTGATTTTTTGATCTTTACCACCAAGCTCTTTCCAGTTCTTGATTTCACCTGTGAATACTTTTTTAAGATCTTCTTTTGAAATGTCATCAATACCAACATTAGGATTAACTGCAGCCGTCATACCTACAACCGCTACTTTATGGTCAACTAACTCGTCCGCCGGGATTCCTTCTTTTTCTTCAGCGAATACGTCCGAGTTACCGATTTGAACGGATCCTTCAGAAACTTGGGATAATCCTGTACCAGATCCTCCAGCATTCACTTGGATGTCTGCGTCGGGATTTTCTGCCATGAATTCTTCAGCTGCTGCTGCAACAAGTGGTTGCATTGCAGAAGAACCTGAAACTACGATTGAACCAGACGTTTCTGAACCTTTTTTATCGTCTCCAGCATTTTCATCTGTGCTGCTTCCATTCCCACATGCAGCGGCAAATGCCACGAGCGTTGCGATGATTAAAAGCAGACCGTATTTCTTGAAGTTCTTCATTCTTTAATTCCCCCTAGAATATTGGTTGTTTTGTCCTACGAGTACTAGATTAATAGATGAGTGTTAATGGTGTTTTAATCGATTGTAAAGGTTTTGTAAATTCGACATCTTTTTTATGATTCCGCGGTTCATAAATGCTTTAAACCCTTATTAACACTAGTATTGAGCAATATTTGATAAATTATGTACGTTCTAATGGAATGTCTTTTTTTCATGAATGTATGATACCCATTCATTGATTAATGTTATGATTCACACAAAAAAAAGCTGATTCCTGGCATCATTTTCCCATGAATCAGCTTGTTACATTAGTTATTCTGTTCTCTTTCCCTCTGCATTTGCTCTTCTGCCTCATCCGCATTCTCGACTTTCTTGTTTACGGAAGTTGGATCTTTCTCTTCTTCGGCACGTTTCTTCTTTAATTCAAAGTACTTATCCATTACCCGTCTGGAAATGTACTTATTCACATATGGATCGGCGACGCCGCTTGCCTGGATATGAGACGCGGGAACCACAGTCGCATATGCCACCTCAGGATTATCGTAAGGCGCATATCCGATCAATGTGGTGTTATAACTCAGTTCCCCGTCAATATACGTCTCGGCTGTTCCGGATTTACCCGCTGCATTATACGGTGCGTCATGAAATAAGTAACCCGTTCCTTCAGGGTTATGATAAACACGGTAGAAACCTTTTTGGACATGTGCGATCTGTTCCTGCGTCGCATCGATTCGATTCAGTACATTCGTCTCTTTCTCGAACAGGATGGGACCGAGGTTTTCCTTTTCATTGGTCGGTTCCCTTATTTCCTTCATAATATGTGGCTGTACACGGTAACCATCGTTCGCGATGGTAGAAACATATTGGGCCAGCTGCATGGTGGTGTACGTATCAAACTGACCGATCGCGAGGTCAAGTAAGAAACCGGGATCTGTCTTGGTTCCTGTAAGACCGGCCGATTCACCGGGCAGGTCGATGCCTGTCGGGACACCTAAACCAAATTGAGCGTAGTGATTCCTGAACACGTCGAACGCTGCCGGGTTGTTCACAATCGGCTCATTCGGTACATACCGGCCCCCGGCAATTTTCAAGGCAACCTTCCACATGTAGGCGTTGGAAGACTTCTCCAGTGCATATAAATCGGTCATCGGGATTTGCTGGTATTTATTGAACCAGGATGTTTTCGGATTAGTCCCTTTGATTCTCAACGGTTCATCAATCAAAACCTCACCCGGTGTCAATTTACCGGTCATATATCCTGTCAATACCGTAGCGCCCTTCACAACAGAACCTACTTCATAGGAAGATGTAAAGGTCCCAAGTGCAGCATCCCGCATTTCGTACTTGCCTGTTTCAGGGTTCTTGACATATTGTTTACCTGCCATGGCCAGGATCTCCCCGGTATTCGGGTCAATCATGACCACATATGCCCGGTCCAGATCTGGAGATGCGGCCCGGTGGACAATCTGTTTGCTTAATTCTTCTTCGATTATTTTTTCGACTTCCCGCTGAAGTTCCATATCGATGGTAAGGACGATATCCTTACCTCTCTGTCCTTGTTGAACAAGGACGGACTCGAGCACACTTCCGCCTTTGGTTACGTTCTTGATCTGTTCCTTTTGTCCTTGGAGGACATCTTCATATTCAAGTTCTACATAGCTCTTACCTACGCGATCATTCCGGTTATAATCCTGAGCTAAATAGGAATCCACTAAATTCTTCGGCAATCCTTCCCTTGAAGAGGACACGTTCCCCAAAATCGTCCGTAACGTATCATCAAATACGTAGGAACGCTTCCAATCTGTCGTCGTGTTGACACCTGGAAGTTCACTCAGATGCTCACTGACCGTTGCGAATTCCTCCGGAGTGACTCCTTCATTCTTCACAATCTGCGGATTCAGCGCATAGCCACTGGAGAACTCACGATAAATGGCGATGATTTCAAGGTCATTTTCAGTGAGGGAATCCAGTTCTTTCTCGGTAATCCGGTCGAGTCTCATCTGATACACTTTTTTATTCACGTCATCTTCAGACAGTTCTTCATTGCTTTGGAGCTTTTTGATTTCCCCGTCCGAAACTTTTGCATCGGCTGCTTCAGGATGCTTGATGATCCAATAATCCTTTTTGTCACGCTCTGTCACGTCCCCAGTATCTTTTTCGATGAACCGGGATAGCCTGGAAGCGACTTCGATCATTTCATCGATCTTCGTATTATTTGCCCGTGTATACGTAATGGCATTAAGCGGAATATTGTCGACGATCACATTCCCATATCGGTCATACATTTTCCCGCGTGGCACACCAGTATTGACCACGACGTCTTCAGTTCTTTCCACTTCTTTTTTATAGCTTTCCCCATTCACGATCTGAACAAGTCCAAGTCTAAGTACAAGAAGGGAAAATAATAAGAACACAGCAAAAAACAGCAGATTCATCCTGACGGGAACATGCGTCTTTCTTTTTCTCTTATTTTTTTTCAAGTCTTCCAGCCCTTCCTCTATGTAAAAATCTCTCTCTGCCCTTGTTTCGTTCCTGGTTGGATAGCAAACAAGGTGGGAACAGAATCATCTTAACCCTCCCCTTATTTTATAGAAAATGTCAGGGATAATCTAGCCATAAGTAAAGAGAGGAAATCTTTCCCTCTCTTTGTAGTAAGTTCCTTATAAAGGCAGCACAACTTTCCGTACAAATAAGTAAATCAGAGTATGTCCTGCCCCAAGTATCAATAGAAGTATCGGGATGCTCTCTTCCTGATTAAAGAAAGTCACGGCTACAATGAAAGCAAGAACTGAGACGATCCTTCCCAGGTTCAAGAAGATTTCCCTTACGACTATGTACTCGATCCTCATTTCAGCTGCGTTCCATCCCGTACCGATCACATCGTATGTCATAGAGATATAGGGAACCAACAAGATGGGATAGGCAATGGCAATGACACCTGCATAAAGCAATAATTTTGTATACGTGACATCAAATACGATCAGGAATATGGCCAGATAAAGAAGGATACCACCTAGCAGGATGGCGCGTTTCCTCAATTGTTTCTTTATGACCCTGGAAGCGACATAATAGCCCACAAAGGCAATGCCTGAGTTGATTAATCCAAAGGTTCCGATGGCAAATTCACTTCCCGTACTGATGAATACAAACACCGATATGATGAAGATGAAGGTTCCTTCCCTCAACCCCTGGAAAAAGTGGGCATTGGTGATGGAACGCCAATTGTGATTGTGCTTTCTTTCCTCGAGAATCCTAAGGAAAAGATAGCGTCCGGATGCCGGCCGCCTCTTAAGGAAGAAACTCATAATAACCGCGAGGAAAAAAAGAAACAGAGAGATTCCGAATACAATGGTATACCCCTTGAAGGAAGCAAACCTTGAAATGATGAAACCGGCGAGGATCGGTCCGATCATCCCCCCGGCAGACGTCAGAGTACCGAGGAAGCCATTGAAGAAATCCCTTGTTTCAGGTTCTGTGATTTCAAACGTCAACACATTGAAGGCTAACCAGTAGAAACCATAGCCGATCCCTAGTAACGCTCCCAACACGACAAGATAATCTTCTGCCGATTCTCCGAATGCCAAAACGGATATGTAAAAGAGAGCCAAAAAAATAACACCGAAGCGTAATACAATCACCCGGTCCACTTTCTTTGCCAACCTTCCAGCTAAAATAAATGTCAGGGGCTGAAAGATGACCACGGTTAAATTATAGACACCCAAATCAATGAATTCACCTGACTGTTTCCATAAGTAGATGTTCACAAATGTGTTCGAGAGGGCAATACTCAAGGAGTATAATCCCCCGATCAACAGGAGCAAAGTCAGATCTTTCGTTAAATCAATGTCACCTAATATTCTTTTTAAGCTGCTCATGTGTAAAACTCCCCTTTAACGTACCCCTATCTTGTGAAAAAGGGAAGGAACTTATACAAAAAAAAGAGAGGTTCCTGAAAGAACCTCTCT